>NZ_JBWKUZ010000018.1:0-107089 GCF_059421435.1 Janthinobacterium sp. GW821-FHT03A03 | reverse complement strand
GTGAAAGTAGGTTATCGTCAGGCTTGTTATTCGAAAAAACCCCCATCGGTGATCCGGTGGGGGTTTTTTTACGTCCATTGATTTTATGCATGGCATCGACCGCGTGCCACCTTGAAAGGAATATCTTGTCTGCCTTGCATACACTGGAACAATTACGCGCTGGTCAACTGGCTGGTGTGCGTCGGCTGAAGCTGTCCTGCGGCTTGACGGAATTCCCCCGCGAAATCTTCGACCTGGCCGACAGTCTGGAAATCCTCGATTTGTCGGGCAATGCGCTGTCCTCGCTGCCCGACGATTTACCGCGCCTGCACCAGCTGCGCATCATTTTTTGCTCGGATAACCTGTTCACCACCTTGCCAACCGTGCTCGGTTCCTGCCCTGCGCTGGAAATGATCGGCTTCAAGGCGAACCGCATACGCCACGTGTCGGCCGCAGCCTTGCCGCCCGTCCTGCGCTGGCTGACCCTCACCGATAACGCCATCGAATCCATGCCGGATGAGCTGGGCAAGTGCGGGCAATTGCAGAAACTCATGCTGGCGGGAAATTGCCTGAGCAACTTGCCGGCATCGCTGGTGAACTGCCGCAAGCTGGAACTGGTGCGCATCGCCGCCAATCGCTTCACGGCGCTGCCCGATTGCCTGCTGTCCCTGCCACGCCTGGGCTGGCTTGCCTATGCAGGCAATCCCTGCACGGAGGCGCGTGAACTGGCAGCCCTGAGCGGCGCCGCTACGGCGGGCGTGGCCTGGCAGCGCCTGAAACTGGCGCAGCAGCTGGGCGAGGGGGCGTCGGGCGTGATTTATCGCGCCCGCCTCGATGATGCCGAGTATGTCGCGGTGAAAGTGTTCAAGGGGGCGATGACCAGCGATGGCTTGCCGCGCAGCGAGATGGCCGCCTGTGTCGGCGCGGGGGCGCATCCGGGCCTGATTCCCATCCTGGGCACTATCGATGCGCATCCGCAGAGGGCGTCCGGGCTCGTCATGCCGCTCATCGATGCGGCCTACCGCAACCTGGCCGGCCCGCCCAGCCTGGCATCATGCACGCGTGACGTGTATGCCGAGGGCGTAAGCTTTGACGCAGTGCAAGCCCTGGCCATTGCCCGGGGCATCGCCTCGGCCGTGTGCCAGCTGCATGCGCACGGCATCGTGCATGGCGACTTGTATGCACACAATATCCTGCATGCGGACGGTGGCGCCTGCCTGCTGGGCGACTTCGGCGCAGCGTCCATGTTTGCGCCAGGCACGCCGCAAGGGGACTTGCTGCAGGGCATGGAGGCGCGCGCCTTTGGCGTGTTGCTGGGCGAGCTGATTGCGCACTGTGCGGCACCCTTGCCGGCCATGCAGGTCTTGCAGCAGGCGTGCCTGCAGGAAGAAATGTCGCGGCGGCCCTTGTTTGCCGAGATCGAACGGCAGCTGCTGGCCATGCGCCAGGCATAAAAAATGGCGCAGCCTTCGCAGGCTGCGCCATTTTAATGTCAGACAGGCAAGATTCAGCCGGCGACTGGCTCTTCTTTTTCCGGCAGGGCGATCTGGTTGTCGACGCTGAACTGGTAGTCCTTGAAGACGTGTTCGGCCGTCAGGATCTGGTATTCGCCGTTGTCGAGCTTATGCGTGGTGTCCTTCAGGCGATACGTGTAGTGGCCGCAGGTCCAGCAGTTGAAGTTGCGCATGTGGGTACACAGGCAAGTCTTGTCCATCACGACGACGGTCTTTTGCTCCGGGTGGGCAGCGACTTCGCGGTTGTACGAGTTGATGTACGCGCAGTTGCCTGTCGCGTCGAGCAGGTAGCCATACGATTCGCAGCCTGGACGGATGCCAGCGCCGATGGCGGGCGTGTTTTTCAGCATGCGCATCGGGTAGCCGGTCGGCGAGACGCCGTTGACGATGATGTCTTCTTCCGAGGCCTTGTAGTATTCCTGCTTGACCTTGTTCGGCAAGCCGCATTCCTTGGTGACGGTAAAGCGCGTCGCCACTTGCACGCCGGCCGCGCCCGCTTCCAGGAAGGAGACGGCATCGCTGCCCGTGAAGATGCCGCCGGCGGCGATCAGCGGGATGTCCAGCTGTTCGGCTTTCAGGTAGGCCAGCAGTTCCGCCGTGATCGTGTGCAGGTCGTAATTGGCCCAGTCCATGCCGAAACCCAGGTGGCCGCCGGCCAATGGTCCTTCGACGATGATGAAGTCGGGCAAACGGTCCAGCTTGGCGTTCTTGCGCAGGAAAATCTGCAGGGCGCGCACGGACGAGACGATGATGCCCAGCTTGGCATCGCGGAAACGCGGATGGTCGGCCATCAGGGCAAACGAGCCGAAGTGCAAGCCGGCGGACAGGGTGATGCCGTCGATACCCGCGTCCAGTGCCGCATTCAGGCGCACGCGCAAGGTTTCGCGGGGGCCGTTCATGGTCAGCTTTTCCATGCAGTTGACGAAGATCAAGCCATCGCCTTTTTTCGCTTCCATGGTGCGGCCGATATGCAGGCGCTGCGCTTCCGCCAGGCGGCCCAGGTCGAACTGCACCACGGCCTTGTCGCTGTTATTGATGTTGAACTTGTACAGTTTCGTCTTGTCTTTGACGAAGGTGGTGTCGAAACGGCGATCCGACACGTCTTCCACCATGGCATCGGAGATATGGCCGATACCGTTCAGCCGGGCCGCTTCCAGGGCCAGCTCCGACGTGGAAATATCCACACCCATTCCGCCTATCATGATGGGCACATATTCTTTTTTGCCAAATCGCAGGCGGAAATCATCAACACGTTTCATTGCTATCCTTAGACTACCGTGGTTATCACTGAGCCAGATGTACGGTCATGCCCGCTGCCGGTCAGGCGAGCGGGCGCGCATGTAGCTGTGCACAGCTTCAATTCTACCCCAAGCGGGCGGGCTCTCCGAGGCAGAGCTTGCCGCCATGCCGGCGCAAGCGCAGGCCGGAGCGTGCGCATCATCGAAATTAATCGCGGAAATTGTTAAATTCCAGCGGCATGTCGGGCACGTCCTTGCGCAGCATGGCCATGGCCGCCTGCAGGTCGTCGCGCTTGGCGCCCGTGACGCGCACGGCTTCGCCCTGGATGCTCGCTTGCACTTTCATCTTGCTGTCCTTGATGACGCGCACGATTTTCTTGGCGTCATCCGATTCGATGCCATTCTTGATCTTGATGATCTGCTTGACCTTGTCGCCGCCGATCTTCTTGATGTCCCCTTCGTCGAGGAAGCGGACATCGACCTTGCGTTTGGTCAATTTGTTGGTCAGCACGTCGCGCACTTGGCTGAGCTGGAATTCCGAATCCGCGAACGCGGTCAATTCGTTTTCCTTGTGTTCGACGCGGGCATCGCTGCCCTTGAAATCGAAACGGGTCGAGATTTCCTTGTTGGATTGCTCGACTGCATTCTTGACTTCGATCATATCGGCTTCGGAGACTACGTCAAATGACGGCATGGTCTGTTCCTTTTCTTGTTAAAGCGAGCGCGCGCTCGGCGCGCTGGGCCTTGGCGGCTGATTCTGCGCCATGGGACGGCCCTGTTAAAGATGCGACATTTTAACGGACAACGGGCAAGTCGCCCTTGTCCTGAGGTGGTTTTTTGTCGCTTTCGCTCTATAATCGAGCAAAATTTCCCTATCCCATGCATCCAGAGCTCACCATCGAACACAATTACTCCCTCCAGCGCCTGAATACCTTCGGCATCACGGCCAATGCGGCCGCCTACGTACGCATTACTTCGCAGGCCGAGCTGCAGGCCGCACTGCAGGATCCCGCCCTGTCCGCCATGCCGCGCCTGATCCTGGGCGGCGGCAGCAACATCGTCCTGACCGGCGACTTTCCCGGTGTGGTGCTGCACATGGCCACGCGCGGCATGCGCCTGGCACAGGCGGATTTCGAGACGATACTCGTCACGGCCGCGGCCGGCGAAAACTGGCACGATTTCGTGCAGTGGACCCTGGCGCAAGGCGTGGGCGGGCTGGAAAACCTGTCGCTGATCCCCGGCACGGTGGGCGCGGCACCTATCCAGAATATCGGCGCGTATGGCGTTGAAATCAAGGATTATCTGCATAGCGTGAGCGTCATGCACAGCGCCAGCGGCATCGTCTTCAACATGGACCGCGAAGCTTGCCGCTTCGCCTACCGCGACAGCATCTTCAAGCAGGCGGACGGGCGCGAGCTGATCGTGCTGGAAGTGACGTTCGCCTTGCCGGCCGAGTGGCAGCCGAATTTGCGCTATGCGGAACTGGCGCAGGCCGTGGCCGAGCGCAATCTTGCCGAGCCGACAGCACAACAGGTGGCCGAGACGGTGATGGCGATCCGCCGCAGAAAATTGCCGGACCCGGCCGTCATCGGCAATGCGGGTAGCTTCTTCAAGAATCCGGTGGTGTCACGGGAGCAATGTCTTGCCTTGCTGGAACGTTTTCCTGCGCTGGTGCACCATGCGCAGCCCGATGGCACGGAAAAGCTGGCGGCCGGCTGGCTGATCGACCAGTGTGGCTGGAAGGGAAAAAACCTGGGGCCCGCGGGAGTGTATCCCAGGCAGGCGCTGGTTCTGGTGAATAATGGCGGCGCTCGTGGCGCGGACATTACCCGGCTGGCGGAAGCGATACAGGATGATGTAGAGGCGAAATATGGCGTGCGCCTGTCGCCCGAGCCTGTGTTTGTTTAATCTTCATCAAATCCATGCCTGAAAAAATGTTCAGGGCAAGGCGCATTGCCGAAGACAGTACGCATAGTACGGCGAGGCAGTGCAACGCAGCCATGGACGTTTTTTCTGCATGGATCAGCCGAAGTGGCAGACGTAATCCACGGTTTCGATTGTTTCAATATCAAAATGGCTATTGCCGGGGATTTTGAATTCCGTGCCGGCGCCATAGCTGTTCCACTCCGTCGCATCGGCCAGGCGCACCTTGCACAGGCCGCCGACGATTTCCATCGTTTCCGGCGCGCCCGTGTTGAAGCGCAACGATGACGCGAAGATCACGCCCACGCTTTTCTTCGTGCCATCGGCCAGGATGACGTTGTGCGACACGCACTTGCCGTCAAAGTAGATGTTCGATTTCTTGACGACGCTGACATTGTCCAGTTGTGTGCTCATGCTTCACTTTCCTTGGGGTTAAAAACTATTCGCTGGCGTCATCGGCGCTCAGCACGCTGTTGCGTCCGCCGCGCTTGGCCGCGTACAGGGCCTGGTCGGCGCGGTTGATCAGTTGCTCGATCGTCGTCCGTGGCGACGGCACCACCGTGGCCACGCCGATCGAGATGGTGACGATGCCGGTCGCCGCTGCCGGGTTCTCGATCTGCAAGCCTTCCAGATGGCGCCGGCAGGCTTCGGCGATCAGCAGCGCGCCGGCCGCTTCCGTTTCCGGCAGGATCAGGGCGAATTCCTCGCCGCCGTAGCGGGCCGCCAGGTCGGCAGGCCGCTTCAAATGTTCGGTCAACACGGCAGCCACCTTCTTCAGGCACAAGTCGCCCGGCAAATGGCCGTAGTGGTCGTTATAGCTCTTGAAATGGTCGATGTCGCATAGCAGCAGGCTCAAGGGTGTCTTGTCGCGCTGGCCCCGCTGCCATTCGAATTGCACGGTTTCATCGAAGCGGCGGCGGTTGGCGATGCCCGTCAAGCCGTCGAGGGCCGCGAGCTTCTGCAATTCAATATTCGCGTCGGCCAGGTTTTTTTGACTTTCACGCAGGAAACGAAATGCCTGGTCGCGCTGCAGCCGGCTGATGTGCGCGTTGGAATGGTAGCGTATGCGCGCCAGCAATTCCAGACGGTCCGGCAGTTTCACCACATAATCGTTGGCGCCGACGGCAAAGCTGTGCGCCTTCAGTTTCGGGTCGTCCTTGGCCGACAGCACGATCACCGGCACATGCGCGAGCGCCTCGTGTTCGCGGTACTGCTGGATCAAGCTGAAGCCGTCGATGCCCGGCATCACCAGGTCTTGCAGGATGACGGTAGGCTGCAAACGCAGCGCCGTGTCCAGCGCCTGGCTGGCGTCGGTCACATAGTGAAATTCGATATCCTGCTGGTCGCTCAGCATGCGCCGGATTGCCTCAGCAATGATCAACTGGTCGTCCACCAGCAGGACGCTGACCTTGAATTCGGTCAGCGCAGGCTCGGGCTGGGTGAAGCTGGAGGAAAATTCTGGCATTGCATTCTTTTCAGATGTTAGGGGAGGGCTCCCACCCATTGTTGAGTTTGGCGCCCAGGCGGCTGCGCAAGCTGGCGCCTATTCTATCCAATGGCAGGATGTATTGCGCCGCATCCAGTTCGGCCGCCGCGCGCGGCATGCCGTAGACGGCGCTGCTGGCCTGATCTTGCGCAATGGTGCTCTTGCCTGCGCGGCGCATGGCCAGCAAGCCGTCGCCGCCGTCGCGTCCCATGCCTGTGAGCAATACGCCGATGGCGTCGCCGCGCCAGTGCTGCGCCACGCAGTTGAAAAAGACGTCGACGGACGGGCGGTAGACATAGTCGCGTGGTGCTGCATCGTAACCCAAACGATAATTCTGATCTAGCAGCAAGTGATCATTGGTCTTGGCGATGAGCACCGTGCCCGATACCAGTTCGTCGCCGTCGGCGATCACGCGCACGGGCATGCTGAGCTGGTCGTCCAGCCATTTGGCGAAGTGCGAGGCGAAGGTTTCATCGATGTGCTGCACCACGACGATGGCGCAGCCGGGCGGCGCCGTCCAGCCGGACAGCACCTTGGCCACGGCCGAGGGGCCGCCCGTCGAGGCGCCGATGGCCACCAGCGTCGATACCTGGCCGTCGCCCCGTTCGCCGCCGTTGCCGTTCGCCTGGCGCGGCGGCGGTGCCTCGGCGCTGTGGCGTATCAGCTTGCCGATGGTCTTGATCTTGGCCAGCAGTTCGCTGTCGCCGCCCACCTCCCCCTGCAGCACGGGCGTGGCCGTGACGTCGAGCGCGCCCGCGCCCAGCGCGCGGAAGACCTGGTTGACATTGTCCTGCGGGCGGCCCGTGACGACCAGGATGGCGCACGGGCTTTGCTCCATGATCAGGCGCGTCGCTTCCACGCCATCCATCTCCGGCATGTTCAGGTCCATCAGGATCAGGTCGGGACGGTTGCCCTCGCACATGCGCACCGCTTCGAGCCCCGTGCGGGCGATCCACAGCACCTGGTGCTCCTGCGTGCTGGCGACCACCCGGCGCAGGGCCTCGGCAGCCATGGCGACATCGTTGGCAATGGCAATTTTCATGTATGACAGCTCATAAGCGGGCATCTCCTATCAGGTCGGCCACCGCGTCGAGCAAGGTCTCGTCGTGGAAGCTGCCTTTGGTCAGATAATAGTCGGCGCCGGCCGACAGGCCGCGCGCGCGGTCTTCCGGGCGGTCCTTGTACGAGACGATCATCACCGGCAGCTTGTGCAGGTGCAGGTCCTTCTTGATCAGCGAGACCAGTTCGATGCCGTCCATGCGCGGCATGTCGACGTCGGTGATCACCAGGTCATACTCGCCGCTGCGCACCACGTTCCAGCCGTCGATGCCGTCGATGGCCACGTCGACCTCGAAGCCGCGCGCCAGCAGCAGCTTGCGCTCCATTTCGCGCACCGTCAGCGAATCGTCAACGACGAGGATGCGCTTGGCGCGGCGCTGCTGCGCGTGACCGGCCTGCGCAAGCTGGTGCAGGCCGCCTTCGTGCAGCAGCTTGTCGATCGACAGCAGCAGATCGGGCACATCGAGGATCAGCACCGGCTCGCCGTCGTCGAGCAGGGCGGCGGCGGAAATGTCGCGCATCTTGCCGAAGATCGGATCAATGGCCTGCACGGCCAGGCTTTGCTCGCCGCGGATGGCGTCGACTACCAGCGCATAGCTTTGCTTGCCGCGGCCGATCACCACCACCGGCAGGTCGGTGGCGCCCGTATTCGCTTCGCCCAGCTCGAGCACCTGCGCGGCCGATACCAGGCCCAGGTGCTCGCCCTTGAGCTCGAAAAACTGCTTGTTTTCCAGGGTGTGGATGGCCGCCTGCGGTACGCGCACCACGCTTTCCACCTTGACGATGGGGATGGCGTAGGCTTCGCCGTGGATGTCGATCACCAGCGCGCGCACGATCGATTGCGTCAGCGGCAGGGTAATCAGGGCGCGAAAACCGCGGCCCGGCTCCGATTCCAGGCGCACCGTGCCGTTTTGCTGGCGTATCGTCTCGTGCACGATGTCGAGGCCCACGCCGCGTCCGGACAGCTGGTTGGCCGTGGCCTTCAGGCTGAAGGCGGGCAGGAACAGGAATTCCAGCAGTTCGCCCGGCGACAGCGCGGCCGCCATGGCGGGGCTGGCCATCTTGCGCTCGATGACGGACTGGCGGATTTTTTCCAGGTCGACGCCGCGCCCGTCGTCGCTGATTTCGATGCTCAGCATGCCGGCGCGGTGGCGCGCCTCCATGCGTATCGTGCCCAGCGCCTCCTTGCCCGCGTCGATGCGCTCGTACGGGCCTTCCATGCCATGGTCGATGGCATTCCTGAGCATGTGGTTCAGCGGGCTTTCGATCTTTGCCAGGATGTCGCGGTCGACCAGGGTGTCTTCGCCGTCGATTTCCAGCTGCACTTCCTTGCCCAGGCTGCGCGCCAGGTCGCGCACCATGCGCGGAAACGCGTGGATGCCGTCGCGGAAGGGGCGCATGCGCAGGGCCAGCACTTCGTCGACCATGCCCTGCGAGACGGCCAGCAGGCGCCGTTCATAGGTTTCGATGTCGGCGATGTGCTCGAGCATGAACTGCTTCAGGGGCTGCGTCTTTTGCAGCGTCAGCAGCGACTTTTCCATCAGGCCCGCGTCGCCCGAGCGGGAAATGGCGACGTGCAGGTGCTCGATGGCGGAAAACAGGCTGCTCTGGTTGCGCTTGAAGCGCTGCAGGGCGCCGATAAACGGATGCATCTGGTGCGCGTTGATGCGCGATTCGCTGGCCAGCGACAGCAGCTTGTCGAAATTTTGCGCCTGGGCCTTGGCTGGCGCGCTGGCGCCCGGCCGTGGCGCGGCGGCCGCCGTTTCTTCGCCGGCCAGGCCGCTGGCCACGGGGGCTTGCTGTTCAGCAACTTCCGCCGGCAATGGCGCCGGCACCGCTGGCGGGGCCGCAGGCAGGGCCGGCAGTTCCGGCAGCTCGCCGATGCCGGCGATGGCGTTCAGGGTCTGGTCGATCTGCGCCGCGTTGGCGGCCAGCCACGCTTCGGCGCCCGCATCGTCGAGCCGCGACAGCTGCACGATCAGGTCGACGCCCGACAGCAGCACATCGACCCGCTCCGGCGTGAGTTTCAGGCGTCCATGCTGGGCGGCAACAAAACTGTCTTCCATGCCGTGCGCCAGCTGCACCACCACCTGCAGGCCGACGATGGCGGCCGCGCCCTTGATCGAGTGCGCCGCGCGCATCATCGACTCGACGGCGGCCGCGTCGCCCGCATGGCGCTCCATGGCCAGCAAGCCGTCGGTGAGAATCTGGGTCTGGCTGTCCGCCTCCATGCGGAACAGGTCCAGCATGGAAAAGGCACTCAGGTCGCCGTGCTGGTCCTGGCTCATCGTAATAGTCTCGCAAGTTGAAAGCCGATCAGCGCCGTGTCCAGGCAGCCGATGCGCATGTCGCCCTCGGTGATGACGCAGGACAGGAAGCGCGACAGGCCCTTGTTGATGGTGGCCGCCGGCGCCTGTACGGCGCCCGACGCATAGCGCACGATGCCGTGCAGGTCGGCCACGGGCAGCGCGTAGGCCTGCTCTTCCCAGCGCATCAGCAGCAGCCGGGCGAACGTGTGGCGGCCGCGGGCCGGCGGCGCGCCCTGTTCGTCTATGCCCAGCAGGTGCGCCAGCGACATGCATGGATACAGCTTGCCGCTGATATTGACGATGCCCGCCAGGCCACGCCCGCTGCGGTGCGGCAGCACGTGCGGCCTGGCCTGCGGCGCCACCGAGTCGAACACCTGCGTGGGCAGCGCCAGCCATTCGCGGCCGATGCGAAATACCAGCGCCGAGCTGTCGCGCACTGCGCCGCCGCCGTCCAGCTGGCGGAAGTGGCTGGCCCATTCCTGCCGGTAGTGCGCGTCCACGGGGCGCTGCAGGTTGCGCTGGGCCGCGCCGGCGTATACCTCGCAGTTGCGGCAATGGACGTTGGCCGGCAGCTTTGGGCAGCTCTGGTCGCCGACCACGCCGATATGGTTCCAGCAGTCGTCGATGGCGGCGGGGGACTCGATGGCGATGAGGTTTGTCATGCTGCTTGCCCCTTAGTTGGACGCCTGGCGGCGCTGGTAGATGCGCGCCGCGCGCGCCTTCAGGGTGGCGGCGGCCGTATGGTTGCCATTGCGTTCGGCCAGCAGGGCCAGGTGGCACAGCGCCTCGTAATGGTCGGGCTGCAAGTAGATGCAGCGGCGCCAGTAATCGTCGGCCAGGTCCATCTTCCCGGCCAGTTCATTGATGATGCCCAGCATGAAATACGCTTCCGCCGCCTCGGGCACCCTCGCCAGGTGGGCGTGGCATTTTTCGCCGGCTTCGCGCAGCTGGCCACGGTCGGCCAGCAGGCGCGCCTCGGCCAGCAAATCGGCTGGCGCGGCCGGCGCCGGCGGGGACGACGGCACGGACACGGGCCGCGCGCGCGGCGCTGCAGGGCCGGCGGCGCGCGGTGGGACGGCAGGCGGCATGGCCGGCGGCACGCTGCGCAAGGCGTGGCGCGGCGCCACGGGCGCGACCTGCATGACGGACGCCCGCGGCGCGGCCTCCTTTTTCAGGGCGAAGGCCTGGCGGAACTGCAGCGGCGCAAAGCCGTTCTGGCAGAACGACGGCACTTCCGCATAGCCGGCCAGCAGCATGCCGTCGTCGGCCAGCAGGGCGGACAGGTTCGCGATGGCCGCGCGCGTGGTCGGTTTGTCGAAATAAATCAGCAGGTTGCGGCAGAAGATGACGTCGTAGTGGCGGCTGTAGGCGGCGATATCGAACTGCAGCAGATTGCCTTGCCGGAAAGTGACCTGCTCGCGCAGGGCGTCGATGATGCGGTAGGCGTCATCGGCCACGTGCGTGAAATAGCGTTCGCGGAAGGCCACGTCCTGGGCGCGGAAGGCGTTGCGGCCATAGATGCCGGCCTGCGCCCGCTCGATGCAGCCGGGACTGAGGTCGTAGGCGTCGATGCTGAACGCCTGTTTCGGCACGCCGCCGTCGCGCAGCGCCATGGCCATCGAATACGGTTCCTCGCCGCCGGCGCAGGGAATCGACAGGATGCGCGTGGCGCGCCCCCGTGCCCAGCGTTCCTGCACCAGTTCGACGGTGGCGTAGAACGCCTGCGGATCGCGGAACAACCACGACTCGGGCACCACCACCAGCTCGATCAGCTGCGTCATTTCCACCGGCGTGAGCGCCTGCAGGTAGGCTGCGCTGTCGCTAAAGCCCGTCTGCTCCATGCGCTGGCCGACGGCCCGCTCGGCCACCGATTTTGACACGGACAGGCCGGTGGCGCGGCGCAGCAGCGCTTGCGCCGTCATGCCGCGCTCCCGCCCTGGAACAGCAGCGCGCGCACGTCGGGCGGCAGCAGCTGCTGCAGTTCCACCAGCTGCACGATGCCGTCGGCGTCGCTGGCCACCTGGCCCAGGAAGGGCGCCATGGCCAGGCCGCTGTCTTCAAGCTTGTCGGTATCGATGTCGGCGATGCCGCGCACCTGCGAAGCGAGCAGGCCCAGGGCGTGCGTCGTCCCGCCGCCGGGCGCGCGGTAGTCGACGACGACGATGCGCGTGTCGAACTGCGCGGCGGCGGCCGGCAGTCCGGCCAGGCGCGCCAGGTCGATCACCGGCACGGGCACGCCGTGCAAGTCCATCAGCCCGGCCACGTAATCGGGCGTGAGCGGCAGCTGCTTCAGTTCCAGCAGCGGCAGCACGCGCACGATGCCGGCCAGCGGCAGGCCGTAGCGGTCGCGTCCGATGTGAAAGAGCAGTACTTTCATGGGATCAGATGGTCACGGCGAAGGTCGACACGCTCGACTGCAGGTCGCCCGCCGCATATTGCAGCTGGTGCACGGCTTCGCTGGTGGCTTTTAATGACTCCACCGTCTGCTGCGTGGCGTCATTGAGCTGCATCATGGTGTCGGAGATTTGCGAGGCGCCGATGGCCTGCGACTGCATGCCTTGCAGCACGGCGTCGAACTGCGGCGTGAGTTTCTGCACCTGGTCCATGACGGACGACAGCTGCTCGGCCACTTGGCGCACTTCGCCCACGCTGCGGCGAATTTCCTCCGAGAATTTATCCATGCCCATCACGCTGGCCGACACGGCAGATTGCATTTCCTTCAACATTTGCTCGATATCCCAGGTGGAGACCGAGGTCTGGTCGGCCAGGCGGCGGATTTCCGTCGCCACGACGGAAAAGCCGCGGCCCGCCTCGCCCGCCTTTTCCGCCTCGATGGCGGCGTTCAGCGACAGGATGTTGGTCTGGTCGGCTACTTTCGTGATGGTGATCAGTACGCTGTTGATATTGCTGGCCTTTTCCGACAGGGCGGCCAGCTTGGCGTTGATGGAATCGGTGGCCGAGACCATATGCTGCATGGTCGAATCCATGCGCTTGAGGTTGTTTTGCGCTTCGGCCGTCGCGTTCGTCGTGTAGTCGGCCACGGCGGTGGCGTCTTCCATGGTTTTGAGCAACTGGCTCGTGTTGGCCGAAATTTCCTTGGTGGTGCTGAGAATTTCCACGCTCGTTTGCGCTTGCTCAATACCCGTGGCTTCCTGCTGGCGCGCCGAGGCGGCAATTTCCGTGGCCGACGTCGTCACCTGGATGCCGGCCTTCTGCACATTGTTGAGCAGGCTGCGCAGGTTTTCAAACATCTTCGCCAGGCCGTTGCCCAGCTGGCCGATGGCGTCGCTGCCCGTGATGCCGACCTTGCCCGTCAGGTCGCCCGAGGCCGCCTTGGATACCACTTCCAGCAGCGAATCGACCTTGGCGCGCAGGGTATTCGTGGCGGCCAGCTCATTGGCCTGGTTGTCCTGGATGGTTTGCGCCATGCGGTTGAATTCTTCCGTCACCTTGCCCAGTTCGTCGCGCGAGATGATGGCGGCGCGCGCGCCCTGTTCGCCGGCGGCGATGCGGCCGACGGCGTCCGTCAGGTTGTTCAGCGGACCGAGGATGGAACGGCCCAGCAGGTAGGCAATGCCCAGCGCCAGCACGACGCACAGCAGGCCGCCCAGGGCCAGCGTCAGCATCATGGTTTCCTGCAGTTTTGCCGTGTTGGCCGTGCGCTCGGCCAGCAGGCGCGATTCTTCCGCCGCCACTTCGTCGAGCAGCTTGTTGGCCTGTGCCACGGCCGGATAGCCCGATGGCGGCATGGTGCGCGCCACCGCTTCCGTGGCGCCCGGCGCATTGCCCAGCGCGCGGCGTTTTTCGATCAGGGGATTGATCCAGTCCTTGACCCAGGTGGTGGTCAGCTGGTCGATCTTGCGGAAGCGTTCCGACTGCACCTTGTTATCGGCCGTCATGGCGATGGCTTTTTGCGTGTGCTGGCTCAACACTCCGGTTTCATCCGTTTCCGGCGTCAGCGAGGTTTCATTGCCGGTCAGGATGTAGCCGCGGGTTTCGACCTGGATTTGCAGGATGGAATTGTGAATCTTGTCGATCTCGATCAATACTTCCATCGTGTGCCGGTCCCATGCATTGGCATCCGACAGGCGCGAAAAGCTGTTGTAGGCCACGCTCAGCAGGATCAGGATGATGGCCACGATCGAGCCGAAGCCCAGGTACAGTTTATTCTTGATACTCAGGTCTTTGAACATGGTGGCTCCGGAAGCGGGAAGTTTTCGACTAAGAGCGCCTAACAGAACCGTAGCGAGCGGCAGCGAGTTGCGGCTGAGAAGCGCAACTGTGCGCATGCACAGTGAGCATCGCAGGCCGCAAATCGCGACGCGCAGTAGGTTATGTTAGGTGCTCTAAATTGCACTGTAGCATTTTGCCATGCAGACAGCAAAATGGGGGCGATGTCGGCACGTGCACGGCCGTAAATCGCGGCCGAGTGCGCTCCAGACGTAAAAAAGCCGCCCGGGGGCGGCTTTTGCTGGTGCGGGAGGCGGTGCCTCCCGGCAATTACTTCTGGCCCCGTTTTTCGCGGGCGATGGCGGCGATGCGCATGCGCAAGGCGTTCAGCTTGATGAAGCCGCCGGCGTCGGCCTGGTTGTAGGCGCCGCCGTCTTCGTCGAAGGTGGCGATGTTCATGTCGAACAGCGAATCGGTCTTCGAATCGCGCGACACGACGATGACATTGCCCTTGTACAGCTTGATGCGTACCCAGCCGTTCACGGTTTCCTGCGTGTGGTCGATCAGGGTTTGCAGGGCCACGCGCTCGGGCGCCCACCAGTAGCCGTTGTAGATCATCGAAGCGTAGCGCGGCATCAGGTCATCTTTCAGATGGGCAACTTCGCGGTCCAGGGTGATCGATTCGATGGCGCGGTGGGCCTTGAGCATGATGGTGCCGCCCGGGGTTTCATAGCAGCCGCGCGATTTCATGCCGACGTAGCGGTTTTCCACCAGGTCCAGGCGTCCCACGCCATGCTTGCCGCCAACTTTGTTCAGTTCTGCCAGCACGGTGGCCGGCGACATGCGCACGCCGTTGATGGCGACGATGTCGCCTTTTTCGTATTCGATGTCCAGGTATTCCGCCTCGTCCGGCGCCTTTTCAGGGCTGACGGTCCAGCGCCACATGGTTTCTTCCGCTTCGGCGCTCGGGTTTTCCAGGTGGCGGCCTTCAAAGCTGATGTGCAGCAAGTTGGCGTCCATCGAGTACGGCGCGCCGCCGTTCTTGTGCTTCATGTCGATTTCGATGCCGGCGTCTTCCGCGTATTTCAGCAGTTTTTCGCGCGACAGCAGGTCCCACTCGCGCCATGGGGCGATGATCTTCACGCCCGGCTTGAGCGCATAGGCACCCAGTTCGAAACGCACCTGGTCGTTGCCCTTGCCGGTGGCGCCGTGCGAAATGGCGTCGGCGCCCGTGGCGTTGGCGATTTCGATCAGGCGCTTGGCGATCAAAGGACGGGCGATCGAGGTGCCCAGCAGGTATTCGCCTTCATACACGGTATTGGCGCGGAACATCGGGAAGACGAAATCGCGCACGAATTCCTCGCGCACGTCTTCGATGTGGATGTTTTCCGGCTTGATGCCGAACTTGATGGCCTTGGCGCGTGCCGGTTCCAGTTCCTCGCCCTGGCCCAGGTCGGCCGTGAAGGTGACGATTTCGCACTGGTAGTTATCTTGCAGCCATTTCAGGATGACGGAGGTGTCGAGTCCGCCGGAATAGGCCAGGACTACTTTTTTAATGTCGCTCATATTGCTTCCAGTTGTCGTTGTCGATGTATGTGGTGCGATGCTGCCGGGATTTCTGCAATTCCAGGCGAATTATTGGATTTTACCGAGTAACAGGTATTCGATCAGCGCTTTTTGCACGTGCAGGCGGTTTTCCGCCTCGTCCCACACGACCGATTGCGGGCCGTCGATGACTTCGGCGGCCACTTCCTCGCCCCGGTGCGCAGGCAGGCAGTGCATGAACAGGGCGTCGGGCGCGGCGCGGGCCATCTTTGCGCCGTCGACGATCCAGCCGTCGAAGGCGGCAATGCGGGCCGCGTTTTCCGCTTCGTAGCCCATGCTGGTCCACACGTCCGTGTTCACCAGGTGCGCGCCTGCGCAGGCGTCGGACGGGTTGTCAAAGAAAGTGTAGCGCGCCGTCTTGACTTGCGCCAGGTCAATGTCATAGCCCTTCGGCGTCGACACGTTGACGTGGAAGCCGAATACCTCGGCCGCCTGCAGCCACGAGTACAGCATGTTGTTGGCGTCGCCGATCCAGGCGACGACCTTGCCGGCGATCGAGCCGCGGTGTTCGATGTAGGTGAAGATATCGGCAAACACCTGGCACGGGTGGTGTTCATTGGTCAGACCGTTGATCACGGGCACGCGTGAATTGGCGGCGAAACGCTCGATGATGTCCTGGCCGAAGGTGCGCACCATGATGATGTCGCACATGCGCGACATGACCTGGCCCGCGTCTTCCACCGGCTCGCCGCGGCCCAGCTGGGAGTCGCGCGTGTTCAGGTAGATGGCGGCGCCGCCCAGCTGGTGCATGCCGGCCTCGAAAGACAGGCGCGTGCGCGTGGAATTCTTTTCAAAGACCATCACCAGGGTGCGGTCGATCAGTGGATGGTAGATTTCGTAATTCTTGAACTTGCGCTTGATCAGATGGGCGCGTTCGATCACGTATTCATACTCGTCCAACGTGAAATCGGAGAACTGGAGGTAGTGCTTGATCGGTTTTTTTGTCGACATAATGACCACTTGAAGATGCGCAGGCCGCCGGCGGCGTGCCTTTCCCGCCGGCTTGCATCAGCTGAAACCTCTCTCGCTGATGACGGCCTTGCCCGGCGCGCTGCTGTGTTGATCGTCGTCCGCGCACGCTGGCGGCGCGGAACGATGCGGTTTGCCACGTTGAAAATAATGCAATGGCAGGGACTTCAGCCGTTCAATTATAAGGGTTTTGCTTTTAGATTGGAAAGTCCGTCCGGACGGGTACTTGTATAGGCAAGCAAGCCCGTCCTCGCCGCATGCTAGTAGATGCTGGCCGGCGCGGCGGCGTCGAGCTGGGGCGCCACCAGCGGCAAGTCCAGGGTGAAGCGCGTGCCGGCCGGGCTGCTGGCCACCTCGATGGTGCCGCCCAGCAGGGCCGTGACGATGTTATAGCTGATCGACAAGCCGAGGCCGCTGCCGCCCTGGCCCAGCTTGGTGGTAAAGAAGGGGTCGAAGATGCGCGACAGGTGCTGTTTCGCGATGCCGCCGCCATTGTCGGCAAACACGATCTGCACGCGGGCCCCGTCGAGCGTGGCGGACAGGCGCATGCAGCCCGTGCCGGCGGCGCCGTCGTTGGGCGCGGGGGCGAAGGCGTGCAGCAGGGCGTTGTTGATCAGATTGGTGATCACCTGGCCGAACGGCCCCGGATAGCTGTCCATGGCGATGCCGAAACCGATCTCCATCTCGATGCGGTGGCCCGAGCCGCGGATGCGGTTCATGACGGTGGCGATGATTTCATTGCTCACTTGCTGCAGATCAAACTGGCGCCGCTGCTCGGTGGTGCGGTCGACGGCCACCTGCTTGAAGCTGTTGACCAGGTCGGCCGCGCTGTGCAGGCCGCGCATCACCAGCGCCGCCGCCTTGCCCGCATCGTCGATGTAGGCGGCCAGGTCGGAGCGGCGCAGGCCGGGACCGTTCATCAGGCGTTCCACGTCCTCCGTCTTTTGCTGCATGGTGCTGGCGATCAGCAGGCTGTTGCCGATCGGGGTATTGAGCTCATGCGCCACGCCGGCCATCAGCGAGCCGAGGGCGGCCAGTTTTTCCTGCGACACCAGTTGCGCCTGGGCATCTTGCAGCTGGCGGTAGGCGCTGGCGTTGTCGAGCGCGATGGCGCCATACGCACACAGGGTGCGGAAGATCAGGCGCTCGCGCTCGCCATACGCGTCGGCATGGCAAGCCTGCACCGTCATCACGCCCAGCACGCGCTCGCCCACCGTCAAGGGCACGTACAGCACGCTCTGGTTATGCAGGGTGCCGGGCACCGTGTAGGCATGGCGCTTGGGCGGCACCTGGGCGATATACACTTCGCGCCGGCCCAGCAGGCAGCGCACGGAATAGGCGCGCGGATTGCTCAGCGGAATGGCGTTGTCGGGCAGGGGACGGCCCGCTTCCATGCCGTGCGCGCGCCGCAGCGCCGTGCCGGCAGGATCGAGCATGTAGACGGCGAAGGTGTTGACTGGAAGCAATGCGTGCACATGGCGGTCCAGCACCTGGAACACGGCGCCGGCGTCGAGGTGGGTGGTGATTTCCTGGCCGATGGCCGACAGGCGCTCCAGGGTGTCGCTGGTCTGCTGCAGCACTTCGGCGCGGCGCGCCTCGGAGGCGGCCAGTTCGCGGTGGTGATAGCCTTCCGAGCGCGCGTGCTCCGTCTGGTGGTAGACCTGCATGGCCGTGGCGCGGTTGTTCGCCTGCTGGGTGTGGCTTTTTTCGCGCGCCACGCCCGCGTCGAGCGCGATATCGTAGGCGCGCGCATAGTCGCCCGCGTGCGCATATTCGCGCGCCAGCGCATCGAGCAGTTCGCCGGGCGGCACATAGCCGTCGATGGAGGCGGCCACCTGCAGCGCCTGGTGCAGGAAATGCAGGGCCGGATTGCGTTCCTGCATGCCGGGCGGCGGCGGCAAGTCGTGGCGCGCATGCAGCATGGCCAGCACGCGCAGCGCCGCCACCTGGTGCATGGCGTCGCCCTGGGCGGCGGCCAGCTGGCACGCCCGCTGCGCCGCCTGGTGCGCCTCCTCCGGGCGGTCCAGGTAGGACAGCGCGTGCGCGCTGCCGCGCTGCGCCACGCTGCGGAAATCCGCTTGCCCCAGCGCTTCGGCGCGCTGCGCCAGGCGGCTGAAGGCGTCGAGCGCCGTATCGTAGTCGCCCTTGTCCAGGCTCAGTTCGCCCAAGTGCAGCAGGGCGTTGGCATAGGTGCGCGCGCCCGTGACGGGCGCCAGGGTCTGCAGCGCTTCGCGCAGCAATTCCTCGGCGGCGGCCAGGCGCCCCAGTTTGCGCAGGGTTTCGGCCGCATGCGTCTGGCAAGCTCCGATGCTGCGCGGCCAGCCTGTCGGGCGCGCCAGGTCCAGTGCGCACTGCATCCATTCCAGCGCCGATTCGTGGTCGTTCAGGCTGGCGAAGCAGTCGCCGATATTGATGGCGGCCGTGATGGCGCCGCGCAGCTGGCCGCTTTCCAGCGCCGCCTCATAGCTTTGCATGTAATGGCCGGCGGCCGTGCCCAGGTCGCGCGAGGTATGCGCCAGCAAGCCGTGGAAGTCGTGCACCCAGGTAGCCAGCGGCGCGGGCAGCTTGCCGCCGTCGGCCGGAAACTGCCTGCCCCAGCGGGCCTGGGCGGCTGGCGCATCGTGCAGGACGGCCCAGCGCGCCGTTGCCGCGTCGGCCAGGCTGGCGCGCAAGGCGTCGCCGGCGCGGCGCGCCTGCTCGGCCGCCGCCTGCAGTTCCGCATCGCGGCGCGCATGGTCGCCCCGGTCGACGGCGATCGAGGACAGCAGCCAGTGGGCGTCGGCGCAGGCGGCGCCGTTGCCGTGCGCACACGAGATGGCCTGCGCGGCCAGCGCCAGGCTTTCTGCCGCATCGAGCGAACCTTGCAGCCATGCTACTTCCGCCTGCACCAGCTGCAGGCGCGCACGCGCCTGTTCCAGTGCGGCCGGTTCCAGCCCGGCCAGTGGCAGCAATAAATGGGCTTCCTCGCTCAGCGCAATGGCTCTGGCGCAATTACGCTGGCGCAAATGCCAGGACAGCAACAGCAGCAGCGGGACGCGCCCGGCGCCGCGCAACGGCAGCAAGGCACTGTCCCACTGTGCTACGTCATGTTCGAGCGCGAACATTTCCATTCAAGCATACTCCCCGCAAACAGTGGCGCCAGCCTGCGACGGGACAGGCCATGCGTCACCGCATTGTAAGCTGCATTCAGGGGAATTGTTCAGTGTGCAGGACAGAATTGTGCGCCGCGCGCCGACACCGCGGCATGGCGATTCATGCCCGCCGCGCCATCGTCCGGCGCCGGGTTTAGCGCGATACCAGGCGGATGCCGGCGTTGCCGGAGGCGGTGCTGGCGCTGCGCATGGCGGCAGGCATGTGCAGTCCCGGCAAGAGCTGGGCGTCGTCGATCACCACATGTTCGCCTTCATTGCTGAAGACGAAGGTCGTCCCCCGTCTGGTGACGAATTGGCCGGGTCCCGTCGGGTAGATTTCCACGGCGGGCTTTTCCTGCCATTCGCGCTCATCGATCAGGCGGCCGTAGAAATGGTTGCTTGCCTGATCGATTTGCAGGCGTTGGCCGTTCGACAGCCGGTATTGCTGCTCGATCTCGAAGGCTTGCCGTGCCGTGACGTGGTAATAGGTGCCGGACGTGACGCGCACGCTGTCGGCGGCTTGCGGCGCGGCGGCAGTCTGGGCCTGGGCGGCGCTGCCGGCGAGCGCGAAGACGGCGGCAAGGACGGGGAGGAAGCGTTTGGTATGCATGACATTCACCTTCGATCAGGGTGGCGGGATTGCTCGGAGTTAGATCGCGTGGTCGCTGGCGGGTTTCCGGCAGGGACTGGTGTCAAGTTAACAAACGCGCCGGGCCATCGCCAGCGGCAGGCGATGGATGGCGGGTTTTATGCGATGAAGCGCATAAAACGGCGAATGAACGGTTTTCGGATTAAAGTCGGAAGGCGGGCTCGGCTGCAAAATTATATTTTGCCGGCCGAGGTTTTTATATTGCGATATTTTCTTGGCGGCAACTGCTTAATACAGCGTCTGCGCCGATTCGTGCAGCAGCTGGCCGTACAGCGTATGGCGCATCCTGGTGATCTTGCCTTCAGACAAGGCTTGCAGGATGGCGCACTGCGGTTCGATCAGGTGGCGGCAGTTGTAGAACTTGCAGCCGCCCAGGTAGGGCTGGAATTCGCGGAAAGCGCGCTCGAGCATGCCTTCGCTCAAGTGGTACAGGCCGAATTCCTGGAAGCCGGGCGAATCGATGATGGAGCTGTTGGCGCCCAGTTCGTCGAGCTTGTACAGGCGCGTAAAGGTCGTCGTGTGCTTGCCCGTGTCCAGGGCGGCCGAGATTTCGCGCACGGCGATGTCGGCGTCCGGCACCAGCAGGTTGATCAAGGATGACTTGCCCATGCCCGACTGGCCGATGAGGATGGACGACTGGCCCGCCAGCAGCGGCGCCAGGGTGGCCACGGCGTGCTCCGGCTCGGCGCGCGCCGACACTTCATCGACGGGATAGCCCATCGATGAATACGGCAGCAGGCGCTCGCGGGCCCGCTCCAGCGAGGCCGTCACGTCCGTTTTGTTCAGGATGATGCGCGCCTCGATGCCGGCCGCGTCGGCCGCCACCAGCGAGCGCGAGATCAGGTCGTCGGCAAAGCCCGGTTCCGTCGCCACGACGATGAACAGCTGCGTCAAATTGGCCGCCAGCAGCTTCGATTTGTACTGGTCGGAGCGGTACAGCAGGGTCTTGCGTTCCTCGATGCGGTCGATGACGGCCTGGTCGCTGGAGGTGCGGGTCAGGTGCACGATGTCGCCCACGGCCACATTGGTTTTCTTGCCGCGCGTCACGCATTGCAGCTTGGCGCCATCCACGTCGGCCAGGTAGTGGCGTCCGTGGGCGGCGATGATGACGCCCGTCAACTTGCCTTCGCTCATGGGGCCACCTGGCTGCTCTGGTAAATGAGGTCGGCCTTGGCGGCGCAGATGAAGTCGTTTTCGGACAGGCCGCCGGCGCCCTGGTTGACCGAATGCGTGTCGTAGCGCACGGCGCAGGTTTTGTAAGTAATGATGAGCTCCGGATGATGGTCTTGCGTATGTGTCATGTAGGCCAGGGCGTTCACGAACGCCAGGGTCTGGTAGTAATTCTTGAAGCCGAAGTCGCGGCACAGCTTGCCTTGTCGCACGCTCCATTGCGGCAGCAGCGCGTGCAGGGTGGCGACACCGGTGTCGCCCAGCGCGTGCTGGCGCGGTGCGCAGGACAGCTGGGCCAGCTCTTGCAGTGTGGATGGCGTACTCATGCGGTTGCTCCTTTCAGGTGGCGGATGCGCACGCTGGCCGGCGGATGGCTGTCGTAGAAGGCCGAGTGCAGCGGGTCGGGCGTCAGCGTCGACGCATTGTCTTCATACATCTTCACGAGGGCCGAGACCAGGTCGTCCGCCTGCGTGTGCGTGGCGGCAAAGGCGTCGGCCTCGAATTCATGCTTGCGCGAGCTGAGCGAGGCCAACGGTCCCAGCAGGAAAGTGAATACCGGCAACACCAGCAGGAACAGCAGCAAGGTCAGCGCATCCGTCGGCTGGCCCGTGAGCGCCAGCGCCACGGGATCGACGCCCAGGCCCGCATAGAACCACGGCTGCGTCTTCAAATAGCCCAGCAGCGCCAGAAAGCCCAGCGAGATGACGAACATCATGGCGATGCGCTTGACGATGTGCCTGAGCTTGAAATGGCCCAGTTCGTGCGCCAGCACGGCTTCGATTTCCTGCGGCGCCAGGCGCGACAGCAGGGTGTCGAAGAAGACGATGCGCTTGTTGGCGCCAAAGCCCGAGAAATACGCATTGCCGTGGGCGCTGCGCTTCGAGCCATCCATGACGAACAGGCCTTTCGAGGCGAAACCCACGCGGCGCATCAAGCCTTCGATGCGGCTTTTCAGCGCTTCGTCGGCCAGCGGCGTGAATTTGTTGAACAGCGGGTGAACAAAGTTGGGGATGATGATCATCATCAGCAAGGAGAACGCGCTCCAGACGAGCCAGGCATAGAACCACCACAGGTCGCCACTTTTCGCCATCAGGACAAGAATGACCCAGAGCAGCGGCAGGCCAAGTACCGCCGTGATGCCTATGTTCTTGAGCAAGTCAGTGAAAAACAGGCTCTTGCTCATCATGTTGAAGCCAAAACGTTGCTCCAGCACAAACTGCTGGTAGTACTCGAAGGGCAGGTCGATCAGGCCGGAAATGGCGGCGAAGGCAACGATCAGGCCGATCTGGTATGCCATGCCCGGGCCCGTCAGCTCGTGCATGTGCAGCGCCAGCCATTGCAGGCCGCCCAGCAAGGTAAAACCGATCAGCACGGCATAGTTGACCAGCAGGGTCAGCAGGCCGAACTTGGTCTTCGCCACAGTGTAGTCGGCCGCCTTCTGGTGTGCCGCCAGCGGGATTTTTTCCGCGAATTCGTGCGGCACAAGGGCGCGGTGGGCCAGCACGTGGCGGATTTGCCGCGAGGCCAGCCAGAAGCGCACGGTCAGGGTCAAAACGAGGACGGAAACAAACAAAATCGAAAACGCGAGTGAATACATTCTGTGCCTGTGAGAAAATGGCTGATTATTTAGTTTGATTAGGCCAAGAGAGAATTATGTCACAAGCGACCGACTTAGCTGCATCCACCCCCGCACCCACCGTGCCCGCACGTCCAAACGAAATGAACCTGGTCTGGGTCGACATGGAAATGACGGGCCTGGAGCCCGATACCGACCGCATCATCGAGGTGGCGGTGGTGGTGACGGACATGCACTTGAACCTGCTGGCCGAAGGCCCCGTGTTTGTGATTCATCAATCCGATGAAACCCTGAACAAGATGGATGCCTGGAACAAGGGCACGCATGGCCGCTCTGGCCTGATCGACAAGGTCAAGGCGTCGACCGTGACGGAAGCGCAGGCGGAAGCGGAACTGATCGCGTTCCTGAAGAAATACGTACCGGCAGGCAAGTCGCCCATGTGCGGCAACACCATCGGCCAGGACCGCCGCTTCATGGTGCGCGGCATGCCGAAACTGGAAGCGTTCTTCCACTATCGCAATGTTGATGTATCGACATTAAAAGAGCTGTGCAAGCGCTGGAAGCCGGAAATCGCCACCGGTTTCAAGAAGCACCAGAAGCACACGGCCCTGGCCGATATTCTGGAATCGATCGAAGAGCTCAAGTACTACCGCGAGCACTTTATTAAACTGTAACGTGAAGACGCCTCGCAAAACCCGCTGCGCGTCGGTATAGGCGACCTGCGATGCTCACCGGCTCGGCGCCCCCGTACAGAATACGGGGGCGCTTCTTAGCCGCCTCTCCCTTCCGCCCGCTACGGTTTTGCGGGGCGTCGCGAAGTTTCCATTACAATCGTTTCAAAGTCGAAATCGAGGCCGTGCCAAGCCCCATCCTCATCCCGCCATTCCAGCGCAAACGCTCCCGTTTGCCGTAAAGCCGCGATCCAGCGCACTTCGCCCGGCTGGCGGAAGTATTCCACGCACGGGCCGAACGGCTGGCCCAGCCGGCACAGCACCAATCCCTCGCCCGCCACGGCGCACCATTGCTCATTGACGTCGATCAAGGCCGCGGCCGGGTCGCCATAGAATTCGCCCAGGCTGGCGTGACGCCCATCGGCGGCCAGTACGCTGGCGTGTTCGTATTCGTGCTGGACAATATATGCGGCGCTGCGCGCCAGTTCGTGTGTCGTCATGCGGTCTCCACGGCGGGCCAGACGGTTTCCTGGTCGGCGCGCGCCTCGGCGATCAGCCATTCGCAGAACGCGTGCACGAGGGGCCGCGTTTCCGCCTGGGGCGAACGCAGCAGGTAGTAGCAGTGGGGGCCGCGTACCGCGTGTTCGAACACGCGCACCAGGCGCCCCGAGCGCAGGTCGTCGCCGATCAGGGGGCTGGCGGCGATGGCCACGCCCTGGCCGCTGGCGGCCGCGTCCAGGCATAGATAGGTGTGCGAAAAGCGCGCGCCGCTGTTGCCGCTATTGCCGCTGTAATGCACGCCGCAGCTGTGCAGCCAGCGCGTCCAGTCGATTTCGCCGGGCAGGTGCACCTCCGGCTCGTCGTGCAGCAGCGGGTAGCGCAGCAGGTCGGCCGGCTGGCGCAGGCTGGCCGCGTTGGCGCGGAAATCGGGGCTGCAGACGGCGGAAAACCATTCTTCCATGAGTAAATCCACTTTGAGACCCGGATAGCGGCCCGGTCCCAGGCGGATGGCCACGTCCACGCCATCGCGCGCCAGGTCGACCGGGTGCATGGACGCCAGCACGCGCAGCTCGATCTGCGGATAGCGGTCGCGCAGCCGGCCCAGGCGCGGCATCAGCCAGCGCGAGACGAGCGAGCTGGTGGCCGTCACCGTCACCACCTTGTCGTCGCCCTGGCGGCGCGCCTGCTCGGAGACGTCGGCCAGCTGGTTCAGGATGGGGCCCAGCGACGCCGCATAGCGCTGGCCGGCGCTGGTGAGCACCACGCCGCGCGGCAGGCGCTGGAACAGCACGATGCCCAGCCACGCTTCCAGCTGCTTTACGTGGTGGCCGATGGCGCCGGCCGAGACGTGCAATTCCTCGCCCGCGCGCTGGAAACCTTCATGGCGGGCGGCCGCCTCGAAGGCGTGCAGGGCGGCGAGCGGTGGCAAGGGACGTGACATGGCAGTCTTCAAGAGAATTGAGCCTCAGTATTATTTGGCCTATCCGTGAAGAATATTGGTTTGTTTCATTTTGCGCAAGCGAATATGATGCCGTCACTGCATGAAGTGACCCGCAATAGGATTCACGCACGCATCATCTTCCAGCCTTGCTTGGCATTAATATTTACAACGTCTGGGAAAACCGTCGCGAGCGGCAGTGATTTGTGGCTGAGAAGCGCAACCGTACTTGTACGGGGCCGCCGAGGCGGTGAGCATCGCCGGCCGCAAAGCGCGACGCGCAGCAGGTTTACCCAGGTGTTACTGAAAGAGGTTTAGTCATGTCTGATCGCCGCGCCGTTGCGCTGGTGTTGCTGTCGGCCGCCGGTTTCGGCAGTTCCGCCGTGTTTGCCAAGGCGGCCTATGCGTCCGGGGTCAACCCGTCGACCATGCTGGCCTTGCGTTTCGTCATCGCCGCCATGCTGTTGCTGCCGCTCGTGTGGCTGGGCGGCTGGCGCCTGCCGCGCGGCCGCCTGCTGGCCGGCTATATGCTGATGGGCCTGATGTACACGGCCCAGTCGCAAGGCTATTTCAATGCCCTCATGTATGCCAGCAGCGGCCTGTGCGGCATGCTGCTGTATGTGTATCCCGTGCTGGTGACGATCCTGGCGCTGGCGCTGGGCTGGGAAAAGCTGGACCGGCGCATGCTGGTGCTGATGGCGCTGGCCATTGCCGGCATGGCCATCACCCTGGGCGGCAAGCTGCAGGGCCAGCCGATCGGCATCGCGCTGGCGCTGATGGCCGCCGGCGTGTACGCCGTCTACATTCTGTTTGGCAACAGCCTGTCGAAAAGCCGCGAGAATATTCACCCATTGGCCGCTTGCGTGGTGATTCTGGGCACGGCAGGCCTGTCGAACAGCGCAATTGCTCTATGGCAAGGTGTTTCCTTCCCGGGCACGGCGACGGGCTGGCTGGCCGTCAGCGCCATCGCCCTGTTCTCGACGGCCATCGCCATTGCCGCCTTCTTTGCCGGCGTGGCGCAGATCGGCGCAGCCAAGGCTTCCATCATTTCCACGTTCGAGCCCGTCATCACGATGGCCTTCGGCGTCGCCCTGCTGAAGGAATCCGTCAGCGGCACGCAATTGCTGGGCGGCGCCATGGTACTGGCCGCCGTGGTCTTGCTGGCGCAGCGCCCCGCGGCGAAACCGGCCGCCATGCCGGCAGTACAGGCCAGCGCCTGAGTTCAACGCTGACATTTTCTCAACACTGATCAGTCGTATCGATCGGTCTCCTTTGGCGCCGCGACGGGTTTCCCGTCGCGGCGCTTTTTTTTTGCTCCGTCCTGCGCGCGCACAAATAAGTCTTGATTGCGAATGATTCTCATTTATAATTGATTTCAAGATTCCCCCACCACCAGCCAGCCCATGCCAGCCAGTGTTCGCCCTGAAAGGAGACACCGTGTCGAGCATGCCCCCTGTTTGCAATACCGAGCTGATCGTCAGCGAATTCGCCCGCCTGCGCCGCGAAAGCAAGGCCCGCCACCGCGATATCGCCGAGCAACTGGCCATTTCCGAGGGCGAACTGATCGCCGCGCATGCGGGCCTGTCGCTGGCCGATGGCGCCTTGCTGGGCGCCGAGCGCCTGCAGGCGGACTGGCCCGCCATCCTGGCCGCGCTGGAACCGCTGGGCGAAGTCATGGCGCTGACGCGCAACGCCTCGTGCGTGCATGAAAAGACAGGCGTCTACCGCAAGGCCAGCCACAACAGCCACGTGGGCCTGGTACTGGGCGGCGACATCGACCTGCGCGTGTTCTATCGCCAGTGGGCGCATGGCTTTGCCGTGCGCGAGGTGGACGCGGGCGGGCACGAGGTGCAGCGCAGCCTGCAATTTTTCGACGCTGCCGGCCACGCCGTGCACAAGATTTTTCTCAAGCCGCAAAGCGAGCTGGCGGCCTACGACGCGCTGGTGGCGCGCTTTGCCGACGCCGACCAGGCAGCCGGCATCGCCGTGATGGCGCCGGCGGCGCCACCGGCCGAATTGCCCGACGCGCAGATCGACGTGGCCGGTTTTCGCGCCGCCTGGGCCGACTTGCGCGACACGCACGAATTCTTCACTTTGCTGAAAACATATGCGGTCTCGCGCCTGCAGGGCCTGCGCCTGGCCGAAGCGCGCTTCGTGCAGCAGATCGACACCTCCTGCGTGCTCGACCTGCTCAACGATGCCGCGCGCGAAAAAGTGTCCATCATGGCCTTCGTCGGCAATACCGGCATGATCCAGATCCATTCGGGACCCGTGCACAAGGTTGCCGTGATGGGGCCGTGGATCAACATCCTCGATGCGAGCTTCAACCTGCATTTGCGCGAAGACCATGTCGCCAGCGCCTGGGTGGTGAAAAAACCGACCGTCGACGGCCTGGTGACGTCCGTGGAACTGTTCGACGCCAAGGGCGACACCATCGTCATGTTCTTCGGCGAACGCAAGCCGGGCGTGCATGAATTGTGCGAATGGCGCCATATCGTCGACAGGGTGGCGCAGGAGGGCGAACTATGCGCCGCATGATCGCCGCCAGCGTGGCGCGCCGCATCGCGCTGAAAAAAATGGGGGCCGGAGCGCTGGCCCTGGCCGCGCCCATGCAGGTGCTGGCGGCAGTGACCGACGCGGGCAAGCCGCTGGCCAAAGTGCGGCGCATCGTCAGCGTGGGCGGCGCGCTGACGGAAATCGTGTATGCGCTCGAGGCGCAGGGCGAGCTGGTAGGCGTCGACACCACCTCGCTGCACCCGGCCGTGGCGCAGCAACTGCCGCAGGTGGGCTATGCGCGCACCTTGTCGGCCGAAGGCGTGCTGTCGCTCGCTCCCACGCAGCTGATCGCCACCGAGGAAGCGGGGCCGCAAGCGGTGCTGCGCCAGGTGCGCGACGCAGGCGTGCCGGTGGCGGTGCTCAGCGCGAACAACCGATTCGAAGGCTTGCTCGAGCGCGTAAAGCAGGTGGGCCGGATCACGGGCCGTCCCGACCCCGCCGCGCGCCTGGCGCACAGCCTGCAGCAGCAGTGGGACGGCGCCCTGGCCAAGGTACAGCAGCGCCAGCATGCGCCCGTGCGCGTGCTGTTCATCCTCGCCCATGCGCCCAACCAGGTGATGGTGGGCGGGCGCGAGACGGGCGCCGACGCCATGCTCGCGTATGCGGGCGCCGTCAACGTGATGGGCGGCCAGGGTGGATTCGCCGGCTACAAACCGCTCACGCCCGAAGCCGTGATCGCCGCGCGGCCCGACATCGTGCTCGTCACGGACCAGGGCTTGAAAGCGTCGGGCGGCGTGGATGGCATCCTGAAACTGCCAGGGCTGGCGCAGACGCCGGCCGGGCGCAAGCAGCGCATCGTCTCGCAGGAAGCCATGCTGCTGCTGGGCTTTGGCCCGCGCATGCCGCAGGCGCTGGCCGAACTCGATGCCGCGTTTGCCCAAGCCATGGCGGCATGAACGTGGCTTCCCTGGTCTGCGCCGCGCCCTGGCGCTGGGCGCCTTGGGGCGCCGGCGGGCTGCTGGCCGCGGCCCTGGCTGGCGGCTTGCTCGTCGCCGTGCAGGCGGGCGCCGTGTCCGTGGCACTGGCCGACTGGCTGGCGCCGTTTCAAGCGGGCGACGCGGCGCTGTCCGGCGGCGCGTATGTGCTGTGGCATATCCGTTTGCCGCGCGCGCTGTTCGCCATCCTGATCGGCGCCGCGCTGGCGCTGGCCGGCGGCTTGACGCAGGGGCTGTTCCGCAATCCGCTGGCCGACCCGGGCCTGCTGGGCGTGAGCAGCGGCGCCGCCTGCGCGGGCGCGGCCACCATCGTTTTCGCCGCCAGCCTGCACGTGGCGCCCGAACTGCGCGTGTGGCTGCTGCCGGCCGCCGCGTTTGCCGGCGCCATGCTCGTCTGCGTGCTGCTCGACCGGGTCGCCCGCTGGGCCACGCCCGGCTCCATCGTCGGCCTGCTGCTGACGGGCGTGGCGCTGAACGCCATCACGGTGGCCGTCATGGGCCTGTGCATCTACCTGGCCAGCGACGATCAATTGCGCACGCTGACTTTCTGGACATTGGGTTCGCTGTCGGCCGGCAGCTGGCGCCAGGTGGCGGCCCTGCTGCTGGTGCTGGCGGGCGCGCTGTGGGCAACGCGCTACCTGATGCGCGCGCTCAATGCGCTGGCGCTGGGCGAAGCGGCCGCATCGCACGTGGGCGTCGACGTGGGCCGCCTGCGCACGCAGGTGATCGTGCTGGTGGCCGTGCTGACGGGGTTTGCCGTCGCCTGGTGCGGCGGCATCGGTTTTATCGGCCTGATCGCGCCGCACCTGGTGCGCACCTGGCTGGGCGCCGACCAGCGCAAGGTATTGCCGCTGGCGATGCCGATGGGAGGCTTGCTGCTGCTGTCGGCCGATACCCTGGCGCGCACGGTGGCCATACCCGCGGAAGTGCCCGTCGGCATTTTCACGGCCTTGCTGGGCGGGCCATTTTTCCTGATGCTGTTGCGGCGCTTCCGCCACGGCACGGCCTGAAAGGATGGGCATGACGCCTTTATTGGAACTCACGTTCGCCACCACGCAACTGGGCCAGCAGTATTTCGGCCCCTTCAATGTGCGGGTGGCGCCCGGCGAGCGCATCGCCATCCTCGGCCCCAGCGGCGCGGGCAAGTCGACCCTGTTGAAACTGATGGCGCGCGAACTGCGGCCGCAGGCGGGCCAGGTGGCGTTCGCGGGACGGCCGCTGGCGCAGTGGCCGCTGGCCGAACTGGCGCGGCGCCGCGCCGTCCTGCCGCAGGGCTCGAACGTGGCCTTCGGTTTGCTGTCGGACCTGGTGATCGGCCTGGGCCGGGTGGCGCGCCTGGCCGACCCGCAGCTGGAACGCATCGTGCGGGAGGCGGCCGCCCTGGCGCACGCCGCGCATTTGCTGGGGCGGCGCCTGGACATCCTGTCCGGCGGCGAACAGGCCAGGGTGCAGCTGGCGCGCATCTTCGCGCAGATGTGGGATGTGGAAAATGGCTTGATACTCGTCGACGAACCGCTGGCGGCGCTCGATCCCGGCCTGCAGTTCGAGCTGCTCGACAGCCTGCAGCAGTTTTGCGCGGCGCGCGGCCACGCCGTCGTCGCCATCCTGCACGACATCAACCACGCCTTGCTGGGCTTCGAGCGGCTGCTGCTGGTGCGTTCGGGCCGGCTGGTGGCCGATATCGCCAGCGATGCCGGCGCCGTGCCCGCCCTGGCCGCGCTGTACGGCATCGCCCTGACGACGGCGACCAGCAGCGATGGCGACGTGTGCGTCATCCCCGCCAGAAGCGCCATACGCAGGGCCGCCTGACCGACACATTTATTTACTCGCTCACCACACGTCCGCCGCGCGCGGCCGCGCCATCTGGCCGCTGCCCAGCAGCCAGACCATCAGGGCATCGGCCTGTTCGCGCGTGGCCGTCACTTCCTGCACGATGCCGAAGGCTTTCATGGCGCCGGCCGCCATGGCCTGCAGGCGCGCGCGTTCCTGCGCATCGGCTTCGACGGAGACGAGGCCACGGCAAAGGGCAGCCAGCGCCACCTTGTTGTGCTTGAGCCACAGGCCGCGCCGCTTGCGGTCGATGTGCGCTTCATCGCTGCGCTCCTCTTCGAACAGCATGACGAACGGTTCGCCGTGGCGCAGCAGGGCGTCCATGTCGTTTTCCCACAGCGGGGCATAGCCGGTGACGGCCGTTTCAGGGCGAAAGCGCACGATGGGAAAGTCGCTGACGTCGTGGATGGAAAATTGTGCGGGATTCGGTTTCATGGCGTGCTTCCTAGCGAGGTGGTTGAAAATGCCTGCCAGCCGCCGCCCAGCGCCTTGTAGACCTGGACCAGCGACAGCGAGGCGGTGGCGCGGCTGTCGACCAGCGCCGCTTCGTTGTTCAATAAGGTGTTTTGCACATGCAGCACGTTGAGCAAGTCCGTGCCGCCCTGGCGGTACTGCAGTTCCGCGCTGCCCAGCGCGCGGCGTCCCTGTTTGATGGCTTCATCGAGGCTGGCCTGGCGCCGTTCGTTGGCCTGGTAGCCAGATAAGGCATCTTCCACCTCGTGCCAGGCGGCCAGCACCGTCCGGCGGTAGGCGATGGCCGCTTCCTGCTGCTGCGCCTCGCGCAATTGCAGCTTGCCGCGCAGGCGGCCGCCATCGAACAGGGGCACGCTGAAGCCAGGACCGAAGGCGAAGCGCTTGGCGTCCCAGCCGATGTCGGACAGCTGCATCGCCTGCAGGCCGATGCTGCCCGACAGCGTGATGCGCGGATAAAAATCGCCTTGCGCCACGCCGATGGCGGCGGTGGCCGCGTGCAGCTGCGCTTCGGCGCGGCGGATGTCGGGACGCCGCCCGGCCAGGCTGCTCGGCACGCCCAGCTGCACCTGCATGGCCACGGCGGGAATGTCCTTGTCCGCCGCCAGTTCCGCCCGCAAGCCTTGCGGCGGCAGCGCCAGCAAGAGGGCGAGGGCATTGCCCAGGCGCGCTTCGCGCTGCTGCAGCGGCGGCAGGCGCGCTTCGATGGTGGCCACGTGGGCCGCCGCCTCGGCTTCGTCGAGCTGCGTCGCCGCGCCTTCGCGCAGGCGGATGCGGGTCAGGTCCAGCGTATGGCGGGCGATATCGAGCAGCTGCCGCGTGATGGCCAGGGTCTGCTGCGCGCCGCGCAGTTCGATGTAGTCGCGCGCCGTTTCGGCCAGCACGGCCAGCAGCACGCCGCGCTGCGTTTCCAGCGCCACGCCGACATGCGCGTCGGCCGCTTCCACTTCGCGCCGCACGCGGCCCCACAGGTCCAGCTCCCAGGCCGCGTCGAGGTTGCCTTGCCACAGGCTGTAGGCGGACTGGCCGTTGTTGCGCGACGGGTCGCTCAAGCCTTGTTCGCTGTTGCGCGCGCGGCTGACGCTGCCATTTGCGCCCAGCGAGGGGCCTTGCGCGGCGCCCGCCACGCCCCGTGCGGCGCGGCTTTGCTCCAGCCGGCTGCCAGCCGCCAGCACGTCGAGGTTGGCGCCGGCGGCGCGCTGCAGCAGGGAAGACAGGGTGGTATCGCCAAAACTGTCCCACCAGCGCTGTTCGAGGGCGGCGTCCTGCCGGGCGGCGAAACGGGCATCGTGCGCCTGGCGCCATTGCTGCCCCAGCTCGTGGTGCGGGCGCTGGAAGTCGCTGCCCACGCTGGCGCAGCCGGCCAGGCCCACGGCCATGATGAAGATCAAGGTTTTCATCGCGCGCTCACCTGTTGCAGGTCCTGACGGCGCATGGCCGTATCGATGCGCACTTCGGCCGACATGCCCACGCGCAGGCGGCTGCCGTCATCCTGGCCGGGATCGAGCGCGATCCTGACGGGGATGCGCTGCACCACCTTGGTGAAGTTGCCGGTGGCGTTTTCCGGCGCGATGGCGGCAAACGTCACGCCCGTGGCGGGCGCGATGCTGTGCACCGTGCCGCGCAGGAGCATGCCCGGATAGGCGTCGACGGCGATCCTGGCGCGCTGCCCCTGGCGCACGTGCGTCAGCTGGGTTTCCTGCAGGTTGGCGACGACGAAGCTGCGGTTCAGGGGCACCACGGCCATCAGGCTGGCGCCGGGAGCGACCAGGGCGCCGACGCGCACGGCGCGGCGTCCCACGATGCCGTCGATGGGGGCGCGCAGCTGCGTATGCGACAAATCAAGTTCGGCGCGCTGCAGGCTGGCGCGGGCGCGCAGCAGGGCCGCTTCGGCGGCGCCTTGCTGCGCCTGCAAAATGTCGGTCTGCTTGCGCGTGGCGACGAGGGCGGCGCGGTTCTGCGCCAGGCGCGCGCGGCTCACGTCGAAGCGCGATTGCGCCTGCTGCGCGCTCTGCACGCTGCCGGCGCCCTGGCCGGCCAGGTGCTGCGAGCGGGCCAGTTCCTGCTGCGCCAGCTTTTCCTCGGCCTGGTTGGCCTCGACCAGGGTGCTGGCCTGCTCGATCAGCGCTTGCTGGCGTTCCAGAGTGGCATGGGTATTGAGCCGCTGCGCTTCGGCGCCGGCCACGTCGGCGCGGGCCGAGGCGAGGGCCGCCTGGTAGTCGCGGTCGTCGATGCGGGCCAGCAGCTGATCCGCCTTGACAGTCTGGTTGTCTTCCACCAGCACCTCCCGCACGATGCCGCCCACCTTGGGCGAGAGCACGGTGTAGTCGGCGCTGACGAAGGCGTCGTCGGTGCCTTGTTCTTCGCTGGGGGAAAACAGCAATTGCCAGGCGCAAAAGGCGAGGGCGCAGGCCAGCAGGGCCAGGCCGAGGAGAAAAGCGCGCGAGCGCAGGATGGGGACATTCATGGTGAGGCTCTTTCGTGAAATAAAAGTCAGGCTGCGCGCGGCGCATAGACGCGCGTCGGCAGGATGGGAATGATCACAATCATGGCCAGCGCGATGGCGGCGACAATGAGGTACAGGTCGGACGAGGTCAGGGTGACGACTTGCGCATGCATGCGCGCGCTCAAGCCGGCCATGTTCAGATCGCCGGGCAGGTTACCCAGGCGTTCGCTGAGCACCGTCGAATGAAAGTGGTTGCGGCGCGTGATCAGCGTGTCGAGCACGCCCGTGGCGACGACGGCCGACATGCCCTTGATGGTGTTGAACCAGGCCGAGGCGAAGGGGCCGTCCTGCGGCGCCAGGCCCGTGGTGGCCAGCAGCAGCAGGGGAATCACGGCCATCGGTTGCGCAAAGACCTGCACCGCCTGCAGCAGGTAGAAGTGTGTGCGTATCCAGTCCGGCGACATGCGCGCGCCGAGCACGCAGGACAGCGCCAGCAGGGCCAGGCCGATGGCCAGCACCCAGCGGCAGTCGACGGCGCGCAGATTGCACAGGGCGGCCACCAGCGGCAGCGCGATCAACTGCGGCATGGCCACCATCAGCATCACGGGCGCCGTCTGCAGCGGGCGGTAGGCGTGCACCTGCGCCAGGTAGGACGAGGGGATCAGGATCACGGCCAGCAGCACGAACAGCACGCCGCCCAGGGTCAGCAGGGCGTGGCTGAGGTTGCGCCGCGACAGCAGCTGCAGCTTGAAGAACGGCAGCGGATGCGACCATTCATTGATAAAGAACAATACCAGCAGCAATAGACCGCCGCCCAGCAGCACGCAGATCAGCGGCGAGGCGAACCAGGCCAGGCGCTCGCCCTGCAGCAATCCGACTACCAGCATGCTGATGGCGGGCAGGCCCAGCAGCAGGCCGCGCCAGTCGAATTGACGGAAACGCTCCAGGCGCAGCGGGTCTTGCGGCAAGCCCCACGACACCATCAAGAGGGCGGCGATGCTGCCCGGGACGACTTGCCAGAACGCCCATTGCCAGCCCAGGTATTCGCTCCAGAAGGCGGCCAGCGGCGTGCCCAGGCTGGGGCCGAAGGTGGCGCTCAGCGCATAGCCGCCCAGGCCATACAGCTTGATGTTCGGCGGCAGGAAGCGCAGCGCCACCGTCATCAGCATGGGCGGCAGGGCGCCGCCGGCCGCGCCCTGCACCACGCGCAGGACGAGCAGCACGGAGAAATTCGGCGCGAACGGGCACAGCACGCCGGCAGCCATGCAGACCACGATGGCGGCCAGGGTGACGCGGCGCAGCGAGAACGTGACGGAGCACCATGGCGCGAACGCCATGGCCGACACCGAGGCGGCCGCGTACAGGGCGACGAGCCAGCTGGCGTCGTCGCGCGCGATGCCCATGGCGCCGCGGATGTCGGCCAGCGCGATCTTGGTGATGTTTTCGTTCAGGCCGGACACCAGCACGGCCAGCAGCACGCCGGCCAGGCCCGTGGCCAGGCGCAGGCCAAAGACAGGTGGGGCGGGAGGCGCGGCCGCGGGGGCGGCGCCGGGTAGGGGTACAGCGGACACAGGGAACTCCGTGGATGAGAATCAGTCCACGCAGTATAGGTAGCCGTTAATCTTGTGAAAATTGATCATTGAGGAAGTCTGAATTGCGTCTGGCGCAATGATTCATTCGTCCGGCGGCGCGCTGCCGCACAGCTCCTTGATCATCCGCCGCAGCCAGCGGTGCGCATGGTCGTGGTCGAGGCGCGGGTGCCAGGCCTGCATCACGTCGACGCTGTCGACGGGAATCGGCAGCTGGAAGGTGCGCAGTTTCAGTCCCAGCCGCTCGACGATGGGCAGCAGGGGCGTGGGCATCAGGGGCAGCAGCAGGCGCGAATCGGCCACGGCGAAGATGGCGGACTGGAAGTTGGGGCTGATCAGCGAGACCCGGCGCGTGTAGCCCCGCTCGGCCAGGGCCGTGTCGAAGGGGCCGCGCGCCAGGCCGCGCCGCGAGACGCTGATATGTTCGTACTCGGTAAAGCTGTCGAGGTTGACGGGGCCGTCGAAGATCGGGTGGTCGCTGCGGGCGATGCCGACAAAGCCGCTGCTAAACAGCTGCTGCAGCTTGATGTCGGGCGCAAAGGCGCGCCGCGCGCTGATGTACAGGTCGATGCGGCCCGCGTGCAGGGCGTCGTTTTCCGTGGCGCCATCGCCTTCGGGCACGAAGCGCAGCACCGTATTCGGCGCATGGCTGGCCAGCAGGTCGCGCAGCTTGCCGCCGTAGGCGCCGACAAACACGTCGTTGGCGCACAGGCTGAAGGTGCGTTCCAGGGTGCGCAGGTCGACTTCGCGGCCGGAAGTGAAGATCGCGTGCGCCTGCTCCACCACGCTGCGCACCTGCTCGCGCAACTCCAGCGCGCGCGGGGTGGGCGCCAGGCCGCGCCCGGAGCGCACGAAGACGGGGTCGCCGATGGCGTCGCGGATGCGCGCCAGGGTGCGGCTCATGGCCGGCGCGCTCAGGTTCATGCGCCGCGCGGCGGCCACGGCGCTGCCTTCCTCGAGCAGGATGTCGAGGGCGACGAGCAGGTTCAGGTCGGGGAGTTTCATGCGGCGATTATAGCCCGGAGGCCAGCGCCAGCGCTGCGCCGGCAGGACGCCGGCGCAGGGGGAGATGCTATAGCGTTATTACTCGGCTGCCGGCTCTGCGCCGCAGCATTTCTTGAACTTCTTGCCGCTGCCGCAAGGGCAGTCGTCGTTGCGGCCCACTTTCGGCTCTTCGCGCTTCATGGTTTGCACCGGTGCCTTGCGGCGCGGGACCCAGAAACGGTGGATGGCCGGCAGGTTCGCTTCCAGTTCCTGCGCCAGCTTGTGCGCCTTGACCGGGTCTTCCACCAGTTTCAGCTCTTCTTCCTTGATTTCGTCGGCGCCCAGCAGGTAGATCGGCTGCATCAGTTCGGCCACTTCGGAATCCCAGATTTCGTTCCACGAGCCTGGACGCAGTTCCATGCCGTCCCAGAAGCCCCAGCACCAGGCTTCGGCGTCGATCAGGGTCTGGCCTTCGTAGTCGTGTTCGACGAACAGGGCTTCGAATTCCTTGGGCGCGACTTCAAACGTCACCAGCACTTCGTTCATGAAGCGCATGATCAGGTTGACGATGCGCTCTTCTTCCTTGCCGTTCTTGAATTTCGGCGCATCTTCGGCATCTTCGCCCCACACGCGCGGCAACCACTCGGCCGGCATGATCGGTTCCGGGCCGATGGCCACGGCCGTCAGATAGCCGTGCAGCATATCCATGGTCATGGCGTCTTCGGAGCACCGGTCCGACAACAGGAATTGGTCTAATTCGTCGAATTCTTTTTCTGATAATGGCTGTTCGAGTTGCATGGCTTGCTCTTTGATTGAATGTAAGCCGCCAGTATACGCCTTGCGGTGCATCATCACCGAAGTGTTTGCACCGGCGGCACGCGCGCGCCTTACAATGTCGCTTATGCACAATGAAAACCAGCCGCACGAGGACGACCGGCCCGTCCATCCCTTTTCCGCACTGAGCCCCGACTGCGTGCTCGACGCCCTCGACAGCGTGGGCTTGCGCGGCGATGGCCGCCTGCTGGCGCTCAACAGCTATGAAAACCGCGTCTACCAGGTGGGCATCGAGGATAGCGCGCCCCTGGTGGCCAAGTTTTACCGTCCCGCGCGCTGGAGCGATACGGCCATCCTGGAAGAACACGCCTTCGTGTCCGAACTGGTCGAGCGCGAAATCCAGGTGGTGCCCGCGCTGGCCATCAACGGCAGCACCCTGCACCAGTACCAGGGCTTCCGCTTTGCCGTCTTTCCCCGCCACGGCGGCCGCGCGCCCGAGCTGGACGACCCGGCGACGCTGGAATGGATAGGGCGCTTCATCGGCCGCATCCACGCCGTCGGCGCGCTGTCCGCCTACAAGGAACGCCCGGCGCTCGATCACCAGACGTTTGGCGTGGAACCGCGCGAATTCTTGCTGGAAGGCAACTTCTTGCCGCCCGAACTGCTGGCCGCGTATTCCAGCGTGGCGCAGCAGGCGCTCGACGGCGTCAAACGCTGCTACGACCGGGCGGGCGACGTGGCCGTGTTGCGCACGCACGGCGACTGCCATGGCGGCAACGTGCTGTGGACGGACGCCGGCCCCCATTTCGTCGATTTCGACGACAGCCGCATGGGTCCGGCCATCCAGGACCTGTGGATGATGCTGTCGGGCGAGCGCGGCGACCAGGTGCGCCAGATGAGCGACATCCTGGCCGGCTACGAAGACTTTTGCGATTTCGACCCGCGCCAGCTGTACCTGGTCGAAGCGCTGCGCACCCTGCGCCTGATCCATTATTCGGCCTGGCTGGCGCGCCGCTGGGACGACCCCGCCTTTCCCGTTGCCTTCCCCTGGTTTAACACGCAGCGCTATTGGCAGGACCGCATCCTGGAATTGCGCGAGCAGGTGGCGCTGATGGACGAGGCGCCTTTGTGGCCCATCTGAATGCATATTTTGCCAATCAAACCGTAGCGAGCGGCAGCGCGACGCGCAGTAGGTTTGATTGGTGAAATGATGAAAAGGGCGGTAAAACTGGCTCTTCTTGCCGCGCTGATTTGTGCATGCCTGTTCGATAATGGTGGTAATAAATTCCCATAAGCAACGGAATTCACCCGAATAAGCGAGAAATCATGCAAGCACAGCAAAATCAGCGCCAGGCCGTTTCCCTCACCGTCGCGTATTCCGCCGACGACGAGTTCGACCAGGACAGCATCGTTTCGCTGCATGATTTCAAGGACCTGGAGAGCAAGGCCGAGGCGCCTGCGCCTGTCGCCGCCGCCCAGCCGCAGGCTGCCGCCGAGCCGGAGCAGGAAGCCGACATCAAGGCGCCGGCCGCCGAACGCCAGAAAATGGAATTGAAGGCCATCCACGAGGCGATCGCCCGCGTGGAAGCGGAAGCGAAAGCCACCTGCGCCGCCGAAAGCCGGGCATTGGCCGAGGCGCGCGTGCGCTCGCTGGCCGAGGACCGCGCCGCCATCGATGCGGCGGCGGCCGCCGCCGCGCAGCAAAACGCGCAGGCGGCCGAGGAGGCCATCGCCGCCAACCGCGAGCGCCTGGAAACCATGCGCGCCGCCGCGCAGGCGAGCGTGGCCCGCCTGGAAGCGGTCAAGCAGGAGACGGCCGAACTGCGCGCCCGCGTGGAATCGGACAATGAAATCCGCCTGGCTGCCGAACAGCGCGCCCGCGCCGAGCAGGAAAGCCGCCTGCGCGCCAGCGAACAGGTGGCGGTGCAGTCGGAACTGGCCGAGCAGGCGGCCCGCGCCGCCGAGGAATTGCAGGTGCAGACGGAGCAGGCGCGCCTGCAGGCCGTCGAGCGCGTCGCCGCCGTGCAGGCGGCCAAGGAAGAAATGGTGGGCATCGCCTCGGCCGACGCCCGTGTCGCCGTGCTGGCGCGCGAACGCGAGCGCCACGCCCACGGCGCGCGCCAGACGGCGCAGATGCTGGCCGAAGCGGAAAGCGAGGCGCTGGAACTGACGGTGCAGCGCGAGCGCGCCGACCAGATCGCGCTGGAATCGGCATTTAATCGCGCCGCCGCCGAAGTGCGCGCGCTGGAAGAGGCGCGCGCGCTGGCCCACCTGGAGCAGGAACGCGAAGCCATCGCGCTGGCGCAGGCGGAGTCCGAGCGCCATGCGGCGCAATCGCTGCACCTGCGCCTGCAGACGGAAAAGGAACTGCGTGACGCGGCCGTCCACCGCGAGCGCCTGGAAATGGTCGCCGCCGCCAGCGCCCAGGCGCGCCGCGACGCCGACATGCGCATCCTGGCTGCCACCGAGGCGCGCATCGAGGTGGACCGCCAGCTGCGCGCCGTGGCGCTGGCCCGCGTCGCCGCCGAACAGGATGCGGAAATCGCCGGCCACGCCAAGCTGGAAGCGGAAACGGCCGCGCTGGAACAGACCAAGGCGTTGGAAGCTGCCGAGCAGGCGGCCGCCGTGGCGGCGGCCCGCGCACTGGAAGAACAGCAGCGCGCCGCCAGCCTGGCGCAGGAACGCGCCGAACTGGCGCGCCAGGCGGCGGAACTGGCTGCGCGCCAGAACGCGGCCGAGGAACAGGAAATCGCCAGCAGCGGCGCGCACCTGGCCGCGCAGGCGCAGTCCTTAGCGCTGGCCGAGGAAAAGGCGGCGCAGGCCGCGCGACTGCAGGCACAGGAGCAGGAGCGCCTGGCCGCCGAACAAGCCGCCATCGTCGCCTTGAACGAGAAACTGGACGCGGAAGCGCTGGCCTTCAACGCGGCGCAGGAACGCATCGCCGCCGAAGCGGCGCAAGCGGAACTGCTGCGCGGCCAGCACGCGGCCGAGCAGGCCTTGCGTGTCGCGTCGGAAAAGGAGGCGGACGCCATCCGCATCCTGATGGACCAGGCGCTGGTCGAAGGCGAACAAAAGGCGGCCGCCGCGCAAGCCGTGCAGGCGCAGGCGCGCCTGGCCGTGGAACTGGGCCAGGTGCATAGCGAGCGCGCCCGCGTGGAAGAGGACAAAGCCCGGGAAGCCGATGCGCTGCTGGCGTCCGAACGCGACTTCGTTGCCGCCGAACGCGAATCGCTGGCGCTGATCGCGCAAAAACTGGTGCAGCAGCGCCAGACGACGGCCGCCGAAGAGCGGGCGTCGAAAGCCATCGCCGGCCGCCTGGAAGCGGAAAAGCAGGCGACGCAGGCCGCCGAAGCGCGCGCCGGCATGGAACAGGAAGCGCTGGAGGCCATGCGCCAGCGCGAGCAGCTGGAACTGGCCGCCCGGCAGGCCGCCAGCGAGAAACTTGACGCGCAGCAAGCCTTGCTGGCCAGCGCCCAGGCCCATGCGGCCCTGCAGCGCAAGGCGGCCGACACGACGCGCGCCATGGCCGCCGCCAAGCAGCAATTGCTGGAACTGGATATTGCTCGTGCGCAACAGCAGGAGCGCGAACTGGCCGCCCTGCGCGCCAGCCTGGACCAGCAGCAAAGCGCGTTTTCCAGCTCGCTGGCCGCCGCCCGCGCCAAGGCTGAACAGGTAAGCTCGGCCAGTCTGACGCGCGAAGTGATCGAGCGCCTGACGCAGCCTAACGAGTCGGCCGGTGCAGTCTGGCGTTCGCGCTAGGCAGGATACCGAACCAAACCTACTGCGCGGCGCGCTTTGCGGCTGGCGATGCTCACCGGCTCGGCGCCCCCCGCACTAAAGTACGGTTGCGCTTCTCAGCCGAAAATCACTGCCGCTCGCTACGGTTTTGTTCGGCATCGTTACTTTGGCGGAAGAGCGAGTTTTTTTAGTTTTTTTCATCAGAATTTTCTTCCCACCCCCACCAAAATCACATCCGCATCGCGGTGGTAGTCCGTCACCACCCGGTTCCACGCCACTTGCGCCACCCAGCGGCGGTCGACGTGGTAGCGGGCAACGGCTGACAGCAATCCCGTCAGGCGCGTGCTGTGGCCCTGGGTGTCGCGCGCATCCCACGCCAGGTAGGGGCCGCCGCCCATGCCGAATTCCACCTTTGCATTGAGCGAGCGGATCAGCCACAGCTGCGCGGCCACGCCGCGCCGGTGCGCCAGGTCCGTGTCGCCTTCATCGAGGGCGGTGACGGTCCAGTCCACGTATTTTCCCGCCGCGCGCCGGTATTCCAGGGTGAACGGGCGCGAGGACTCCGAGCGCAGGCTGTTGACGATGGTGTGGCCCGTCGAGACGGTCAAGGTGTCGTCGTGCGCCCAGTTCTGCAGGTGCAGCTTGGCGCCGGGCACGCCGTCATAGCGGTAGCCCGCGCCGATCAGCAGATGCGTGGTGTTGTCCTTGCCATCGGGCTTGATGCGGTTGATCTGCGCCTGCGCATACCAGCGGTTGTCGAATTGCCAGCGCGCCTGCAGGCTGACGATGGAGCCCCAGCCGTGGTCGTTGTCGAAGTTGTGCAGGCTGTCGTCGGTCCTGGCCGTATCGAAGAAGAAATAGCGGCCCGCGCCGGCGCCCAGCATCAGCCCTTGCTCCACCTTTTTCGTGCGCAGCCAGAACTGGCCCGCCATGCCGTCGCGGTGATGGTCTTGCGGGTGGCCCTCATTGATGTAGGACAGGCTCATGGCGTTGTAGTCGCCTACCGGCTGCGTGTAGCTGACGGCGGCGACGAAGGTGCGCTCCTTGGTTGAACTGACTTTCAGGGCGCCGGCCATGCCGGAGATATCCTGCGCCTGCAGCGACAGGGGAAGCGAGCTGGCCAGCAGGAGCAGGCCGGAGAGGCGGATGCGCATGGTGTTTCCGGTAGTGGTGATACACGCTATTGGTCGGCTGGCTGGGCGTCATGCGATAGCGCAAAGGTCACGCACATTTACTACATTAGTAAAATGTCTCAGTCAGAACTAATTGCTGTAGTGTATAAGAAAGTGAGAATGTGTGAGGCACGTAACAAATTTCTTGCTAGAAATTCATTGCCGCAAAGACGAGGGAAAGGCGGGGAAGAGGGCGCCGGCCTGGAATGGCCGGCCGGCGCGGCAGTGCTGGAATGCGCGGCTTACTGGCTCAAGACCACTTTGTCGGCAAAGTATTCCGTCTCGCCGAAGCATTGCGTGGGCACGCCCTTGTGCTGGCTGTAGGTGACGAGGATGCGCTTGCCGGCTGCGGCCGTCAGCTGTTTTGCCACTTCCTCGTCGCGCACGCTGAACTGGAATTTTTCCGGGATGGTGCCGGGCAGCGCCGTCAGCAGCAATTCCCCTTCCCACGTCTTGCAAATCCAGCCCCGCTTGGAAAACTTTTGCAGGTAGCCCGCCCGTTCGCCTTCCGAGTACGAGAAGCTGAGGGCCATCCACGTATAGGCGGCCAGCAGCAGGAAGCCGGCCACGAGGAAGATGGCGAAGGCGAAGGTGACTTTTTTGCTCGTAGGGGTCATGGTAGGGTTGTCTAGGTAAAAAAAATGGGGATGCTTAAAAATGTTCAGGGCAAGGCGCATTGCCGAAGACAGTACGACTAGTACGGCACGGCAATGCAACGCCGCCATGGACTTTTTTAAGCGTTCCCTCAGTCTTTGCGGCCGGCTTTCCAGTTCAGGCCAAAGCTGTAGCGCTCGTCCATGGCCTGGTGCGCCGTGATTTTACCTTGGCCGCCGAAGTATTCCACCAATTTTGTCACCTGCAGGTTGCCGCCGTGGTTTTCCAGCATGGCGATGGCGCACATGGCGTGCTGGCTGTCTGTGTCGAGGCGTACTTCCACCGTGGGCTGGCCGGGAATCTCGATCGTCACCACGCCATCCGTGGCAGCCCAGTTCGGCACGCCTTCGTAGATGAAGGCGTAGACGAGCACGCGCTTGATCTGGTCGAAATGGCTGCCGTTGATGAAGATGTTTTCGCCGCTGCTGACGCTGCCCGTGCGGTCGTCGCCTTCCAGGTGGATGTACGGTGGCCTGTCATACGCGCCCCAGCTGTTGCCCAGCGCCTGCACGGCGCTCTTGGCGCCATTGCTCATCTCGAACAGGCAGCCGATATCGAGGTCGATGCCGCCCGCGCGGCCGGCCGGCTTGTTGAACAGCTTGCCCAGGAAGCCCGTGTCGAGCTTGGACGCGGGCGCCTGCCCTTGCGACGCGTTCTGGTTCCAGTTCAGGTTGACGCGGATGCGGCCATAGCCGCCGCTGTCGCGCTTGTCGAGCGAAATCTTGTCGCCGCGCTTTTCCAGGCGGATTTTCGACAGCGAGATTTTATTTGCCGCCGGCGGTGCCGCCGGTGTGGGGACGGGAACCGGTGCAGGAGCCGGGGCCGATTGGGCCGCTTCGCTGCCGCCGAAGTGCTTCAGCAGCGCCGCCAGGCCGCCCGCAAAACCCTGGCCCACGGCGCCGAAGCGCCAGCTGCCGTCGCGGCGATACAGTTCACCGATGATGACGGCTTTCTCGTCCTGGAAGTCCGTGCCCGTGAAGGCAAACGTGGCCGCCTGGCCCAGCGCCATGCTGGAGTTGCCCAGCGCGCGCATGCCGCCCTGTTCCGTCGCCGCCGTAAACACCAGCTTGTCGATCGAGGCGGGCAGGCGGGCAAGGTCCACCTGGAACACGGAGCGGGAACCGTTCAGTTCCACGGTGACGGCGTTGTCCGGCGCGCTTTTCTGGTTGTAGAACACCATGTAGCGGTCGTCCGACAGCTTGCCGGCTGCATCGACGCCGAAGCAGCTGACATCCACTTCCATCGAACCGGAAGCGATATCGAGCGTGACGGCGAACGGGCCGTTCAAGCCCAGGTCAGCCAGTTTGCCTTTTTGTCCGCGTGTGAAATTGGTCATGGTCGTGCAGTCCCTTCGTCGCTGGAGAGTTGAGTATTCAAGGAGTGATGCAAATGGGGGGGCGATGCCGCCGCGCCGTCGGCGTGGCGGATGCCGAACAGGCGCGCCTGCTCGATGATGCGCTGCGCCCAGCTGCTGTGCGTGGCCACTTCGCACATCGATTCCTGCATGCGGAACACGGCCGGGCTGTCCGGGTCGATGATGCGCAGCGCCAGTTCGATATCCGACTGCGCCACCTGGTAGTGGCGCTCGATCTGCGGCACCTGGTCCGGGTGGATGGCCGTCTTGGCGATCATGCCGTGCGCCATGTCCTGCGCCACTTCGGCGTCGAGCCAGCTGCCCTGCGACAGGTGCTCGAAGACGGGCGCCGTCAGCTGGAAGCCGTGCGGCTTGAAAATCGTCACCAGGCGGCCGATGACCTGGCCCAGCGGCGTCTGGTAGATGGTGCCGCTGGTGGGGCGGCGCAAGCCCAGCAGGGCTAATAAATCGTTGCCGCCGATGCGCAGGGCCAGGATGCGGCGCCGCACTTCCGGCGCGGACAGGATGAGGCGGAACTGCTTCATTTCCTCGTCGTCGAACACTTCCGCCGTTTCCAAGGTCGGCATCAGCAGATGATGCGTGTGGCGCACGAGGTCGAAGTAGGCGGCGAAGTTGTGGCGCGTGGACTTGGGCAGCACGAAGCCGCTCAATTTGTCGGCGCCGGGCATGGCCAGCACGCGCGCCAGCACCTCGAGGTTACGCACGCGCACGAAGCGCAAGGTATCGGATTCGTCGGCCATGTTTTGCAGCGCCAGCGACAGGTTGAACAGCGCGTAGCTGAGGTCGCGCTCGGCGATGGCGTCTTCGGTGCAAAGGATGACCGAGCGCAAATGGCTGAATTTGTCGCCATTGGCGATCGCCAGCAAGTCCTTGTGCGTGGTCGGCACATACATGGAGGCGCCCAGCGCCGCCTTGTGCTCACTTTGCGGGTGTAGGGAGTTGTTATCCATCGACTGCGCTCCTGATAAGGGCGACCGCCTGGTAAGGCAGCGCCGGTTCTACGGTGACGGGTATGGCTTTTTCCTGCGCCAGAAGCAGCAAATGTGCCACGTCCGGCGCATTCGTGTCGCGCACGATCAGGCGCTCGGGCACGCGGCGCAGCAGCACCCGCGTCGCTTCGCCGATGCCCGGTTTGATCAGGTTGATGTCGCTGATGCCGTATTGCTGCTGCGCGGCGGCCATGTAGGCTTGCGAGCGGGCCGCCATGGCGGGCGCGTCGCTCGCCTCGGCCAGCGGGATGCCGCTGCTGGCGGCAATGGCCATGGCGTCGGCCACCAGGCCGTCGGCGAAAGCGCGCGACTGGTCGTGCTGCTCGAACTGCGCGTAATACACGCAGCCGTGGAAGTCGTTCGGACCAATGGCTTCATTGAGCACGGAGCGGCTGACCAGGCCCGAAACGGTGGCGTTCAGGATGCTCGACGGGATCAGGTAGTCGCCCGACGAGGCGGCGCAGGCGGCCGTGCCGGCCAGGTCGGACAGCACGAACAGGCCGCCGTCGATGGCCGTGCCATTGGCGGCGTTGAAATCGTGGACCGTCTGGCGCAGCTCGCGCGAAATCACGCCCTTGCCCGTCCAGCCGTCGACGAAGACGAGGGACGCGTCACTGTGGCCCTGCGCCAGGATATGGTGCAGGGCGTTCGCGTCGATGCCGCGGTCGCGGATGATGGAGACGGAATAATGGCTGCACTCGCGCTGGAAGACCTGGCGCAGCAAGTGCCCCAGGATGACGCCCACGGGCGTGCCGGCGCGCGCCAGCGACACCAGCGTGATGGGCCCCGTGCGGCGCGCCGCGATCAGGGCTGCCAGGCGCAGGCAGTCGCGCGCCATCTGCAGGCGGTTGGCGGCGAATGCGCTCTGGAACAGGGCCAGGTAGGCGGGCGAGGGCAGGGACTCCGGCGACAGCATCTCGCTGTAGTGGCGCTGGCCGGACTGGATCAGGCGCTCTTTCTCGGCCAGGTCGAGGATGGGCTCGAGCGCCATCGGCGTGAGGAGGAACTCCACGTCTTCCTGGCGGTAGCTGCCGCTGAAATGCTGCGTGCTGTCGGTCATAGCGCCGCCACCGTGAGGGCCGCCAGCTGGGTGCCGTTGGGGATGATGGCGTAGTCGCAGGCGGCCATGAAGCGGGCGTCCGAGCGGCTGTCGCCCATGCCGAAGCTGACGATGGGGCCATGCTCGGCTTCCAGCTCGGCGCGCAGGTAAGCGACGGCGCGCGCCTTGTTCAGGGTCTTCGGCAGCACGGCCAGGTTGTTGCCGTTGCGGTGGATGAAGTAGTCGGACCCTTCGGTCGCGATCCACTGCTGCAGCACCTGCTCTTCGATGTCGGCCAGGCGCTCGCCGCGCGCTTCATGGTCCTTGACGACGATGTAGAACGGCGTGTTGTAATCCTCGATCAGGCGCGCGCGCGAGGGCATGCCCGTCCTGGCCTGGAAATCGTCGATGATGCGCATGGCGTCCCGCAGGCCGGGCAGCGCCGTCTGCATGTCGTTCTGCATCAGCGCCAGCCAGCCCGCGTCGAGCGCGCCGCCCGGCTGCAGCACGATGCCGCCGTAATCGAGCACGCTGTAGCTGGTAAACGGCAGGTCGACGCGGCGGAAGGCGTCGCCATTCCTGGCCGTGGCGGGTATCAATGTCATGCCGCTTTGCGCAAACTCAAAGAAGGCGCGCTGGCGCGCCGTCGTAAACGAGCAGGCGTCGCCATTTTTCAGGTAGGCGGCCGGCTGCAGGCCGGTCTCGCCCGGGCATTTTTTCGGCGTCTGGAACAGTGTGTCGTCCAGGTCAACAAACAGGAATTTCTTCAATTTTGGTCTCTGACTGAAAGTGGAACAGGCGGCCGTTCAACTGGCCGGCGAGTTGCATGAGGGCCGGGCTGGCCGGGGTTTCATGGCAGATGAACACGTGCTGGTACTGGCCCGGCGCCACGTTGTACAGGTAATTGGCGATGCCTTCGCCGTAATTGTCGTCGCAGTGGACGATATGCCCGACGGAGCCCCACGACAGGATGGGCGAGCGCGTGGTCGATTGCACCACCACGTTCTTGCCCAGGCTTTCCAGTTCGCGCGCCAGCAGGAAGGACGGGTGCATGAATTCGCCCGTGCCCAGCACCAGCACGGAGTCGCCGGCGCCGATTTCCTGCGCCAGCTGCACGGCCAGGCCTTGCGGCGGCGCCAGGGCGCGGCCCACGCCGATGCGCCCAAAGGCGGGGCTGGCGCCCCGTTCTTCGTTGGCCTCGAAGCGCTGCGCGCTGGCTGCCACGGGCGCGGGCGCCTCGCCGGCCTGGAAGGCGTAATGGCCGGACAGCGCCGCGCCGATGGTCGTGGGCAGGCCGAAACGCTCACTCAAGCCCGCGTTGGCGGCCTGGCCCATGAAATTGGTGATCACGCCCAGGTGCAGCTTTTCCAGCTGCGCATAGCGCGCGCGGCACACTTGCACCAGATTGGCGAAGGTATTGCCGGTCGACGCTTCATCGTCGATCAGCACCAGGCTGCGCGCCGTGGAAAACAGGGCGCTGGCCGCGTCCGACAAATGCAAAAACTGGCGCGGCGCGTGGCTGTGCGACTCCTCGAATTCGAAGAAGGGCACCGTGCCCACGCGGTAGCGCGAGCTGTGCAAAAATAAGGCCTTGCCGTTCGGGTTGGCGCGCAGCCACGCCTCGAACACGCCCTGGCCCAGGCCGACGGCCGTTTCCGCCATGGCGATGAAGACGACGGGGCCGGGCAGGCTGGGGGGAATCTGCGCGGCCAGGTCGTCGTGGATGGCTTGCATGGCGCGCGGCGTGACGGGCCAGTGCTTGCCCAGCACTTTTGACAGGAACAAAAAGCCCCGCTTGGCGTTGGCGCGCGCGGCAAAGCCGATCAGCCAGTCCAGCGGAAAGCGCGCCTCGTCCACCTTCAGGGTCAGTTCGCCCGTGGGCATCTGCTGCTTGACGAGGTTCATGGCAGCTCCACGGCGTAGGCGGCTTCGCCCACGCGCATGCCAGCGCGGATGGCGGGCACGGTGAGCTTGTCGAAACCCTGGTCGAAGCCGGCCAGCGCCAGGTAGGGCAGGTTGGGGCCGGCCGCGCACGCCATGCCGATGCCGCCCGACATGCGCGGATTGATCTCCAGCAAAGCCAGGCCGTTGGCGCCTTCGCGGAACTGGATGTTGAAGACGCCGTTCAGGCGGTAGTCGCGCGCCAGTTTGTCGCAGGCGGCCAGCAGGTCGGCGCGCAGCTCGATCAGCTGGCCGCTGCCGCCCCCATGCAGCTTCTTGCGCGGCACGGCGCAAATGAGCGTGCCCTGGTCGGCGACGCAGTCGGCGCTGTATTCGTGGCCGTCGAGGTATTCCATCAGCAGCAGGGTCTTGAACGATGCCATCTGCGCCAGGCCGTTGCGCAGCTCTTGCGCATTGATCTGGTAGGCGGCGCCGGCCAGCAGCAGCTGGGCGCTGGTGCGCTCTTCATCGAGAATGGCAAAGCCCAGGGCATACACGGATTCGGACGGTTTGATGCACAGCTTGCGATGCAGCGGGCGCAGTTCGGCGTAGGCGGCGTCGTATTCCGCGATGCTGGTCACGGCGCGGTAGTCGGCCGGGCGCGCCATCGGCAGGTCGAGGCCGTCGCAGAAGCGCGCCTTGTCGTGCATCAGGGTCAAAGTCTCTTCGCTGGCCACACTGAGCACGCGCGTGCCGAGGGCGGCGAAGCGCGCGCTGGCGCTGCCGATCAGTCCCGCTTCCTTGCCGGGCCAGAAAATCGTGATGCCCCGGTCGCGGCAAAACTCCAGGCACCACTCGACATAATTGTGGCCCGTCAGTCCAGACGGTTCGACCACATATTCGTGGGCCGACAAAAAGGCGGCCGCATGCGCATTCGTATTGCTGCACACGATGTGATAGCGCGGCGCGCCATTGGTCGCGGCCATATCGGCTTCGCGGATCAGGCGCATGGCCGTGCCGACCGAGGAAAATGTTTTGTTGAACCAGACTCTTTGCATGTACGGGGACCGGGTGGAAATAGGGGAAGCTGCGCGCAGGTGCGCGCGCGGGGAGTCTAAGCGACCAGACTTAACCTGGCCTTAGAAGTTTTTCGAACAACAAACTAACAGCGCCTGACAAAACCGTCGCGAGCGGAAGGGAGAGGTGGCCGAGAAGCGGAACCGTACTCTGGTACGGTGAGCATCGCAGGCCGCCTATGCCGACGCGCAGTAGGTTTGGTCAGGTGCCCCTAGCCGGCTTTGCCGCTGGCTGTCCATTTGAGGAAGGCGTCGCGGTTGCGCGAGCAGATGAAGACCTTGCCCGAGCCGGAAAAGCGCAGCACGATGCCTTCGCCGCTGGTCACGCTGTTGACGATATTGCCGAGGAAGCCGCCGATGCCGCCGCCGCTGGCACCGCCGCCCGTGGTCACGGAAATCTCGTATTTCAGGCTGTTGTCCCAGCAGACCACGTGGGAATTGTCGATCACGACGTCCTTGCCCGGCTCGACGTCGAGCTGGAACATGGAGCCGAAGCCCGACACCACCACTTGCCCAGTGCCGGCCGTCTCCATGACGAAGAAGCCGCCCGACTGCGCGAACAGCGCGTTGCCGATGCTTTGCGTGCGCACTTTCATTTCCGTGCCCGAGGTGGCGGCGACAAAGGCGCCGTCATTGAGCAGGTACTGGCGCGCGCCCACGTCGACCACTTCGATGGCGCCCGGCAGGGTGGGCGAGAGCAGGCAGTCGCCGCCGCCGCGCACCGCTTCGATATGCTGCTGGAAGAACGATTCGCCGTTGGCGAAGCGGCGCATGATGGCGCTGCCCAGGCCGCCCGTCATCTTGCCCTTCAAATCGAGCGCCGTTTCCATCATCACCATCGCATCGGATTCGCAATAGATGGTTTCGCCCTGCTTCATGCTGACGTGGAGGAAGGGATCGACGTCGCCCGTGACACTAAATACTGGCATGATTAATCTCCAAAAAAAAGCCGCCTGAACTGTGCAGGCGGCAGCAATGATATGACAAAAGTGCAATTCACCTCGGAAAACCGTCGCGCGCACGCTCGATGCGCGGCGCAGCAGGTTTAACGAGCGTGAATTTTAGGCGTTCACGCCGAACGAGCGGGCCAGAGGGCCCAGGCCGCCGTTGAAGCCCTGGCCGATAGCCTTGAACTTCCATTCGCCGTTGTAGCGGTAGATTTCGCCAAAGATCATCGCCGTTTCCGTCGAGCTGTCTTCGGACAGGTCGTAGCGGGCGATTTCTTTTTCGCCTTCCGCGTTCAGGCAGCGGATGAAGGCTTTCGAGACCATGCCGAAGTTCTGGCGGCGCGCGTCGGCGTCATGGATGGTGACGGTGATGCTGATGCGGTCGATGTCGTTTGGCACGCGGGTCAGGTCGATTTCGATGCGCTCATCGTCGCCTTCGCCTTCGCCGGTCGTGTTGTCGCCCGTGTGCACGACGGAGCCGTCGGTCGACTTCAGGTTGTTGTAGAAGATGAAGTCAGAGTCGCCGCGGACTTTGCCGTCGCTTTTCAGGAGGAACGCGCTACCGTCAAGGTCGAAGGTGGCGCCGTCCGTCGAACGAGGATCCCAGCCGAGGCCGACGATGATCTTCTTCAGGTTCGGTGCTTCCTTGCTCAGGTTGACGTTGCCGCCTTTTTGCAAACTGATTGCCATGTGGTGCTCCTTAAAAAATTAAACTCGATCATGCCTTCATGGGATGAGCGCGTAAGGCGCTCGTGCCATCACTCTCTCAATTGGGGACGATCGCCCCGATTTCAAGCTTGTGCCGCGTGCCGTTTGCGATAACGCAAGGACGACCACAGCGAGACCAGGATGAAGGCCACGCCCGACAGGCCCGTGAACCACTCCGGAATATGGTACTTGACGGACGCCAGCATGATCAAGGCCAGGATGCCGATCGCATAATGGGCGCCGTGCTCGAGGTAGACGAATTCGTCCAGCGTGCCCTTGTGCACCAGGTACACCGTCATCGAGCGCACGAACATGGCGCCGATGGCCAGGCCCAGCATGATGATGACCACGTCGTTGGTGATGGCAAACGCCCCGATCACGCCGTCAAAGCTGAACGAGGCGTCCAGCACTTCCAGGTACAGGAAGCCGCCGATGCTGCCGCGCGCCACCGTTTTTACCAGCTCGCCATTGCCGTTTTTGGCTGGCGCGGCGCCTTCCTCCTCGTCATCCTGCAAGTCCGGCTCGCCTTCTTCCAGCAAGCCGCTGATCCAGTTCACGCCGATGTAGACGGCGATGCCGACGATGCCCGAGGCCAGCACGCTGTATTTGGCTTCCGCAGGACCCATGGCCACGCAGGCGGCCACGGCGCCCATGGTGATCAGCACGGCCAGGCTTTCGGTGCCCAGCGCGTTGACTTTTTCCTCGGCCCAGCCCAGCCAGTGCAATTCCTTCTCGTCGTCGAATAGGAAGTTCAGGAACACCAGCAGCAAAAAGGCGCCGCCGAAGGCCGCCACCTGCGCGTGGTTGTCCGTCAGGTGTTTCGCATACACGTCGGGCGTGGTGGTGGCCATGGTCCACACGTCCACCAGGCCCAGGCCCGTGGCGACGGAAACGATGACCAGCGGAAACAGCAGCCGCATGCCGAAGACGGCCACAAGAATACCGACCGTGAGGAACAGTTTTTGCCAGAATTCATTCCAGTGGCGCAAGACCGAGGCGTTGACCACGGCATTGTCGAACGACAGCGACACTTCCATGACGCCCAGCACGCCCGTGATCCACAGCGCGTTGATCAGGCCGGGCATGCCGCCGTGGCTGTAACCCCACCAGCCGGACACCGCCATGAGAAGGAAGCTAACTAAGAAAGAAATTCTGAAATGCCGCATGAATACCCCGTTGTGTGAAAGACGTTTGATGCGCAGCGCCGCGCGGTGCGCCACTGCTGGTGTTGATATACGTCAATTGTTGTATATGCCATGATTTTATATTAGTTGCCGCCGGGGGCGGCGTTTTGCAGGACGCGGATGGACAGTTTTGCTGGCGCGGGCGATCTGCGATAATTGCGGCGCGCCTGTCTCTCCAGACACACTCTCTACCTATAAAAGAAGGAATACCCCGTGGATATCGCTTACCTCGTCACGCCCCTGATCACCTGGATCCTGGTCGGACCGATCAAATTCCTGATCAACAGCGCCCGCACCCGGCAGTGGGCCTTCGGCCTGGTCGGCAACGGCGGCTTTCCCAGCAACCATAGCGCCGTCGTTTCCAGCATGGCCACCCTGATCGCCCTGCGCGAAGGCATAGGCCATCCCGCCTTCGGCGTGGCCGTGACCCTGGCCTTCATCGTCATCATCGACGCCAACAGCCTGCGCCAGCACGTGGGCAAGCAGGCGGCGGCCATCAACCGCCTGGCCGGGGAAGCGGCCAGCGCCGCGCACAAGACCTTGCGCGAGCGCATGGGCCATACCCTGGTGGAAATCGCCGGCGGCCTGTGCACGGGCGTGGCGATCGGTTTCCTCGTCAATTACGTCTTCGCCCGCTAAGCACTCGTTTCCTCCCGTGCAAACCCCGCCTGAAGGCGGGGTTTTGCGTTTCAGGGCGCAAAAACTACGTTTCATCCATTGATTAAAGCATTACAGGAAACGGCCGATTGACATGGCCGGACACGCTCATGGATACTTTGGCGCTTGTGGTTTTAATAAAAATAAATGCCCGCTATCGATTGCCGCCCTATCCGGGCGGACGGACCGATAGCGGTCCTATCTATCCGGAGAATTACCCATGTTGCGCAAAACCCTGTTTGTTCTGGCAATCGCTTCTGCCCTGGCCGCCTGCGGCAAAGAGTCCAAAGATCCTGGCAAGGGCGCTGGCAAAGGGGGCAAGGACGAGAAGGCCGCCGCCGCCGTCAATCTGCTCGTGTCCCCGGAAGACATGCTGACCATACAGAGCAATGCGCTGGCGTCCGGTCCCGTGATTACCGGTTCGGTGCAGCCCGAGCGCAACGCGGACTTGCGCGCCGAAGTGTCGGCCGTCGTGATCCAGGTCATGAAGGAAAATGGCGAAGTCGTCAAGCGGGGCGACGTGCTGGTGCGCCTGGACGAAACGGCCATCCGCGACAGCCTCAATTCGGCCGAGGAAGCCAGCCGCGCCGCGGGCCAGGTGCTGGAGCAGTCCGAACGCATGTTCCAGCGCATGAAAACCCTGCGCGCCTCGGGCATGACGTCGACGCAGGCGCTGGAAGACGCGGAAATCCGCCGCAACAATGCGCAAAGCGATCTGTCCGCCGCGAAGAGCCGCGCCGTGCTGGCGCGCCAGCAGCTGCAGCGCACGCTCGTGCGCGCGCCGTTCGACGGCATCGTGAGCGAGCGCAAGGTATCGAATGGCGATACGGCGCAAATCGGCAAGGAATTGATCAAGGTCATCGATCCGACCAGCATGCGCCTGGAAGGCCTGGTGTCGGCCGACAAGATCGGCGTCGTCAAGGTGGGCCAGCCCGTGTTGTTCCGCATCAATGGTTATCCGGGACAGGATTTCGCGGGCAAGGTGCGCCGCGTCGATCCGGCCGCCAACGCCGTCACGCGCCAGGTGGCCGTGCTCGTCGATTTCAACGACAAGCAGCAGCCGCGCGTGGCCGGCCTGTACGCGGAAGGGCGCATCGAGACGGAAACCGTCAGCGCCCTGATGATACCCGACTCGGCCCTCGTGAAGGCGGGCGACGTCACGTACACGTGGAAAGTCAAGGACAAGGCCTTGCATAAAACCAATTTGCGCATCGGCGCGCGCGACGTGCGCACGGGCCAGTGGGAAGTACAAAGCGGCCTGGCCAGCGGCGACACCGTGCTGCGCACGCCCGGTTCGACCTTCAAGGATGGCCAGAAAGTGGAACTGACGGCGGCCAAGGCCCTGCCGGCGGCCGCCATGGCCAGCAGCAGCACCGCCGTTGCCGGTAAAGGAAACTAAGCCATGTTCCTTTCCGATTTCAGTATCAAGCGGCCTACGGCCACCATCGTCCTGATCCTGGCGATGATGTGCGTCGGCTTGCTGGCGCTCAAGAAACTGCGCGTCAACCAGAACCCGGACGTCGAAGTGCCGTTCATCGTCGTCAGCATTCCTTACCCTGGCGCCTCGCCCGATACGGTCGAGCGCGAAGTGGTCAACCGCCTGGAAAAGTCGCTGCAAAGCATTTCCGGCGTGACCGAAGTCAACAGCGATTCGAACGAAGGTGCGGCCAGCATCTTCCTGAAGTTCACCTTCAATACCAATCTGATCGAAGCGTCCGACAATATCCGCAATGCCATTGCCGCCGTGCGCTACAAGTTGCCGACGGAAATGCGTGAACCCATCCTGCAGCGCATCGACCCGGCTGCCGAACCGATCATGCAGCTGGCCCTGTCGTCGAACTCGCAAAGCCATGCGGAAATTTCCCGCCTGGCCGAAGACGTGCTGTCGGACCGCTTCCGCACCGTCGACGGCGTGGCGCTGGTCAACGTGGGTGGCTCGCTCAAGCGCGAACTGTCCGTGCTGTTGCGCGCGGAAAAATTGCGTGAATACAATGTTTCCGTCAGCGATGTCGTCACCGCGCTGCGCAACCAGAACACCAACGCCCCTGTCGGCAAGGTGCGCGGCACCCTGGACGAGAAAAGCATCCGCCTCGTGGGCCGCATCGAGTCGCCAAGCGACTTCGAGAAAGTAGTGATCAAGCGCCGCGGCGAGGAAATCGTGCGCCTGGCGCAAGTGGCGACCATCGAGGATGGCTTTGCCGAGGTCAACAGCCTGAGCATGCGCAGCGGCAAGCCCAACGTGGGCATGTCGATTACCCGCGTGCGCGACGCGTCCACCGTCAGCGTGGCCAACAAGATCCGCGACATGGTGGCGGAAATCAACAAGACCTTGCCGCAAGGCACGATCCTGCAAGTGACGCGCGACGGCGGCGAAAACGCCCAGCATAGCCTGAACAACGTGATCGAATCGCTGGTGCTGGGCGCCGTGCTGACGATTTTCGTCGTCTACGCCTTCCTGAACTCGTGGCGTTCGACCCTGATCACGGCGCTGAGCCTGCCAACGTCCGTGATTGCCGCCTTCATCGCCGTGTGGCTGTGCGGCTTTACCCTGAACTTCATGACCCTGCTGGGCCTGTCGCTGGCCATCGGCGTGCTGATCGATGACGCCATCGTGGTGCGTGAAAACATCGTGCGCCACATGCAAATGGGCAAGGACCGCCGCACGGCCGCGCTGGAAGGCACGGCCGAGATCGGCATGGCCGTGGCCGCCACGACCTTCTCCATCATCGCCGTCTTCATTCCCGTGGCCTTCATGCCGGGGATCTCGGGCGAGTGGTTCCGTCCGTTTGCCCTGACGGTGACGTGCTCGGTGCTCGTCAGCCTCGGCATCTCGTTTACGCTCGACCCCATGTTGTCGGCCTACTGGGGCGACCCGGTCGAGGAACACGCGGCGCCGAAAAAGGGCATCGGCCGCGTGCTGGAGAAATTCAACCACTGGTTCGACCACCAGGCCGACCGCTACGGCCGCGTGATCGCCTGGGCCCTGCATCACCGCCGCTGGATGGCCGTCATCGCCTTCGGCAGCCTGGTGGGCGCCATCGTCCTGCATTCCACGCATGGCGGCACAAGTTTCTTGCCGGCATCTGATTCCGGCAATCTGATGATCAATGTGCGCACGCCGTCGTCGAGCAGCATCGAGTACTCGCGCCTGAAGCTGGAAGCGGCGGCCGTGCTGGCGCGGTCCTTGCCTGAAACCAAGGATACCAACAGTTCCATCAATGCGGGCGGCGGCCGCGTGTATGTCGACATCGGCAAGCGCAACACGCGCAAGCGTTCGGCCAAGGAAATCGCCGTCGAGCTGCGCGAGAAGATGTCGCGCCTGGTGGGCGCCGAATATGTGGTGCAGGACGATTTGAGCAACGGTTCGCAAAAGCCGATTCAGGTGGAATTCACGGGCCCGGATTCGCGCAAGCTGATGGAAATCACGAATGCCTACATGGACAAGCTGCGCGCCATACCCGGCGCCGTCGACGTGGGCCTGTCGGAGCAGGACCCGAAGAACGAGCTGCAGATCGAGCTCAACCGCGGCCTGGCCAACTCGATGGGCATTTCCGTCAATGACGCGGCGCAATCGCTGCGCGTGGCGTTTGCCGGCGTGGAAGTGGGCGACTGGGTCGATCCGACGGGCGAAACGCGCGACGTGGCCGTGCGCCTGCATCCCGACGACCGCGTGGCATCGGAAAACATCGAGCGCCTGCCGATCAGCGTGACGGGCACCTCGCAAATGGTGCCGCTGGACCAGATCGCCACCATTACCATGGGCAAGGGCCCGTCCGGTATCGAGCACAAGAATGGCAAGCGCACGATCACCGTGTCGGCCAATGCGCAGGGCCGCTCGAACGGCGAAGTGACGAGCGACGCCATGAAACTGGCCAACTCCATCGACTTCCCGCCCGGCTACGGTCTGGCGCTGGGCGGCGCCGGCCAGGACCAGCAGGAGCTGTTCACGGAAATGCTGATCGCGCTGGTGATGGGTATTGGCCTCATGTATTTGATCCTCGTCATGCAGTTCGGTTCCTTCACGGCGCCGGTGGCCGTGATGATGTCCCTGCCGCTCAGTTTGATCGGCGTGGTGGTGGCGCTGGTGATCACCAACAACACCCTCAACCTGATGAGCTTTATCGGCATCATCATGCTGATGGGCCTGGTCGCCAAGAACGCCATCCTGCTGCTGGACGCGGCGCGCAAGCGCGAGGAAGAAGGCCATGGCCGCGAAGACGCGCTGATGTATGCGGGCCGCATGCGTCTGCGCCCTATCCTGATGACGACGTTCGCGCTGATCGCCGGCATGTTCCCCGTGGCGCTGGGCCTGGGCGAGGGTGGCGAGTTCTACCGTCCATTGGCGATCGCCATCATCGGCGGCACCATCACCTCGACGATCCTGACCCTGCTGGTCGTGCCGACCTTCTATGACAGCATCGAGATCGCCCGCGATGGCGCCGTGGCCAAGTTCCACCGCCGCGCCGCGCGCATGCCCGTGGCCGTGGCCCTGATATTGACCTTGCTCGAGTGCGTGCTGACCCTGCTGCTGGTGCGCTTCGTCTACCGCATGCTGAAGAAGGCCGTGCTGTTCCTGATGGGCCGCCGCGCGCCGAAAGCGGCGTCCGTCAGCCTGCAAAAGTAATTCAAGCCGGCCTCAACTGCGCAATCCTTGTGCCAGGTCAAAGAGCCTTCTTCGGAAGGCTCTTTTTACGTCTGGTGCTCTACAATCGTAGAACGGATGGGCAGATTCGCCGGTCCGTATAGGGATATTTTTCAACGGCGATGTGGCACGGCAACGTATCGGACCAGCACCATGTTTTCCAGCATCCGGCAGCCCATACTCGGCATCCTCACGGCATGCCTGCTGGCCGCTTGCGCCGTCGGGCCGGACTTCCAGCGTCCCGCCGCTCCCGGCGGTGGCGAGCGCTACACGCCGGCGCCCTTGCCGGCGCAAACGGCGGCGGCGCCTGGTCCCGCCGGCCAGGCGCAGCGCTTTGTGGCCGGCCAGGATATCCCCGCGCAATGGTGGTCGCTGTTCCAGTCGCCGGCGCTGGACCAGCTGGTGCGCGGCGCCCTCGCGCGCAATCCCGGCCTGGCGTCGGCCCAGGCGGCCCTGCGCCAGGCCGATGAAAACTACCGCGCCCTGTCCGGCAGCCTGCTGTATCCGGACCTGCGCGCCCGGCTGGGCGCCAGCCGCGAGAAGAACAGCAGCCTGGAGGGCGTGGGCGGCGTCCTCAATTTGTATAACGCCTCGGTGAACGTGTCGTATGCGCTGGATGTGTTCGGCGGCAACAAGCGCCAGCTGGAAGGCTTGCAAGCCCTGGTTGACTATAGACAATACCAACTGGAAGCGACGTGCCTGGCCCTGACGGCCAATCTGGTGACGACGGCCATCCGCGTGGCGTCCTTGCGCGCCCAGCTGCAGGCCACCAGCGAGATACTCGGGGCGCAGCAGAAGCAGCTGGACCTGATCGAACAGCAATTCCAGTTTGGCGCCATCGCCCGTGCCACGGTACTGCTGCAGCGCAATACGGTGGCGCAGACGCGCGCCGGCGTGCCGCCGCTGGAAAAAGCCCTGGCCCTGGCCCGTCACCAGCTGTCCGTGTATGCGGGCCGGCTGCCCAGCGAACCCGGTATGCCTGAATTCGACCTGGCGTCGCTGCATTTGCCGCAGGACTTGCCCGTCTCCCTGCCGTCGGCCCTGGTGCGCCAGCGCCCCGACATCCGCGCCAGCGAGGCGCTGCTGCAGCAGGCCAGCGCGCAGATCGGCGTCGCCACGGCAGCCATGTACCCCCAGTTCACCCTGACGGGCAATGTCGGCGCGCTGGCCACCAGCATTCCCGCGTTGCTGCACGGCGGCTCCTCCGTGTGGGGCGTGGCGGCCGGGCTGGCCCAGCCCATTTTCAATGGCGGCGCGCTGCGCGCCGGGCGGCGTGCCGCCATCGCCGCCTACGAGGGCGCGGCCGCCGATTACCGCGCCACCGTGCTGGGCGCTTTCCAGAATGTGGCCGACAGCCTGCGCGCCCTCGAGACCGACGCTGCCGCCTTGCAGCAGCAGGCCGAGGTGGAGGCGCTGGCCGGCGAATCGCTGGCGCTGAGTACGCAGCAATTCAAGCTGGGCGCCATCAGCTACCTGAGCCTGCTGGACGCCCAGCGCACCTACCAGCAGGCCAGGGTGGGCCTGGTGCAGGCGCAGGCGGCCCGCCATGCCGATAGCGCCGCGCTGTTCCAGGCGCTGGGCGGCGGCTGGTGGAACCGCCCCGCGCTGCCGGCCGTTTCCACGGCAACGACTTTGCCGGTGGCGGCAGGCAGGGACTGAGGGGCTTGCAACATATGGCCTTGCAACAATATGGCCTTGCAACACGGGGCCTTGCAACACGGCACGCGCAATGGCAGCGGGACGCAATGACAAGGAGCGCATCCATGACGAAACGCACGAAACGCATGCTCATCATGCTGGGGGCGGTGGCGCTGTTGATTGCCCTGCTGGCTCTGGGATTTTTCCTGCACATCCGCCAGCTCATGGCCAGCTCGCCCAAGCCCGCGCCGCAGACGGTGTCGGCGACCATCATCCGCAAGGTCGACTGGCAGCCGCATCTGTCCTCCGTGGGCACCCTGGTGGCCGTGCGTGGCGTCGACGTGACGAGCGAAATCGCCGGACTCGTCAGGACGATCAACTTCAAGTCCGGCCAGGAGGTGAGGGCAGGGCAGGTGCTGCTGCAGCTGAACGCCGACGCCGACCTGGCGCAGCTGCGCGCCCTGGAGGCGGCCGCCGAACTGGCCGCGTCCGTGCTGGCGCGCGACCGCCAGCAATTTGCCGTGCAGGCGATCAGCCAGGCGCAGATCGACAACGACGCGGCCGACCTGAAAAGCAAGCAGGCACTGGCGGCCCAGCAGGCGGCGCTGGTGGCAAAGAAAACCATCCGCGCGCCGTTCGCGGGCAAACTCGGCATCACCACCGTCAATCCGGGTCAGTATCTGAATCCCGGCGACAAGATCGTCACCTTGCAAACCATCGATCCCATCTACGTGGACTTTTATATTCCGCAAAAGCAGCTGGGCGGCCTGCAGGTGGGCCAGGTGCTGAACCTGACCAGCGATGCACATGCGAATACGGCGTTTGCGGGCAAGGTCAGCGCCATCAGTTCCAAGGTCGACCCCGCCACGCGCAATGTGCAGGTGGAAGCCACGGTGGCCAATCCGCAGCGGCAGTTGCTGCCGGGCATGTTTGCCAATGTCCATGTGGAAGTGGGGGGCAAGCAGCCGTACCTGACCTTGCCGCAGACGGCCATCACCTATAACCCTTACGGTTCCACCGTCTTCGTCGTGCATCCGGCGCCGCCGCCCAAGGCCGGCGCGCCGCCGCCGAAGGCGGGCGAGCTGGTGGTGCAGCAGGTGTTCGTGACGACGGGCGAGACGCGGGGCGACCAGGTGGCCGTGCTGACGGGGCTCACCGAGGGACAGCAGGTCGTCACCAGCGGGCAGATCAAGCTCAAGAACGGCAGCCCCGTGGTGATCAGCAACGTCGTCGAGCCGCGCAACAATCCGCAGCCCACGCCGCAGGAACATTGAGTCGAGGCGCCGCCATGAACTTCACCGATCTCTTTATCCGCCGGCCCGTGCTGGCCATGGTGGTGAGCCTGCTGCTGGTGGTGCTGGGCTTGCGCTCGCTGTTCAGCCTGCCCATCAACCAGTATCCGAAGACGCAGAACGCCGTCGTGACGATCTCCACCACGTATTACGGCGCCGACGCGCAGACGGTGGCCGGCTTCATCACGCAGCCGCTGGAATCGGCCATCGCCCAGGCGCAGGGCATCGATTACCTGTCCTCGTCCAGCAGCAGCGGCGTGTCGACCATCACGGCCACCTTGCGCCTCAATTACGACGCGAACCGGGCTTTGACGCAAATCAATACCCAGGTCAGTTCCGTGAAGAACCAATTGCCCGCCCAGGCGCAGACGCCCGTGCTGACGGTGCAGATGGGGCAGACGACGGACGCCATGTACCTGGGTTTTTACAGCAAGACCTTGCCGACGAATAATGTGACGGATTACCTGAGCCGCGTCGTCAAGCCCAAGCTGGACGCCGTCGCCGGCGTGCAGACGGCGGAATTGCTGGGCGCGCGCCTGTTCGCCCTGCGCGCCTGGCTGGACGCGGACAAGATGGCCGCGTTCGGCATGACGGCGGCCGAGGTCAGCAGCGCCCTGGGCAACAACAATTACCTGGCCGCGCTGGGGGCCAGCAAGGGCCAGATGGTGACCGTTCCCCTGACGGCCGGCACGGACCTGCACTCGGTCGAGGAATTCAGGAAGCTCGTCGTCAAGCGCAGCGGCGACTCCATCGTGCGGCTGGAAGACCTGGCCACCGTCGTGCTGGGTTCTGAAAACTATGATTTCAACGTCGCCTTCAGCGGCGTGCGCTCCGTCTTCATCGGCATCAAGGTGGCGCCGGAAGCCAATATCCTCGACGTGGCCGAGCGCGTGCGCGCCAGCTTTCCCGATATCCAGTCCCAGCTGCCGGCCGGGCTGACGGGGGAAATCGTGTACGACTCGACTTTCTTCATCAATACGTCCATCAAGGAGGTCATCAAGACCCTGGTCGAGGCGCTGCTGATCGTCACCATTGTCATTTATCTGTTCCTGGGCAGCCTGCGGGCCGTGATCGTGCCCGTGATCGCCATGCCGCTGTCCCTGATCGGCACGTTTACGGCCATGCTGGCGCTCGGCTATTCCATCAATCTGCTGACCCTGCTTGCCATCGTGCTGGCCATCGGCCTGGTGGTCGACGATGCCATCATCGTGGTGGAAAACGTGGACCGCCACATGAAGCAGGGCCAGTCGCCGCTGGAAGCGAGCCTGCTGGCGGCGCGCGAGCTGGGCAGCCCCATCCTGGCGATGACGGTGGTGCTCGTCGCCGTGTACGTGCCCATCGGCTTCCAGAGCGGCCTGACGGGGGCGCTGTTCACGGAATTCGCCTTCACCCTGGCCGGGGCCGTGGCCGTGTCGGGCATCGTGGCCCTGACCCTGTCGCCCATGATGTGTTCACGCTTTTTCCGCCCGGAACAGGACAGCGGCCGCTTCGTGCAAGCCATCGACCGCGTCTTCGGCAAGGTGCACGACAGCTACCGGCGCCTGCTGCGCGCACTGCTCGATACCTGGGTGGTGCTCATCGTCATGGCGGCGCTATTGATGGTGGTGCTGGGCCTGATGTTCAGGATGTCGCAGTCCGAGCTGGCGCCCGAGGAAGACCAGGGCGTCGTGCTGTCGCAGGTGGTGGGCGACCCGACGGCCACCTCGGACCAGATGCAGGTGTATGCCGAGCAAATCTACCAGGTGGCCAAGGCCATGCCTGAATACAGCCAGATGTTTCAAATTACGGGCGTGCCGACGGTCAACTCGGGTTTTGGCGGCATGCTGATGACGCCGTGGGGCGAGCGCGCGCGCAGCGCCCAAGAGGTGCAGCAGGACTTGCAGGCGGGCTGGAACCGGATCGCCGGCGCCCGCGTGGCCGCCTTCCAGTTTCCCGCCTTGCCCGGCTCCTCGGGCTTGCCCGTGCAATTCGTCATCGCCACCACGGAACCGTTTGAAAACCTCGACGCCATCGCGCAGCAGGTGCTAGAGAAGGCGCGCGCGTCGGGCAAGTTTTATTTCATCGACACGGACTTGAAGATTGATAAACCGCAAGCCACCGTCGTGATCGACCGCGACAGCGTGGCCGCGCTGGGCATGACGCAGCAGGATGTGGGGCAGGCGCTGGGCGCGGCCCTGGGCGGCAACTACGTCAATTATTTTTCCATCGCCGGGCGTTCCTACAAGGTGATCCCGCAGGTGCTGCAGGTGGACCGCCTGAATCCGTCGGCCGTGCTGGACTTTCATATCAAGACGCCTGACGGCGCGATGATACCGGCCAGTACCGTCGCGCATATCCAGTACGACGTCGTGCCCGAGTCGATCAACCGCTTCCAGCAACTCAATTCCGTGACGCTTTCCGGCGTGTCCGGCGCCTCGCAGGGCGAGGTGCTGGCCTTCATGCGCGAGACGCTGGCCCAGCTGGCGCCCAGCGGCTACACGGCCGACTATGCGGGCCAGTCGCGCCAGTTCGTGCAGGAATCGGGCGGCTTCATCGTCACCATGCTGTTTGCCGTGGTGATCGTCTTTCTGGCGCTGGCGGCGCAGTTCGAGAGCTTCCGCGACCCCGTCGTGATCCTCGTTTCCGTGCCGCTGGCCCTGTTTGGCGCCACCATGTTCATCTTCCTCGGCTTTGCCTCGATCAACATCTACACGGAGGTGGGCCTGGTGACCCTGATGGGCCTGATCAGCAAGCATGGCATCCTGATCGTGCAAGTGGCCAACCAGCTGCAAAAGACGGGCAAGAGCAAGCGCGAGGCCGTGGAAGAGGCCGCCGCCGTGCGCCTGCGTCCCATCCTGATGACGACGGCGGCCATGGTGTTTGGCGTGCTGCCGCTGGTGATCGCCTCGGGCGCGGGCGCGGCCGGGCGCCACGCGATGGGGCTGGTGATTTTCACGGGCCTGTCCATCGGCACCCTGTTTACCCTGTTCGTGGTGCCGGCCATGTATCTGTTCCTGGCCGCCGACCACCAGGCGCTGGGCGCCCGGGCCGCGGCGAAGGCGGCGCCGGCCCATTGACGCGCTGTGGCAGGAAGAACTGTCGCGCTGCGCAAAGAGCCTTCGTCGGAAGGCTCCTTGCATGTATTCCTCTGTATTCTGCCGCCGGTGTGTGGCGCCGGCTGTCCGGCCCGCCGCCGGGGCGGCGCGGGCGCGGCTGAATGCAGCCGGGTACGGCTGCTAGCTGCGGCGTGGCGGCGGCGTGGTGGTCTCGGACCCGGTCCCGGTTCCGGTTCCGGTTCCCGGCGTGGTGCCGGGCGGGGTCGCCGGCGGCGTCGTCGTGCCGTCGGGGTTGGCGGTGGTGCCCGGTGCAACGGATGGGGTGGCGGGCGTGGTGGCATCCGGCGTGGTGGTGCCGCTGGTGCCCGAGGTGCCGCTGCCGCCCGTGCCGGGCGTGGTGGCGGGCGCCGTGTTGGGCGTGGCTGCCGGCGCCGTGGTGGTGGACTCATTGTGCTTGTTGCAGCCGCCCAGCAACGCGCACACGATGGCGGTGCCGAGGACAAGCTTGCTGGTGCTAGGGAGTGGGGCCGTCATGATTGTTCCTTTCTCGTTGGAAAGCTTTCGTGGGTGAGCATCGCTTGCCAGGCAGGCTGCCACGGCGCGGGCAGGCTGTCTTAGCAAGGCTGGCATCGCTTGCAAAAATTAGAGTAGGCAGGCGCGCGCAGGTTCACGGGATTTACAAATCAGCAGCCATCGGCGGGGAGAGAGACGATCTGCTTTGACATGGCGCAAGCGCGCCACGTGAACGGGAGGGGAGGCGCCAGGACAGGACGTCCCGGCCGCCGGCCATGCTTATTTCGACGACGAAACCTTGCTCACTTCCACTTCCCAGTCCACGCCCGATGCGACGTGGTGCTTGGCGGCAAAATCGCCCTGGCTGATGGCCACGGCCACGTCGAGCAGGCTGTTCAGGTAGACCAGGGGCTTGCCCTTGGCGACGCCGCCAAACGTGTGCTCGAACGGCGCCGTGACCTTGGCCACTTGCTTGCCCTTGTGCAAGATGCGCACCTGCAGCGGATCGTGCAGTTTCACCTGCAATTCGTCGAGCAGGGATTTCGGGATATTCGTCCAGACATTGCCATATTTGACGTCCAGCACGGGCACGATGCCGCGGATGGTATTGCCGTCGCGCACAGGTTTTTGATAGGCGATCTTGACCACGGATGCGCTGGGCAATGTCGGTCCCACCTGTTCATAGCTGATGGCGCCCGAGGCCAGGCGCGCACCGACATACGCGTACACGTCGCGGCCATGGAAGGTGTAGGACTCGCCGGAGCCCGCCAGACGGTTGACGTTTTCATCGATTTCGCGCAGTTCGGCCACGCCGTCGCGCTCGGCGATCAGGGTGAACAAGCCGTTGTCCGGCCCCACGAAATAGCGGCCACCCTGGGTTTTCAGCACCACCGACTTGCGGCTGGTACCCACGCCCGGATCGATGACGGAGACGAACACCGTGCCTTGCGGCCAGTAGTTGGCCGTCTGGTACAGGCGGTAGGCGCCCAGCCAGATGTCGTAGTCGGGAATCTGGTGCGTCAGGTCCGAGATGGTGAGCTGGGGATCGACGCCATAGGCGACGCCATGCATGGCGGACACGGCGCCGTCGGCCGTGCCGAAGTCCGTCATCAGCACCAGCGGCGCGGCAGCCTGGGCGGCGGACAACAGGAGGGCGTTCAGGCAGGCGCCGGCGACGAGATGGGATACGTGGTGGGAAATCCGGTTGATGATCATATGCTCTTTCCGTGACGTTAGAAGGTGTAGTTGAGTTTGGCGTAAAAATACGCGCCATTGACGCCGATGGGGTTGATGAAATTGTAGGGCAGGGCGCCGCCATACGTGGCGTTGTTCGTCTGGCGCACGCGTTGCGGATAGCGGTCGAGGATATTGTTGCCGCCCACGCTCACCGTCACTTGCTTGCTCAATTTCAATTGGCCTTCCAGGTCCAGCGACCAGACGGCGCCGAAGCGCTGGGCGGGGATGCCGTCGATCAGCGGCGCATCGCTGTCGTAGGAAAAATCTTTCAGCTCGCCAAAGCGCGTGGCGCGCGCCTGCACGCCCCAGCCGGCCGCCTGCCAGTCGGCGCCGAGTATCAATTTGCTGTTGGGTGATGCATGTTTGATGCGGAACAAACCCGTCTCCGTCAACAGGCTCAAACTGGGATCGATGGCGGCCAGCGCGGCGGAACTCTGGCGCACCTTGTCGAGCGTCGTCTTGTTCAGGTTGAGGGCCGCGTTCAGGTTCAGTTTGCCTGACGCGAATGCCAGGTCGTGGTTCAGCACCACGTCCAGGCCTTTGGTGCGCGTGTCGAGCAAATTGGCCAGGTAGGCCACGGACTGGATGTCGCTGCGGCCATTCGCGGCCAGGTAGGCCGTGACGGCATCGCTTTGCAAGTCGCTCGAGCGCGTGATGCGGTCGCGGATGCGGATCACGTAGGCGTCCACCGTCAGGCTGGTGGCGGGGGCCGGTTTCCAGGCCAGGCCCAGCGAGACGTTGGCCGATTTTTCCGGCTTCAGCTGTTGCGCGCCGAAGCTGCGCGCCAGCGCGTCGCTGGCCGGCAGCAGGGCCGCCGTTTGCAGGGCCGTGCCATCGGCGTTGAAGTTCAAGGTGGCGAAGCGGAAACCCGTCTGCACGAGGGCCGGCGCACGGAAGCTGTTCGACAGCGAGCCGCGCACAAGAAAATTGTCCGTCACTTTATAGCGCGTGGACAGCTTGCCCGTGCTGGCGCTGCCGAAGTCGCTGTAATGGGAATAGCGGGCGGCGGCGCCCACCAGCAGGCGCGGCGTGAGGTCGCTTTCCACGTCCGCATACACGGAGCGGATCTGCCGGCTGCCGTCGTAGGCGTCCGATGGGCGCAGGCCAGGTCCCGCCTGGGCCCCCGGTGGCGCGTCCGTGAAGCTGCCGGCCGCATACGAGGCGGGGTCGCCGGCCGCGCTTTGGTAGGTTTCGCGCATCCATTCGGCGCCCACGGCCACGCTCAACGCTGACGGCAGGCCGATGTCGAGGCTGCGCGTGGCATCGATGTTCAGGGCGTCCTGGCGGAAGTCGAAGCCGGCCAGGTGGAAACTGGTGGGGCTGGCCGCGCCCAGCGAGGCGTTGACGGAGTGACTGACGCCGTAGTCAAAACGGTCGCTGCCGTGGCGTGCGCTGGCGTCCCAGTTCCACTCGCCCGCGCTGCCGCGCACGCCGGCCACGATGCTGAGGTCGCGCTTGTCGCCGTTGGTGACGGGGCGGTAGCCGTGCGGATACAGGGACGTCACGTTCGATGGGTCGCCCGGATAGCGGAAGTAGGCGCTGCCGTCGGATGCGCGCTCGTTGAGGGTGGCAAACGAGTACAGGTCGAGGCCGTTGGCCAGGGTGAGCTGGGTGTTGTAGAACAAATAGTTATTGCGCTGGCGCGAGTCGCCCGACTTGAACAGCACCTTGCCGTCGAGTGCCTGGTCGGCCGGCGTGAAGTTGTAGGACGTCCAGCCCGCGTCGCTGGGACCGGCCCGTTCCGTGGGCGAGCGGCGCCGCGTTTCCGCGCCGAAGCGGAAGAATCCCGCCTCGCCCAGCGGCACGCCATAGTCGGCGTTGACGATGACGGTCTGGCCATCCGTCAGGGTTTGATCGGTGGGATCGAAATGCGTGTGGTTGGCGCCATAGCTGACGGCGGCGGCGCCGCCCGTGCGGGCCTTTTTCAGCACGATGTTGATCACGCCCGCCACGGCATCGCTGCCGTACTGGGCGCCCGCGCCGTCGCGCAGGATTTCGATGTGGTCGATGGCGTTCGGCGCAATGGCGTTGATGTCGACCGGCACGGTGCCGGCAAAGCTGCTTTCCGTGTCGAGTACGGCGCTCGTGTGGCGGCGCTTGCCGTTAATCAGCACCAGCACCTGGTCGGGCGCAAGGCCCCGCAACTGGATGCCGCGCACGGAGTCCGACGCGCCGCTCGACTCGATGCGGGGGAAGTTGATCGAGGGCGACAGGTTTTGCAGGGCCGCGCCCACGTCGCCCGTCGACAGCGCATTGCTCACTTCGCGGGCGCCGAAGCGGTCGATGGGCACGCTGCTGTCGAAGACGGTGCGGTTGCGCGCGCGCGAACCGACGACGGTGACCTGGTCGATGCTGGCGCCGGCCGTTTCAGTGGCGCCGCCGGTGCTGGCGCTAGCTTGCGCATCCTGGGCCCAGGCGGAAGGCGCGCCCAGCATGGCGCAGGCCAGCACGATGGCGCGCAGCGGCGTGGCGGGAAGGGAATGGGGGGCGTATGAATGGCGCAGGTGCACGGCGGTATCCTTTAAGCTTGTTCATCTGAAAACAATGGGATGAGCTTAAGGGAGGTTGTTGCCTGGGCGAACGATTCTTTATGGATATGCTTATGGCTGTTGTTTCCATGCCGCGCCGCTCAGGGTGGCAGCGCTCAGGGCGCCAGCTCAGGGCGCCAGCTCATGGCGCCAGATTACGCAGCAGGGCCGGAATCTCGGCCGGGATTTCGCGCGCCAGGTAGCCGAGGATGCCGAAGCGCAGGGCCAGCTGCTCGCCCGCCAGCGCATGCAGGGCAATGCCCCAGGCGCAGGCCTGCTCCAATGGCGCGCCGCGCGCGGCCAGGCCCGTGATGATGCCGGCCAGCGTGTCGCCGGAACCGGAGATGGCCAGGCCGATATTGCCGCCTGCGTGTGCCCCATGCGTCCAGCTTGTGCCATCGGGCATGGCGATGACGGTCAGCGCGCCTTTCAGGGCGACGATGGCATGCCAGCGCCGCGCCGCTTCCACGGCGCAGCCATGCGGGTCGGCCAGCACGGCGTCCTTGTTCAAGCCCATCAGCTGGGCCAGCTCGCCCGCATGCGGCGTCAGCAGCACGGGCTGCTTAAAATTGAACTGCGAGCCCTGCTGCGCCGGCTGGCGCACGACTTGCATGGCGCGGGCGTCGAGAATCAGCCGGCTGTCGGCAAACAGGGGCAGCAGGTGGCGCATCAGTTCGCAGCAGGCGGTCGTGTCGCACATGCCTGGCCCGACGAGCACGGCATCGACCTTGCCCGCCAGCGGCGCCAGCTGGTGGCGCGCCTCGTGGCGGAAGCCGCCCTGCGCCGTTTCATCGAGGCCGATGACCCGCGCCTCCGGCATGGCGATGGCCACTTGCGCCGCCACCGACGCGCCCGTCGCCAGGGTCAGCTTGCCCGCGCCCGCGCGCATCGCCGCCGTGGCCGCCAGCACAATGGCGCCCGGCATTTCCGCCGAGCCGGCGACGATCAGCAGATGGCCGCGCACTTCCTTGTCGCCATCGGGGGCGGGCATGGGCAGGGGCCAGGAGCGCAGCAGGGAAGGGGTGATGGCAGTGGCGTCCAAGCATACCTCCGAAGGATCAGGATTTCGGCGCGGCCGGCATGTCGGGCTGGGCCGTGACGGGCGTGCCGGCCGCTTCCAGCGGCGCGACGAAGTTGCACAGGTCCAGCTGCAGCTTGCCGTGCCTGCCCAGGGCGGGATTGAAGGCATACGAGGTGATGCCGCAATTGGGGACGTCGGCCGCCTTGTCGATGGCCAGGATGGCGTGTTCGTCGCAGCGCTCGAGCAGGTAGCGGAAGCAATTGACGATGACCTGGTGGCCGACGATCAGCACCCGTTCGCCCCGGTATTCGCGCGTGATGGTGTCGAGCACGCTGCGCAGGCGCAGGATGACGTCGCACCAGCTTTCGCCGCCCGGCGGGCGAAAGTAAAATTTACCGACGTGCTGGCGCTGTTCGTACAGCTCCGGGTATTTGCTGGCGATGCCGTGCACGGTCAGGCGGTCGAGGATGCCGAATTCCTTTTCGCGCAGGCGCTCGTCGGCCGCCACGGAGTTCAAGCTGTCGGCACCGATGCGCGCCAGCACGGCTTGCGCCGTCTGCTGCGCCCGCACATACGGCGAATACAGCACGACGGTCGGTTGTCGTTCAGGGGGAAGGGTGGCGAACCAGTCGCCGAGCGCTTGCGCCTGGCGCGCGCCAAGCTCGGAGAGGGGGACGTCGACGTCGCGCTCGGCGATGGCGATCAATAACTGTTTTTCCGCTTCGGCGGCATCGCGCGCCACGTTGCCGGCACTTTGGCCGTGACGCACGATCCAGATTTGCTGCGGCCATTTCTGTTCCATCGCCTTGCGCCTTCCTCCGTATTGACTGCGATTCAATATAGACGAAAGCGGCAAGGCGCGGCGCGCCGCTGCGGACAGCCTTAGGCGGCGTGTTCCGCTTCGTCCAGGTCCGGCGCGTCGTCGCTGTTGTAGACGGCCAGGTCGGTTTCGCCCATGACCCGGCTGGTGACGGTGCCGGCCGTGATCGAACCGCTTACGTTGAGGGCCGTGCGGCCCATGTCGATCAGCGGTTCGACGGAGATCAGCAAGCCGGCCAGCGCCACGGGCAGGTCCATTGCCGACAGCACGATCAGGGCGGCAAACGTGGCGCCGCCGCCCACGCCGGCCACGCCGACGGAACCGATGGTGATGATGGCCAGCAGCGGCAGCAGGAAGCTGAGCGTAAATGGATCGACGCCGACGGTGGGGGCGATCATCACGGCCAGCATGGCCGGATAGATGCCGGCGCAGCCATTCTGGCCGATGGTCGAACCGAACGAGGCGGCGAAGTTGGCGATGCCTTCCGGCGTGCCCAGGCGCTGGGTTTGCGTCTGCACGCTCATCGGGATCGAACCGGCGCTGGTGCGCGAGGTGAACGCGAAGGCCAGCACGGGGAAGACTTTCTTGACGAAGCGCAAAGGGTTCAGGCCCACGCCGGCGATGATGGCCAGATGCACGAGGAACATCAATATCAGCGCGCTGTAGGAGGCGACGACGAAGTTGATCAGTTTCAAGATGTCCGTGTAGCTCGACGACGCCACCACTTCAAACATCAGCGCAAACACGCCGTAGGGCGTCAGGCGCAGCACCAGGGTGACCATGCGCATGACGACGGCGTGCGCCACTTTCATGAAGTGCTCGAAGGAGGCAAAGATTTCCGGCTTTTTCGCCGCGATGCCCGTGGCCGAGATGCCGATGAAGATCGAAAACACGACCACGGCGATGGTCGACGTCTTGCGCGCGCCCGTCATGTCGAGGAAGGGGTTGGTCGGCACGAAGCTGACCAGCAGTTTCGGCAGCGACAGGGCTTTCGCCGTTTCCAGCGAGCCTTGCAGCTGCACGCCGCGCGCCACTTCGGCCGCGCTCGATGTCAGGCCGACGGCCGTCAGACCGAACAGCTTGGCCATCAAAATGCCCAGCGCGGCGGCGATCGTGGTGGTAATGAGCAGGGTGCCGATGGTCAGCGCGCTGATCTTGCCCAGGGAACTCGCATCCTTGAGCTTTAAAATGGCGGAAATGATGGACACCATGATCAGCGGCATGATGATCATCTGCAGCAGTTTGACGTAGCCGCTGCCGACGATGTCGATATATTCATTGGTGCCGGCGATGATGGGCGAGCCAGCGCCGTACAGCCACTGCACGGCCGCGCCCAGCAGCACGCCCAGGCCCAGGCCCGTGAAGACGCGCACGGTGAACGTCGCGTGCTTGCGTTGCTGGTGGAACATGAAGGCGAAGACGAGCAACGCAACGAGCAGGTTCAGAATGATATTAATTGCCATGTAGGGGCCTTATCTTGGTTTTATTCGAGACTGCAGGGGGTAAATGCAACTTTGCCACAGTGAATATTTGCGACAGCCCGGTGCGGAAGGGCAAGCACTGTACAGTACTATGGTGGCGTTTTGCGCAATACCGCTGCGAATATTACGCTATATGAATATGCTCCACAGGCATAAGTCTTTCGGCCGATTGTGAAAAAGACGATTTCATGCCAGCATGTTTTGCATGTCTTGCCTGTTTGTTAACGTTGTTATAATTATTTTCAAGGAAAAAGATGAATGCTTTAACGGAAGTGCAGGTACTCGATGCCGAGGAGCGCTTGCGCCTGGCCATGATGGCCTCGGACGTGGCCGCGCTGAATGGCTTGCTGGCCGATGAATTGCTGTTTACCAATCATCTGGGTCATTTGCTGAGCAAGCATGCGGACCTGGCCGCGCACGAGCAGCGCCTGCTGACCATCACGGACTTGCGTGCCTCCGAGCGCCATGTGCGCATCAACGGCAACGTGGCCGTGGTCTCCGTGCGCATGCAGCTGACGGGCAGTTATCACGACGTGGAAACGCATGGCGACTTCCGTTTTACGCGCGTCTGGGCGCAGGACGCGGCCGGCGCGCTGCAAGTGATCGCCGCCCATTCCGGCGTCGTGGCTTGAGGAGCATCAATTAGTGGATCATCGTTCCAAAGGGCAGCTGTTTGAAGCTGTCATCGCCGCCGGCCCCGCCACGCTGGCCGTCACGGCCGGCTATCCCGTGCTGCTGTACAACCTGGTGCGCACCTGGTCTGACGCCCCCGGCGCCAACGCGCTGGCCGCGCTGCTGCTGACGGGCGGCCTGTGGGCCTTGCTGGAATTCTGGCGCATCGCGCTGGCGACAGTGGCGCGCAAGGCCTATGCATTCAACTGGCGCTTCTGGCTGGCCATCGCCGGTTTTCTCGCCTGCTTCGTGCGTTTCGTGCCGGACATGCCGGCCGGACTGATGTTACTGCTGATGGTGTTGCCGGCGCTGGCGTGGACGCATTTCATCTTGTTGCAGATCAAGCGCCCAGGCAGGACTTGATTGCAGGAAGTGTCGTAGCGGGAGCGATATATCATTATTGAAATCCAAAAACTGGGCGAGCAATTCCACGCGATAGCGTCAGAATCCGACTTTTTCATGGCGACTTATTCAGATGCCGTCAAACAGCGCGCGGCGCGAACGCTGATCAGCAAAGGGCCGTTGTGTAACGTCAGGCCATTCGAAGCGCAAAGGGCCGGTTTTAAGCCGGGAAAAGCGCTAAAGTCACTGCCCGCGAAGTTGAAAGACACTCATGTCTACTATCTCGATGGGGAGGGCAGGGTCATCTTGGCGGAAAGCTATGGCGTATCTGCTGCTGTCATCAACAGGAGCTTCTATTTTCATGAGCGCGGCGAGCTTAAAAGCGTGCACTTCAATGCCAGCGGGAGCTTGAGGAATGTCATGCTCAGTTTTCTTGACGGGGCACGCATCGCGCAGGACATTAATTTCGGAAAATTTGGAGAAGCTAGTTACGATTACCTGTATGAGGACGATCTCCTCCAGTCCATCAAGGTCTACCAGAAAGAGCATGGCCAGGAAAACCATACCGAATATCAGATTCTGTTCGGCTATGTAGACGGACAGATGGACAATATTTTCCACGTGTTTCCGAATGGATATCTGGAGCAGCGCTATCCATGACGATGGTGCTTGTTAAGGCAAAGCCATGAAAAAATGCATGTGGCATCTGTATTATTGTGCAACAGATGTGGTGGACGCCAATGATGCGTGGACGAGCGGGCATGTCGGTGCAGGCATCTGTACGGACTGCGGAAGTTATATGCCCGGGAATGAAGGCGATTTCGCCGTGGTCGTAGATCAGCGCATTCCTACAAAAGCAGATATGTTTTCAGTGGGACGGTTATCGCCGTCCATCTTGTCCGCCAGACTGCGGAAATTGCTGCCGGAGCGCATAAACGAATTCTTACGCTTCGGCGACATCTATCTCGGTGATCCTGCGAGGAAGATGGCGAGTCACTTCGCATTTGTTGGCCAAGCGCCATGGGTTCTGCTCTTTGGTGATCAGCCAGCAGTAATGGATGGTGAAAGAGTCGTGGCTGCAAAAATTGCGGCTTGCCCTGCCTGTGGTGTGACATTCGGCTTTGGGCGAGGGAGGAGGTATGCCAATACCAGCGTCAACGTGATCCGTGAAATTTCCTGGACTGAATTTGGTGGAGTGTTAATTTCTGACGAAATAATGCAGTCCTTGACCGGCATTAAATTGAACAATGTCAGAGTTGAAAAGATAGAAATCCGTTAGGCGCGCCTCCGGTACGCATAGATAACCGAATGTGACTGATGGCGCCCGGCAGCAATGCGCCTGTTGACTATGACTCGCCGTCGCTATCCTGCGCGTCCAGCCACTGTATCCGCCCATTGCCCGCCTCATGCAGGTGGGCCAGCAGGGCGGTGGCCGCCGTTTCAGGCAGGCTGAAGTCGAACAGCACGGCGTCGCCGTGTTCCACGTTCAGCAGGGTGGCGCCGGCGCCGTCGAGTTCGCGGCGCAGCATGCCTTCCATCGCATACGGCACCGTGCAGCGCAGGCTGCGCTGGCGCACGATGGCCGTCTTTTCCGCCTGCAAGAGTGCCTGTGCCACGCTGTCCGTGTAGGCGCGCACCAGGCCGCCCGCACCGAGCTTGATGCCGCCGAAATAGCGCACGACGGTGGCCAGCACGCCTTCCAGGTCCTGGTGGCGCAGCACGTCGAGCATGGGCCGCCCGGCCGTGCCGCTCGGTTCGCCATCGTCGACGGCCGCCGACTGCCCGCCCGCCAGCAGCGCCCAGCACACATGGCAGGCGCCCGGATGCTGCGCCTTCAAGTCATTGACCACCTGCTGCGCGCTGGCGCGGTCCGTCATCGGCTGCACGCAACCGATGAAACGGCTTTTCTTGATGATCAGTTCGCTGTGGACGGGGCTGGCGATGGTAAACGGCATGGCGGGTGCGAAGGCGGGCAAAGCAGCATGATAGAGGAAATGCGCGCCGTGGACGAGCCGGTGGCCGCTTACTCCGTTGCGACGGCGACCAGTTCGCGCAGCGCCGCATCGCGCACCTGCACGATGTCGAACAGTCCCAGCGCGTGCAGGGCGGGCAGGGCGTCGACAATGTCGCGCTCGGCGATGGCCTTGTCGTCGCTGCTGCTGGCGTCGTCCAGCCACAGCCGGGCATTGGCGAGAAAAGCCCCCACCGTGCCCTTGCGCACGGTGACGCCGTTGAACTGGCCCTGGTTTTGTTGATCGGCTAAGACGTCTTCTGCACGCATGGTGAACTCCTGACAGTTGGAAAGACTTCACTGTATGATGGGCGGATTGTCTTGTCTGCGCTGTTTATGTCATTCGATACGTCAAATCCGCCAAATATGTCTGCCGCGCTGCTGCGCGCCATGCGCATTGTCCAGCCGCAAGAGCGGGTGACGGGGGCGCACCGCCATGCCAGCGGCCAGCTGTTCGGCGCCATGCGGGGCTTGCTCTCCGTTACGGCCGACAGCGGCCAGTGGGTGGTGCCGGCCAGCCACTGCGTGTGGATGCCGCCCCATCACGTCCATGCGCTGCGTTCGCATGGCCCGTTTGCGGGCTGGAGCGTGTATGTGGAGGAGGCCAGCTGCGCCGGCTTGCCCGCCGCGCCGTGCGTGATGCGCGTCTCGGGCTTGCTGCGCGAGGCGGTGGGCCGCGCCAGCACCTGGGACGAGGGCGCACCGGACGCGCGGCAAGCCCGCGTGGCGGGCGTGATCCTCGACGAGATCGCCGCCGCGCCGCACGAATCCTTCGGCTTGCCCCTGCCCACGGACCCGCGCCTGCTGCGCGTGGCGCGCGCCGTGCTCGACGACCTGGCCGACGAACGGGGCGTGGAAGCGCTGGCCGCCTGGGCCGGCGTCTCGCCGCGCACCCTGGCGCGCCGTTTTACCATCGAAACGGGCTTTACGCCGTCCGCCTGGCGCCAGCGCGCCCGCATCCTGCGCGCCCTGGAACGATTGGCCGCCGGCCAGCCCGTCACGACGATTGCGCTGGACCTGGGCTACGACAACGTCAGCGCCTTCATCGCCATGTTCAAGAGGGTGATGGGGGTGACGCCGGGCAGGTATGGGGAAGAATAGCTGGCGCGCAAAACAAAAAAGCCAACCGCGAACGGTTGGCTTCTCTGAGTATTTGGTAGGCCGTGCGGGATTCGAACCTGCGACCAACGGATTAAAAGTCCGCTGCTCTACCAGCTGAGCTAACGACCCAAAAACTTTTACAACTGCACTGCGGTAACGCTTTGCCGTATCAACATGCTTGCCATGATGACGGCTGAATCTTGGTAGGCCGTGCGGGATTCGAACCTGCGACCAACGGATTAAAAGTCCGCTGCTCTACCAGCTGAGCTAACGACCCAAGGGCGGCTATTATGACGGCCAACGGCGGTTTTGGGAAGGGCGGGGAGGAAAAAAGCCTTGCGTGGCCCTCATGCACGGTCTAGTATAGGTAGATAGCCTACCTATTTATATATTCCCATGCCCACTACCGAAGACCTTCCCATCCCCGAGCGCGCGCTGGCGCTGTCCGATGACTTGCGCCTGGCGTTCAAGCGCCTGCTGCGCTCCATGCAGCGCGAAGGGGGCGAGCTGGAGGGCGGCGTATCGATGATGCAATACATGCTGCTGGCGCTGATTCACGAGCAGCCCGGCATCGGCGTGGCCGCGCTGGCGCGGCTGCAGAACGTGCGCGGACCGACCGTCAGCGCCCAGGTCAAGTCGCTCGAAGAGGCGGGGCTGGTCGGGCGCAGCGCGCCCGATCCGCAGGACCGCCGGCGCTCGGGCCTGCAGGTGTCCGCGCAAGGCCTGGCCATCCTCGACACCTTGCGCGCGCGGCGCCGCGATGCGCTGGCGCGGCGCATCGCCCGCCTGACGCCGCAGCAGGTCGATGCGCTGGAAGCGGCCATGCAGCCGCTGCTTGAGATCGGCCAGGCATGAGCGACCACGATCACGCCGCAGGCGCAGACAAAAACGCCGCGAAATCCGTCACCGGGCGCGAAGTGCGCGCCATCTATCTGGGCCTGATGGCCGTGCTGGGCCTCGGTGCGCTGGACCAGAGCATCGTCGCCACGGCCTTGCCGCGCATCGTCGACGACCTGGGCGGCATGGCGCACCTGTCGTGGGTGGTGACGGCCTACGTGCTGGCGTCGACGGCCACCATGCCCCTGTATGGCAAGCTGGCCGACCAGTATGGCCGCCGCCCGATGATCTTTACGGCGCTGCTGACCTTTTTGCTTGGTTCCGTGCTGTGCGGGCTGGCGCAGAACATGACGGAACTGATCGTCTTCCGCGCCATCCAGGGCCTCGGTGCGGGCGGCTTCATGCCGCTGGCGCAGATCATCATCGGCGACATCGTGCCGCCGGCCGAGCGGGGCAAGCGGCAGGGCATGGTGCCCATCGTGTATGCCATCACCAGCGTGCTGGGGCCCGTGCTGGGCGGCGTGATCACGGATGCCCTGTCGTGGCACTGGATTTTCTATGTCAACCTGCCCGTGGGCGCGGCCGCCTTCGTCATCATCGCGCGCGCCATGCGCAAGCCGGCGCGCACGCATGCGCACAAGATCGACTACCTGGGGTCTGCGCTGCTGACGGGCGCCGTCACGGCAGCCCTGCTGGTGCTGGCGCTGGGCGGCACGGAGTGGCCGTGGGATGCGCTGGCCATCAAGGTGTGCGGCGGCGTCGCCGTGCTGCTGGGCGCCTGGCTAGCCTTCCACGTGGGCCGGGTGGACGAACCCGTGCTGCCGCCCGAGCTGTTCGAGAACCGCACCTTCAATATCGCCAGCCTGGTGATGGCCATGACCTTCATGGGCCTGATGGGCGCCAGCGTCTTCTTCCCCCTGTTCTTCCAGCTGGTGATGGGCACCACTCCGGCAGAGTCCGGCGTGATGACGGTGGCGATGATGGTGGGGCTGGTGGCGTCGTCGATGTTCAACGGCCGCGTGCTGTCGCGCTCGGGCAAGTACAAGATGGTGCAGGTGGCGGGATTGGCGGTGGCGCTGCTGGCGTTTGCCGTGCTGGCCTGGGCCATGGAAACGTCGCGCGGCTACTGGATCATCGAGCCGGCCATCTTCCTGCTCGGCACGGGATTAGGATTGGTGATGCCGAACATGACGATCGCCGTGCAAAATGCCTTGCCCCTGGCGCGCCGGGGCGTGGGCACGGCCATGCTGGCCTTTTTCCGTTCGCTGGGCGGCTTGCTCGGCGTGACGGCGTCCGGCGCCATCCTGGCGCACCAGCTGCACCAACATGGCGTGGAAGCCGTGTCGGCGCTCGGCGCGCATGCGGCGGCGCAGACGGTGGAGGTGTACCGCCATGCCATCGCCAGCGTGTTTGGCGCCGGCGCCGTGCTGCTGCTGGTGGCGCTGGTTTTCCTGCTGTTCCTGCCGGAACTGCCCCTGGAGGGGCATCCGGCAACGGTGAAGGACGATCAGTAGCGTTCCAGCCAGTGCGCGTACGGCGCCGGCAGGGTCCACGAGGCGCGCTCCACGCCGAGTTCCTTGGCGGCAAAGTATGCCCAGTGCGGATTGGCCAGGTGCGCCTTGCCCACCATCACCACGTCCAGCTGCTCTTCCTTGACGACGCGCTCGGCGATGGCCGGCGTGCCGAAGCCCCAGGCGGACGAGACGGGCACGCCCGCTTCGCGGCGCACGCGCTCGGCGATCGGCCCCATGAAGGCGGGACCCCACGGGATAGCCACGTCGGGAATGGTAAAGCCCATGCTGACGCTGAGCATATCCATGCCCGCATCCTTGAACTGGCGCACGAGGCCGATCGATTCGAGCAGGGTTTGCTCGTCGCGGCCGTCGAATTCCAGCACGCCGAAGCGGATGGTCAGCGGCAGGTGCTCGGGCCATACTTCACGCACGGCTTTCAATGTTTCCAGCAGGAAGCGGCTGCGGTTTTCCACGCTGCCGCCATAGATATCGTCGCGCTGGTTCGAATGGGCGGAAAAGAAGCTTTGCGCCAGGTAGCCGTGGGCGAAGTGCAGTTCCAGCCACTCGAAGCCCACTTCGCGGGCGCGAACGGCCGCGTCGACGAAGTTCTGTTTCACGCGGGCGATATCGTCGAGGTCCATGGCGCGCGGCACTTTCGGCAGGCCGCCGCCGAAGGCGATGGCGGACGGGGCGATGGTTTGCCAGCCGCGCGCGTCGCCTTCAGGAATGTGGTCGTCGCCTTCCCATGGGCGGTTGGCGCTGGCCTTGCGGCCCGCGTGGGCAATCTGGATGCCGGGCACGGAGCCGGCCGCCTTGATGGCTTTCACGACGGGCACGAACGCTTGCGCCAGATCATCGTTCCAGATGCCCGTGCAGCCGGGCGTGATGCGGCCTTCGGGCGCCACGGCCGTCGCTTCGACGATCACCAGCCCCGCGCCGCCACGGGCCATGCCCGCGTAATGCGACAGATGCCAGTCGTTGGCCTGGCCATCGACGGCCATGTATTGGCACATGGGCGGCACGGCGATGCGGTTGCGCAGGGTGATATTTTTGAGGGTGTAGGGCTGGAAGAGGGCGGACATGGTGGCCTTTATGTTTGTTGGTAGGAGAGTGGGGAGATGCTGATTCGGTAGTTCGTAAATATTCGAATAATGGAATTAGTATAGCGCATGCTGTATGATTGTGCTCATGCGTCCACACAAACATCCCGCCGCCAGCGAATTCGTGCTTGAAAGAGTGCTGTATGCCTTGAGCGATTCCATACGCCTCGACATCGTGCGCCACCTGGCCAGGGTGGAGGCGGCCGCTTGCGGCGACCTCGACGGCGGGCGGCCGAAGTCGACCGTCTCCCACCATTTCAAGGTCTTGCGCGAAGCGGGCCTCGTCCATACGGAAAACGCGGGCACGACGCACATGAACACCCTGCGCCGCGCCGATATCGAGAGCCGCTTCCCCGGCTTGCTCGGCGCCATCCTGGCGCAGCAGCCATTGGCGCCCGGGCAGCCGGAGGCGAAAAAGCCGGCAGCTTAGCCGCCTGCCGTGCCCCGTCATTTGCCAGGCTCGGCTATCATGTCGGCCTTTCGGTAAATCCCCGGCCGCGCGCCCGTTGTGCGACGGGCCGGCGATACTACCTGGCACGGCAAGGGATGGGAATGACGGCAGCAGCAGTGGTATCACAGGCGGACCTGGCACATCGTCCGCAGTTTGGCTGGATCAATGGTTTGAAGGCGGGCGCGGCGCAGTTGATCGTGTTGCATCACCTGGCGTTTTACGGCCCCATGTCCGATTACGTGCAGCCGCTGTGGCCCGCGTTGCTGGACTGGCTGGGCGGCAGCGCCCGCATCGCCGTGCAAGTATTTCTCGTCATCGGCGGCTTCCTGGCCGCCAAGTCGCTGTCGCCGGCCGGCCAGCCCGGCATTGCCGCTCCGCTGCGGGCGATCTGGCGCCGCTATGCCAAGCTGGCGCCGCCTTTCCTGGCGGCCACCCTGCTCGCCGCCGTCATTACGCCTGTGGCCGGCATCTGGATGCAGCACGATTCCATGTCGGCCGCCGTCACCCTGGGCCAGCTGAGCGCCCATGCCTTGCTGCTGCACGGCGTGCTCGGCTATGAATCGCTGTCGGCTGGCGCCTGGTACGTGGCCATCGATTTCCAGCTGTACCTGCTGACGGTGTCGCTGCTGTGGCTGGGCGGCCGCCTGGCGGGCCGGCGGCGCCGGAACTGGCTGATGCCGCTGGCCGTCGCCGTGGGCATCACCTTTTCCCTGCTGTATTTCAATCTCGACGCGGGCTGGGATAACTGGGCGCCGTACTTCTTCGGCAGCTATGGCCTTGGCATGCTGGCCTGGTGGGCCGGCGACCCGGCCCGCAAACCGGGCGCCATGGCCGCGCTCATGGCCATGGCCGCCGTGCCCGTGCTGCTGGGGTTGCCCATCGACTACCGCAGCCGTATCGCCCTGGCCCTGATCGTCGCCTGCGCCCTGTTCCTGTTCGGCCGCGCCCGCACGCCAGCGCAGGGCGGCGCGTGGAACATCGTCAACACCCTGGGGCGCATCTCATATGCCGTCTTCCTCGTCCACTTTCCCGTCAGCCTGCTGGTGAATGCCTTGTTTATTACTTATGTGCCGCTGGAACCCGAGTGGCAGGCGCTGGGCATGCTGACGGCCTGGGGCGCCAGCCTGGCGTCCGGGGCCGCGTTTTACCGCTGGGTGGAGGTGCCGCTGGGACGGGCGATGCAGGCGTGGGTGGGGAGGGCCGACATGCGGACCGTTTCGGCCTGAATCCCGCCATGGGTGGCGGTAGTTGCTATGCGGAAATGTCAATCTCTGTTAGTCTTGCTTGTTCGAAATATAACGATAGCAAGGAGACGCATGCGTTCCACCATCACTTTCATGAAGGTAACGGCAGTCGTGCTGGCGACCACCTTGGGCCTGAGCGCCTGTTCCTGGACGCGCCTGACAAAAGAGGCGCACCTGAAGCAGGTGGGCCAGTTCAATATCATGGGCATCGACAAGGGTGAGGCGATCAAGCGGATCAGCGATGCGGGATTTACTTGCACGGAGGGTGAGTATTTCCGCAAGGGGGAGGTGCTTATCATCACTGGCTACGTAAAGGGCAGCGGGAAGGAGCCCGTCGTCGTGGAGAGGGTGAGTTGCAACAAGCGAAATCTGGAACTGATGTGTCCGCAGCGCCGCTTTATTGATTTTGAATACGCAAAAGCCGACAATAAAGTGGTGTACATGCGCCCATGGATCATGGAGCAGAGCTGTTTCTAGGCAGGGCTGAAACGGCGGTGCAAAACAAAAAAGCCAACCGCGAACGGTTGGCTTCTTCATAGTATTTGGTAGGCCGTGCGGGATTCGAACCTGCGACCAACGGATTAAAAGTCCGCTGCTCTACCAGCTGAGCTAACGACCCAAAAACTTTTTACAACAACTTCGGTAACACTGTGCCGTAAAAAAATGCTTGCTATAACAACTCGCAAGCAGATCAGTACTGCGTATTCGTGGTAGGCCGTGCGGGATTCGAACCTGCGACCAACGGATTAAAAGTCCGCTGCTCTACCAGCTGAGCTAACGACCCGAAGAAGAAAGATTATAGGGGGTGCCCGGGATTCTGTCAAACCTAACGGGCAACTTTTTCCCCGGTTTTACTTTTTACCGGCCCGTTCCTTGGCCGTCTGGGCGGCGCTGGACTCCGGATAGCGCGAGATCAGCGCGTTGTAAGTCTTGGTGGCGTTGGCCTTGTCTTTCAGCTCCGTGTAGCAGCTGGCGATGTTGAGCATGGCGTCGGCCGCCTTCGGGCTGTCCGGGTAGTTCTTCACGACGGCTTGCTGGGCGCTGATGGCGCTCTTGCAGTCGCGCTGGGCGTAATAGGCGTTGCCCAGCCAGTATTGCGCATTGGCCGCGTAGGCCGATTCCGGGTAGCGCTTGACGAAGCCGTCTAGTGCCGAGACGGCGCCCTTGTAGTCGCCCGACTTGAACAGGCCGAAGGCGGCTTCATACGCGCTTTGCTCGGACACGCCCACGGCCGCTTCCTGGCCGTCGATGTTGACTTGCCGTGGTTCGAGCTTGCGCAGGCGCGCGTCGAGGTCGGCGTAGAAATCCTTCTGGCGCTTTTGCGCGTTGGCCAGGTCGTTGCCCAGCACTTCGATCTGGCCGCGCAGGCGGGCGATCTCCTGCATGGTCTGGTCGTGCTGGTTGATCAGGCTCAAGGTGCTGGTCTTGTCCGCCTTGGTATCGATGCGGCTGTTCACGTCGCGCGCCAGTGCGTCGACCTTCGAGCGCAGTTCCAGGATGGCCTTGCGGGCTTCGTCGTCGTCGAACAGGGCTGCGTTGGCGTGCAGGGGCAGGTAGGCAAATGCGGCCATCAGGGCGGCGGCGACGCCGGCTTTCGAGAATGTCATCATGAGTCGGGCTTTCAAAGGTTACGCAAGCATGCAAACGGGGCGCCGGGCGGTGAATCACCGCGCTGCGCCCCATTATTATGCCTATGACTGGCCAGTTAGGTAAGCGTCAATGCTGCCGCGCTCACCTGTATACATCAATAAACGATGTCAGCGCGGCGGTTTTCTGCCCATGCTGCTTCGTTGCTGCCTTGTGCCTTAGGCTTTTCTTTGCCCAGCGACACGGCTTCCATCTGGCCTTCCGGCACGCCCAGGGCGGCCATCGACTTGCGCACGGCTTCAGCACGTTTCTGGCCCAGGGCCAGGTTGTACTCGGCGCCGCCGCGTTCATCGGTGTTACCTTGGATCAGGATCTTGCGCGATGGGGTTTTTACCAGGTAAGCAGCGTGGTTTTGCACGACTGGGGTGTCCGCTTCGCGCACGACGTATTTGTCGAAGTCGAAGTAGATGCTGCGGTTAGCCAGCACGCCTTTTGGATCGTCCAGTGGATCGACCGATGCGGTCGTTACTGGCTGAACTTGACGGGTGTCAACTGGTGCTGCGACTTTTTCAGGAGCGCGCTCGACGACTGGGGTTTCTGCCAGTTTCACAGGGGTGCTGCAAGCCGACAACAGGGCGGCGGTAGCGGCGATGAAAGCCAAACTTTTAAAGTTACTCATTTTTATTCTCCGGGTCATGGTTAAGGTAAAACGTACTGCATTACTTCATGAAAGGACCCCAGGTGGGCTCCTTGATATTGCCAGCTTGCGTAGTCAAACGCTGTTTGACGCGGCCATCCACCGATACCACTGCCAGCGACTTGCGTCGTCCGGATTCGGTCGCGTACATGATATATTTCCCGTTGGGCGAAAAGCTCGGTGATTCGTCGTTGGCGGTGTCCGACAGGCGCAGTTCCTGGCCACTAGCCAGGTCGAGCGCGTAGAGCTGGAAATTGCCGTCGCGACGGGAAATATAAGCGAGTGTCTTCCCGTCGGACGAAATCCGCGGGCTGATGTTGTAGGAGCCGCCAAACGTCACGCGCTTGGCTTCGCCGCCGCTGACCGACATGCGGTAGATTTGTGGTCCGCCGCTGCGATCGCTGGTGAAGTAAATGCTTTGGCCATCGGCCGAGAATTGGGGTTCCGTATCGATGCCGCTGCTGCTGCTGACGCGGCGCAAGCCGCTGCCGTCGGCATTGACGGTGTAGACCTGGGTATGGCCGTCGCGCGACAGGGCCACGGCCAGGCGCGAGCCGTCCGGGCTCCAGCTTGGCGCCGAGTTGCTGCCTTTTTCATTCGATACGATGGTGCGCTGGCGCGTCACCAGGTTTTGCACGTAGACGATGGGCTTTTTCTTTTCAAACGATACATACGCCACCTTGGTGCCGTCCGGCGACCACGACGGCGAAATGATCGGCTCGTTCGAACGCAGGGCGACCTGGATGCCTTCGCCGTCGGCGTCGGCGATTTCCAGGCGGTATTCGCGGCCCGATTGCGTGACGTAGGCGATGCGCGTGGCGAACGCGCCTTTGACGCCCGTCAACTTTTCATAGATGTCGTCGGCGATTTTATGCGCGAGCAGGCGGTTGAACTGCGGCGCGGCCGCATTGTTCATGCTGGAGATCTGCGCGCCCTTGATGGTGTCGAACAGCTTGTAGCGCACGTCCAGGCGGCCATCGGCCATGCTTTGCACGGTGCCGGCCGCCAGCGCGTCGGCGCCGCGCGACTTCCACTGCTCGTAGCCGACGGGCGCCGTTTCCGACACGGGCGCATCGGCGTCGATCAGCTTGAACACGCCGCTGCGCGCCAGGTCGGCCTTGATAATGCCCGACAGCGATTGCGGCGCCGCCGATTCATTGACAAAGCTGGCGACGGCCACCGGGATCTGATTGCTGCCTATCCCTGTAATTTCCACGCGCAATTGCGCCTGGGCGCCGGCCGCGCCCAGCATCAGGCCGGCGCAGAGCACGACGTAGCTCATTTTTTTCATGGTCATCATTTAGGCAAATCCTTCATCTCGAATATGAGTTCAATCTCGCGCTCCACGGTGCCGTCTTTTTTCTTCGGCAGTGGCGACGATTTATTAATGGCGTTTTCCACCGAGCTGTCATACGCCGGCAGGCCGCTACTTTTTATCTTTCGGACCGAAATAATTTCCCCAGTTGGCAGTTGCTCGATCTTGAACACGGCGCGCGGGTTGCCCGGCACGTCCGTGCTACCGCTGTACGCGATATTGCTCTTGATCTTGCTCGTCAGGGCAGCGACATAGCCGCTGTCCTTGCGCGGCGCGGTCGCTTTCGCGGCCGTGCCCGTTGTGCCGGCGCCCGCCGCACCCGTGATGCGGCTCATTTCCGCGGCGCGCGCCTTGTCGGCTGCTTTTTTCTCTTCCGCCGCTTTTTTCGCCTTGGCCGCTTTTTCCGCCGCGGCTTTTTTCTCGGCCAATTCTTTCTCGGCTTTCTCTTCCGCCGCTTTCTCTTTGGCCTGCTTGGCTTTTTCCAGCTTGTCGGCCTTTTCTGCCTTTTCTTTCTCCAGCTTGTCAGCCTTGTCTTTTTCTTTCTGCTTCTGTTTTTCCAGCTCGCGCTTTTCTTCCTCGCGTTCCTTCTGTTCCTGCTTGCGGCGTTCTTGCTCTGCCGCTTTTTCTTTTTCTTCCTTCAGCTTGGCCTTCTTGCGCTCGAGGGCGATTTCCGCCTCGCGCAGGTCGACCTTCGGCTCGGGCGCGGCCACGGGCGGCGGTGGCGGCGGGGCCGGCTGTTCCACTTGCGGTTCCGGCGCCGGTGTCGGCTCCGGTTCCGTCGCCACCTCGGGCGGCGGCGCGGCCGTCTGCACTTTCAGGTCCCACACTTCCGCTTCGACGGCGACAGGTTCCGTACTTTGCCAGTGTACGCCCACCCACAGGAAAAACAGCAGGCCAAGGTGCATCGCCAGCGCCAGGCCCAGCGAGGGCCAGCGGCTGCGTTCGCGCGGCACGCTGTAGGGCTTGCCGAGTACATGGTCGATTGGTTTGGTCTGCAAAGTCTAGTCTATCTAAAAACGGTCAAGTCTGGAAACAGGGTGCTGCGCTTACTTGGTGGCCAGGCCGACTCTGGTAATGCCCATCTTTTTCGCTTCCGAAATGAGCTGGATCACGTCGTCGTACTTGCTTTCCTTGTCGCCCGCGATCATCACGGGATAGTCGGGATTGCTTTCGTGCAAGCCGCGCAGCTTGCGCAGCAGGGCGTCGCGGTTCGGTTCCGTTTCCGGCGCCAGCTGTTCCTTGCCGATCACGCCGATCGACAGCGAACCATTCGGTTTGAGCACGATCTGGATATAGTCATCGGGCGGTTTCGCCGACCTTTCCGCGTTGGGCAGGTTCACCACGCTGGGATTGTTCGACGACGGCATCACCATGAAAATGATCAGCAGCACCAGCATCACGTCGATATACGGCACGACGTTGATCTCGGACTTGAACTTGCGGCCGCGGCCGCCGCGCATGCCGCCGCTATTGAAGGAGGAACCCATGGACCTTGCCCCCTCTTAGCGCGACTGGCGCTGCAGGATGTTGGAGAATTCCTCGACGAAGCTCTCGAAGCGGATCGCCAGGCGGTCGATGTCGTGCGAAAAACGGTTGTAGGCGACGACGGCGGGAATGGCCGCGAACAGGCCGATGGCCGTGGCGATCAGTGCTTCGGCAATGCCGGGCGCGACGGCGGCCAGGGTGGCTTGCTGCACGTTGGCCAGGCCGCGGAAGGCGTTCATGATGCCCCAGACGGTGCCGAGCAGGCCGATGTAGGGCGAGACGGAGCCGACGGAGGCGAGGAAGGCCAGGTGCGATTCGAGCGCGTCCATTTCACGCTGGAAGGCGGCGCGCATGGCGCGGCGGGCGCCGTCGAGCACGGCGCCGACGTCCAGCGCTTCGCGCGAGCCGTACGATGCCTTGCCCTTGATGAATTCGCCCATGCCGGCATCAAAAATGCGGGCCAGCGCGCCGCTCTGGTCGCGGTTGCCGCTGGCGTTCTGGTGCAGCGCATGCAGGTTGCCGCCGGCCCAGAAGCTGCGTTCGAATTCGATGGTCTGCTTGCGCGCCTGGCGCACGGCAAACATCTTGCGGAAAATATAGGTCCAGCTGGTCAGGGAAATCAGCAGCAGCAGGGCCATGATCAGTTGCACGATCAAATGGGCATTGGTGATGAGCGCGAGGAAAGAAAGATCTTGTGTAACGTTCATTGGCTGGCAGTCTGTTGTGTGAATTATCCGGGGTGGCGGGCGGGGCTCAGGCGGCGCGCATGCGGGCCGCTACCGCATCGGGCACGGCGCGCGGGCGCAGTGCCGAATCGACGCAGCCGATCTTGACGCGTGCCGTGTTGAGCAGGACGTCGCCGCACCAGGCTTGTTGCAGGAAAACGATGGAGGCGCGCCCCATTTTCTCTATGCTTAATGTCAATCTTACCGTGTCATCGAGCCTGGCGGGCGCATGATAGTCGGCGTTGACGCTTTTGACAACGAACATCGCGTCGTGTTGTTGCAGCAATTCCTGCTGGCCCACATCGATGGCGCGCAGCCATTCGGTGCGCGCGCGTTCGAAGAATTTCAGGTAGTTTGCGTAGTAGACGATGCCGCCGGCGTCGGTGTCTTCATAGTAGACACGTACGTTCCAGGTAAAGACTGAAGGCATGTTTATTGCGCCAGTAGTGAGATTGAGCAACATTTTACGCGATTTTTCTTGTTGTGACTGTGGGCGCTTGCTGGAAAGCCATGCAAAAGCTGCATATAAGTTGCACCGCAGCATTGTAAATCCGGGGGGCGCAATGGCAAGCTTCGTAACATACGCTTACATGCCGCCGCCAGGTTTAAGGCCAGCTTAAGGGCCGCAGCCATGCCCCGCGGCGGCCTGCGGCCATGCCTCGGCTGCGGCGGCGCGCGGCGGCGCGCGGCGATTATAGCCGCACGGTTGCATTCCTTGCTCAATTTGGGCACTTAACTTACAATTTGATTTCCATTACGTCTCACGTGACTGGCGAAAAGTCGGGGCGATCTCCACCATGTGGCGGTCGGCCAAGCGGCGAAAGGTGGACACCCACCGGGAAACGTGAGATTTCATCAGCCGTTCGCCTGGGCAGCCCCTATGGAAATGCACGAAGAGGCTGCCTGTCCAGTGTTGTTATTCAATTAACGCCGGCTCCCCTCATTCGATCCAACCTGCCAGTACAAGAACCCTCATACTTGGAGTTTTTACATGTTTGCAAAAGATCACAACCTCGCCAACGTCGATCCTGAATTGTTCGCCGTCATTCAAAAAGAAAACGTGCGCCAGCACGATCACATCGAGTTGATCGCGTCGGAAAACTACACGTCGCCAGCCGTAATGGAAGCGCAAGGCTCGCAGCTGACCAACAAGTATGCCGAAGGCTATCCAGGCAAGCGCTACTACGGCGGCTGCGAATACGTCGACGTGGCCGAGCAGCTGGCCATCGACCGCGTCAAGCAGCTGTTCGGCGCCGAATGCGCGAACGTGCAGCCGAATTCCGGCTCGCAGGCGAACCAGGGCGTGTTCTTTGCCATGCTGAAACCGGGCGACCTGATCATGGGCATGTCGCTGGCCGAAGGCGGCCACCTGACCCACGGCATGCCGCTGAACATGTCCGGCAAATGGTTCGACGTCGTCTCCTACGGCCTGACGGCGGAAGAAGACATCGACTACGAGGCGATGGAACGCCTGGCCCGCGAGCGCAAGCCGAAGCTGATCATCGCCGGCGCGTCGGCCTTCTCGAAAAAGATCGACTTCGAGCGTTTCAGCAAGATCGCCAAGGAAGTGGGCGCCTACTTCATGGTCGACATGGCCCACTACGCCGGCCTGATCGCCGCCGGCCTGTACCCGAACCCAGTGCCGTTCGCCGACTTCGTCACCTCGACCACGCATAAATCGTTGCGCGGCCCGCGCGGCGGCATCATCCTGATGAAGGCCGAGCACGAAAAAGCCATCAACTCGGCCATCTTCCCCGGCATCCAGGGCGGCCCGCTGATGCACGTGATCGCCGGCAAGGCCGTTGCCTTCAAGGAAGCGCTGAGCCCTGAATTCGTCGAATACCAGAAGCAAGTGATCAAGAACGCCGACGTGCTGGCGAAAACCCTGATCAAGCGCGGCCTGCGCATCGTTTCCGGCGGCACCGAATCGCACGTCATGCTGGTCGACCTGCGCGCCAAGAACCTGACGGGCAAGGAAGCCGAAGCCATCCTCGGTTCCGCGCACATCACCTGCAACAAGAACGGCATCCCGAACGACCCGCAAAAACCTTTCGTTACCTCGGGCATCCGCCTGGGCAGCCCGGCGATGACGACGCGCGGTTTCAAGGAAGCGCAAGCGGAAGAAGTGGGCAACCTGATCGCCGACGTGCTGGACAATCCACATGACGCCGCCACCATCGAGCGCGTGAAAGCGGCCGTGAAAGTGCTGGCCGACGCGCATCCGGTCTACGCAGCTTAAGGGCCTGTTCCGGTAAAGGAATACAGCCGCAGCAGACAGGCCCTCGGAAGCGGGTACTGCGTTGCTCGTCGTAGCATGGCTCGCCATGCGTCCGCCTCGCGACCGATGAGCAATCTGCTGCAGACGCTCCTTACCGGAATCGTCTCTAATTATTTGTCCAGAATGTGTCATACGGAGTAAGATTCTGTCTGACACATTCCAGTCGTGCCCAAGGGCGCCCGGAGTGATTCGGGCGCCTTTTCATTTAAGGGCGGTGATTTCCCGTAATTATTACTATAAAGTTGTAGCCAGCCCATGAAATGTCCATTTTGCCAGCATGGCGACACCCAGGTTCTCGATACGCGCGTATCGGAGGAAGGGGATGCCATACGGCGCCGCCGCCGCTGCGGCAAATGCGACAAGCGCTTCACCACCTACGAGCGCATTGAACTTATCATGCCGGCCGTCGTCAAAAAGAATGGCAGCCGGACGGAGTTCGCTGCGGATAAGTTGCGCGGCAGTTTGATGCTGGCCTTGCGCAAGCGTCCCGTCGCGGCCGCCTCGGTGGATACGGCCATCGCGTCCATCCAGGAAAAGCTGCTTACCAGCGGCTTGCGCGAAGTCGATTCCGGCTATATCGGCGAACTTGTCATGCAGGAACTCAAGCGCCTCGACAAGATCGCCTACATCCGTTTCGCTTCCGTCTACAAGAATTTCGAAGACCTGGCCGAGTTCCAGGATGCGATTGCCGAAGTGGGGCAGGCGCGCGGCAAGCCCTGACGCAGTGCCGGCATCCCTTGCGCCATCCCCGGCGCGCTGGCGCCATCGCATGGCGTGGACGGGGCCGGCGCAGCGTGCCGTCCCCACCATGCCAACGCTGGCCTGGCAAGCGGCCTGATCAATCCACACGCGTTTATGTCCCGGTTTCTAGCTGACTTTCTCCTTTTCGCCGCGACGTTTGCGCTGCCTCATGCCTGAATTCTGGCGCGCGCCTATCGTGGAGCTGGGCCGTGCGTCCGTGCGGCTCCAGTCCTGGTTTCATTCCGGCAGCAGGAGAAGCTCATGCACGGCGTCGCGCGCGGTTCCATGGATGGCAGCAGCCTCGTCGAGGTGCTGGTGGCGCTGCTGTTGTTGGCGCTGGGCCTGCTGGGTGCCAGCATTTTGCAGCTCAGTTCCCTGCGCGCGCGCCATGAATCGGCGCTGTTGTCGGCGGGCGTGCAGCTGGCCGCCGGCATGGCCGAACGCATGCGCGCGAACAGCCTGCTCATGCAAGGCCCCGATGCGGGCAATCCCTACCTGAACGTGGAGTATGCGGCGGCGGACGGCGCCGGGGCGGCAGGCGGCGCGCCCGACTGCTACGGCGCCTGCGGCGCGGCCGAACTGGCGCAATTCGATATCGCCGAGTGGAAACAGCAACTGCAATCGGCCTTGCCCGGCGCCCGCCTGCGCATCTGCCGCGACCTTGCCGCGTGGGACGCCGCCGCCGAGGGCTTGCATTGGGCGTGCAGCGGCGGCCAGGGCGCGCCCGTCGTCATCAAGCTGGGCTGGCGCGCCCGCCTGCCCGACGGCCAGCCCGCCGTGAACGGCGCAGGCGAGTCGCTGCCCAGGCTGGCGTTCCAGCTGGGCGGAGGCGGCGCATGAACGCCGTGTGCGTCCAGCGGCGCCGGCATCGCGGCATGGGCCTCGTCGAATTACTGGTGGCCCTGGCGCTGGGCGCCATGCTGATGCTGGCGGCCAGTGCCGTGCTGCTGGCCGCCAGCGGCAGCTATGGCGACCAGTCCGCCAGCGCGCGCCTGGACGACAACGGCCGCTATGCACTTGACACCATCGCCCGCGCCGTGCGCCAGACGGCATATGTCAACTGGGACAGCAGCGCCGCGCCCGTCGCCCATGCCGATTACGACAGCGCCAATCTCGCCGGACTCGACGCGCGCAGCCTGGGCAAGAACAGCGAAGGCATCAGCGAGGCCTTGCCCGACGCCCTGCACGGCAGCGACGTGCTGGCCCTGCGCTATTACGGCGCCGGCAAGGAAGAGGGCGGCGACGGTTCCGTGCTCAATTGCGCCGGTTTCGGCGTGGGCGCCGCGCAAACGCAGGCGCAGCGGGGCTGGAGCATTTTCTATGTGGCCCAGGGCGCCGATGGCGTAGGCGAGCTGCGCTGCAAGTACCGGGGCGCAAACGGCTGGGGCGCGGACGCCGTCATCCGCGGCGTCGACAGTTTCCAGGTGCTGTATGGCCTCGACACGGACACGCCGCCCGATGGCGTGGCGAACCGCTATGTCAACGCCGGCGCGCTCGACGCCTGCGATGCGGCGCTGCTGCTGGCGGGCGCGGATGCGGCTGCGCGCCAGCGCGATCTGCACCGGCGCACGCACTGGAAGCGCGTGGCCAGCGTGCGCGTGGCGCTGTTGCTGCATGGCGAGGCGGGCCAGGCGGACAAGATGACGGAACTGGGGCCGGCGCAGTTCGACCTGTTCGGCAAGGCGTATGCCGAGGCGCACGGCGCCGGCGACGCGGGCGTGCGCATCATGCGCGCATCGTTGCCCGCCGCAACGCGTTCCCGACCGCGGCAAGTGGTGCAGGCGAGCATCATGCTGCGCAACGGGCCGGTCTAGGCGGGCGGCACGATGGCGCGCTGCAGCTTGCCGCGTGCGCGCCATCGTGGCGCCACCCTCGTGTATGTGCTGTGTTTGCTGGTGATCATCTTGCTGCTGGGCATATCGGCGGCGCAGATGGCCTTGCAGGGCGAAAAGGCGGCGCGGGGCGAGCGCGACCGGCAGTTCGCGTTTCAGGCGGCGGAGGAGGCATTGGTGGATGCGCAGAACGATATCGAAGGCTTGCCCGGCGCGCCGGGCCGCAGCAGCCTCTTCGCGCCTGGCAGTGCGGCCGGGTTCGCGGACGGCTGCGGCGAGGGAGGCGCACTGGGCCTGTGCCTGCCCGCGCCCCGGGACGGGCCGGCCCTCTGGCTAAGTGCCGACCTCGATGGCGCCGAAGGGAGCGGCCGAGCGGTGCCGTATGGGCAGTTTACGGGCGCCGTCATGCAGACGGGACAGGGTTTCCTGCCGTCGCGCCGGCCCCGCTACCTGATCGAACTGCTGCCGTTCCACCCGCCCGGCGCGGAGGCGGCCGGCGGCCTGGCCACGGCAAGTTATGTCTACCGCATCACGGCCATCGGTTTTGGCGCGCAGGACAGCACGCAAGTCGTGCTGCAAACTTATTACCGCAAGCAGGCGGCCGGAGCGGGGCCATGACGCCTGTGTCCTCCGTCCTGTACTCCGCCTGGTACTCTGCCTGGCGGCGCGCCGGCCGCGCCTGGTTGCTGGCGGCCGGCCTGGCTGCCATGGCGTGCTGTGGCGCCCCCGCCGCCGTCCCCGCGGTGGAACTGGCGCGTGCCGACGCCGGCCTGCACGGCGCCAGAGTGCCGCCGAATCTGCTGCTCAACCTGTCCCTCACGCATGCGGCGGCCGCTGCGGCGCATGGCGGCGACTATGCGCCGCAGCGCGCGTACCCAGGTTACTTCGATGCACGCATGTGCTACAGCTATCCGTACCGCAGCAAGGATGGCGTCCTGTTGCCGGACTTGCGCGTAGCGACCGCTTACTTCTCCGTGCTGAAGCGGGCCGATGCGCTGCACGGCTGCGGCGGCGATAGTTTCAGCGGCAATTTTCTCAACTGGGCCAGCGCCAGCATGCTCGACATCGTCCGCTATGCGCTGACGGGCGGCGACCGCGTCATCGACGAAGTGCGCAAGACGGTGCTGCAGCGCGCCTACCTGCCGGACGCGGCCGGCCCGCTCGACTTCTTTGCCCACCCCGATTTCTTTCCACGCAAGGTCCTGCAGGCTGGCGTGGCGGCGGCCACGCCGTTTGCGCTGGCGCAACTGGCCATCGTTTCCTGCCGCAACCGCCTGCTGTTCGGCGACGCCAGCCTCAGCCAGCCATCGGGCGCCAGCTGCGACGCGCCTGGCGTTGCGGCCACGCACGGCGTGTTTCTCGCGCGCGTGCGCGTGTGCGATGCGGTAGAAGGGCCGCTGCGCGACGACCTGTGCCTGGCGTATGGCAAGAACTACAAGCCCGTGGGGGCCGTGCAGCGCCATGGCGGCCGGGTGCGCGTGGGCGTGTTTGGCCTCCTGAACGGCCTGCCCGCCAGTGCCGGCCCCGTGTATGGCGGCGTGTTGCGCGCGCCGCTGGCCCACGTGGGCAGGCAGCGCTGGGCGGCGCCCGATTTTCTGCCGCAAGACAATCCCGCGGCCGAGTGGAATCCCGCCACCGGCGTGTATGCATCTCCGGCCGGGGCCCAGGGCGCGGGGCCCGGCGGCGGGGTGACCGCTTACATCAATGGCCTGGGCCGCAGCAACGCGGGGCATCCGGGCGCCTACGCGAGGGCCGCGCCGCTGGCCGAATTGCTGTACGAATCGCTGCGCTATCTGCAGGGGCGGCAAGCGAGCGCCGCGGTGCCTCCTGCCACGGCCCCGCCTGCCGTCGACGAGGGTTTGCCGGTCGTGAGTCCCTGGTCCGACCCGCAGACGGCCAGCTGCCAGCGCCATATCGTCGTCAGCCTCGGCGATGCGGGCATGGCGGCCGACCGTTACGTGCCCGGCAATGTCCCGGCGGCTCCCGCCTCTCCAGGCGACAGGGCGCGCGCGGCGGACGGTTTTGCGCCGCCGCCGTTCGACGCGATGGCCTGGACGCATGCGGTGGGCAGCCTGGAAAGCGGCGCGGCGCAGGGCAATCCCGCGCCACGCCCGGACCTGGCGGCGCTGGAGCTGCTGGCCGACGGGCCGGGCGGCGCCAGCTACCATGCGGCGGGCCTGGCTTACTGGTCGCATGTGCAGGCGCTGCGTCCCGGCGGCAAGAACGACGGCCAGGCAAAGGTCGGGCACTATGCGGGCGACTTGCGCCAGGGCGACGCTGCCGGCGCGCCCGCCTCGACGCCCTTGCTGCTGGCGGCCAAATACGGCGGCTTTCTCGATGCGAACGGCGACGCCAACCCGTTCAAGAGCCTGGCGGGCGGCGCGCTGGAAGAGTGGAGCGCGGACGGCCGCCTGCCTGGCCATTACCTGCCGGGCAGCGATCCGGCCGCCCTGATCGCGGGACTGCGCGCGGCCTTTGTTTCCGCCGACAAGGGGACGCAGGCGGCGACGCTGGCCGGGCCGGCCCTGATGGCACTGGCCGGCGGCGCGGAAGACGCATACTGGTTCCAGACGCAGATGCGCCTGGACGACGGCAGCATGACCTTGACGCGCACCGCGTTTGCCGTGGGCGCCGATGGCGCATTGCTGCCCGGCAAACCATGGTGGCGCGCGGGCGGGCAGGATGGCGCATCCACGCCCATGCGCCCCGTCTACACGCTCGACGCCCAGGGCGCCCTGATGCCGCTGGCCTGGGACCGGCTGGACGCGGAGCAGCGCGGCGCGTTCGACGGCGGCGATGGCCAGGCGGGGCAGGGCGAAGCGCGTCTGGCGTATCTGCTGGGCCAGCGCACGCACGAAGCGGGCCAGCCCGGCGGCTTCCTGCGGCGCCGGGCTGGCAGCCTGGGGGCGGCACCGTACGGCAATCTCGTGTACGTGGGCGCGCCGGGGCTGGGCATGGCGGGCGCCGGCTATGGCGCGCACCGCCAGGCGCTGCTGCAGCGCCGCAAAATGCTGTATGTGGGCGCCAACGACGGCTTGCTGCACGCCTTCGATGCGCGCACGGGCGGCGAATTGTTTGCCTATCTGCCACGGGCGCTGCTGCACCCGGCGGCAGCGGCTGCGAGTACTCACTACAGCCCCGGCCCGCTGCTCGATGGCGCGGCGGCCACGGCGGAAGTGCTGGCGGCGGGCCGCTGGAAGACGGTGCTGGTGTCGGGCATGGGCGGCGGGGCGCAGGGCGTGTTTGCGCTCGATATCAGCGCCCCGGCCCGCTTCGCGCAGGACGGGGCGCTGTGGGAATTTACGGACCGCGACGACAAGCTCATGGGCAATGTGCGCGCACCGCCCGTCTTTGCCCGCATCAATATGGGCGGCAAGGAGGGGGCGGCGGCCTACCGCGACTTCGCCGTCGTCGCCAGCGGCTACAACAACCAGGTGGACGACGGCAAGGGGACGACGGCGCCCGCAGCGGCGGCCGCCATCTTCCTGCTGGCGCTGGACAAGGCGCCCGGCACGCCGTGGGTGTCAGGGAGTAATTACTTCCGCCTCAAGGTGCCCGTGGCCAGCGGCGATGGCGGCCACGACAGTGGTGCCGCTGGAAATGCGGGGGCGGACGCGGGCGCCGTGGCCCACGCGCCGGGGCCGCCCGCCGTGGTGCCGGGCGCCGACGGCGCGCTGGCCCATATCTATGCGGGCGATATGCAGGGCAATATCTGGCGTCTCGACATGGCCGGCGGGCCGCCGTGGGCGGGGGGCCACGGGCGCAAGCTGGTCTTTGTCGCGCGCGATGCGCAGGGACGGCGCCAGCCCGTGACGCAGCAGCTGAAAGTGGCGTACGCCCCCGATGGCGGCTATTTGCTGCTGTTCGGCACGGGCAAGCTGGTCGAAGCGGGCGACACCTGGCCTGCCGCTTTTCTGTCGCAGTCGTTTTACGCCGTGCACGATGATTTGCGGGAAGGCTCTCCCACGCGCAGCCGCGCCGACCTGGTCGCCCGCAGCCTGGGCGAGGCGGCGGGCGGCATGCGCGTCGACGGCGCCGAGCTGCGTTACACGGGCAGCGGCGCCGGGCGCGGCTGGTATCTCGATTTCCTCGACACGGCGCAGGCGGGCGAGCGCAGCGTCAACAGTGCCTTGCTGGCCGCCGGCAAGGTGATGTTCAATACCGTCCTGCCCGGGCGCGATCCCTGCGCCAGGCCCGCCACGCGCCTGTACGTGCTCGATGTGCTGAGCGGCTTTGCCGCCGATGGCGCGGGCCTCGTGCAGGCGGGCGAGCAGACGGGACGCTTGTTCGACGGACTGGCGCGCGCGCCGCCGCTGGCGCTGGAACTGAACAGCACCGTGGGCGCCGTCACGGCGACAGGGCGGGCCGAGGGGCGCAAGGAACTGGCCGTGCTGCAACCGGGCTTGCCCGGCGCGGCCAGCGGGGCGGCGCTCAAGGTCGTCAGCGCGCCGCTGCCGGCGGGGCGCCTGAGCTGGCGCGAAGTGGCGAACTGGCGCGAATTGCACGAAGCGGCCAAGAAAAAGTAGATCCTGGCAAGGCCGGCGCAGCGATAGTCGCCCGCCCCAAGGCGGACGCCGGAATGAACCTCGCGGCGAGGGCCGGCGCATCGCTTCGGCCGGCGTTGTTGAAAGGAGGGCGCATATGGACGCAGTGGCAAGGCGGGCACGGTCCGCAGCGAACGGCGGCGGCATCGCGGGCTTCAGCCTGATCGAACTGCTGGCCGCGCTGGCGATCATGGGCCTGCTGCTGGCGCTGGCCGTGCCCGCTTATCACGGCCATGTCGTGCGCGCCAAGCGGGTGCAGGGGCAGGCATCCCTGCTGCGGCTGATGCAGCAGCAGGAGCGCTATTACTCGCAAAACAACCGCTATCTGGCGTTTTCCTCGGCGTCGCCGGCGCCCCAGGCGCAGCAGTTTCCATGGTGGTCGGGCGAAGGCCCGGCTGCCGGCAGCGCGTATGAAATCGAGGCGCTGGCCTGTCCCGGCATGACGATAGGGCAATGCGTGCTGTTGCGCGCCATGCCGGGCACGCCCAAGGTCGATGGCCAGTTCCATGATCCCGATTGCGGCATATTGTCCTTGAGCAGCACCGGCCGGCGCGGCAGCAGCGGCCCGGCCAGCCATTGCTGGCGCTAAGTAACCCCCAATAAATTATTGTGATTTCTGACTTCCATAACCGGCCCTCTGCGGCGTTGCCCGCTGCTAGCAGTGCTCGCACTGCGTCGCAGCGGGCGCCTTGCGTAGCATCCGGTTCTGTTCGTCATAAATTCACAATAATTTCATGAGGATTACTTAGGCCATGGCCACGCGCAAGCAGCCGCCCCGGGCGGGATACACCTTGCTGGAATTGCTGGCCGTGCTGGCGATTGCCGCGCTGCTGGCGGCCGCGGCCCTGCCCAGCTTGCAGCAGCTGCTGGCGCGCCAGCAGGTGCGCGCGGCGGCCACGGACTTGTTTTCGGCCATCGAATTGACGCGGGCGCAGGCGATGGCGCGCGGCCGGCGCGTGCTGCTGATGCCGGCCGGGGACGGTGGCACGGACTGGCGCACGGGCTGGCTGGTGTTTATCGACAGCAATACCAACCTGGTGTTCGACGATGGCGACGAATTGCTGTTCCGCCAGGGGCCGTTGCCGGCGGGCATCACGGCCCAGTTCGCGTTTTCGTCGGCCACGGCGCCGTTTTATATCGCCTACAATGGCGCAGGACGCAGTTGCAGCGCGGCCAACAGCCTGGCGGCGCGCTGGGGAACCTTGTCGCTGGCTTTGGGAAAGCAGGTGCGCCATATTAAAATCAACATGCTGGGCCGGGTGCGCGTGTGCGACCCGCAGCAGCAAGCGGTCAATTGCAGCGGCGTGGCCGACAGTTCGTAACCCGATTCATTTATCACTCACTAGCAAAGAAGCCCGTGGAAATACTCAACGATATCGATGGCATGCGCCTGGCGCTGGAATGGGCGGCGCGCGGTTTGTACACGACCTCGCCCAATCCCCGCATCGGCTGCGTGATCGTCCGGGATGGCCAGGTGATCGGCGCGGGCGTGACACAGGCGGCAGGGCAGGATCATGCCGAGGTGCAAGCGCTGGCCAATGCGGCGGCGCGCGGCAACGACGTGCGCGGCGCCACCGCCTATGTCACGCTGGAGCCGTGTAACCACCATGGCCGCACGCCACCGTGTTCCGATGCGCTCGTGCGCTCTGGGCTGGGGCGCGTCGTGGCCGCCATGACGGACCCGAACCCGCTGGTGGCCGGACAGGGACTGGCCAAGCTGGAAGCGGCCGGCATCGCCGTCACCACGGGCGTGCTGGCGGACGAAGCATATGAAATGAATATCGGTTTCTTTTCACGCATGCAACGCGGCAAGCCGTGGGTGCGCATGAAGACGGCGGCCAGCCTGGACGGCATGACGGCCTTGCACAATGGCCAGAGCCAGTGGATCACGGGACCGCAGGCGCGCGCCGACGGCCACGCGTGGCGCGCGCGCGCCTGCGCCATCCTGACGGGCATCGGCACGGTCAAGGCGGACGACCCGCAATTGAACGTGCGCGCCGTCGAAACGCCGCGCCAGCCGCGCCGCATCGTCGTCGACAGCCGGCTCGACATCCGCCTTGACGCGCGCATCTTGCAGGGCGGCGGCACGTGGGTCGTGGCGGCCGTGGCCAACCCGGAGAAAGAGGCGCAGCTGCAGGCGCTGGGCGCGGAAGTCATCCTGCTGCCGAACGCGGCAGGCAAGGTCGACCTGGCCGCGCTGATGCTGGAGCTGGGACGCCGGCAAATCAATGAAGTCCACGTCGAGGCGGGCGCCAAACTGAACGGCTCGCTGATCCGCGAAGGCTGCGTCGACGAGCTGCTGGTCTACCTGGCGCCCACCTTGCTGGGCGACGCGCAAGGGATGTTTGCCTTGCCGGCATTGACGGATATTAAACAGCAGCGGACCTTGCAATTTCACCAGGTTCAGCAAGTGGGCGAAGATTTGCGTATCCTTGCAAGATTCGCCCAGCGCAATTAATACTTTTATACTTTTATAGGGTTAGTTCATGTTTACAGGAATTGTTGCCGCCATCGGCAAGATTGAAACCGTGCAAGCACTCGAAGGCGGCCTCGACGCAGGCGTGCGCCTGACCATCCACGCGGGCGGCTTGCCGCTGGCCGACGTGGCCCTGGGCGACTCCATCGCCATCAATGGCGCCTGCATGACGGTGGTGGCAAAGTCGGACACGGGTTTTGCCGTCGATGTCTCGCGCGAAAGCCTCAATTGCACCGTGGGCCTCGATACGCCGACGGAAGTGAACCTGGAAAAAGCCCTGACCCTGGCCGAGCGCCTGGGCGGCCACCTGGTGTCCGGCCACGTCGACGGCCTGGGCGTCGTGCGCAAGTTCGAAGCCGTGGGCGAATCGTGGGAACTGGTGATCGAAGCGCCGCGCGAACTGGCGAAATACCTGGCCTTCAAGGGTTCCGTCGTCGTCAATGGCGTATCGCTGACCGTCAACCGCGTGGAAGACCTGGGCGCGGGCGCCGTCGACGGCTGCCGCTTCTCGATCAATCTGATTCCCCACACCATCGCCATGACGACCCTGAAACATTTGACGGTCGGTGGCAAGGTCAACCTGGAAATCGATTTGATCGCCCGCTATGTCGAGCGCATGCTGTCGCTGGACAAGGCCGCCGCCTGATATAAGAACAGCGCAACACATGCTTCGCCTGGCCAGGCGTGTGTTGCTTTTCCTGCAGACGCGCATACTATGAAGCTTTCCGCAGTGGAGGCCAGTCATGGACCCGATTTCGCGCGCAACCGTGCCCAATACCATACCGGCCACGCCCCGCGTGGGCGCAACGGCGCCGCTGGCGCCGCCGGCGTCGGCGCTGCCCGTGCCTTCCGGTGCAGCGGCGGCCCTCGCCGCCCTGTCTTCGACCCAGGTCGACATTTCCCCGCTAGGGCAGTTCCTCTCCGGCGTGGCCTTGTCGCGCCGGCAATTGCTGGCCTTGCAGGGCGCCACGGACGAAGCCAGGGCGGCGACTACCCCCGTCAATGTCAATGAGGACTTGCTGGCGCTGGCGCGGCAGCTGACGGAATCGTTTGCCCAGCTGCAAACGAGCGGCATCGACGCCAGCCAGCTGGCGACGGCCGGCGACGCGCCGGGCAGCCTGGCGCAGCGCTACGATTTGCTGTCGGGCGACGGCACGACCGATGCGGCCGCCGCGCTGGCGCAGGACGGCAGCCTGCTCACGCAGGCGGGCCTGGCCCGCATCGGCATCGACCTGCGCAATGCGGATGTCAATTCAGCAACTTTGCAGGCCGCGTATGCGGCCGACAGCCATGCCACCCTGGATGCCATGCGACAGGGAACGGACGTGCTGGCGCAAGTGGGCGCCGTGCTGGCCCAGCGGCAGGGGGCGCCGGTGGCCGCTGCCGTCGACGCGGATTTGACGGGCACGGCAGCCCCATCCAGCGCCGCGCAGCCGCAGGCCGCCGGCGGGACGCCGCCGCAAACGGCCGCTATTGCACAGCGACAACTGGAACTGCAGCAGCAGCTGGAAGCGGAAGAGCTGAACCTGGACTTGCAGGAACTGCGGCCGCAGGCCCAGGCCACCGCCGCCGACCAGCAGGATTTGCTGCAGGCACAGCGCACGGACAGCCAGCGCGTGGATGCCCAGCGCCTTGACGCCGAACGCCTGGGCAGCGAACGCATCAATTCCGATCAGCAGGCGCAGCAGCAGGAAGCGGCACGCGTGGACGAGTTGCGCCAGGGGCAAGTGCAGCAGCAGGGCTTGCAACAGCAGGCGCAAGCGGCGGCGGACGATGCGGTGCGGGGCCAGCTGGCCGCCAGCGACGCGCACATGGCGGCCCAGGCGGCCGGCGAGCGGGCCCAGTCGCTGGCGCGCGCGGCACTGGGGCAAGCCGATGCGGGCCTGGCGACGGCGCAGGAGCAGCTGGACCTGCAAAATGCGCAGGCGCAAGCGCTGGCCGCGCAACATGCGGGCATGGCCGTGCCGCCCCCCTCGTCGCAAGACCCGTCCGTGGCGGCCGCCATCGCCGCCTACAACCTGAACAATGCGGCCCTGAATCCCGGCCTGATGCACCGGCCATTGCCGGCCAGCGACTCAAGGTTGCCGCTGGTGGCGCCCGTCGCCCCCGTGGAACCGGTCAAGCCCGTGGATAAAATCTAGGGCAGCAGGGTGGCGTCCAGGGTAATGTTGGCTTTAAGTAACTTCGACACGGGGCAGCCGGCCTTGGCCTTGGCCGTCAATTCCTCGAATTTTGCCTGGCCGGCGCCCGGTATCTTTGCTTTCAGGATCAGGTGGACGGCCGTGATGGCAAAGCCGTCGTCCACTTTATCGAGCGTGACTTCGGCCGTCGTCTCCATCTTTTCCGCCGTCAGGCCCGCTTCGCCGAGGATCAGCGACAGGGCCATGGTGAAGCAGCCCGCGTGGGCGGCGCCGATCAGTTCCTCGGGATTGGTGCCGGGCTTGCCTTCGAAGCGGCTGGCAAAGCCGTAGGGATATTCGTGCAAGGCGCCGCTGCGCGTGCTGATGGCGCCCTTGCCGTCCTTGATGCCGCCTGACCAGATGGCCGATCCATTGGTTTTCATATTGCCGCTCCTGTGTCGGGATGATGCGAAACATACGAAAGCGCCGGCTGCGGCGCCAGCCGCGGGGCGCGAAGGGATAAATCCATGTGCTGACCCGATAATCTTATGCTCTTTGCAAGGCCGGCGGCGCGCGTCTCGCCGCCGCCGTGTGCGCTGGATCAGGGAATGGGTGCTTTGCGGGACAAGCTGCGGCATCCGTGCCGCGAAGCTGTCTTATTTCAGGCCTGCAAGCGCTAAATCCTTTAAAATAGCAGGTTATAAGAAAATTCCCGGAAATCTGAGGATATTCGCACTTGATGTTGTTTCAGTTTTTAGTTTCACTAACAACGTCTGGCAAAACCGTCGCGAGCGCAAGGGAGAGGTGGCTGAGAAGCGCAGCCGTACGAAGGTACGGTGAGCATCGCAGTTTGCCTGTGCCGACGCGCGGCAGGTTTTGGCAGGCGTCCTACGAGGATGAATAATGTCTATATCCAGCACCGAAGAGATCGTCGCTGAATTGCGCGCCGGCCGCATGGTGATACTGGTCGATGAAGTAGACCGGGAAAATGAAGGCGATCTGGTGCTTGCCGCCGATTTCGTGACGCCGGAAGCCATCAATTTCATGATCACGCATGCGCGTGGCCTGGTCTGCCTGACCCTGACGGAAGAACGTTGCGACGAGCTGAACCTGTCGATGATGACGTCGCGTAATGGCACCGCCTATGGCACCAACTTTACCGTGTCCATCGAAGCGGCCGAAGGCGTGACGACGGGCATTTCCGCCGCCGACCGCGCCAAGACCATCCAGGTGGCCGTGGCCAAGGGCACGCAGCCCAGCGATATCGTCCAGCCTGGCCATATCTTCCCGCTGAAAGCGCAAAAGGGCGGCGTGCTGATGCGCGCAGGCCATACGGAAGCCGGTTGCGACCTGACGGCCATGGCCGGCCTGACGCCCGCGTCCGTGATTTGCGAAATCATGAAGGACGACGGCACCATGGCGCGCCTGCCGGACTTGCTGGTGTTTGCCGAGCAGCACGGCCTGAAAATCGGCACGATTGCCGACCTGATCCATTACCGCAGCCAGACGGAGTCCCTGGTCGAGCGCGTTGCGGAGCGCACCCTGCACACGGCGCACGGCGAATTCCGCCTGATCGCCTTCCGCGACAAGCCCAGCGCGTCGGCCCATCTGGCCCTCGTGCATGGCGACCTGGCGCCCGGCCTGGAAGCGCTGGTGCGCGTGCACCAGCCCGTTTCCCTGCTGGACGTGCTGGAAAGCGAAGCGACCACCCACTCGTGGACGGTAGCCGCCTCGATGGCCGCCATCAAACAGGCCGAGCGGGGTGTGATGGTCTTGCTGAACTGCGGCGAAACGTCGAGCGAGCTGTTTGCCCAGTTCGCCGCGCTTGACACGCCGCAAGCCAAGCCGAAAGGCCGCGCCGCCAGCATGGACCTGCGCAGCTACGGCATCGGCGCGCAAATCCTGCGCGACCTGGGCGTGAGCAAGATGCAATTGCTGGCCAGCCCCCGCAAGATGCCGTCGATGGTCGGTTTCGACCTGGAAGTGACGGGTTTTCAGTGCCATCCAGGCCAGGACGCCTGACCAAATCTACTGCGCGTCGCGATTTGCCGCTCGCTACGATTTTGTCAGGCGTCAATGTAAGAGTTAATGATGGCGGCATGTGCATGTCGTCCTGAACCACCAGATTAAAGAGGCATATGATGACCGTAGGAACCTATGAAACCAATTTTGCCGGCGAAGGTTTGCGCGTCGGTATCGTCCAGGCACGATTCAATGAAATCGTCGGCGGTGGCTTGCTGTCGGCATGCCTGGAAGAGTTGAGCAAGCTGGGCGTGGCCGATGAAGATATCCTGCACGTGACCGTGCCGGGCGCCCTGGAAATCCCACTGATTCTGCAAAAAATGGCGGAAACCGAGCAATTCGACGCCCTGATCGCACTGGGCGCCGTGATTCGCGGTGAAACCTACCACTTCGAGCTGGTATCGAACGAATCGGGCGCGGGCATCACGCGCGTCGGTCTCGATTACGGCATCCCCATCGCCAACGCAGTGTTGACGACGGAAAACGACGAGCAGGCGGAAGTGCGCATGCTGGTCAAGGGGGCGGAAGCGGCACGCGTGGCAGTGGAAATGGCTAATCTGGCGCAAGCGCTGGAAGAGTTGCAAGAATCCGAGGAGGACTAGCCGTGTAGTGAACGTCCGATAAAACGCCCATAGCTGCGTTGCAAGCCCTCGCCGTACATTCGTACTGTCTTCGGGCTCGCGCCTTGCTCTGAGCATTTTCTCGAACGTTCTGACACGCGGTTGGCTGCGGCGCGTTGAAAAGCGCGCCGTGCTGTCTCGCCGGAATTTGTAGTGAACACGTACTTAAGAACAGGTAACAATCATGACTGAGAAAAATTTGCTCGCCAACCCCAGCAAAAACCGCACGCCGCGTCACCGCGCGCGCGAGTTCGCGCTGCAGGGCTTGTACCAGTGGCTGCTGAACAATGAGGATGCGACCACCGTCGTGAACAATATTCGCGCGGCCCACGGCTTCGACAAGGCCGATGGCGATCATTTCACGGTGCTGCTGTACGGCGCCATCAAGGACTCGCTGGCGCTGCGCGACAGCATGGCATCCTTGATCGACCGCAATATCGCGGAACTGTCGCCCATCGAACACGGCATCCTGCTGATCGGCGCCTTCGAGCTGAAGAACAACGTGGAAATCCCCTACCGCGTCGTCATCAACGAAGCGGTCGAGCTGGCCAAGTCGTTTGGCGGCATCGACGGCCACAAGTATGTGAACGGCGTACTCGACAAGCTGGCAGTGAAATTCCGCGAGGAAGAAGTGGGCGCCAACAAGCGCAAGTAATATATAGCGGAGTTCCTGCGGCTGCTGCCGCAGGGCAACAAAAAAGCCACCGGCACTTGCGTGCGGTGGCTTTTTCTTTGGGTGCTGCTTTTTGGATGCCCCTGTGAGGGCTTTTAAAGGGTCACAGGCCGGCGATCTCGTTGTGGGGCAGCACTTTGATCGTGATGCCGCTTTCCGCCGCAGGCGCCTTGGCTGGCGCCGGCGTGTTCGATGCCATCACCGGTGTCGTGGTCGGCACGCGCTGGCCGGCCGACACCTGCTTCAGGCGGCGGTATTCGGCCAGCACGCGCGAGCCGTAGCCCGAGTCGGTGGCGAAGTTGGCGGCGCCCACATAGGTTTTCAAGCCCGCTTCGACGGAACCGCCGCGCGTGACGTAGTCTTTCAGGATCAGGGAGCCGACGCGGATGTTGGCCACCGGGTTCAGCGCCGCTTGCACGCCGCCCATTTCCTGGAAGCGCTCATGGTGTACTTTTGACATGACCTGCATCAAGCCTTGTGCGCCGACCGGGCTTTCCGCGAACGGGTTCAAGCCCGATTCGATGGCCATCACGGCCAGGATCAGCAGCGGGTCCAGCTTGATTTCACGGGCCGTCAGGTAAGCCGTCGAAACGAGCATATTGGTGGCGTCGTTGGCCACGCGGTAGCGCTTGGAGAGCCAGTTGGTGACCCATTGCTGCTGCTTTTGCGTGCCCAGCAAGGCTTTTTCTTCCTTGGTCAGCGGTGCGTCGCTGGCGGCGGCCGTTTGCACGGATGCAGGCGCTTCCATCAGTGCCGACAGGGCCGGCGCTTCAACGGCTTGCGCCTCTGCCATCGGCAGCGGGAACAGGCTGTGCGTCAGTTGCTTGCCCAGGTCGGGGCGGAACATCAGCAGGGCGATCAGCGCCAGGGCGGAAATGCCGAAGACTGTCAGTGTGTGTTGTGCCGTGGTCAATACGCCACGCGCCGAGATGGCTTGTGCGCGGGCGCGCAAACGCGCCAACGCTGGCTGGCCAGCCACGGTTGAAGCAGGCAATGCTGCTTCAGTGCTACGATGAGTCATAGAGTTCCCCGAAATGTCGCGTCAACAGGCAGCCCCTCCGCGGTCTCGCGGTGTTGTGGGTACTGCCAATGCCGTGCATCAGAAATATCATCGTTTCCGCCGCGTATGGATGCGTGCGAGAAACGCCGTCATTGCTTGCCTGAGCTGATCGGTCCCATGCTGGTATTGGATCAGTCGCAATACAACTTTTACCGGGGGTAAGGCAGACGCCTTTTGAAAACACTCCTTAAAATGTCATGTGGAGCCCCGACTCCGTGAATGAAAGAGAAACGCTAAAATCAAGCTCTGGGCCGGCGTGCTCTTTCAAGTTGGGCGAATTGTAGAAGCCGTTTTATATCAAGTCAATACTAACGAATCGTTTCTTTATTACTTTTATGTCTTACTTTTTGTCTTGCATTGTGCCAAAAGCCAATAAAATCAATTACTTGGCATAGATCCTTCAGCAACGGCGTCCGACGTCAAAAAAAATTAAAAACACATGAAATATTCAGATTTGCGAGATTTTATTTCTCAACTGCAACAAATGGGTGAACTTAAGCCCATTTCGACCCCCATTTCACCGATTTTGGAGATGACGGAAGTGTGCGACCGCACCTTGCGCGCGGGCGGACCGGCCTTGCTGTTCAACAATCCGACGGGACACAAGATGCCGGTGCTGGGCAACCTGTTCGGCACCACGCGCCGCGTGGCGCTGGGCATGGGGGCGGAAGACGTCAGCGAGCTGCGCAAGATCGGCCATGTGCTGGCGCGCCTGAAGGAGCCGGAGCCGCCGAAGGACTTCAAGGATTTGCTGGGCCTGGGTTCCTTGGTGAAATCCGTGTGGGATATGTCGCCGAAGGAGCTGCGCGGCGCCAAGTGCCAGGAAATCGTCTGGGAAGGCAATGACGTCGACCTGGCGCGCCTGCCCATCCAGCATTGCTGGCCCGGCGACGTCGCCCCCCTGATCACCTGGGGCCTGGTGATTACCAAGGGCCCGAACAAGAAGCGGCAAAACCTCGGCATCTACCGCCAGCAGGTGCTGGGACGCAACAAGGTCATCATGCGCTGGCTGGCGCACCGGGGCGGGGCGCTGGACTTCCGCGAACATGCCATTCAAAGCAAGGGCAAGCCGTATCCGATCGCCGTGGCCCTCGGCGCCGATCCCGCTACTATATTAGGGGCCGTCACGCCGGTGCCGGACAGCCTGTCCGAATACCAGTTCGCCGGCCTGCTGCGCGGCAGCCGCACGGAGCTGGTAAAAGCCATCGGCAGCGAGCTGCGCGTGCCCGCCTCGGCCGAAATCGTGCTCGAAGGCCATATCTACCCCGATGAAAATCATCCGAGCGGCTATGAACATGCGCTGGAAGGGCCGTATGGCGACCACACGGGCTACTATAATGAGCAGGACAGTTTTCCCGTGTTTACGATCGACCGCATCACCATGCGCCGCGACCCGATCTATCACTCCACGTACACGGGCAAGCCGCCGGACGAGCCGGCCGTGCTGGGCCTGGCCCTGAACGAAGTGTTCGTGCCGCTGCTGCAAAAGCAGTTCAGCGAAATCACGGACTTCTATCTGCCGCCCGAAGGCTGCAGCTACCGCATGGCCGTGGTGCAGATCAAGAAACAGTACGCGGGCCACGCCAAGCGCGTGATGTTCGGCGTGTGGAGCTTTTTGCGCCAGTTCATGTATACCAAGTTCATCGTCGTCGTCGACGAAGACGTGAACATCCGCGACTGGAAGGAAGTCATCTGGGCCATCACGACGCGGGTCGACCCCATCCGTGACACCACCCTGGTCGACAACACGCCCATCGACTACCTGGACTTCGCCTCGCCCGTCAGCGGCCTGGGCAGCAAGATGGGCATCGACGCGACGAATAAATGGCCGGGCGAAACGACGCGCGAGTGGGGCACGACGATCGCCATGACGCCGGAAGTGAAGGCGAAAGTGGATGGCATCTGGCAGGAGCTGGGCTTGTAAGGTATCAGTTAGTTGCCTGCGGGGCGGGGCGGTTTGCGCGCCAACTTCCCCATTCCCTGCAGACCGGTTATAATTGTCCCCGGCGGGCCCCTGCGCATCGTGGCATGGCTAACCTGGTCAGGTCGGGAACGAAGCAGCCACGGCTATTAACCATGAGTGCCGCAGATCAGGCTCGCCTCCTTCGGGAAAGTTTTAATCAGGATCAACAATCAAGCTGCCATGGGCAGCTTTTTTGCTTTTGCGGCCCCATTTTTCTGCGATCCCGCAGCATTGCCGGGCTTGCCGTGTTTTCCATATTTCCAGCTGGCCATGTTATACAATTGCTGCTTTGCCGCGTTTGCCAGGTTTGCCTGGCCCGGCCATGAGGCTTGCGCCCGCCGCGCAGGATCACCCGCAAAATCGCATGGTAAAATCTCAGCATGTCCTATCAAGTCCTCGCCCGTAAATACCGCCCCAAGAATTTCGAGACGCTCGTCGGCCAGGAGCACGTCGTGCGCGCGCTCACGCATGCCTTGCACAGCGGCCGATTGCATCACGCCTATCTGTTCACGGGCACGCGCGGCGTCGGCAAGACGACCCTGTCGCGCATCCTGGCCAAGTCGCTCAATTGCATCGGCCCCGACGGCACGGGCGGCATCACGGCCCAGCCGTGCGGCCAGTGCGAAGCGTGCACGGCGATCGACGCGGGACGCTTTGTCGACTATATAGAGATGGACGCGGCGTCGAACCGCGGCGTCGATGAAATGGCGCAGCTGCTGGAACAAGCCGTGTATGCGCCAAGCAATGCCCGCTTCAAGGTCTATATGATCGATGAGGTGCACATGCTGACGAACCACGCGTTCAATTCCATGCTGAAAACCCTGGAAGAGCCGCCCGAGCACGTCAAGTTCATCCTGGCCACGACGGACCCGCAAAAGATACCCGTGACCGTGCTGTCGCGCTGCCTGCAGTTCAACCTCAAGCAGATGCCGCCCGGCCACATCATCAGCCACCTGGACAATATCCTGGGGCAGGAAGGCATCGCCTTCGAACAGCCGGCCTTGCGCCTGCTGGCCCAGGGCGCCCACGGTTCCATGCGCGATGCGCTGTCGCTGACGGACCAGGCCATCGCCTACGCGGCCGGCGCAGTGACGCTCGATGCCGTGCAAGGCATGCTGGGCGCGCTCGACCAGTCGTACCTGGTGCGCCTGCTCGACGCGCTGGCGCAGCAGGATGGCGCGGATTTGCTGGCCGTGGCCGACGAAATGGCCTCGCGCAGCCTGTCGTACAACGGCGCCCTGCAGGATCTGGGCACCTTGCTGCACCGCATTGCGCTGGCGCAAACCGTGCCGGCCGCCTTGCCGCAGGATTTGCCCGAATACGCGGACATCGTGCGCCTGGCTGGCGCGTTCGACGCGGAAGAAGTGCAGCTGTTTTACCAGATCGCCGTGCATGGCCGCAATGAGCTGGGCCTGGCGCCCGACGAATACGCGGGCTTTACCATGACCTTGCTGCGCATGCTGGCCTTTCGGCCCGGCATAGGCGGCGCCGACGGCGTGCCGGCTGCGGCACCGGCGGCAGCCCCTGGCAACCGTCCCGCCGCTGTCGCCGCCGCGCGCGCCGCCGCTGGCGCGTCCGCAC
>NZ_JBWKUZ010000017.1:0-116636 GCF_059421435.1 Janthinobacterium sp. GW821-FHT03A03 | reverse complement strand
CTGCGTCGAAACCCTTGTTCCATCGGACACTCCTTCTCTGTAACGAAAAAGTGTCAACTTATTCCAGGACGGGTCAGGCGCATAAAAAAGGGCGGACATCGCTGTCCGCCCTTCTTCGATACGAGCATCCGCCTGCTTACACGGCGGAAACGTCCAGTTCCGCGCCCGTGGCCGCCTGCACCTGCTCCTTGGTCACGCCCGGCGCCAGTTCCACCAGCTTCAAACCGTTTTCCGTCACGTCGATCACGCCCAGGTCGCTGATGATGACGTCGACCACGCCCACGCCCGTCAGCGGCAAATCACACTGCTTGAGCAGCTTGTGCGACGTCGTGCCATCCTTGGCCGTGGCCACGTGCTCCATCAGCACGACGACGCGCTTGACGCCGGCAACGAGGTCCATCGCGCCGCCCATGCCCTTGACCATCTTGCCTGGAATCATCCAGTTCGCCAGGTCGCCCTTTTCCGACACCTGCATGGCGCCCAGGATGGCCAGGTTGATCTTGCCGCCGCGAATCATGCCAAATGAATCGGCCGAGCTGAAGTAGGCGGCGCCGGGCAAGGCCGTCACCGTCTGCTTGCCCGCGTTGATCAGGTCGGCGTCGACCTCATCCTCGGTGGGAAACGGGCCGATGCCCAGCAAGCCGTTTTCCGACTGCAGGAATACTTCCATGTTGTCCGGCACATAGTTGGCCACCAGGGTCGGCAAGCCGATGCCCAGGTTCACATAAAAGCCGTCCTGCAGCTCTTGCGCCGCGCGCGCGGCCATTTCATCTCTCGTCCAAGCCATGATCATCTCCCTCAATTTTCGTGAAACGCCTGTCCAAACCTACTGTGCGGCGCGCTTTGCGGCCTGCGATGCTCACCGTACTCAAGTACGGTTGCGCTTCTTAGCCACAAATCACTGCCACTCGCTACGGTTTTGCCATGCGTAAATCTTCTATTTATTAGTCAGTGCGCACGGTGCGCTGCTCGATGCGTTTTTCCGGGTTCGCGTTGACCACGATGCGGTGCACGAAGATGCTCGGCGTATGCACCTGGTCCGGGTCGATCTCGCCCACTTCGACCAGTTTTTCCACTTCGACGATGGTGATCTTGCCCGCCATTGCCACGTTCGGGTTGAAATTGCGCGCCGTCTTGCGATAGATCAGGTTGCCGGCGCGGTCGGCCATGTAGGCTTTGACCAGCGCCACGTCGGCCACGAGGCTGCGTTCCATCACGTATTGTTCGCCGTCGAATTCGCGCAGTTCCTTGCCGTCGGCAACGATGGTGCCCACGCCCGTCTTGGTGAAGAAGGCGGGGATGCCGGCGCCGCCGGCGCGCAGTTTCTCGGCCAGCGTGCCTTGCGGCGTGAATTCCAGTTCCAATTCGCCCGCCAGGTACTGGCGCGCGAACTCCTTGTTTTCGCCCACGTAGGAGGCGATCATTTTCTTGATCTGGCGCGTGGTGAGCAGCTGGCCCAGGCCGAAGCCGTCCACGCCGGCGTTGTTGGAAATGGCCGTCAGGCCCGTCACGCCCGAATCGCGCAAGGCGCCGATCAGGGCTTCGGGAATGCCGCACAGGCCGAAGCCGCCGACGGCGATGGTCTGGCCATCTTGGACGATACCGGCCAGCGCCGAGGCGGCGTCAGGATAAACTTTATTCATGGGTGTCCCTCTATCTTTTGTTAAGCTTTGGTCTTGAGTCCATGACTCAGGCAGCGACTCAGCATAAAATACGCGAGTGGAAAGTACAATACCGTAGAACTACCGGCGCCGTGCCGGCCATCCCCCTGTGAGAGTGATACGTATCAGATGAACGCCGCGTCAGCCATCGATTATGAAAGCATCTTCCTGCACGCGCCCGTGGGCATGTGCATGTCGGAAAACCGCATCATGCGCAGCTGCAACGAGGCGCTGGCGGCCATGTTCGGCTACGCGCGCGCCCAGCTCGACGACCAGTCCTTCGAGGTACTCTACCCCACGCACGACGAATTCCTGCGCACGGGTGACCGCATCATCCCCATCATGAACGCCAGGGGCCGCTATTCGGACGAGCGCATCATGCGCCGCAGCAATGGAGAATTGTTCTGGTGCCACGTCACGGGCCACGCCATGCTGCCGAACCAACCGCTGGGAGCGGGCATCTGGACGTTCGAGGATGTCAGCGAGAAACGTCCCGTGACGGCGGAGCTGACCCCGCGCGAGCGCGAAATCGCCGCCCTGCTGGTGGAAGGCAAGACCAGCAAGGTGATCGCCCGCCAGATCGACCTCAGCCCCCGCACGGTGGAAATGCACCGCGCCAAGCTGATGCGCAAGTTCGCCGCCGCCACATCTTCGGAGCTGGTGCACAAGCTGGTGGGACTGCAGCTGCAGCGCTGAGGCCGACGTTTACGGCGTGCCGGCCTGCTCCCGCATCGCTTTTTCGTACTTGATGATTTTCAGCACCCTGGAGTTGGCAAAATACTGGATGCAATTGAGCGGCGAATAGAAAATATCGGTCTTCCACTCGCCCGACACCAGTTCCTTGCCCGTCGGGTCGTCCGCCGGCTGGAAAATCGTATCGGCCAGAATGCGGTGAACGCCAGACACGTTCGGTCCCGACTCATGCCACGTCGAGCTGTTCATGACCACGAAATCACCGGGGTTCAGGACCGGCGTGACCCTGGCGAACTTGATGCTGAAACTGTCGGGATTGATTTCGCCGGCATCGCCGAGATAACCGAGTTTATGCGAACCGACATAAAAACTCATCGCACCGTTATCCTCGTCGACGCGGCTCAAGGCGGTAAAAATGCTGCATTTATTCAGATTGCCAAGGTGATAACAGCTATCCTGATGCAGGAATACCTTGTTCGGACTGAATGCATCCTTGATGACGAAGCGGTGATTGTACAGCGCCACGTCGGGACCAAATATCCGCGTCAGCGTAGCGGCATATACCGGCGCGCGGTACATTTCCAGCAGTTTTGCAGGCAGTTCTTCGGTCAGGGAAACGGGATTGGCCTGGCTGACATTGCGGCCGGCACGTAGCTTGGCGTCATAAAAGCTATCCCACTCATGCTGCCATTGCGCCAGCAGATCCGGCGCAATGGCATTGCGCACGACAAAAACGCCCGTCTCCCGGAATACCTCCGGCAGGAACTGGTCCCCGCTGATGCGCTGCAAGACGTCCGCGGTCTGCTCATTCGATACAGCCAATGCCATCGCCACTCCTAGATAAAACGGAACGTCAGTTCATTATCTTGCGTGTTTTTGAACTTATTGCATTTCGCCAGCACGTTATATTTGATAGGAAACAACTCGCGGTCAGGCGTTTCGAGAATATCAATTTCAATGATGTCGAAATCACGCAGCAAGGCGCTCCAGCCATGCTCGGTAATGCGCCAGCAATCCGGAATCGGGCCATGTATGCGCCAGTTCAAGGGGGCGGAAATGAGCAGATAGCCTTCATGCTTGAGGATGCGGCGGATTTCCTTGACGGTGTCGAACGGATTGAGCGTATGTTCAATCACTTCCAGGCAGACGACGCAGTCATAGGCGCTGTCGGCGATCGCCGAGTTGACCTTGGTGATGTCGCCCACCAGGGTGGGGCTATAAGTGTCGACGATGTCAAAGGTATCGACGCTGAAATTGCTGAAGTTTTCGCGCACGGTGGAGCGGTCCTGCGGCCCCACTTCCAGCAGCTTGCCCGTCTCACCGGCAAGCTTGGCGGCGGTTCTTGCCACAAAAGCGTTCAAGTGATCGCGGGCCAGCTGAAACGTGTCATTGTCAAACTTCGAAGGAGTTGCCATCGTAAAAATTCTCGTATAGTGGTTATGCCCGGACGCTATGCCGCAAGCAAAAACATCATAGCCGCTAATTTTCCCTGTGGCAACAATACCTTCCCTATGCCGCTTACATGCTGGCCATGCCGCCATCGGCGGAGATAATCGCGCCGTTGATGAAGTGCGAATCCTCGCCCGCCAGCAACAGCAGCAGGCCGTCGAGGTCTTCCGGCTTGCCCGGACGTTTATTGGGCAGCATCTCGATCAGTTTCTTGCCCTGCTCGGTGGCGAAATAATCTTCGTTGATTTCCGTGGAAATATAGCCGGGGCAGATGGCGTTCGTGTTGATGCCATATTTGCCCCACTCCACGGCCATGGCGCGCGTCATGTGCACCATGCCCGCCTTGCTCATGCAGTAAACGCCGATCTGCGGCAGCACCTGCAAGCCCGCCATCGAGGCGATATTGATGATGCGGTGCTGTTTCTTCGGGTCGCCCTTGGCGCGCGCAATCATGCGCTTGGCCGTCTGCTGGGCCACGAAGAACGATCCGCGCAGATTGGTGTCCATCACGAACGAGTAATCTTCGGGCGTGACGTCGACCAGGCGTTGCGTGGTAGACACACCTGAGTTATTGACGAGGATATCGATGGGACCGGCCTCCGTTTCCGCGTGCGCGATGGCCGACTTGATGCTGGCAAAGTCGGTCACGTCAAGCGAGACCACGTGCGCGGCGCCGCCGTCCGCTTCGATTTCGGCACGCAACTCCTTCAGGCGCTCGGTACGGCGCGAGGCCAGCACGACCTGGGCGCCGGCCTGGGCCAGCACTTTCGCAAAGCGCGCGCCGAGGCCGCTCGATGCGCCGGTAATCAGGGCAATCTTGCCCTCGAAATTGACTTCTATGCCCACGAGCTACTCCTGTTTTGTTTTAAACAACACTTTACGCCATGCCCATGGCAATCGGGCAAATTCCCCCGCAGCGCACTTGAGCAAAAGTAAACGCCATCATTACACAAAATGGCCGGATTTAGATTGCGGCGAGGGGCAATGTCACGCAAAATGGCGCCAAAGTTGCAATCCTCGCCAAAAACAAGCACACTCGTGCTTAAATTTATTCGAAGATTCCTCACCCACCCATTTAGTGAATAACAATCGAGACCATGACACAGCCTAATAACTTAGTTGAACAGTACGGACCGCGCGAGACCATGGAGTATGACGTGGTCATCGTGGGCGGCGGCCCCGCAGGCCTGGCGGCCGCGATCCGCCTGAAGCAGCTGGCGGCGGAAAAAAGCCAGGAAGTGTCCGTCTGCGTGCTGGAAAAAGGCGGCGAGCTGGGCGCGCACATCCTGTCGGGCGCCATCATGGACCCGAAAGCCTTGACCGAACTGATCCCGAACTGGAAGGAACTGGGCGCGCCCCTGAACACGGCCGTGACGGAAGACCGCATCCTGTTCCTGACCGAAACGAAGGCCTACAAGACGCCGAACTTCGCCGTGCCGGCCTGTTTTGAAAACCACGGCAACTACATCGTCTCGCTGGGCAATGTGGTGCGCTGGATGGGCCAGCAGGCGGAAAACCTGGGCGTGGAAATCTTCCCGGGCTTCCCTGCCGCGGAAATCCTCTACAACGACGACGGCTCCGTGAAAGGCGTAGCAACCGGCAACATGGGCGTCAAGCGCGATGGCCAGCCCGGCCCCGACTTCCAGCTGGGCATGGAACTGCACGCCAAGTACACCCTGTTCGCCGAGGGCGCGCGCGGCCACCTGGGCAAGCAATTGATGGCCAAATATGACTTGAACGCCGGCAAGGACCCGCAATCGTACGGCATCGGCATCAAGGAACTGTGGGAAATCGACCCCGCCCTGCACCAGCCGGGCCTGGTGATCCACTCGACGGGCTGGCCGCTGGACGCGAAAACCTACGGCGGCTCCTTCCTGTATCACCTGGAAAACAACCAGGTGATGGTCGGCTACGTCGTCGGCCTGGCCTACGAAAACCCGTACCTGTCGCCGTACGAGGAATTCCAGCGCTACAAGACGCATCCGGAAATCCGCAAGTTCTTCGAAGGCGGCAAGCGCATCTCCTACGGCGCGCGCGCGATCACGGCCGGCGGCCTGCAATCGTTGCCGAAACTGGTATTCGCGGGCGGCGCGCTGATCGGCTGCGACGCGGGCTTTTTGAACATGAGCCGCATCAAGGGCAGCCATGCGGCGATCAAGAGCGGCATGCTGGCGGCCGAGGCGGCCTTCGGCGCGCTGGGCGAACAGCGCCAGCACGACGAGCTGGCCAGCTACCCGCTTGCGTTTGAGCAATCCTGGCTGCACGACGAGCTGCACGTGGCGCGCAACGTCAAGCCATGGCTGTCGAAGGGCTTGTACCTGGGCAGCCTGATGACGGGCATCGACCAGATCATCTTCCGCGGCAAGGCGCCATGGACCCTGCACCACACGCACGGCGACCACGAATGCCTGAAGCCGGCCGCCCAGTCGAAAAAGATCGTGTATCCGAAACCGGATGGCAAGTTGACCTTCGACAAGATGTCCTCCGTCTTCATCTCGAACACCAACCATGCGGAAGACCAGCCGATCCACCTGACCCTGAAAAACGCCAGCGTGCCCGTCGACGTCAACCTGGCCACGTATGCCGGTCCGGAAGCCCGTTACTGTCCGGCCGGCGTGTACGAGTTCGTGAAGAACGACGACGGCGCCGAACGCCTGCAGATCAATGCGCAAAACTGCGTGCACTGCAAGACCTGCGACATCAAGGACCCGACGCAGAATATCGTGTGGGTGACGCCGGAAGGCGGCGGCGGACCGAATTATCCGAACATGTAGTCGTTCTCGCGCGTAACAGGCGACAACAGCGCGGCACCCTCGGGTCGCCGCGCTTTTTTTATTTTTATCGCAATCTTTCCGTCCCCTGTGGCGTGCCAGGAACAGGGAAATTTGCTCAATGATGCTCTGGAGCAAAATTCCATGGGGAAATTTTCTATTCGCCACTCCCAGCAGTTACAATTGCCGCTGGTACATTTTCCTTCCCTCTCATGAACGCTGACGCCACCCCGGAAACGCAACTCGACACCCAACTGGCGCTGGCACTTGAAGCGCACCAGGCTGGCCGCCTGGAAGAGGCGGAAGACCTGTATGTCGGCATCCTGCAAGAACAGCCCTACCATGCCATCGCCAACCACAATATGGGTTTGCTGGCCGGCCAGGTCGGCCAGTTCCGGGCAGGACTGCCGTATCTGCGCAAGGCGCTGTCGGTCAATCCCGACGAAGGCCAGTTCTGGCTGTCGCTTGCCGAGGGCCTGCTCAAGGCCGGCGAACGGGACGAAGCGCTCGACATCATCGACACGGCCATCGGCCGCGGCCTCGATAACGACCAGGCGCACGCCTTGCGCGCGCGCATAGCCGCGGCGATTGCCGCCGCGCCGACGGCCGACGAATGCCAGCACGTGGTGGCGCTGTACCAGGCGGCACGGTACGCGGAAATGGAAACGGCCACCCGGGCGCTGATCGCCCGCTACCCCACCTCCGATTTTGCCTGGAGCGTGCTCGGCACCGTCCTGCAGGCGCAAGGCAAGGACGCCCTCGACGCGCTGCAAACCACGGTGCAGCTCACCCCGTATGACGCCGAAGCCCATTGCAACCTGGCCAATGCGTGGCAGGCGCGCGGGGAACACGCGCAGGCGGTCCAGTCCTACCAGCAGGCGCTGCAGTTCAATCCGGCGTTCGCCGAGGCGCACAGCAACCTGGGCGGCGCCCTGCAGGCGCTCGGCGCCCTGGCGGAAGCGGAAGCATCCTACCTGCGGGCCATTGCCCTGCGGCCCGACTATGGCATGGCGCACTTTAACCTGGGCAACACACGCAAGGCGCGTGGCGATCTCGACGGCGCCGTCAGCGCCTACCACGCCGCCCTGGCAAGCATGCCCGGCGACGCCGAAGTGCTCTGCAATCTGGGCAACGCCCTGCAGGGGCTGGAGCGCAATGAAGAAGCGGCCGACAGCTATCGCCGCGCGCTGGCGCTCGATCCCCGGCTGGTGATGGCGCACAGCAACCTCGGCGCCGCGCTACAGAATCTGGAACAGTACCCGCAGGCGGAAGCGAGCTACCGCAGCGCCTTGTCGCTGGCGCCGCGCCATGCGGACCTGTGGAATGGCCTGGGCAACAGCCTGCAGTCGCAGCAGCGCCTCGACGAGGCCGCCGATGCCTATCGCCAGGCGCTGGCCGTGCAGCCCGACTATTCCCAGGCCCAGTCCAACCTGGGCGGCGTGCTGGTGAGCCTGGGCGAATTCGATGCGGCGATCGCCAGCTATCGCCGGGCCCTGCAGCTGCAGCCGGACAGCGCCGACGCGCACACCCAGCTGGGCCTGGGCCTGCAATCGGTCGGCGAACTCGACGAAGCACTGGCCCTGCACCAGCGCGCGGTACAGCTGGCGCCCGACAAGCTGCAGGCGCACACCTGCCTCGGACATTGCCTCAAGCAAATGCGCCGCTTTGAGGAAGCGCAAGTCGCTTACCGGCAAGCGCTCGCGCTGGCGCCCGATGTCGCCACCCTGCACAATGACCTGGCCATCGCCGTGCAGGACGCCGGCGATTATCCCGAGGCGATCCGCATCTACCAGCACGCGCTGGAACTGGACCCGCGCTCATCGCTGATCCATTGCAACCTGAGCGTGGCGTTCGAGGATAGCGGCCAGTCGGAGCGGGCGCTCGAGTATCTGCAGCGCGCGCGCGAAATCGCGCCCGACTCCAGCCGCGTGCACTTTACGATGGGCAATTGCCTGCGCTCGCTGAAGCGCTACGACGAAGCGCTGGCCAGCTATGCGCGCTCGCTGGAAATCCAGGACGACTTCATCGGCTCCCATTTGAACACGTGCGCGACCTACAGCGAGATGGGCCGCACCGACGACGCCGTCCAGGCCTGCCGCACGGCCCTGGCCAGGTATCCGCAGTACGATGAGGTCTACAGCAACATGCTGTTCGGCCTGTCACACATGCATGCCGACGACCCCGCCGCCATGGTGGCCGACCATTTCGGCTTCGGCGAACGCTACGAAACGCCGCTGCGCGCCGCATGGCAGCCGCATGCGAACGAGCGCGACCCGCAGCGCCAGTTGAAGATCGGCCTGGTCTCGGGCGACTTCTGCAACCACGCCGTGGCGCATTTCATTACGCCCCTGCTTGAAGAACTGGTGACGATGCCGCAGTTTGCGCTGTATGCGTACTACAACAATAGCCGCGTCGACAACGTCACCATGCGCATCGCGCAACTGCTGCCCAACTGGCTGCCAGTGACCCACCTGAGCCAGGAAAAGCTGGCCGAGCGCATCCGCGCCGACGGCATCGACATCCTGATCGACCTGTCCGGGCATACGGCCAAGAATTGCCTGCTGGCCTTTGCCCGCAAGCCGGCGCCCATACAGATGAGCTGGATCGGCTATCCGCTGACCACGGGCCTGCAGGCCATGGATTATTATCTGGGCGACCGCCATTTCTCGCCGCCGGAGACATTCGCCAGCCATTTCACGGAAAAACTGATACTGCTGCCGACCATCGCCCCGTTCCTGCCATCGGAGCATGCGGACGGCATCCTGCCGGCGCCGGTGCTGAAGAACAAATACCTGACGTTCGGCAGCTTCAACCGCCCTAACAAGCTCAACCGCCAAACCATCGCGCGCTGGGCCAAGGTCTTGCGCGCCATCCCGGACGCCAGGATGCTGCTGGCGGCCATGCCGGCGCCCGGTCCCCACCCCGGCCTGACGGCGTGGTTCGCCGAAGAAGGCATCAGCGCCGACCGCCTGATCTTCGAGCCGCGCGCCAACATGGCCAACTTCCTGGCCATGCATCACCGCGTCGACATCTGCCTCGATACGGCGCCGTACGGCGGCGGCACCACCACCTTCCACGGCTTGTGGATGGGCGTGCCCACCCTCACCGTTGCCGGACCGACAGTACCAAGCCGCGCCGGCACCTCGATACTGCGCCATGTGCAGCTGGAGGAATTCATCGCCCGCGACGACGAGGAATTTGTCAGCAAGGCCCTGTACATGGCGGCCAACCCCATGCTGCTGGGCGCCTACCGCTTCAGCACCCGGCACCGCCTGGCGCAAACGGCGCTGGGCCAGCCGAAGTTGATTGCGGAAGGCGTGGCCAACAGCCTGCGCCTGGCCTGGCAGCGCTGGTGCGCGGGCCTGCCGCCAGCGAGCTTCGATGCGCCGCTCGACAGCCAGTTGCCCGGGGAGCTGGCAGCATGAGCGACTCCAAACCCATCTACGTCACCCAGCCGCTGCTGCCGGACCTGCAGGATTTCCTGCCATACCTGGAAAGCATCTGGCAAAACAAGATCCTCACCAATGGCGGCCCCTTCCACCAGCAGCTGGAAAAAGCGCTGTGCGACTACCTGGGCGTGCGGCATATCTGCCTGTTTACCAATGGAACGCTGGCATTGATGACGGCCTTGCAAGCCTTGCGCGTGAAGGGCGAAGTCATCACGACGCCATATTCCTTCGTTGCCACGGCCCATTCGCTGCTGTGGAACGACATCAAGCCCGTCTTCGCCGACATCGATGCGCGCACGCTGAACCTCGATCCGGCGCGCATCGAGGCGGCCATCACGGCGCAGACCACGGCCATCATGCCCGTGCACTGCTATGGCCAGCCCTGCGATGTCGACGCCATCCAGAAGATTGCCGACAATTATGATCTGAAGGTCATCTATGACGCCGCGCATGCGTTCGGCGTGCGCCATCAGGGCACCAGCGTGCTCAATTACGGCGACCTGTCCGTGATCAGCTTTCACGCGACAAAGATCTTCAACACCTTCGAAGGCGGCGCCATCGTCTGCCCGGACGCCAAGACCAAGCAGCGCATCGACCATCTGAAAAATTTCGGCTTTGTCGACGAAGTCACGGTCGTCGCCGCCGGCATCAATGGCAAGATGAGCGAAATCAATGCCGCCTTCGGCCTGCTGCAGCTGAAGGGCATCGACCAGGCGCGCCAGCAGCGGCGCGGCATCGACGCCCACTACCGCCAGCGCCTGGCCGGCATCGCCGGCATCACCTGCCTGGAAGCGGCCGATGCGGAAGCGGCCAATCACGCCTACTTCCCCATCCTCGTCGGCCCCGAGTATCCGCTGGCGCGCGACGCCCTGTTCCAGCGGCTGCGCGATCACCAGATCTATGCGCGCCGCTATTTCTACCCGCTCATCAGCGATTTCCCCATGTACCGCGGCATGCCGTCCGCCGTGCACGCCAATCTGCCGGTGGCGCGCCTGGCCGCGTCCCAGGTGATCTGCCTGCCGATCTACCCTGCCCTCGAGCTGTCGAGCGTGGATGCGATCACCGCCCTGATCGCCGGGCCTGCCTGAGCGCCGCGCCCATCCCTATTGACCCAGAACAAACGGCCACCGCATGTCCCACTACGCCCACCTTACCGCGATCGCCTGCCACCTGCCGCAGGCGATCCTGACGAATGCCGCGCTGGAACAGGAATTCATCGACTGGCCGGCGCAAAAAATCCTCGACAAGACAGGCATTGCGCAGCGTCATATCGCCGCGGCACATGAAACGGCCAGCGACCTGGCGTTCCATGCCGCGGAAAAACTGTTCGCCACGCATGACATCGCGCGCGGCGACATCGATTTCCTGATCCTGTGCACGCAGGCGCCCGACTACCTGCTGCCCAGCAGCGCCTGCGTGCTGCAGCAGCGGCTCGGCTTGCCGACCTCGTGCGGCGCGCTCGACATCAACCTCGGCTGTTCCGGCTACGTCTACGCGCTGGCCATGGCCAAGGGCCTGATCGAGAGCGGCATCCGCAAGAAGGTGCTGCTGCTGACGGCCGACACCTATTCCAAGTACATCAACGCGCGCGACCGCAGCGTACGCACGCTGTTCGGCGACGGCGCCGCCGCCAGCGTGATCGCCGGCGGCGCGCCCGAACTGGCGCTGGGACCGTTCGTCCTGGGCACGGACGGCAGCGGCGCGAACAACCTGATCGTGCCGGCCGGCGGCATGCGCACGGCCCGCAGCGCGGCCACGGCCGTCCCCGTCGAGGACGCGTCCGGCAACTGGCGCAGCCAGGACGACCTGTTCATGGATGGCGCGCAGATCGTCCAGTTCACCTTGGGCGCCGTGCCGCGTACAATGCAGGAGCTGCTGGAGACGGCCGGCAAGACCCTCGATGACATCGATCATGTGATTTTCCATCAGGCAAACAAATTCATGCTGGACGCCTTGCGCCGCAAAATCCGTATTCCGGAAGACAAATTTGTGATTGAAATCGATACTGTCGGCAATACCGTCTCCTCGACCATTCCCATCGCCATCGCCCGCGCGCGCGCCTCGGGGCGCATCCGGCCGGGCGACACGGCCCTGCTGCTGGGCTTTGGCGTCGGCTATTCCTGGGCCGGCACGCTGGCGCGACTGTAGGCGTCCGCGCGCCTGCGCACTGAACTTCTCTGAAAGGAAACACAATGCAAGAATTTTTCAACGGCATGGCCGACATTCTGGAAATCGACGCCGACAAGGTCGTGCCGGGCCTGAAACTGGGCGATTACGCCTGGGATTCGCTGGCCATCATTTCCACCATCGCCCTGGCCGACGAACTGTTCGATCAGATGCTCGAAGGCCAGGCCCTGGCCAATTGCGAAACCCTGGCCGACGTGCTGGCATTGATCGCCGTCAAGGTCTGACCATGTCTAGCCAGCGCCTGGAATCGGGACTGCCGTTCAGCACCGCCCATCTGGCCATGCGCGGCGTGGTGTGCGCGCTGCCGCGCACGCAGGTCCACAATGCCGACCTGGCCGAGCGCTTCGGCGCCGAGGCCGTGGCCGACGTGAGCAAGATGATCGGCGTGCAGTCGCGCCGCCGCGCCGCCGACGGCCAGACGACGGCCGACCTGTGCCAGGCGGCGGCGCAAACCCTGCTCGACGACCTGGGCTGGGAGCGCGACAGCATCGACGCCCTGATCTTCATTTCGCAAACCCCCGATTACGTGCTGCCGGCCACCGCCTGCGCCCTGCATGGACGGCTGGGCCTGCACAAGGCCTGCGCCGCCTTCGACATCAACCTCGGCTGCTCTGCCTACGCGTATGGCCTGTGGCTGGCGGCGAAGATGCTCGATGGCCAGGCCATGTGCCGCATCCTGCTGCTGGTGGGCGACACCATCAGCAAGACCGTCGACGAGACCGACCGCGCCACCGCGCTGCTGTTCGGCGACGCCGGCACGGCCACGGCGCTGGAATTCGATGCGGCGGCGGCGCCCGCCCATTTCATCGTCGGCAGCGACGGCGGCGGCGAACGCCACCTGATGATGGCCGCCAGCGCCTGCCGCCCCTACGCGGGCGACGATGCGCGGCTGGCGCAGCGCGATCCGGCCAAGCTGTACATGGACGGCGGCGAAATCTTCAATTTCACGCTGAAAAGCATTCCGCCGCTGGTAGCGGACCTGCTGCGCCTGGCTGGCCGCACGAGCGACGAGGTCGATGCCTTCCTGTTTCACCAGGCAAATACCTTCATGCTCAAGCACATTATCAAAAAAGCCAAATTGCCGGCCGGGCGCGCGCCGATCAACATGGACCGCTATGGCAACACGTCCAGCGCCTCCATCCCCCTGTTGATCGCCGACAGCCTGGGGGCGGCGGCACAGGGCCAGACCATCGCCATGTTCGGCTTTGGCGTCGGCTACTCCTGGTCGGCGGCCGTGCTGGGCCTGCAATCGCTGACCGTCAACCGCCTTATCGAAGTCTGAACCATGATCTTTCAACCCGACATGCTGGCCGGCCAGCGCATCCTCGTCACCGGCGCCTCGTCCGGCATCGGCCGCGACACGGCCCTGCTGCTGGCGCGCTGCGGCGCGCAACTGCTGATCAGCGGACGCGACCCGGCTCGCCTGGAGCAAACCCTGCAGGCGCTTGACGGCAGCGGCCACCGCGCCGAAGTGCTCGAACTCGACGGCGGCGACCACATCGTCGACTTCCTCAGGCAGGCCACGCAGGAGGCGCCCCTGAGCGGCATCTTCCATGCGGCCGGCATCGAGTTATTGCGCCCGGTCAAATTGTCCAAGGCCCAGCAGTTTGACGAGGTCTTCGCCTCCAGCGTCAAGACGGCGCTGGCGCTGGCGCGCGGCGCCGCCCTGCGCGGCGTGCTCAGCGATGGCGCGGCCCTGCTCTTCATGTCTTCCGTGGCGGGCCAGAGCGGCCAGTCCGGCATGAGCGTGTATTCGGCCGCCAAGGCCGCCATCGACGGCCTGGTGCGCGCCCTGGCCGTGGAACTGGCGCCGCGCGGCATGCGCGTCAACAGCATTGCCGCCGGCGCCGTCGAAACGGAAATGCACGCGCGCCTGAGCCGCGGCTTGCCGGACGAGGCCATGCGCGCCTACGCGGAACGCCATCCGCTCGGCTTCGGCCGCAGCAGCGACATCGCGCAGACGGCGGCCTTTTTGCTGTCGCCGGCGGCCCGCTGGGTCAGCGGCGCCACCTGGGCCGTCGACGGCGGCTACCTGGCCCGTTAGGAGTGCCCATGCAAACCATCCTCATCGTCGGCGCCGGACGCTTCGCCCGAGAATTGCTGTGCTGGCTGGAAGACAGCCTCGACCCTGCTACCGCCCGCATCGGCGGCCTGCTCGACGACACGCTGCCGCCCTCGGCCGTGCTCGACGCCGACTACCCGTATCCCGTGCTGGGCAGCATCGGCGGCTACCAGCCGGCGCCCGGCGAAGCGCTGCTGCTGGCCATCGGCGCGCCGAAAGCCCGGCTGGAAGTGGCGCAGATGCTGGCCGCGCGCGGCGCCCGCTTCCATACCCTGATCCACCCCAGCGCCATTGTCGCGCGCACGGCCCGCATCGGCCAGGGCGCCGTCGTCTGCCCGTTCGCCCTCGTCTCGGCAGGCAGCGAACTGGGCGACTATGTCACCATCAACAGCTACGCCAGCGTCGGCCATGATGCAGTGCTGGAACCGGGCTGCACGCTCAGTTCGCACGTCGACATCACGGGCGGCGTGCATCTGGGCCAGGCCGTCATGGTCGGCTCGGGCGCATCCATCCTGCCGCGCGTGCGCATCGGCGCCGGCGCCACCGTGGGCGCCGGCGCCGTCGTCATGCGCCGCGTGGCCGCCGGCGCCACCGTTTACGCTCCACCCGCAAAGACATTATGACCATCCACTCCGAGACGCGGCAGCTGCGCGACCAGTTCTGGCACCTGCTGTGCCACCGCAGCGAATTGCCCGCCAGCGGCGACTATCTGAAGCTCGACTGGCTGGGCGAGGAAGTGGTCGTCTACAACGACCAGGGCGAGCTGATCGCCTTCGACAACCTGTGTCCGCACCGCGGCACGCGCTTCTTCACTGCAAAACGCGGCAATGCGCCGCTGGCCTGCCCCTACCATGGCTGGGCCTACCGGGCCGGCGCCATGCACATCCCCTGCCGCGAACGCTACGCCCCGGCCGAGCTGGACAACGCCCGCCTGCAGGTGCTGCAGCTGGACTGGTGCGCCGATTTCCTGTTCGCCTCGCCACGGCCGCGCCTGTCGCTCGGCGCGCAGCTGGGCGAGACGCAGGCCCTGCTGGAAAACATGTCCTTCAACGTCGACGGCCTGGGCGATTTCAACGCCTATGACTTCGAGTGCGACTGGCGCATCGCGCTGGAAAATGCGCTCGAACCGCTGCACGTGCCGTTCGTGCACCCGGAATCGCTGGCGCAACTGCAACTGGGCGACGGCGAGAACCGCTTCACGGACTGGACTTCCGTGTGGCAAGCCCCGCTGGGCAATGCGGGCATGGCCAGGAAGCTGCGCTCCGTCAAACGCCTGTTCCAGCTCGACAGCCAGTTCGAGGGTTACCAGAGCCTGTACCTGTTCCCGTTTACCATGCTCTCGTCGACATTTTCGTATTCGTATTCGCTGCAGCATTTCTTTCCGTCAACCCAAGCGCAGCGCACGCATTTCTCCAGCCGCCTGCTCAAGGCCGCGACCAAACCCGCCGCCAGCGCCACGCTGCAGGGCTTTTTCGACTCGAGCGCGCAGATGAACCGCCAGGTGTTCGAGGAAGACCATGCCATCTGCAAGCGCATCGCCGTCCAGGCGGCCGACAGCGCGCGCTTCAAGGTCCTTTCCAGCGACGAGGCAAAGATCGCGCATTTCCGGGCCTGCATCGTGGCGGCAAGCCGGTCCTAGGGGGCTGGCGGCGAGTCCGCCGGCCGATGTGAAACTTTTTTAAAAAGAATTTTAAAAAATTTCCACAAAGCATTTAATAAGCTTATGCGTACGGTCGTCTTGTACTTGGGAGAGCACAAAGAACCGTTGCTCCGGACTGAACCCAACAAACCAGGAGTTACACCATGCTGAGCCTTCACACTAACAACGCTGCACTGTCCGCACAAAATTCGATCACCCGCACCCAAAACCAACTGTCGACCTCGATGACCCGCCTGAGCACCGGCTTCCGCATCAACTCGGCAATGGATGACGCAGCAGGCTTGCAAATCGCAACCCGCCTGAAAGCACAAACCAGCGGCATGACCGTTGCAATGTCGAACACCCAGAACAGCACCTCGATGCTGCAAACGGCCGAAGGCGCGTTTGACGAAGTCACCAACATGCTGATCCGCATGAAGGATCTGGCAACCCAGGCAGCCGATGCTTCGTCGGGCGCCAAAGACAAGACCGCCATGCAATCGGAATACGATGCACTGGGCCTGGAACTGTCGAACGTGATGAAAAACACCACCTTCGGCGGCAACAAGCTGCTGGTAGGCGGCACCTTGGCTTCGTCGATGACCTTCCAGATCGGTGCAAGCTCGACCGAAACGATGGCATTTGACGTTTCCGCCAAAATGACCAGCCTGACCGCATCGCTGGGTTCGGCTACCGCCAACTACGCTTCGGCCGCCACCGGCACCGAGCTGACCAGCGCCGCCAACGCCACCATCGCCCTGCTGGAAACGGCCATCGGCGACGTCGGCACCGTTCGCTCGGCACTGGGTGCTGCTGCCAACCGTCTGGACCACGTCAACACCAACTTGTCCAACATCGCCACCAACACCAAAGCCGCTACCGGCCGCATCATGGACGTCGACTTCGCTACCGAAAGCTCGAACATGACGTCGTCGCAAATGCTGCTGCAAGCTGGCACCGCAATGTTGAAACAAAGCAACAGCATGTCCTCGATGGTCATGTCCCTGCTGCAATAATTTTTACCTGCATGGCCGCTCGCGGCCTGCCAGCAAAAACCAGGCCGCGGCCTGGTTTTTTTTCGTTCCGCGCAGCGGCAGGCGCGCCCGGAAAACTATTTCCCCGCAATCTTTAACGATGTGCTCCATGCGGTCGCCTGTTTGCTGGGTAGCCCCGTAAACTGCCGTCATCCACAGGAATCGCCGAGTGCTGAGCCTTCACACCAATATCGCCGCACTATCCGCACAGAATGCCGCCGCGCGGGCGCAAACGCGGCTGTCGACGTCGATGACGCGCCTGTCCACCGGCTTTCGCATCAATTCGGCCATGGACGACGCGGCCGGCCTGCAAATCGCCACGCGGCTGCGGGCCCAGGCAAGCGGCATGGCCGTCGCCATGCGCAACACGCAAAACAGCACTTCGATGCTGCAAACGGCCGAAGGCGCGTTTGATGAAGTGACCACCATGCTGATCCGCATGAAGGATCTGGCCACGCAGGCCGCCGATGCATCGTCGGGCGCCAAGGACAAGGTCGCCATGCAGGCCGAATACGACGCCCTGGGCCTGGAACTGGCCAACGTGATGAAAAACACTAGTTTCGGCGGCAACAAACTGCTGGCCGGCGGCACGCTGGCATCGGCCATGACGTTCCAGATCGGCGCCAGCCAAAGCGAGACGATGGCGTTCGACGTCTCGGGCAAGATGGGCAGCGTGCTGGCCTCGCTCGGCGCGGCCAGCGCCAACTTCGGCGCACCCGCCGCCGGCACCGAACTGACGGGCAGCGCCAACGCCACCATCGCCCTGCTGGAAACGGCCATCGATGATGTGGGCGGCGTGCGCTCGGCCCTGGGCGCCGCGGGCAACCGCCTCGACCACGTCAACAATAACCTGGCCAATATGGTCACCAACACCCGGGCCGCCATCGGCCGTATCATGGATGTCGACTACGCGGCGGAAAGCGCGAACATGACGTCGGCGCAAATGCTGCTGCAAGCGAGCACGGCGATGCTCAAGCAAAGCCAGAGCATGCAGAAAATGATACTGTCCCTGTTACAGCCATGATGGCTGACGCAGCCTGATTCTCCGGCTTTTATAGACTTTCATCTGGACATAGTGGCATGGCGATAGACCGCATTTCATCGGGTAACCCTGTTCCCCTGATTACCCAGCGCCTCGACGTCAGTCCCGCCACGCCGATGACGCCTGGCGTGGTGCAGCCGCTGGTGCCCATCGGCCCCTACATGGCGCCCGCGCCCGACGCCGGCACCCTGCCAGCGCAACTGCAGCAGCAAGGCCAGGACAGCCTGGCGTCGCTGATCAAGCCGAACGCCGATGGCGCCGCCGGCGCCATGCCGCGCGACAGCAGCGCCATGCAGGTCAATCAGCTGTTCTTCACGCGCCAGCTGGTCTGGCAGCCGCCCGACGCGGCGCAGCTGGCCGCCTCCTGGCGCGTGATGGTGCGCACCTATGGCGAGCAATATGCGGCCCTGCAGGAGCAGGCGCGCGGCCAGCACGTGCCGGGCAACCTCTTCATGGCCGAGCAGCAGCCCGCCCTGCTGCGCGAAGGCCCGCGCCCGCCCTTGAGCATCGACAGCGAAGCATGGCGCTTTGCCGTCTACGGCTGGGGCGGACAGCGCCTGCTGCTGCGCGTGCTGGCCAGCGATGCCGACGAGGAAGAAAGCCCGCCCCGGCGCCGCGGCAAGGTGGCGCTGCGCGTCGAACTGGTCATCCTCGGCATCGGCCGGGTGGTGATCCAGATGGAGCCGGCCGGCGACGGCGTGCTGCTGGAACTGGCCGCCGATGCAGAGAGCGCCCTGCGCCATTTGCGCCTGGTCCTGCCCGGGATCGCCGGCGCCGTGCACCGCGCCGGCCTGCGCGTCGTGCGCTGCCGCCTGAACCGCCAGCTGCACGCGCAGCGCGTGCATGGCAATTTTCCCATGCAGGCGGGCGCCGCCTCGCTGTCGCCGGCCCTGTTCCGCGCCATGGCCGAAGTGGCGCTGCTGCTGACGCAGCCGGAAGCGGAGGCGGCGGCCGATCCCGATGCGCCCGCGACGCCCCCGGCTGAAGCGGAAAAGGAAGTCCTCTTCATCTCGAAGGAAGTGCCGGCCCCGCTCGGCTACGACTATGGCGACGCGACGGCGGACGGACGGGAAGAGGAAGTGCTGCTGCTGGCCGGACCGGCAGAGCCAACGCAGGATTTGCTGCCGCCAATCGACGAACAGGATTGATACAGCGCAATAAAAACGGCGCCCGAAGCGCCGTTTTTGTTGTTTACCCCACCATTTACCCCACCGTGCCGATGATGCTCACTTCGCGGTTTTCCGGGATTTCGTTATACGACAGCACGTGCAGGCCGGGCGCGAACAGGCGCGCGTAGCGGGCCAGCAGCGGACGGATCTGCGGCAGCACCAGCAGCAGCGGCGGCGTGGCCTGCTGCTTCATCTGCTCGCGCGCCACCGGCATGTTCACCTGCAGCTGCGACAGCAGGTGCGGGTCGATCGGATAATTATCCAGAGTCACCTTGCCCGACTGGCGCGCCTGGTTCAGTGAACCGAGCAGCATGTTTTCCAGCTCGCCGCCCAGGTTGAACGCCTGCATTTCCATCTTTTGGCCGAACAGGCCGCTGACGATCTGGCGCCGCAGCGCGCAGCGCACTTCGGCCGCCAGCAGGATCGGGTCCTTGGTCGTCTCCGAGCTGTCGAGCAAGGTGGTGGCGATGGGCACGATGTCCTTCAGGGACACGTTCTCTGCCAGCAAGACGCGGAACACGCGCAGCATCTGCGTGTGCGTCAACGCCTTGTCCAGCGCGCCGGCCAGCTTCGGCGACAGGGCCGTCAGGCGCTCCATCAGGTTCGAGACGTCTTCGTGGCGGAACAGTTCCGGCAGGTATTCGCGCACCATCTTCGACAAGTGCGTGGCGATCACGCTGGGCGCCTCGATGACCTGGTAGCCGAGACCCAGCGCATGCGCCTTTTCGCCCGGTTCGATCCATGTGACAGGCATGCCGTAGGCCGGCTCGATGCCGGGTATGCCGTCCAGCTGGCCATACACGTTCGGCGACGGGATCGCCATCAGGCGGTCGGCCTGCACTTCCGCCTGCGCCACCACGGTGCCCGACAGCACGATCGCGTATTGCGACGGCTTCAGGGCCAGATCATCGCGCACGCCGATGTTCGGCAGCAGCAAGCCCATGGCTTCGGACAGGCTCTGGCGCACGCCCTTGACGCGCTTGTTCAATGGCTCGCCTTGCGTTTTATCAACCATGCCCACCAGTTTATAGCCCAGCATCACCATCAATGGCTGCACGGCCGGCAGTTGCTGCCACTCCAGCTCGGCCGGGCGTTCCTCGCGCAGGGCCGCCTCGATGGCCGCCATGCCGGCCGCGTCCGGCCCCTTCACGCGCTTGGTGAGGCGCCAGGCGACAAAGGCCAGCACGGCGGCGAAGGTCATGAACATGAACCACGGCATGCCCGGAATCAGGGCCAGCGCCACCATCATGCCGGCCGCGCTGAAGATCACCGTTGGCGACGTCAGCACCTGGCCGGCAACTTGCTGTTCGAAATCGCCCGAATCGCTGATGCGGGTGACCAGGATGGCGGCGGCGGCCGACAGCAGCAGCGCCGGGATCTGCGCCACCAGGCCGTCACCGATGGTCAGCAGCGCATATTGACGGAAGGCGTCGCCGAACGACAGGTCGTGCATCAGCGAGCCGATGGCCACGCCGCCCACCATATTGATGATCAAAATCAGGATACTGGCGACGGCGTCGCCGCGCACGAACTTCGAAGCACCGTCCATGGCGCCGTAGAAATCCGCTTCGGCGGCCACGTCCTTGCGGCGGATCTGGGCTTTTTCCTGGTTGATCAGGCCGGCGTTCAGGTCGGCGTCGATGGCCATCTGCTTGCCCGGCAAGGCGTCCAGCGTAAAGCGCGCGGACACTTCGGAAATACGCTCGGCACCCTTGGTGACGACGGCGAAGTTGATAATCATCAAGATTACGAAGACAACGATACCGACGACGAAGTTGCCGCCGATCACCACGTTACCGAAGGCCTCGATCACCTTACCGGCCGCATCCGCGCCCGTATGGCCGTGCAGCAATACCACGCGCGTGGACGCCACGTTCAGGGTCAGCCTGAGCATGGTGGTGGCCAGGATCACCGTCGGGAAGACGGAGAAATCGAGCGGCCGCTTGGCCGAGACGCTGACGAGGATGACGATCAGTGCCAGCACGATATTGAATGTGAACAAGATATCGAGCAGCACGGGCGGCAGCGGCAGGATGATCATCGCCAGGATCACCAGCAGGAACAGCGGCGTGGCGAACTTGTGGCGGCGCATTTCAGCAACCACGCGGTTCAGGAAATTCATGAAGGTACTACCTCGCTCAAATGAGATGGCACGACCACCTCGGTGGGAAATGGGGGCTGGGCGGCACGCTGCCCAGTACGGAATGCTTTCAGCTGCAGTATGTAGTTGAGCACCTGCGACACGGCCTGGTACAGCTGCACGGGTATCTGCTGCTGCACCTGGCTGGTGTTGTAGATGGCGCGCGCCAGCGGCGGCAGTTCCAGCGTTTCAATATCGTGCTCCTTCGCCACCTGCCGGATGTACAACGCCATCTCGTCGACGCCCTTGGCGACGACAAACGGCGCCTCGGCGCGGTCCTGGTCATATTTCAGGGCCACGGCGTAATGCTCGGGGTTGACGATCACCACGTCGGCGTCGGGCACGGTCTTGCGCACGCTGCGCCGGCCGATCTGCTGCTGCAGCTGGCGGATGCGCTGGCGCACCTCGGGCCGGCCTTCGCTGCTTTTATGCTCTTCCTTGACGTCCTGCTTGCTCATGCGCTGGTTGCGGGCAAAGAAAAACGCCTGCGCCGGCACGTCGATGATGGCGAACAGGATGAACACGGAAATGAGGGCCATCAGGCCGTCGAGCATCAGCGCCGAGCCATCGAGCATGGCCTGCTGCAGGGGGCGGTGCTGCAAGTCCACGTATTGCACCAGGCTGGAACGGCTGACGTGCACCAGCACCATGCCCAGCACGGCGGCCTTGGCGATGGACAAGCCGAATTCAAAACCATGCTTGGGCGACACCAGGCGGCCCAGATTCTTGGCCGGGCTCAGGCGTTCCATCTTCGGCATCCAGTTCTTCGTGCTGATGACCCAGCCGCCTGGCACCAGCGAGCCCAGCACGACAAACAGGGGCACGCAGAACAGCGGCACGATCATCTTGATCAGCAAGCCCACCGAGGTGGTAAACGCCATCGACATGGCATTGTCGAGCGCGCCCTTGCTGTCGAGCGGCATGAAGGCCATGGCGAACAGCTCGCGGAACGTGTCCAGATAGCCGGGCAGCAGGAACACGAACAGCTTCATGCTGATCAGGATGCCCAGCGCCGTCGACAGGTCGCGCGAGCGCACCACCTGCCCTTCCTGGCGCGACTTCTTCAGCTTTTGCTGTGACGCCTTTTCTGTCTTGTCGCCCGTGCTGCTATCGGCCATGCTTCACACCTTTCCGCGCGCTAGCCATGGGCCACCCGCATCTGTTCGGCGATCATGTCGAGCACCCGGTTGGTCATGGCGATGTAGTGCTCGGGGATAAAGCGCACGATCTGCACCAGCATCAGCAGGCCGAACATGGTGATCATGGAAAAGCCCAGCGAAAACAGGTTCAGCGACGGCGCCACGCGGTTCAGGAAGCCGAAACCCAGCTGCACCACCATGGTGGAAAACACGATCGGCATGGCCAGCAGCATGGCCGCGGCGAAAATCCACGCCACGTTGTAGGCCACCGTCTGCAGCAGCAGCGGGCCGTAGCCCTGCCCCACGGGCCAGGCCTTGAAACTGGCGCCGATGACGCCCGTCAGCACCAGGTGCCCGTCGATGGCAAAGAAGACAATCATGCACATGATCGTCAGCAAGCCGGTGATGACGTCCGAGGAGGTGCCGTTCAGCGGGTCATTCATGACGGCCATGGAAAAGCCCACCTGGCTCGACACCAGATAGCCAAGCACCGACATCACCGACATGGCGAAGTGGAAGGCCAGGCCCAGCACGAAGCCGACGACGGCCTGCTCCAGGGTGGCGACGACGGCGTGCAGGGAAAACGGATCAATCTTCAGCAAGTCCTGCGAGATGCCCGACGCCTGCATCACGGGCAGCATGAGGATCGCCAGCACCAGCGACAGCAGCACCCGCACGGGCACGGGCACCATGGCGTCGCCGATCACGGGCGAGGCGCTGAGCATGGCCAGGATGCGGCAGAACGGCCACCATACGGCCAGCAGAAACGGCAGCACCTGATTGAAGATCTGATCCATGGGGCGCGCAGCGCTATCCGACCAGGGTGGCCGCGCGCTGAAAAATGGACACGCAATAATCCATCAGGTAACCGGCCATCCAGCGCCCGGCCAGTATCAGGGCCAGCAAGGTGACCAGCAGGCGCGGCAGGAAACTCATGGTCTGCTCATTGATCGACGTGGCCGCCTGCACCAGCGCAACCAGCAGGCCCATCAGCAAACCTGGCACGACGAGGATGACCACCAGCAGCATCACGACATGCAGCGCTTCGATGATCAGGTCGACGGCGACTTCAGGGGTAAACATGGGTCAATACGCCTGTATGCTGGTAACTAAGGTGTTGACGGTCAGCGTCCAGCCGTCGACCAGCACGAACAGCAGCAGCTTGAACGGCAGCGAGATGACGAGCGGCGACAGCATCATCATGCCCATCGCCATCAGCACGGACGCCACCACCAGATCGATGATCAGGAACGGTATGAACAGCATGCAGCCGATCTGGAACGCCGTCTTGAGTTCGGACAAGACAAACGCGGCCAGCTTGACCGTGAAGCTGTGGTCCTGCGGGCGCATGGTCGACGGCTCGCCGGCCAGGTGCGCGATCTGCGCCAGGGCCGCCTTGCTCGTCTGCGCCAGCATGAAGCGCGAAATCGGCACTTCGGCAATCTTCAACGCTTCCTGCATGCCGATCTGGTCGCGGTCGTACGGCACGAACGCTTCCTTCCACACCTGGTCGCCGATGGGGCGCATGACGAGCAGGGTCAGGATCAGGGCGATGCCGGTGACGATACGGTTGGGCAAGCCCTGCTGCAGGCCCAGGGCCTGGCGCAGCAGGGAAAGCACGATGACGAAGCGGGTAAAGCTGGTCATCATCATGACCATCACGGGCAGCAGCCCGAGCAGGGTCATGACGACGAGGATCTGCATCTTCACCGACAGGTCGGTCTTCGCGCCCGGCACCACGCCGGACAATAGATCCTGGGCGCCGGCGGCGCTGCAGCACAGCATCAGAACGGGAACGGCGAGCGCCGCCGCCAGCGTGCCGCGGCGCCGGCTCAAACCGGGTACCGCCAGCTTCATGCTGTCATCATGTCGAGATTGAGACCGTCGAGGTCGATGACTTTGAGGCCATAGTTTTCGCCGGCCACCACCACTTCGGCGCGGCCGATCGGCGTGCCGTTGACCTTGATCACCAGCGGTTCGCCGGCCAGCATATCGAGTTCGATCACGCTTTCAGGGCCGATGGCCATCAGCTCCTCGAGCGAAATGCGGGCCGAGCCCACTTCCAGGGTCAGGGTGACGGGAATCTTGCGCATCATCTGCGGAATGTCGCGTCGCGCGCGGCCGCTGGGCACGTCGGCAACGTCGCCCTGGTCGATGATCATATCGTCGCCCAGGTCTTCCAGCAGGGTTTCGCTCTGGTTGGTATCGGTCATATTCATATTATTCGACATCTTCAAATGAGGTTAAACAGAGCTTGCCCTTGTGTTCGGAAACGGCGGCCGTAAACAAGCGGGAATCGTCGAGCATGACGTCGGTACGACTCAGGCTGACGGGAATCACGTCCCCCACGCGCAGGTCGAACAAGGCGCCCAGCTGCATTTGCTTGCTGACCAGCCGGCCCTCCAGGGTCACCTGCAGGCGCGACGCCAGCGGGCGCACGCTGCGCAGGGCTTTCTTGGCCTGCGCCCGTTCGGGCAGCAAGCCGCGCAGCACGTCGGCCATCAGGCGCTTGTCCAGCGAGAACCAGAAGTAACCGCTCTGCCCCGCCTCGACATCGCTGAGCGCCACGGTGACGACCCAGGCGCCGCGCGCCGGATGCACACCCGACTGTACGCCGATTTCGGCGGCGGTGTCGATGGCGCTGGCTTTGCCCAGCGCTTGCAGGTTTTTATGGATGCGCGCGAACAGGCTGGTAACCAACTGTTGTCCCAGCACCACAGCCAGACGCTCTTCGGTGGCAGTCACGCGCACCAAGGAGGGATCGGGCAATACGCCCTTCGCGCCGGCACTACCATAGCGATAGTTCAGGACACTGAGCAGTATCTGGCGTTCGAGCGTGAAGCCGGCCTGACCGGCCGGCGTGGAAAAACTCAGCCAGCGGTTCACGCTGTCCTCGTCCTCGGCGCGCGCCAGGGTGACGGCGTCGATCTGGAAATTACCCCAGTAGCGGCGGCTCATGGGCTGGCGCAGCGCCGCCGCCAGGTCGTCGCGCAGCTGGGCGCCGAATACATGCAGCAAATGGACAGGACGTCCAAGCAGACAGGAATCCAGGGCTTGATGGCGTACGGTTTGATCTGTCTTGGTAATGGTTGTCATGTAGTGGTCATGTCGGTATTGCGGTGGCAGAACAAATTATACGGATCGCCCGAAATTAAATACAGCTTCATCTTGGCATTGCTGACTCTGACGCAAGCAAACGGTTGCGCATCGTATCGCATGCTAGATGACTACGGTGCTGAACAATACATGAAAATCATAAATATTGCCATGTATCAATATTCCTTGAGCCAAAGCTCTCTTTACTTTATAGTTGCCGCGAGGTAAGCTTATAGCGACAAAAAGCAGATTTGCAGTGCGCCATTCCGCTTACCTGATTCCGGTTTTTATGGCAGTTTTCAGCCCCTCTTGATTGCCGCCTGTAGAAACTTTTATCAGTTATTTATTGTTTATCATGGCCATGTGAATCGATGCGCAGGTTTGCTGGGTTTGTTTCAATCTGCTTGCGGCGGATGGTGTGGCAACTGATAAAACTGATGGGCCCTGGGAATCGGGCTGGAGCGAAAGGCGTGCAGCGCCGATTTCGCTGGAATGGCAACACCAGTATTTCTGATTGATACGTCACCGCATATTGAAAGTAGAGGGCAAGATGAGCAACGAACTCGCAGGTTTGATCAAGGCCGATCTGGCAGCACTGAGCAACGACGCGCGCGCCCTGGGCGCCAGCATCGCGCCGGCGGCCCACTTCGGCGGGCCGGAACAATCCGGCTTTTCCTTTGCACAAAGCATGAAAGACGCCGTCGGCAAGGTCAACAACGATGACCGCATGGCCGCGCAAAAAATGAGCGACGTCGACAGCGGCAAGAGCGATGACCTGGTCGGCGCCATGCTGGCCAGCCAGGAAGCGGGCCTGTCCTTCTCCATGTTGATGCAGGTACGCAACAAGGTCATGGGCGCCGTCGATGAACTCATCAAACTGCCTCTGTAATCTTCACGTCCTGATCCACGCCCAGCCTCCCAGCGAAAGTTACCCCAAGTGATTACCCCCATGAAGTCCGCATTTGCGCGCTGGCGCCTTGGCGCCCAGCCCGCCATCCCGCCCGCCCTGCTGAAAAACCTGGTTCCCATCGTCGTGCTGGCCATCGGCATCACCGCCATGGTGACCATGTATGCCTGGCGCGACCAGGCCAACTACAAGCCGGTCTTCGGCGCGCGCGAAAAAGTGGCCGTGACGGACATGATGGCCACCCTGGACGCCGAGCACATTCCCTACCGTTTGCATCCGGACAGCGGCCAGGTGCTGGTGCCCGACGCCATGCTGGGCAAGGTGCGCATGCTGCTGGCCTCGAAGGGCGTGACGGCGCAGCTGCCGGCCGGCCTGGAGCTGATGGACAAGAATGACCCGCTGGGCGTGTCGCAATTCGTGCAGGATGTGCGCTTCCGCCGCGGCCTCGAAGGCGAATTGTCGCAAAGCATCATGACGATGGACGCGATCGCTTCGGCGCGCGTCCATTTGTCGATTGCCAAGTCGACCTCGTTCGTCGCCAGCGACGGCGACAAATCGTCCGCCTCCGTGGTCGTGGCCCTGAAACCGGGCCGCACCCTGGCGCCGGAACAGATCGCCGCCGTCATCAACATGGTAGCCGGCAGCGTGGCCAGCCTGGCGCCCACGCGCGTGAGCCTGGTCGACCAGGGCGGCAACCTGCTGTCCTCGCACATCGACCTGGCCGACGGCTTCGACGCCTCGGCGGCCGGCAATGAAGGTGCGAAACGTTTCCAGGATGAAATTCGCCGCAACGTCACGGGCCTGCTCGGCCCCGTCATCGGCGAAGACAACTTCAAGCTCAGCGTCACGGCCGCCGTCAACAACGACCGCGTGGATGAAACGCTGGAAAAATACGGCGAAGCCCCGAAAGTGACCAGCGAAGCGATGCGCGAAGAGCAGGAGCGCAACCGCACCGTGGCCGGCGTCCCCGGCAGCCTGTCGAACCGTCCGCCGGCCGCCGCCGTGCCTGCGCCCACCGATGCGGCGGGCAATCCGCCAGCCGATGGCGCACCGAAGCCGGCCGATGACGGTACGGCGCGCAAGAACGCCACCACGCGCCAGTACGCGTACGACCGCAGCATCACGCAGATCAAGCGCAGCCGTGGCCGCCTGGAAAAACTCAGCGTCGCCGTCGTCCTCAACAGCGCCGCCGCACCGAATCCGAAGACCGGCTGGACCCCCGCCGAACTGGGTAATATTGAAAAAATGCTCAGCAGCGGCCTGGGCATCAACGCCCAGCGCGGCGACAGCCTGAGCCTGACGGCCCTGGCCTTCCCCGCCAAGCCGCCCGTGGCGCAATGGTGGGAAGAGCGCGATACCGTCGTCGACTTCAGCAGCTGGCTGCTGTACGCGCTCGGCGCCGTGCTTGGCTACTTCCTGATCCTGCGTCCGCTGATGCGCCTGCTGACCTCGCGCCTGGCGCCGCCCGTACTGAAGCAGCTCGATCCCGCCCTGGCCCTGAACGGCGCCGGCGCCGGCGCCGCCGCTGCAAACGGCGCGGCCGTGGCCGGTGCGCCAGCCTTGGGCCTGAGCGGCTTGCCGGCCCTCGAAGGCGAAGCGGCCGCCGGCGGCGGCATGCCTGTCGTGCCGCTGCTGGAAAACTATGACTTGCCGCCGCCCGGCTCGGCGGTCGACGTGATGGTCGACCACCTGAAAGTGCTGGCGGAAAAAGAACCCGAGCGTGTCGCCGAAGTCGTCAAACAATGGATGCAGAAAAATGGCCGAACTCAACAACAATAATTTCCCGGACGACGCAGAAGTCGAAAACGTCAGCCTGAGCCCCGTGGAACAGGCCGCCATCGTGCTGCTGAGCATGGGAGAAGAACAGGCCGCCAATGTGCTGCGCTGCCTGTCGCGCGAAGAATTGCTCGAAGTCACGCAAGTGATGTCGCGCATGAGCGGCATCAAGGTCGAAGCCGTGAAAACGGCCATGCAGACCTTTTTCGACGACTACCGCCAGCAAAGCGGCGTGCACGGCGCCTCGCGCAGCTACCTGAAGCGCTCGCTGGACATGGCGCTGGGCAGCGATATCGCAAATAGCGTGCTCAACAACATTTACGGCGATGCCATCCGTCCCAAAATGGCGCGCCTGCAGTGGGCTTCGCCAAAATGGCTGGCCGAATACATCGTCAACGAACACGTGCAGATGCAGGCCGTCTTCCTGGCCTTTTTGCCGCCCGCGCTGGCCGGCCAGATCCTCGACGCCCTGCCCGCCGAAGGCCGCGACCTGGTGCTGCTGAACCTGGCGCGCCTGGACGAGATCGACCGCGACCTGCTGGTCGAGCTCGACGAGCTGGTGGGCCGCTGCCTGGGCACGCTCGACACGCAAAGCACCAGCGTCGAAGGCATCCGCCAGGCGGCCGAGATCCTCAACCGCATGCCGGGCAACCGCGCCGCGCTGGTCGAGCTGCTGCGCGCGCACGACCCGGACGTGGTGTCGGAAATCGAACTGAGCATGTACGACTTCCTGATCCTGGCCACGCAGAGCGACGTCACGCTCACGCGCATCCTGGAAGACGTGCCGATGGAACAGTGGGCCATCGCGCTCAAGGGCGCCGAGCCGTCGATCCGCGAAGCCGTGCTGAAAACCATGCCGCGCCGCCAGGCGCAAAGCTTCGAAGACATGATGCGCCGGTCCGGCCCCGTGCCGCTGTCGCGCATCGAACAGACGCGCCAGGAAATCATGGCCACCGTCAAGGGCCTCGCCGATGCGGGCGAGATCGAAGTGCAACTGTTTGCCGAAGCGGTGATTGAATGAAGCACTTCCGCTCGTATCGTTTCCCGCCCCTGTCGCAATTCATCGCCGCCGGCCAGCGCGCCGCCAGCGAGGACACGGACGGCCAGTGGCAGGCATCCGTCTCGGAAGGCTTCGAACAGGGCCAGCGCGACGGCTACGAAGTGGGCCTGGTGCAGGGCCAGCAGGATGGCTACGACGCCGGCCGCAGCGACGGCGTGGCGCAGGGACGTGAAGAGGGCCGCAATGAAACCCTGGTGGCGCTGGACCGCCTGGCGCGCCCCGTCGACGCGATTTTGCGCGACCTGAAGAAAGTGCGCGCCGATTACCGCGAAGCGCAACGCAAGGAAGTGGTCGACCTGGTGGCCAAGGTGGCGCGCCAGGTGATCCGCGCGGAACTGGCCTTGCAGCCGGTGCAATTGCTGGCCCTGGTCGACGAGACCCTGGCCTCGATGCCGCCCACGCGCGAGGAAATCGACGTCTTCCTCAATCCGGAAGAACTCAAACGCATCAGCGAACTCGATCCGAAGCGCGCCAAGCGCTGGAACCTGATCGCCGACGCCCGCCTCGACGCGGGCGAATGCCGCATCAAGGCCGGCGACAATGAAGTCGACGCGGGCTGCCATCAGCGCCTGTCGGCCTGCATGGAGCAGGTCAGCAGCCACCTGGCGCTGGCCGCCGAACACGCGGACCAGGGCGCGCCTGCATGATCGCCGACACGCTGCGCAGTTTCGAGATCGGCGATATCCCGGTCGCGACACCCACCGGCCGCCTGGTCGGCGCCTCCGGCCTGCTGCTGGAAAGCGCCGGCTGCCGGCTGCACACGGGCCAGCGTTGTCAAATTGAAACAGTCAATGGCGAATGGCTCGATGCGCAAGTCGTCGGCTTCCGCGAAAAACTCTCTTACCTGATGCCGTTCAAGAAGGCCACGGGCCTGACCACCGGCGCGCGCGTGCTGCCCCTGCCCGACAAGGCCAGCCTGCAGATCGGCCAGTCCTGGCTGGGCCGCATGGTCAATGGCCTGGGCGAGCCCATCGACGACCTGGGCCGCCTCGGCGGCGAACACATCCTGGAAGTGACGCCGCCGAAGATCAATCCCCTGAAGAAACAACCGGTGGTCGAGCCGCTGGACGTGGGCGTGCGGGCGATTAACAGCATGCTGACCCTGGGCAAGGGCCAGCGCGTGGGCCTGATGGCCGGCTCCGGCGTCGGCAAGAGCGTGCTGCTGGGGCTGATCACGCGCCAGACGGTGGCCGATGTCGTCGTCGTCGGCCTGATCGGCGAACGGGGCCGCGAAGTGCGCGAATTCGTCGAAAAATCGCTGGGCGCCGATGGCTTGAAGAAAGCCGTGCTGGTGATCGCGCCGGCCGACGAGTCGCCCTTGATGCGCATCATGGCCACCGAACTGTGCCATTCCATCGCCGCGCATTTCCGCGACCAGGGCAAGCACGTGCTGCTGCTGGTCGATTCGCTCACGCGCTACGCGATGGCGCTGCGCGAAGTGGCGCTGGCCTTGGGCGAGCCGCCGGCCACGCGCGGCTATCCGCCGTCCGTGTTTTCGAACCTGCCGCAGCTGGTGGAAAGCGCCGGCAACGGCGCCCACCCCGACGGCAGCATGAGCGCCATCTATACCGTGCTGGCCGAAGGCGACGACCAGCAGGATCCCGTGGTCGACACGGCGCGCGCGATTCTCGACGGCCATATCGTGCTCACGCGCGAACTGGCCGAGCGGGGCCACTACCCCGCCATCGACATCGCCGCCTCGATCAGCCGCTGCATGGCGCAGGTGATCACGCCCGAACACATGCAGGCGGCGCGCGCGCTGAAGGCGTCGATGGCGCGCCACGCGCGCGTGCGCGACCTGATCCCGCTGGGCGCCTACGTGCCCGGCGCCGACCCCGTCACCGACCGCGCCGTGCAACTGCACGCGCCGATCGAGGCCTTCCTGTGCCAGGGCACCAAGGAAGAGGCGCCGATGGGGCCGTGCATCGAACAACTTGAACAGATCATGGCCTAGGAGCAAACGTGAGCGACGCGCATACCATACGCAACCTGACCACCCTGGTCGGCCTGCGCAGCACCGAGGTGGAACGCCTGCAAGGGGAAATGGCGGCGCAGACGGCCGTGCGCGAGCGTTACCAGAAAAACCTGGAACGCCTGACGGGCCTGTACACGGATAGCGGCCCCAGCGGCGCCCTGCCCCTGGCCCTGTCCGTCAATTGCGGCAACTTCAAGCAGGCCGTCATGCAGATGGCCGACCAGCACCGCACCGATTTGCACCTGCACGAGGCCAACATGGCCATTTCGCAGCGCGCCCTGAACACGGCCTGGGCCAAGCGCGAGGTGCTGGACCAGGTGCTGACGCAAAAACAGAAACATGTTGCGAATGAGCAACAACGCGTTGATGCCAAGCGGCAAGATGAGCTGGCAACCCAATTCTGGTTCCGCGGGCAGGTAAAATAATGTTTGTGTAAGTTTCTTTCAGGAAAACTTCACAAAACGGGAATGGGGGTCGCCTTGTACCGGTATATCCCTTTATTCAGGAGTCTGGCATGGCAAACGTAATTACTGCACCGCAATACGATCCGCTCGTCACTGCAAAAAACCTGGCAACCAAATCGGTCGCGGCGCAGCAGGACAAATTGACTAAGCAAACCGCACTGGCCAATAACACGGCCGCGGCGCTGAACAACCTGAAGCTGGCCATGAGCGCCTTCCAGAGCACGATGACGACCATGAGCAGCAGCAACAAGTCGCTGCTGAGCCAGTCCGCCACCTTCAGCAATACCGCCTATGGCAGCGGCACGGCCGATGCCACGGCAGTCGCCGGCAGCTATTCCTTTTTCGTGCAGCAACTGGCCACAGCCAGCCAGACTTCGTACAGCGGCCTCGCCAGCAGCCCCGCCGCCGGCAGCGGCACGCTGGCCGTGCGGATCGGCGATCCGCTGGCCCCCGTCACCGCCGACAACAGCTTTGACATCGACCTGAGCGCCGCCGACAAGGATGCCGACGGCAACCTGACGCCGCAGGAAATCGCCGCCGCCATCAATGGCAACAGCAAGAACAACTCGCGCGTGACGGCTTCCATCGTCACCATCGGCAACCAGGCGCAGCTGGTATTGACATCGAACCTGACGGGCAAGGAAAACGCCGTCACGCTGGACGCGTCGAGCGTGACGAATACCGCGCTGACCAAGGCCCTGGTGACGGACGCGGCCACCAACATCAAGGAAGTCGTCAAGGCGCAGGACGCCATCGTCTGGCTGGGCGCAAAGGATACCGGCACACAAATCACGCAGGCGTCGAATACCTTTACCAACGTGACGGGCGTGAAGATGACCTTCACCAAGGCCATGAACACGGGCGACGCACCCGTGACGGTCACGGTGGCAACGGACAGCGGCGGCACGGCAACCAATGTGCAGGCATTCGTCGATGCCTACAACAAGCTGAAAAGCGTGCTGGACGGCCTGGCCAGCTCCGGCGATCCGGACAAGAACGTCGCGGCAGGCATCTTTGCCCACGATTCCGGCCTCAATGCCCTGCGCAGCAATTTGAACAATCTGCTGCGCCAGAGCGTCGGCGGCGTATCGCTGGTCTCCTACGGCGTGACCGCCAACCGCGACGGCACGCTGAGCCTGAATACGGCCAAGCTGACGGCCAAGCTGGCGTCGAATCCGGGCGACCTGGATAAATTGTTCGGCAACAATAGTCTGTCGGCCCCATCAGGCGTATTAGGCAGCTTGGACAAGGCACTGGGCCAATGGAGCAACATCACCAAGGGCCAGCTGGTGCAGCGTCTCGATGCGAACACCAGCTTGCAGAAGTCGCTGAGCAAAAGCACCGACCTGCTGACGACCCAGTACAACACGGCCTACAAGCGTTTCCTGGATCAATATACGCGCCTGCAAGTGATGCAGGAACAGATGTACAAGACGGTCGACATGTTCGACGCCATGTTTGGCAACAACAAATCCTAAGGCGAGCGTGCCTGCCGCGCCGCCGCAAGTTTACACAGTGAGAAATAAGACATGTTAAACAATGAAGCTTACGGCAACTACCATGCAGTCAACCTGGATGCCCAGACCTCGCGCGCCTCGCCGGTGGAGCTGGTGCTGGTCCTGACGGACGGCCTGCTGGAAGAACTGGCGCGCGCGCGCGGGCATATCGTAGGCAAGCGCTACGAACAGAAGGCCATCAGCCTGGATAAATGCACGCAGATCATCAATGGCCTGTCGAGTTCGCTCGATTTCGACAATGGCGGCGAGGTGGTGGTCAACCTGGCGCGCCTGTACGACTACTGCGTGGCGCGCCTGTACACGGCCGGCATCAAGCTCGACCCCGCCCTGATCGACGAAGTGACGACCTTGATGACCACCATCAAGCGCGGCTGGGTGGGCGTCCAGGCCAACAATGCCTAGGCGCGCCGTACTGCAGCAGTTGAACCGGCAATTGAGCGCCGCCATCGCGCAAGCGGATTGGGAAGCAATGGGAAAACTGTCTGCCAGCCTGGCGAAAAACATCCCGCTGCTGGCCGAACGGGGCGCCTGGAATGCGCTGGAACAAACAGAATTGTTGCAATTGCGCAAAAATCACGCGCAAGCGGTTAAAATTTGCTCTGAGGAAAAAGAACGCCTGGGTTTGCACCTGGGTGCATTACAGGCAAATAAGGAAGGTTGGGTCGCCTACGCCGCGCTCGGCGAATACGACCCGGACGGGAATCAAGCATGATCATGAGTTTCAATACAACGCCGGCAGCGCCGGCATCGACAGGCAACGCGGCACAGCCGCAAGCGGCATTGCTGCCTGGCCTGCCTGGCAATGCCGCGCCCGCGGGCAACGCGGCCGCGCCATCGGCCCTGCCGCTGTTTGCCCAGGTGCTCGACATCGCCGGCGCCGTCACCCCGGATACGGCCGCGCCCCCCGGCGACAGCCTCCCGCAGGGCACGGCTGGCAACGACAGCGACAGCAAGGCCGACAGCGACCTGCCTGCCATGGCCGCGCCCGTTATCGGCTTGCCGCTCGCCGCGATGCCCGCTCCCATGCCCCCACAGACGGACGCGGCAGCTGCCGAAGCGCGCAGCGCCGCGGCGCAAACGCAGGTGCAGGCCAGCGCGGCGCAAGCCAATCCCGCACTCAATATCAGCCTGCATCCGGCAGCCATCACCCTCGCCGCCCAAGCTACGCCGCAGCCGGCGGGACGCGATACGCGCGAACCGGTGGCCGCCGCCAACCCGGTGCCCGCGGCCAAGGGTGGCGCGGCCAGTGCACCGGCGCAACCGTTCGAATCGCTGCTGCAGCAAAGCGCTCCGGCAGCCGTGGCCGCCGTCCCGGCCGCCCGCGATGGCGAGCGTGCCGCGTCACCGGCACCGAACAACCTGGGCCTGACGGCTGCGGGCGCGAACACCGCCCCCGCAACGAACGGCGCCGACACCATCAAGCTCAACGGCCCGGCCCAGCAGTGGCAAGAACCGCTGCGCGAAGCACTGGGCGAACGCCTGCAGACGCAGATCGGACGCAACAGCGAACATGCGGTGATCCGCCTCGATCCGCCGATGCTGGGCCGCATAGAAATTTCCATCCGCCACACGGCCGGCGCGCTGCAGGTCAACGTCTCGGCGTCGAATTCGGAAGTATTGCGCCAGTTGCAAGGCATCGGCGAGAACATGCGCAGCGACCTGGCGCAGCGCCAGTACACGGAGGTAGCCGTGAATATCAGCGCCACCCCGCGCAGCCCGGCCGCCCAGGCGTTCGCCGAGGGCGACGCGCGCGGCCAGCGTCAGCCTGGCCGCCAGAATGACGACGCCGAGCCGGGGCGCGCCCTGTCCGACGGCAGCACCGCCGCTACCACTTACGCCATGCATGAGCGAGAGATTGCCTGATGAATATGAAAATGAAACTGTTAGCCGGCTTCGTCGCGGTAGCCGTGCTGGCCGCCGGCGCGGCCGGTGGCGCCATGTGGTACCTGGCCAAGCCCGTTGCCGCGCCAGGCGCTGTTGCCGAAGTGAAAGCCCCACCGCCACCGGCCACGGGCAAGAAGGCGCGCAAGTTCATCACGCTCGACAAGGTCATCGTGATGCTGCGGCGCGGCCCCGGCGAAGGTGAAACGCATTACCTGTCGGCCGACCTGGTGATCGCCACCACCGAGGAAAAGGAAAAGCTGACCAAGGACCACTTGCCGCTGATGCGCTCGATCGCCGTCAGCACCCTGTCGAGTTTCCCGCTGGACAAGGCGCAAACCATGACTGTGGAGCAATACGCCGAGCAGATCAACAAGGCATTCAATGTCAGCTATGAACGCGAACAGATGGAAAAGCCGTTCACGGAAGTCATGGTCGGCAAGCTGATCATTGAGTAAGCCAACACGCCAGCCGACCTAGTGGGAGATCCCTTGGCCTATGTAGAGCAATACCAGGAAGCGTATGGCGCCGGCGAATACGCCGCCGCCAGCGCTTGCGCGGCCGTGCTCAGCATTGCTGAAGAGCAACAACATCTGGTGGCGTATGCCCCCTTGGTGAAACGCATCGTGCGCCAGCTCAATTCGCAAGTATCGGGCGCCATCGACCGTGATGACATGGAACAGATTGGCCTGATGGGCTTGCTGGAAGCGCTGCGCCGCTACGGCGTGCCCGACCAGTCTTTCGGCAGCTATGCCAGCCTGCGCATCCGCGGCGCCATCCTCGATGAACTGCGGCGCCAGGACTGGCGCCCGCGCGCCGTGCGCCAGGAAAGCCACCGCCTGCGCGACAGCGTGCGCGCCCTCACCCGGCGCCTGGGCCGCGAACCGCTGGAAGCGGAAATCATGGCGGCCCTGAAACTGACGCCGGAAGCGTATCAGGAGTACCAGCTGGCGGAAAACGCCGAACTGATCGCCAGTTTTGACGAAGTGCTGCAGGAAAGCCTGGGGCAGGCTGACAGCGCGCCCAGTCCGGAAGAGCAATTGATGGTGCGGCGCAGCCTGGAACAGGCCCTGCGCGCGCTCGACGAACGCGAGCAGCGCGTGGTGCAGATGTACTACGAATTCGAACTGAGCTACAAGGAAATTGCCGCCGTGCTGGACCTGAGCGACGCCCGCGTCTGCCAATTGAACAAGGCGGCACTGGGCAAGATGAAAGCCATGCTGCAGGACGCATAAAGTTAAGCAACATCCATAAATTGACGCAGCACAATGACGCAGAAAGGCAGTTGACATGGTAATTATCGGTATCTTAATCGTGATGGGGTGTGTATTCGGAGGCTTCGCCCTGATGGGCGGCACCGTCCACGCGATCTGGCAACCGGTCGAGTTGATCATCATCATCGGCGCCGCCGTCGGCGCCCTGGTGCTGGGCAATCCGAAGCATGTACTCGGTGAAATGCTGCACCAGATGCGCAAGATCGTCACGCACAAGAAGCAGGGCTCGGAATTCCAGCGCCAGTTGCTGCTGCTCATGTATGAACTGCTGCAAACGGCCGCCGGCGGCCTGAAGGCGCTCGACGCCCACGTCGAGGCGCCGCGCGAAAGCGCCCTGTTCCAGCGCTATCCGCTGGTGCTGGAAGAGCCGAAGCTGCTTGCTTTCATTGTCGACAACTTCCGCCTGATGGCCATGGGAAAGATCAACGCGCACGAGCTCGAAGGCGTGCTGGAGCAGGAACTGGAAGCCATCCACGACGAATTGCTGCAACCGTCGAAGTCGCTGCACAAGATCGCCGAAGCCATGCCCGGTTTCGGTATTCTGGCGGCCGTGCTCGGCATCGTGATGGCCATGAATTCCGTGGCCGACGGCGCAGATGCGGCGGAAATTTCGGAAAAAGTGGGCGCCGCCATGGTCGGCACCTTCATCGGCATCTTCTTTTGCTACGGCGTGCTCGATCCGATGTGCAACATGATGAAACAGCTGGTGGGCGAGGAAGGCTCGACCATGGAATGCGTGAAGGTCGTGCTGGTCACGCACGTGGCGGGCAAGCCGCCCCTGCTGGCCATCGATGCGGGCCGCCGCCTGGTGCAGCTGAACATCAAGCCGAGCTTCGCCCAGCTGGAAAGCTGGATCAATGCGCTGGAAGATGGCGGCGCGGAACAAGAGCAAGGCCAAGGCCGGGGAGGCCGCCGTGCTAAAGCCGCATGAGAAACATGAACAGGCCATCATCAAGCGGGCCGGCCGCAAGCATGACGACGACGGCCACGGCGGCGCCTGGAAGGTAGCATTCGCCGACTTTTGCCTGGCCCTGCTGTCGCTGTTCCTCGTGCTGTGGCTGATGGCCGCGCGCGAGCAGCAGGCGATGAAGGAAATCATGATGGATGCGTCGGCAGGCAGCCGCCAGGGCGAAGGCCAGGGCGTCATGCCGGAACAGAAAGGCGGTCCGCGCGGCAGCCTGATCGAGCGCTTCCCCATGCCCCGCAAGGGTACGGGCGACACGCGCACGGAAGGCAAGCAGACGCAGGACGGCAAGGCCGGCGCGGCGCCGCAAAACCAGACCAAGGTCAGCTACCAGTCGCCGGAAGACCTGCTGGCCCTGTCGCGTGCGCTCGACAAGCTCAGCGACGAAGCTGGACTGAAGAGCAATCTGCAATCGGTGATCACGCCGTACGGCTTGCGCGTCATGCTGCACGATACGGACAAGCAAGGCATGTTCGTGCGCGGCAGCGCCGTGCCGACCGACCGTTTCCGCAAGCTGCTGCGCCAGATGGGCCCCGTTTTCGCCCAGATGGACAACCAGATGCTGATCGTCGGCCACACCGATTCGATGCAATACGCCAATACCGGCTATGAAGGCTATTCGAACTGGACCCTGTCGGCCAACCGCGCCATGTCGGCGCGCGCGCAATTGTTGATCGGCAGCATGAGTCCGGACAGCGTGCTGCAAGTGGTGGGCATGGCCGACCGCGCGCCGCTGGACGTAAAAAACGCCAGTGCCGGCATCAACCGCCGCATCGAGCTGTTAATATTGACGCGCGGCCAGGCCGACAGCATCGCCGCCATGTTCGGCATGGCGGGGCAACACGCGCAAGGCGAAGAACTGCAGGTGGGCGAGCCTGACTCCGGCACCTTGCAACGCCTGCGTGAAAAACTGGGCTTGCCCGCAAAGAAGGAACGGGATGAGCATGCAAATTAAAGGCAAGGGACAACGTATGAAAATCTCCTCCGGCAATACCGGCGCCACCGTGCGCAGCGGCGCCGTGGCGCCTGCCGAGGCGATCGCCGAGAACGCGGCCGCCGGCGCGGTGTCGCCCGGCTCCGCGGCAGGCGAGCAGATGCAGTCGGCCGTGCTGCAACCGGCCATGGCCGCCCTGCGCGCCATGCCCGAGATCGACCATGAACGCGTGGCCATGCTGCGCGACGCGCTGGCCAAGGGCGAGCTGCCGTTCGACCCGTCGAAACTGGCCGGCCTGATCCAGCGTTTCCATGGCAGTGAATCGTGACCGCGCCGCGCAAAGGCATCACGCGCCAGGAAGCCGTGCAGCGTGTCCTGCTGGGTATTGCGGATGATCAACAGGGCTATACTGCTCTGCTGGCCTTGCTGGAAGAACAATTCCAGGCCACCTTGCACCACCAGAGCGCGCAACTGACGGCGCTGGCCGACCGGGTCATCGCCGCCGTCGAGCAGCTCGATGCGCGCCGCCGCCAACGCGTCAGCCTCGTTACGGCCCTGCTGGGCCCAAAGGCGGAGATGGCGCAATTGTTTGCGCTGCTGCAAGACGATGCGCGCAGCAAGGCCGAGACCGACTGGGCCGCGCTGGAACAGATGGTGCTTGAATGCAAGCGCCTGAACAGCCGCAACAGCGAATTATTAACAGAGCAGTACAGCATCATGCAGCGCGTGCTGCATGGCGAGGAAGATACCTATGCGCCAGGCTGATTTCCTGACCACCCGCGCCACCGCGGCCACCCCGTCGACGGCGGCCACGTCCGCTGTGCAGAGCAATATGCGCGCCACCAGCGCCGCCACCTCCGCCGGCGGCAGCTTTGGCAGCGTGTTCCAGCAGGTACAGGGCGAAGTGGCCCGCTTCATCGAACAGGGCGGCGGCAGCGCCACGGCGCTCAGCCCGCAGGGCCGCGCCTACCTGGAGCAGAGCCAGCCCGTGAATGTATTGGGCAGCATCAGCCAGGGCGGCGAGATCGGCGAAGTGCAGCAGCAATTCCTCGCCTCGATCAAGCCGTGGACGCAAGAAGCCGGCGCCTGCCTGGGCGTGGCGCCCGAGATCGTCGCCGCCCACGCGGCGCTCGAATCGGGCTGGGGCCAGCGTCCCCTGCGCCAGGGCACGGGCGCGGACACGCATAATTTGTTCGGCATCAAGGCCGGCGGCAAATGGCAGGGCGACGTGGCCAGCAACCTGACCACCGAATACGAAGCGGGCAGCGGCACGGCCCTGAAGAAAACCGAGCGTTTCCGCAGCTACCCGGACCAGGCCAGCGCCTTCCGCGACTATGCGCAAGTACTGCTGGAAAACCCGCGCTACCGCGCCGCCCTGAACACGGGCGCCGATGCGGGCGCGTTCGCGCAGGGGCTGGCGCGCGGCGGCTATGCCACCGACCCGAATTACGCCGCCAAGCTGACGCAGCTGGCCACGCGCCTGCAGCGCACGGCCGCCGCCGACTAAGCCTGCCTCAACGGCCGGGAATCTCGGCCGGTTCCACCACGCCCGCATCGACCACCCTGGCACGTATCACCGTGCCGCTGGTGGCGTTGCGCACCCTGATCACCTCCCCTTGCGCGCCCGCGTCCAGCGCTTCGCCGGCCATGCTCACCTCCACCTGCTCCTTGCGCGCGACGATGCTGACCGCACTGCCCCGTTTGATCAGCACAGGCGACGCCAGCTGGCCTTGCCGCAGGACTTCCCCGGCGCGCAGGCTGCGCCGGCTTGACAGGCCGACAACACCAGGCAGCGAAGAGATACTGTCCGGCACCATCGTCACGTCGCGCCGCGCCAGCGCCAGGTCGCCCGCCTGCAGCGGTGTATTCGCCGTCACGGCGCTGCCGGTCACGGCGACCTGGGCCGTGATGGCGCCCCGCACCAGCAGCTCGTAACGCCAACCGTTGCTTCCAGGACACACTGCAACAAAACGCATGCGCTGCGCCGAGCGGCTGTCGGCCGCTTCCAGCGCCACCGGCGCCGCGCATGCAGGAATGGGGCGCGTGCTTTTCACGACGGTCACCTGGAACTGCGGTTCCAGCAGTCCAGCCGAGGCCGCCTGCTGTGCCAACTGCTCCCGCGCCAACTGTTCCACACGTGAAAATATATTGTCGGCTGGCAATTCTGCCCATCCTGCACTACTATATAGGCTGGTCAGTAAAAATAGGCCCGGAAGCAGCATGTGACGACGCGGCGCCTTGTTTCGGATCACGGTAATACTGTCGAAATGAATCATTGCTAACCTTAATCAAAGATACTGAAGCGGCATGACCTTACCATGCGTCAACATGACCAGGCTGGGATTTTACCTCTGCACTAACTATTTTCTGGCCCGAACTGCAAAAAGCACGATCGAATTCAACACAAAGGATGACCATGGGGATTAATTTCAAGGATGCGCTGGGCGTACATGCCGATGCACTCGCACTGCGTGCCGACCGTACCCGCGTACTGGCGGCCAACATCGCCAATGAAAACACGCCCGGCTTCCAGGCCATGGACATGGATTTCGGCAGCGCCCTGCAGCAATTGCAGGACAACGAAGCGGGCCTGCTGTCCACCGATGACGATGCCAGCGCCCTGTACCGCGTACCCTACCACCCCAGCCGCGACGGCAACACCGTCGAAATCGGCGTCGAACAGGCGGCCTTCTCGCAGAATGCCACCGAATTCCAGACCAGCCTCACTTTCGTCAACATGAAACTGAAGGGGCTGTCCAAGGCCATTTCCGGACAATAAGGAACAGCATGAGCTTCCAGGACATTTCCAAAATCGCCGGTTCGGCGATGGCGGCGCAAACCGTGCGCCTCAATACCATCGCCAGCAACCTGGCCAATGCCGATTCCGTCGCCGGTTCCGAAGGCGAGACCTATCGCGCGCGCAAGCCCGTGTTTGCGGCCGTCATGGATGGCAGCGGCGCCAGCGGTGCGGGCGGCAGGGTGCAGGTGCTTGACGTGGTGCAAAGCGACGAGCCGCTGCGCAAGGTCTACGAGCCGGGCCACCCGATGGCCAATGCCGATGGCATGGTGTACTACCCCAACGTCAATCAGGTGGCCGAGATGACCGACATGATGTCGGCCTCGCGCGCGTTTGAAACGAATGTCGAAGTTCTGGGTCGCATCAAGTCGATGCAGCAATCGCTCCTCAAATTAGGTGAAGCATAAGCCATGGAAACGAATCTCTTTACAAACAATACCAGCAACGGCGCCAACAGCAGCAATGCCGTCAAGTCGCAAAGCAACGCCACCCAGGACATGTTCACCAAGCTGCTGGTGGCGCAGATCAAGAACCAGGATCCGCTGGCGCCTACCGATCCGAGCCAGTTCGTCAATCAATTGACGCAGCAGGCGCAAACGGAAGCGATGCAGAACCTGTCGGCGCTGACCAGCGCCAATGCCAGCGTCTTGCAATCGATGCAAGTACTGGCCCTGGGTGCGCAAGTGGGCTCCGAAGTCATGGTCAACAGCGAAACGGTCCAGCTCGACAAGAGCAAGGTCAGCGGCAGCATCGCGCTGGCCGCCGGCACCACCAAGACCACCGTGACCTTGAAAGGGATCGACGACAAGGAATACAAGATCGAACTGGGCGCCAGGGCCGCCGGCACCGTGCCCTTCACCATCGACCCCGTGGCCTTGGGCTTGCCTGCTGGCACCTACAGCATGAAAGTCACCACCAACGGCGCCGAAAAGCCATCGGTCGACATCGCGGGCAAGCTCAACAGCGTGCGCCTGTCGTCCGGCGGCAGCATGATTCTGAGCGTATCGAACCTGGGCGAAGTCAACCCTGGCGCGATCACCGGCTTTAACGGCAAGACGGCCTGATCCGCTCGCCCCTTCGTTCCTGAACACTAATCTCGTCCTTCACTAAAGGAAGTCAACATGAGTTTCGACATCGCCCTGTCCGGTATCCAGTCCATCAACCAACAGTTGAACAGCACCAGTAACAATATCGCCAACGCCGGCACCTATGGCTTCAAGAGCAGCCGCGCCAACTTCTCGGCCATGTACGCCGGTTCGCGCGCCACGGGCACGGAAATCGGCTCGCTGACGCAAAGCATGTCCCTCACTGGCGGCGTGCTCAACACGGGCCGCGCGCTCGACGCGGCCATCGATGGCCGCGGCTATTTCGTCACCCGCGATTCGCAAAACACCATGACCTACAGCCGCGTCGGCATCTTCTCGGCCAGCAATGAAGGCAAGCTGATCGATGCGAACGGCCGCCTGGTGCAGGGCTATGCCGCCGTCAAAGGCAGCACCACCCTGGGCGCCATGGGCGACATGCTCATTCCAACGGGCCAGATTCCCGCCGTCGCATCGACCAAGCTGGCGTATGCCGCCAACCTGTCGTCCGAATGGACCATCAAGACCGTTCCCTTCAACAAGGGCAGTGAATTGAGCTACAACAGCGCCAAGTCCTCGATCGTCTACGATTCGCTGGGCGGCAAACATGCGCTGGGCCAGTACTTCGTCAAGACGGCGGCGGGCGTGGACGTGCACTACACCTTGGACAACGTCGATCTGGCCCCTGTGACGAGCATGACGTTCGACACGTCCGGCAAGCTGTTGACCGGCACGCCGGTCACACTGGCGCTGGGCACGCCGCCCGGCGCCGCGGCGCTCTCGATCGCCATCGACTACACGGGCACCACCCAGTTCGCCGGCGAAGCGACCACCTCGACCGACCGCGCCGACGGCTATGCCTCGGGCACCTACACGGGCGTGGAACTGGCCGATGACGGCTCCGTCGTGGCAAAATACACGAACGGCCAAAAGCAGAGCATCGGCGTGATCGCCCTGGCCACCTTCCCCGACGAAGGCGCATTGACTGCAGTCAACGATACGAGCTGGGTCTCCTCGACCACCTCCGGCACCGCCATGTACGACCGTCCGGGCGTGGGCATGGCCGGCAAACTGGTGACAAGCTCGCTGGAACAGTCGAACGTCGACATCACCTCCGAACTGGTGGGCCTGATGACGTCGCAGCGCAACTACCAGGCCAACTCGAAGGTCATCTCGACCGAGAACGCGATGCTGCAATCGCTGATGCAAGCGCTGTAATCGCCGATACGCAAGGGTAAAGCTAATGGATGCGCTGATTTATACCGCCATGAGCGGGGCCGACCGTGCCCTGCGGGCACAGCAGGTACACGCCAACAATCTGGCCAACATCGAGACGGGCGGCTTCCGCGCCAATCTCGAGGTGTCGACGGCCCAGCCGTTGCAGAACGGCTACGGCTACGACGACCGCCACATGACGCAGACGCAGTCGAGCGCCGTCGGCACGCGCACGGGCGCCATCAAGGAAACGGGACGCGAACTCGACGTGGCCGTCACCGGCAACGGTTTTCTCGCGGTGCAGTGGCAAAACGGCGAAGCCTACACGCGCGCCGGCGCCATGGACCTCGATGAAACGGGCGCGCTGACCATCAACGGCCGGCCCGTGCTGGGCGAAGGCGGTCCGATCACGATTCCCGAGCACACCAGCCTGGCTATCGGCGCCGATGGCACGATTTCCATCCAGGTGCCCGGTACGGCGCAGATGCAGACCGTCGACAAGCTCAAGCTGGTGAATGCGGAATCGGGCGAGCTGACGAAGAACGAGGCTGGCCTGATCCTGGCGCGCAGCGGCGAAGACCTGCAGGCCGACCCGACGGTGCGCCTGCGCGACCGCCACCTGGAAGGCAGCAACGTCTCGGCCGTCGAGGAAATGGTCGCCACCATGAGCCTGAACCGCAGTTTCGAGATGCAGATGAAAGTGTTCAAGGCCAGCGATTCCATGACGGAATCGGGCAACCGCCTGCTCGGCAGCTAAAAGCAAGCAGTCCTACGCGACGAAATATTCAAGGAGCAATACATGAATCCAGCAATGTGGATCAGCAAGACCGGCGTGCAGGCGCAAGACGCCAAACTGCAAGCCATCGCCAACAACCTGGCCAACGTCAACACGGTCGGTTTCAAGCGCGACCGCGTCGTCTTCGAAGACCTGTTTTACCAGGTCGAGCAGCAGCCGGGCACGCAGCGCGCCGACAACACCCTGTCGCCATCGGGCGTACAGCTGGGTAACGGCACGCACATGGTGGGCACGCAGAAAGTGTTTACCACCGGCAGCCTGCAAACGACGAGCCGCGAATTCGACGTGGCCATCACCGGCAACGGCTTCCTGCAGGTGCTGCGCCCGAACGGCGAAGCGGCCTACACGCGCGCCGGCCAGCTGGGCATCAATGAAAATGGCGTGATGGTCAACGCCCAGGGCCTGCCCCTGGTGCCGCAGATTACCGTGCCGAACAACGCCACGGCCATCACCATCGGCGAAAACGGCATGGTCACGGCCACCGTGCCGGGCAATGTCAACGGCACCCAGCTGGGCCAGCTGAACCTGACCAGCTTCGTCAACCCGACGGGCCTGCTGGCACTCGGTGAAAACCTGTTCCAGGAAACGGCATCGAGCGGCACGCCGACGGAAGGCCGTCCCGGCGAAGGCGCACTGGGCAAGCTGAAACAGTTCGCGCTGGAAGGCTCGAACGTGCAGGTGGTGGAAGAAATGGTCGACATGATCGCTGCCCAGCGCACCTATGAAATGAATACCAAGGTGCTGTCGGCCGCCGACAATATGCTGCAATACCTGGCGCAAGCGGCACGCTGATGACTGCCGCCATGAAAGCCACGGCGGCCCTGCTGCTGGTGTTGACGACCGGATGCGCCAGCCGTCCGACCACGCCGGTGGCGCCCAGCTTTTCCGACACGCCGCTGCCCGTGGCGCCGCGCAGCGCTGCGCGCGGCGGCGTGGGCGGCGGCGTTTTCAATCCCGATGCGGGCCTGGACCTGATCTCGGACAGCCGCGCCTTCCGCGTGGGCGACGTCGTCACGGTAGCCCTGCAGGAAACCACGCAGGCCAGCAAGAAGGCCGGCACGTCGTTCAACAAGGGCTCCTCCGTCGGCGTGAAGGCGGCCAACATCCTCGGCAAGACTCTTCCCAAGACGGGCATCGACCTGTCGGCCGACCGCAACTTCGCCGGCGACGCGACCAGCACGCAGCAAAATGCGCTGTCCGGCGCCATCACCGTGATCGTGCAGGAAGTGCTGCCGAACGGCTTGCTGCGCGTGCAGGGCGAAAAGACGCTGACCCTGAACCAGGGCGAGGAATTCGTGCGCCTGCGCGGCTACCTGCGCGCCGCCGACATCGATTCAAACAACCAGGTGTCATCGTTGCGCATCGCCAATGCGCAGATCGCCTATTCCGGCCAGGGCACCCTGGCCGAAGCCAATACACCGGGCTGGCTGACGCGCTTCTTCGTCGGTCCGTGGATGCCGTTTTAAGGTCACATCATGAAATTTCGCTCCGCCCTGCCCCTCGCCGCCATGCTGGCCGTCCTGTCCGGCCTGTCCATGCCCGCCTCGGCCGCACAGGTGCTGCGCAACCTGGTCAGCATCGAGGGCGTGCGCGACAACCCGCTGGTCGGCTATGGCCTCGTCGTGGGCCTGAACGGCAGCGGCGACACCACCCAGGTAAAGTTTTCCAGCCAGTCCGTGGTCAACATGCTCAAGCAGTTCGGCGTGAAGATGCCGGACGGCGCCGAAGCGAAAAGCAAGAACGTGGCCACCGTCATGGTCAGCGCCGTATTTCCCCCCGGCTACCGCCGCGGCCAGGCCATCGATGTCACGGTATCGTCCCTGGGCGATGCGAAAAGCTTGCGTGGCGGCACCTTGCTGCTGACGCAGTTGCGCGCGGCCGACAATGAAATCTATGCGCTGGCGCAAGGCAACGTGGTTGTCGGCGGCCTCAACGCCACCGGCAAGAGCGGCTCGTCCGTGACCGTCAATACGCCCACCTCGGGCCGCATTCCCAACGGCGCCAACATCGAGCGCGAGATTCTCAGCGACTTTTCCACCAAGCCTTCCGTCACCCTGAACCTGCGCCACCCGCATTTCGAGACGGCCATCAATATCGTCGAAGCCGTCAACCGCCGCTTCGGCGCCGTCGCCACCACGCGCGACGCCACCAGCGTGGACGTGCTGGCGCCGGAAAACCCGACCCAGCGCGTGGCCTTCATGGCCAAGCTCGAAGCGCTGACCGTCGACGTCGGGGTCGACACGCCGAAAGTGGTGTTCAATTCGCGCACCGGCACCGTGGTCATCGCCGAAGGCTTGCGCGTGAAAGCGGCCGCCGTCACGCACGGCTCGCTGAAAGTGATCATTTCCGAAAGTTCCGCCGTCAGCCAGCCGGCGCCGTTCGGCCGCGGCCAGACCACTGTCACGCCGCAGTCGAAAGTGTCCGTCGACCAGGGCAACGGCAATATGTTCAAATGGCCTGCCGGCGCCAAGCTGCAGGCTATCATCGACGTGGTCAACAGCCTGGGCGCCTCGCCCGATGATATCATGGCAATTTTACAAGCCCTGGACCAGGCCGGCGCCATCGAAGGCGAACTGGTGGTGATCTAACGTGGCACTGAAAGCTGAATGAACATGCATATCAACGACAGCAGCGGCGCCCTGCCCTCGGCGCTGGACGACCGCTCGCCCGCGGCGGCCACCCCGGCCGATCCCCGCTACGCGGCCAAGGCCACCGAGGCGGCCGTCAAGTTTGAAGCCTTCTTCATCTCGCACATGCTGCGCCAGATGCGCTCGGGCACGCGCGAGATGGCGGGCGAGGACAGCGTCTTCAAGGACCCCGTCAACAGCGACATGCTGGAAATGGCCGACAACCTGGTGGCCGACAAGATGGCCGGCCAGCGCGCCTTCGGCATCGCCGACGCCATCCTGCGCCAGCTGCTGCCGGCGCCCAGCGCCCCCGTGTCCGCCCGCGGCGCTGTCAAAAGCGACAATATTGCGGCGCCGCTTAATAAATCCGTCTGAAGCGTCGCCTGTTGTAGCTAACAACGATACCAGGCCTGTCCTCCGGCACGCGCCCCACTCTTCACGAAAGAAACTTGCCCAATGAGCATCATCAGCAATGCATTGTCAGGCAGCATCGCCGCCCAGGCCGCCCTCACCGCCGCCAGCCAGAACATCGCCAACCTGCAAACGGCGGGCTATACGCGCCAGGGCGTGCTGCTGTCCTCGCTTGGCGCCGGCATAGGCGTGCGTTCGGCCGGCAATGGCGTGGAAGTGTCCGCCCTGCTGCGCTTTGCCGATGCCTACAAGAGCCAGCAAATGTGGCGGGCCGCGTCCGACCAGGGCGCCCGTTCGCAGACTCAGCCTTACCTGACGCAGCTCGAACGCGTGATGGGCGACGATGCGTCGAGCATCAGCAACGGCATCGACGGCTTTTTCGCCGCCCTCAACGCGGCCGCCGTCGATCCGACGTCGACACCGCTGCGCCAGCAGATCATCACCTCCGCCGACGCCATGTCGCAGCGCTTCAACAGCATCAGCACCGTCATGAGCAACCAGTTGCTGTCGGTGCAGCAGCAACGCGCAGCGATCGTGCCGCAAGCCAATACTACGCTGCAAAATATCGCCGCGCTGAACCAGCGCATCAGCACCTCCACGGCATCGGGCACGAATGTGTCGTCGCTGATGGATGCGCGTGACCAGCTGATCGACGGCCTGGCCTTGCAAATGGGCATCGAAGTCCTCGACCAGCCGGACGGCTCGCGCAATGTCGCGCTGAAATCGGGCCAGCCGCTGGTCATCGGCAGCATGGCCGGCACGCTGAGCAGCGCCATGACGAACACCGGTGAACAGACGCTGAGCCTGGATTTTGCCAAGTCGTCGTATACCCTCGATATGGTCGCCATCGGCGGCCAGATGGGCGGCCTGGGCGAATTCGAGAAAAATACCCTGAAACCGCTGCAGCAGTCGGTACAGGACATGGCCAGCCAGTTGGCTGCCAACGTCAACGCGCAACTGGCCCTGGGCAAGACCATGGCCGGCGCGGCGGGCGGCCCTCTGCTCGTCTACGCGAATAACAAGCTGAGCATCACCGCCGGCTTCAATGCCAAGGATCTGGCCCTGTCTCTGACGGGCGCGGCCGGCGACAGCGGCAACTTGCAGAAATTGATCGATATCAAGAATCAGCCGGTCACGGTGAACTGGGTCGGTTCAGTCCTGCTGAGCGACGCGGACACGCAGCTGGTCGGCAAGCTGGGCATCTACAGCCAGCAGAACCAGGCTTTGCTGAAGACGGCCAATACGGTGCGCGCGCAAGCGATCGACGACTGGAAATCCACCAGCGGCGTGAACAAGGACGAGGAAGCGATGAACCTGGTCGAATTCCAGAATATGTACCAGGCAAACATGAAGGTCATTTCCGTCGCGAACACCTTGTTTGATGCCACTTTGGCAATGATGGGTTAAGGAGAAGATCATGCGTGTCGCCACCAGCCAGTACCAATCGCTGATCAATATTTCGCTTCAGCAAAATCAGGAGCGCATCAATTACGTGACCCAGCAGATGGCGTCGGGCTTGCGCATCCAGTTGCCGTCGGACGACCCGATCGGCAATGTGCGCATTTCGCGCCTGACGCGCGAGCAAGCCATGGTCAAGCAGTACCAGGACAATATCGCCACCGTGAAAGTGCGCCTGCTGAAGAACGAGAACTATCTGTCGAGCATGGTCACCGACATGGGCCAGGCGCGCGACCTGCTGGTCTGGGCCGCCGACGGCGGCAATGCGCCCGACGACCTGAATGCGATGACGCAATCGCTGACCGCCATGCGCGACAGCGTGCTGTACACGGCCAACCTGAAGGACCAGGAAGGCCGCTTCATGTTTTCAGGCACGGATACCGACAAGCCGGCCATCGCCTTCAATTCCGCTGCGCCCGCCGGCTCGCGCTACAGCTATAACGGCAACACGGCCACGCAGACCGTGGTCGTGGGCAATGGCGTGACGCAGGCCGCCAACGTCGATGTCAGCAAGCTGGAGGTCTGGCTGAACAAGATCGACCAGGCCATCGATACGCTGAGCAAGCCCGGCGTGAGCCCCAACGATCCGGCCGTGCGCACCGTGGTTGGCGCCGCGCTCGATGGCACCGATGATGGCATGGACTTGCTTTCTGGCAAGATCGCCATCTTCGGCGGCGCGCAGAACATCCTCAGCACGCTCTCCGGCAATCTGGGCAATGTGTCGCTGTCGAACGACATGGCCTTGTCCGATTTGAAGAAAACCGACATGGGCGCGGCCGCTCTTGAACTGACCGGCTACCAGACGGCCATGCAGGCCACGTACAAGGCCTATGCCAAGGTTGGCACCATTTCCCTGTTTGATCTTCTCTGACCATCATGCAAATCGCTCAGACCTCCTCCTCTTCCGGCGTCAATGCCAAAGGCGCCGGCACCGCCCGCGTCGTCGATGACGCGTCCCCCGCCGTCAGCGGCAGCGCCAGCGCGCGCAGCGAGGCGCCGGCAGCGAGGAGTTCGACGGCGAGCCTGAAGCGCGGCCTGAGCAACTGGGATCACCAGTTGCAGGGGGAAATTTCCAACGCGCAGCAAACACTCGATTACCTGGAGCGCAGCAGCAGCCAGCTGCAGGCGCTGAAAAGCGAGCTGGCGGCCAAGCTGGCCGCGCGCCAGGGCCGCGAGGGACAGGTCGAAGCCAGGGTGCGCCAGTTCAGCAATACCTGGCGCCAGCGCGCCAGCGCCTCGGGCGGCACGCTGGACTCGCAGCTGAGCTACACCAGCCCGCGGCCGGCACAGCAGAACTTCAGCATCCGCGGCCTGACCATGGCCAGCCTGCAGGAAGGACCGCAGGAAGTGCTGGCCTTCTCCGTGGGCGGCGCGAACCAGGCCTTGCGTTCGGTCAATATCGAACCGGGTCTGAGCGAGAGCGAAATCGTGTCCCGCTTCGACCGTGCACTGATGCCATCCGGTATCGGCGTCAAGCTGGGCGAGAATGGCGAGCTGGTGTTCAGCACGTCGGAAGCGTCGTGGGCCAATGTGCGCGACAGCCTGTCCGTGCGCGGCAGCGGCATCCGCTATCCGACAGGCCAGATGAGCCGCGTGCGCACCGATGCGGAACCGGCCGCCATCGCGCCGGAAGAATGGAATACCGGCGACGTGGAAGCCCTGCGCGCCACCTTGCAGCAAGTGGTGCAGGCGCTGGCGCAGCTGCAGGCGGCGCGCAGCTCCGTCAGCCTGGCCCTGGCGCAAGCCACGGGCCGCGTGGCCCGCGCGCAACCGGTGCAAGTGAGCGTCAGCATGGATACGCTGGCGGAAAACTTCACAGAAAAGGCCAGCCAGCCCGGCTATGAATCGTTGCTGGCGATCAGTTCGGCATTGGTCGGCATCAGCCGCGAGCGCGTCGTCGCCCTGCTGGGCCTGGACTGACTCCCTGCCGCCGCGTGCGCCGCCTTGGCCACGCGGCAATAAATTGACACGCCCCCTAGCCCAGGACCGTGGAAATCCGTAAGATGCAGCGGTCGCTGACGCTTTCACCAGGACGCCAGCGCATTCCGTCATCCACCTCCGGAGTTCCCTTGATAAAAACCGCCGCCCGGCTGATCAGCTACGCCCTGCTGGGCAAATCCGACAAGCAGCCCCTCGATATCGCCAAGGTGCGCAAGGTATTGATTTTGCGCAATGATAAGATCGGCGACATGATCGTCACCACGCCGTTGCTGCGCGAGCTGAAGAAAAACTACCCGCACTGGCAAATCGACGTGGCCGCCAGCAGCGCCAACCGCGCCGTGCTGGCCGACAATCCGCATGTCAACGACATCATCATCTGGGACAAGCAGCCGCTGCTGCGCGACTTGCGCAGCACCATCGCCGACCTGCGCCGGCGCCGCTACGACGTCATCTTCAACCCCTACAACCGCTTTTCGATTCCCTTGCTGTTGCGCATCAAATGGCTGGGCGCGCGCTATCTGACGGGCTTCGCCATTCCCAAGTACGGCAGCTCGACGGCCAAACTGGGCATGTTCGACCACACGGTGCCGTGCGACCGCAGCCGCCATATCCTGCACAGCTTCTTCGCCACGTTCGCGCAGTTCGGCTTGCGCGATATCGACATGCGCTACGAACTGTTCGGCGTGGACGCCCACGCGGCGCGGGTTGACGCGGCCTGCGACGCCCTGCTGCGCGACTATGCGGGATTGTTTTGCCTCAATTTTCAAGGCAGCAATGCGCAGCGCACGGTCAGCGTGGCCGATGCCCGGCGCTGCTGCGCCGCCCTGGCGGCGCGCTATCCGCGCCATGCGCTGCTGGTGATCGCCGCGCCGGGCACCGAGGCGCGCGCGGCCGAGATCGTGGACGGCGCCGGCCACGCCAATGTGATGCTGGCGCCGCCCACCGGCCACGTCCTGGAGCTGGCGGCCCTGATACGGCGCTGCGAACTGGTGCTCTCGCCCGACACGTCGGTGATCCACCTGGCGTCCGTGTATGACAAGAAAATCGTCGGCTACTACATCCGTACCGACAACTACCGCTGGTTTTATCCGGCCAGCCGCCACTACCGCGTCATGGTGGCGCCCGGCCTGACCCTGGAAACGGTCAGCGCGGACGCCACCCTGGCTGCCGTCGACGAGCTGATGGCCGGCGATACGCCGCTGCAAGCGACCGTTCAAGCAGCGGGCTGAGCGGCTACCAGGGCCGCGAACTGCCCTGCCGGCAAGGCCCGGGAAAACACATGGCCCTGCGCATAATCGCAGCCGGCGGCCCGCAGCAAGTCGCGCTGCGTGGCCGTCTCCACGCCCTCCGCCACCACCTTCAGGCCCAGGCCCTGCGCCAGCGTGATGATGGCCACGCACATGGCCAGGTCCGCTTCGCCATGGCCCAGTTCCCGCACCAGCGAGGGATCGAGCTTGAGCACGTCGATATCGCCCCGCTTCAGGCATGCCAGCGAGGCGTTGCCGGCGCCAAAGTCGTCGAGCGCCAGCGCCAGGCCCATGCCGCGCAGCTGCCGCAGCCGCTCGCCCACCTGGCGGGCATCGTCGAGCAGCACGCCTTCGGCCATCTCGATGGCGATGGCGCCCGGCGCCAGGCCCGCCCGCGCCAGGGTCTCTCCCCAGCCCTCGTAGCAGGCGGCGTCGCAGTGAAATTCCAGCGCCGACTTGTTGATGCTGATCTGGAAGGCGGCGCCATACTCGGCTTGCCACTGCTGCGCCTGGCGCACGGCCTGGCGAAACACCCAGTCGCCGATATCGGTGATCAAGCCGTTGGCTTCCGCAAAGGCGATGAAATCGGCGGGACACAGCAGGCCGCGCTGCGGATGGCGCCAGCGCAGCAGCGCTTCGGCCCGCTCGATGCCGCCGCCCTGCAGCCCGATGATGGGCTGGTAATGCAATTCGAACTGATTTTGTTCCAGCGCAAGGCGCATTTCGCGCACCGTGCTGCGGCGCAGTTCTGCCGCCTGCTGCATGGCCGGCGTGAAGTAGCTGTAGCGGTTGCGCCCCGCGCTCTTGGCCGCATACATGGCCTGGTCGGCGTGGCGCAGCAAGGTGGCCGTCGCCTCGGCATCGGCCGGATACAGGGCCACGCCCACGCTGGCCGAGATCTGCGCGCTGTCGCCGTCAAGCGTGAATGGCGCGGCCAGCGCCGCCACCAGCTCCTGCAGCACCCGTTCGATGCCGCCCGGCTGCGCCACGCCGGCCAGGATGACGGTGAATTCATCGCCGCCCAGGCGCGCCACCGTGTCGGTCACGCGCACGCGCTCGCTGATGCGCCGCGCCGCCTGGCGCAGCAGCATGTCGCCCTTGGCGTGACCGAGGCGGTCGTTGACTTGCTTGAAATGGTCGAGATCGATGAACAGCAGGGCCAGGCTTTTGCCGTCGCGCCTGGCGCGCCGCGCCTCGTTGTGCAGGCGGTCGAGAAACATGTGGCGGTTCGGCAAGCCCGTCAGCTGGTCGACGTTGGCTTGCCGCCAGATGCGCTCGGACGCGATGCGCTGCGCCGTGATGTCGCTCACCAGCGCCAGCGCGCCCAGGTAGCCGCCGCTGGCATCGAAGATGGGATTGGTGGCCAGGGTGGCCCACAGGGCGCTGCCGTCGCGGCGCAGGAATTTGAATTCATGGCGTTCGGCGATGCCTTCCTCGCGCCGCGCGATATTGCGCTCGAGGATGGCGCGCCCCTCCTCGTCCATGAAGGAGGCCAGCGGCTGGCCCAGCATGTCCTCGATCTGGAAACCCAGCATGTGCGCCATCTTCGGGTTGACAAAGCTGGTCAGCGCCTGCGCATCGATTTCCCAGATGCCCTCTTCGGCACTGTGCACGATGCGCCGGAAGCGCTCCTCGCTGCGTTCGAGCGCGGCCAGCCTGCCTTCGGCCTGCTCGAGCACCAGGCGCAGCGCCTGGCCGCCGGGATCGGCGCTGCCAAGCAGACTCATCGGTAAACAGGGTTCCGGCGCACCCGGACGCAGCCTGATCTGCAGCTGGATGCGTTCCGGTTCGCTGCTGTTGAGCACGCGCTGCACGAACTGCTCGTAATCGTGGCCGAAGGCTTCGTGCACGTAGGCGCGGAACAGCACGTGGCCGGGCCGCTCGCGCTGCAGGCCGAACAGCTCGGCGGCCACGAGGTTCATTTGCAGGATCACGCCGTCGAGGCCCAGCACGAAATAGGCGACGGGCGCCAGCAGGTACAAATCGTTGAAATACGCCTGTTCGCGCTCGGCCTTCACCCGCTCCGGGCTGAAGACGCCATCGTCGAGCAAGGGCGCGGCCGGCCACGCCACGGGGTCGTGGCCACGCAGGGAAGAGGAATCCGGAGCAGAGACCGCATGCGGCGTAATGTCCATGGCTATCCTTTGCACCACCGCCCAGACAGTCTGGCGGATGCTGTCCCGAGACTAGCATGCGCAAGGCGCAGTGTCGAGCCACGCACGCCCGCCCGCACGTTTTACAACAGGGCCGGCCTCAGCGTCCCATGCCGCGCCGGCGCAGGCCGAAATCGTGTCCCACCACCAGCAGGGTGCTGGCGACCAGGCTGGACAGGCCCACTATGAGCTGGATCAATTTATCGTCAGGCAAGATCCACAGCGATGACGCCGGCGTCTCGCAGCCCGTGGCCGCGCTGATCAGGGGCGACACCCAGGCCGCGTCCGGCGTCACGTCGAGCACGACGGCGCCGTCGGCGCTCGTCTGCATATAGATGTCGCCCCCTTCGGCCAGGGTAAAGCAGATGCCCACGCCCGTTTCCGTGGCGCGGATATTGTCCTGCATGCTGCGGTTATGTTCCTCGATCCACACTTCCACGTCGTATGGCGTTTCCAGGTGCTCCCACGGGCGGGGGCGGAAACGCGGACGTTCGTCCGCGCTGGCGGGAGAATCCGCGATATCGGGATTGTTGCTGTCTGCTGCGCCTTGCATGCTCGTTGACCTTTTCTGCGGTGATGTTCTGCGGTGATGCGCGGGAGCGTTTGCCCGCCAGCCGCCATTATCCCCCGTTCGCGGCGCGCAGGGTATTCCCACAGCGAATTCATCAGAAAAACTGACAGCTATCAACTTTTAACATCAACATGTCTGACTTAAAATACGCGCCATCTCTTCTTTACAGGTTTTACATGCAAGGCATCAAACGCAAAATCGTCTACGTCACGGCCTTTGAAATCATCGGCATGGCCATTTCCACACTCTGGCTGACCCTGCTTTCGGGTGAATCGCCCACCAGCACGGGCCCGCTGGCGATCATGATCACCACCATCGCCGTGATCTGGAACCTGCTCTACAACACGGCCTTCGAATACTGGGAAATCCGCCAGGTGTCGCGCACGCGCACCGTCTGGCGCCGCATCCTGCATGCGATCGGCTTCCAGATCACGCTCGTCATCTACCTGATTCCGCTGATCGCCTGGTGGCTCAACATCAGCCTGTGGGAGGCCTTCGTGCTCGATTTCGCGCTGATGCTGATCATCCCGTGCTACAGCTTCATCTTCAATTACTTCTTCGACGGCCTGTTCGGCGTGCCCCTGTCGGCGCAGCAGCCGAAGGAAGCAGCGCCCGCTACTCAGGGCGCGAGAGTTTCCGACGCGGTCAGCAACTGAAGAAAGGACCGCGCCGCCATGCCCAGCGGCCGGTCCTTCATCCACACGAGGTGGATGGGCACGACCAGGCCATTGCCCGTGTTCTTGAAGGCCACGCAGCGCACCCTGCCCGCCGCCAGAGAATGGGCGATGGCCGAGGCGGCGAAATTGCCCCAGCCCAGCCCCGCCTCGACCATGGACAGCGCCATCGGCAGGCTGTCCGTGCGCCAGTAGGACAGTCCCACGACGGGACGCGCATCGGCCAGGTCGAGTTCCCGGCTGGCAACGATGATCTGGCGCAAATTGACCAGTTCCTCGATGTACACGGGCTGTCCCGCCGCGCTCGGTGGATGCTGCGTGGAAATAATCGCCAGCAAGGCGTCGCTGCCCACCAGCTGGAACTGTTCCTCGTGATTGATGCGCCCGCCGGCAAACGCCATGCAGGCGCTGATGCGGCCCCGGTGCAGCATGTCGAGCACGTCATCCTGCGGCGCCGTCAGCACTTCGATGTCGAGCAGCGGATGGCGCTGCGACAGGGCCTGCACGGCGGCAAGAAAAGGCGCATGGTCGAGTTCGGCCGCAATGCCCAGAGAAATGCGGCTTTCCAGCCCCTGCGACAATTGCTGCGCATGCAGGTGCAGCTGCTTGAGCTGCTCGGCAATCAGGCGCGCGTGGGGAATCAGGGCCGTGGCGGCCGGCGTGGGCACGGCTTCGCGCGCGCCGCGGTCGAACAGCACGATGCCCAGTTCCGCCTCGATGCTGGCAATGGCCATGCTGACGGCCGACGGCGCCCGCCGCAGGGCGCGCGCGGCGGCCGAGAACGAGCCGCCGTCGACGACGGCCAGGAACAGTTCGATGTTATGGCTGGACAGTTTCATGGGAAACGGAAAGAGGAAGCTGAAAGCGGGAAATGGGCGGCACGTTTCTGCCGCCAGCGATAAAATGGCAGAAATCTCGATAGCAGGAGGGGCCATGACTCATCCACTTCCCTACCGCCGCGGCGGCTACGTCTCGGAGTTTACCCGCTTTATCGACGGCTATCTGCGCAACCATCCCGAAGCGCAAACCAGCCAGCGCCGCGGCTGGCGCATCTGGTGGGAACGCCCCGTGAATTTCGACGAGTGGCGGCGCGCCGGCAGCGATAGCGTGCCGGAGCCGCCTTACCACTACGACTGATCAAACAAAGGCCCGGACAAACGGATTTATCCGGCGTTTGTCCTGTCGTTCAGCCTTTCCAGGTGCGCTGCAGACCGGTATCGGCATGGATCCAGCCGCCGCGCGGGCCGGAGCGGTAATAAAATCCCACGCCGCCCTGCTTGAAGCTGCGCACGAGCGAGCCGAGCACTTCCGCGTTCAGATTCGCCACGCGGATGTCGGCGGCGCGCCCCGAAATGTGCAGCGACTGGCGCGCGGCCGGCACGCCCGCTTCGCGCAGCTTGCCGTTCGATTCGGCCGTGCGGTAGCCCGACAAAATCTCCAGCGGCTGCTCGATGCCGTAGCGGGCCACGAACGCTTGCGTGCCCCACAGGGTTTCCAGCAGTTTCGGGTCGATGGGCGCCGTCTTCTTGCCGTTCACGTCGCGCAGCAAGTGGCACAGTTCCTGGTAGGCCGAATCGATGACTTCGCCATCTTTCCAGTACAGCAGCTTGGCCTTTTCATTGCTGGCCGGACGCACCACTTCCAGGGTGCGGGGCTTGAGCCAGAATTCCAGGTCCAGCGCCTGCGCGTCGAAGATGTCGGGCGGCGGTTCGAGTTCCGTGATCGGCTGGCGCGACTGCGAGGTGAGCGAGCGGTCCACGCTGGCCAGCTGCGTCGGCTGGGGCGGCACGCCCGTGCGCGGGGCGCGCGGCCTGGCGCTGGCCGAAGCCGCGGCGGGAGCGGCCGTGCGCGAGGCGCAGCCGATGAGAGGGGTAGCTACCAGGCCCAGCGCGGCCAGGCCCATACCGTGGTGTAGAAAATTTCTGCGCGATGCCATAGTCAGTCCAATGTAACGATGGGAATACTATAGCGTATTGTGCTGCGAAGAAAAACCCTCCATGCCTATCGTACGGGCCTGATTGCCCGCTTTTTGCGTCAGGCGGCGGCAGCGACGGGCGCGGCGCCCTCTTTCGCCTGCGCCAGCACCGTCAATGGCTTGTCAAGCAGATAACCCTGGGCTGCGATGGGCAAGCCCGTGGCGGCGGCGATGCGCTGCAGCGCGGCCAGCGCGGCCGGCGTGTCGAGGCGCTTGAAGACGACGCGGATTTTCGCCGCATGGCACACGGTGACGAAGCTGGCGACGGCCTGCTCGTCGCTGAGGTTGCCCGCGTCGAGCTTGAACGCGTGCGGGTGCAGCCGCTCCAGCATGCCTGTCGCTTCCTGCACGCTGGCCACGTTGATGGCCAGGCGAAAACCGTTGCGGCGGTAATTGTCGGCCACGTAATTGAGCAGCCAGCCCTGGTTTGGCGTGACGGCCGGCAATTGCAGCACGATGCGCTCGATGGGCAAGCCCAGCGCGTCGAGGATGCGCTGGAAGGCGTGGCCGTGATTGCTGCTGACGGCGCTGAGCAGGCGGTCGTGCACGTTCAGGTACAGGTCGGACTGCTCCGCCTCGCTCTGGCGGAAAAAATTAATCGCATGCAACATGCGGCACAGCCGGTCCAGCTCCACGGATTCGTCGTCGCTGGCCGCGTGGTCGAGCAAGCGCCACAGCGACAGGCCCTCGTCCGCCTTCGACACGCTGCGCGCCAGGCCCTCGAACGCCAGCAGCTTGCCGCTGCCCAGTTCGCGCAGCGGCTGGAAGGCGCTGGTCATGGTGCAATTGAAAAAGCGTCCCAGCGCCCTGCCCTCGTCATCGAGCCAGACGCTGGTGCCGGCCTGGGTCTGATGCGACAGGCGGGCCAGATAATTCTTCAGGACGGGAAATGGCATGGATGCTCCTTCGTAAGGCTGCGCCAGGCTGTCCTCGCGGGAAAAGCGGCGCCAAAGCGTGCAGACTAAGGCAAGGCGAACCAAAGGAGAACGAATGGTTTCGCCATTTGATATGCGCCCAGCATATAAAGAATGCGGCGGCCGGCGCATAACGATAGTCGGAAACATTCGTTCCAGCGGTCCGCCCCGGCCTTTACTGTGGGCGTGTACCGATATCGTCAGGAAGGGCCGCCATGTGCCAGTTACTCGCAATGAACAGCAGCAAGCCCGCCGCGCTGGGGTTTTCCTTTGCCGGCTTCGCCGAACGGGGCGGACGCACGGACGAGCACCGCGACGGCTGGGGCATCGCCTATCATTCCAGTAGCGGCTGCACCCTGCTGACGGACCACCTGGCCGCCGTCGACTCGCCGCTGGCCGCCACGGTGCAGCGGCACCCCGTGAAGGCAAGGAACATCGTCGCGCACATCCGCAAGGCCACGCAGGGCCGCATCGCCCAGGAAAACACGCACCCGTTCGCCCGCGAACTGTGGGGCAAGACCTGGTCCTTCGCCCACAATGGCGACCTGAAAACGTGGCGCGCGCCCGTCAACGCCCACTACCGCGCCAGCGGCGACACCGACAGCGAACAGGCGTTCTGCCACCTGCTGGCCAGCCTGCGCGCACGCTTTCCCCTGGGTGAACCCACGCGCGCCGCGCTGCGCGCCGCCATCGCCGACGTGGCCCGCGAAATCGCCGCGCACGGCAGCTTCAACTTCATCCTGTCCGACGGCGAACTGCTGTTTGCCCACTGTTCCACGCATCTGCACTATGTGATCCGCGAATATCCATTTTCCGTGGCGCACCTGATCGACTGCGAGCGCAGCATCGATTTCCGCCAGCACAACCACCTCGACGACCGCATCGCCGTCATCGCCACGCATCCGCTGACGCAGAACGAGGACTGGCTGGCGTTCGCGCCAGGCGAACTGAAGCTGTTTGCCCGCGGCGCCTTGCTGCCGCCGAACGAGACGGCGCCGCAAGGCGTGTACATCCAGATCAGTTACTGAGCGGATACTGAGCTGATACCGAGTCGTTACGAGGGAACATGTTCAAACGGAGGGAAGGGCCCGCCGCCGGATGGGCGGGCTGAAATGCAGGATAGCCGTCAGGCCGAATTGCAGTTGCAAAAGCGCTTGCGCTTGGGGTCGCCGCTAGCGATACCCGCGGGGTCAATCTGTTTCCAGCAAAAAATCGTTTCCACGCCATACGGCGAGCGCACATTGCCCGCCTCGACATAGCCCTGCTTGACGAAGAATTCCTGGCTCGTTGCCGTGCTGTGCAGCTGCAAGGCCTTGATGCCCCACTCCCTGGCCTGCACTTCGAGCCGCTCGACGAGGGCCTTGCCCGCGCCGCGGCCTTGCGCCTCCGGCAACAGGTAGCACAGGGCCAGCTTGCCGGCGCGCGTCAGCAGGCCCACGCCGACGACGGCGCCCGCCTCGACGGCGACGAGCGAAAAATTGGTGGGCGACGCGAACCAGCACGCCACCATCTGCGGTGTTTTATTGCCCAGCCAGGCTTCCAGGATGGCCGGATCGTCCCGATGATCGAGGCTGCAGCATTCGACGATGGAGCGTCGTAATACATTGCACGCCTCGAAAGCGTCGGTCGATGTTGCAATACGAATTTCAAGACTCATGTACGCTCACAAAATATTCCAGTTGCCGATGCAGGCGGTTTCACCGTGTATCGCGCGATTCGACTATACACCAAGCAGCGCGATCGGGTTTTTTCGCGCCACGCCACGGGACGGATTTGCCCATGACGGAAGCATTGCAGGCTAAGCCTTGACTGTCGTCTTGCCCACGAATCATTTCAAAAATCGATATCTGTTTTTTAGTGCAAACGGGAATGCGATCTAAGCATATTACGAAAAATTCGTTTCTTTTCCGGCCGGAATTTTAGACTATGTCTATCTGTTTTCACAACAAGAGAAGAATATGTCCCGACACAACGCCGCACCGACCGCCGTCCTGACGCTCATCCAACGCTCGCGCCGCTGGTTCCTGGCCGGCGCCCTGGCCGCCTCGGCCGCCGCCATGAGCCTGCCCATGGCCGCCAGCGCGGCCGAACCGGTGGTCTTGCTGAACGTTTCCTACGACGTCATGCGCGAACTGTTCAAGGACGTGAATCCCGCATTTATTGCAGAATGGCAAAAGAAAACGGGCGAAACCATTACCATCAAACAATCGCACGGCGGCTCCAGCAAGCAGGCGCGCTCCGTCGCCGATGGCCTGGAAGCGTCCGTCGTGACCATGAACCAGGCCAACGACATCGATTTGCTGGCCGACCGGGGCCTCGTGGTGGCCGACTGGGCCAAGAAATTCCCGAACAATGCGGCGCCGTTCTATTCCACCATGGTGTATCTGGTGCGCAAAGGCAACCCGAAACAGATCAAGGATTGGGATGACCTGGCCAAGCCCGGCATCAAGGTCATCGTGCCGAACCCGAAAACCTCGGGCAACGGCCGCTACACCTACCTGGCGGCCTGGGGCTATGCCGTGAAAAAAGGCGGCAGCGAAGCGCAGGCGCGCGACCTGGTGACCCGCCTGTTCAAGAACGTGCCCGTGCTCGACGGCGGCGGCCGCGGCGCCACCACCACCTTCACCCAGCGGGAAATCGGCGACGTGCTGGTGACGTTCGAAAACGAAGTGCAGCTGGTGCGCAAGGAATTCGGCGACAACTTCGAAGTCGTCTACCCGAGCATCTCCATCCTGGCCGAGTCGCCCGTGGCCGTCGTCGACAAGGTGGTCGACCGCCGCGGCATCCGCAAGGAAGCCACGGCCTACCTGCAATACCTGTACTCGGAGCCGGGCCAGGAAATTGCCGCCAAGCACTTCCTGCGTCCCCGTTCGGCCGCCGTGGCGAAGAAATACGCGGCCAGCTTCAAGCCGATCAAGCTGTTCACCGTCGACGACGTGTTTGGCGGCTGGAAACAGGCGCAAAAGAAACATTTTGACGATGGCGGCGAGTTCGACAAGATTTATCAACAGTGATCTGACCTGCATCAACAAAAAAACCGGGACTTGTCCCGGTTTTTTTATGGCCGTGCGCCAGCGTCCCACTCCAGCGCGCTGAACAGGCTGGCAATGGCAAGGCCGTCCGCCTCATGCGGGCCAGCGCCTGCCGTCCTGCCAAGGAAACGCAAGCCGCAGGGCGACACGGCGCCTTCCTCCGGCAGCGCGCCGGCGGGGGAACAAGCATGGCCGGCACATCCTTACTGTTTCGTCAGCACCAGCCTGAATTGCGGCAGCCAGCGCCCGTCCACCAGCATCTCGCTGGCCGCCTCATAGGCATCGGCCGATGGCGTCCAGCGCACGCGGTAGGTCAGCGCCTTGCCGCTGGCGTCCACGTACTGCGTGGCAGGAAAGTCGAGGGCGCCGTCGGCCGGCAACATCGTGCCGCGGCTGTAGGCGCCGCTGTTTTCCAGATACAGGAACGCTACCTTGCCTGCGGCGGGATCGTGGTAATACGTGGTTTCGCCCACGTAATCGGGCTTGCCGGGACTGCGCACCGTATGCACGTCGCGCAGCACCTTGCCGCCGTACAGCCACTGGAAACAGTGCTCGTCCGTTTGCTTGCCACCAGGAAATTCGCCCTTCCAGCAATGCCCGGCCAGGAAGGCCATCGGCTGCAGCGCCGCGATGGGGTGCGCAGGCACGGCAAACGAGGGCAACAGCAGCAGCAAGGGCAATGGGCGCATGGCAAACCTCCAGGGAGTTGCAGCCAAGTATAGGCGAATACCATGCTGGCGCAGCGCCGGCGCGCGCTTTGCGCATATCGATATGCGCATCGATTCGTGGTCAAAAGACCGCGCGCGCCGTACTCTGGCCTTGTCGCGCCGCACGGCGTATTACGGGCACAAAGGAAACAGCATGGCTATCTCGGAAGTGAATGTACGCAACCAGTTTCGCGGCAAGATCAAGGAAATCATCTTTGGCCCCGTGGTCTCGGAAGTGGACGTGGAAACGCCGCACGGCATCGTCACCTCGGTGATCACCTCGCGCTCGATCAAGGACCTGGACCTGAAAGTGGGCAGCGAAGTCATCGCGCTGGTGAAATCGACGGAAGTGTCGATCGCCAAGATCCAGTAACCCTTGCCACCCTTGACGCCGCGCCCCTTGCCATCCGGCAGCGGCGCGGCGTTTGCTTCAGGGCTTCAGATACACATAGCCTTCCTGCGCCTGCAACCGGCTCACCTCGGCCACGCCCGACGGCACGATGACGGCTTCGGGCAGCACGCGCTGACGGTCGATGTTGCGTCCTTGCAAGGTGTTATTACAGACGCGAAAGCTCACGCCTCGCTTGACCAGCTCGCGCACCACCGCGTCATACGGCGTGCCATTCCTGTCGCTGGCGCCGTCGAGCAGAAAGTCGATGCCGGGGCCGTGCGCGACGAGCACGATGGTGGCCTGCGGGCTGGCGTTCAGGTGATTGCGGATATTGTTCAGCGCAGCCATGGGATTGCTGCCGTCATTGAGGTGATACACCACCTTCTCCGCCTGCTGCGCCGCCGTGGCGGCGGTGCAGGCGAACAAGGCGAGAAGGATGGCGGCGAAGCAGCGGCGCAAGATAGTCATGAGAGGTCCGTTTCAGTGGCAGATTAAAAACATTGCCATCATATCAATTCCCGAACGAAGACGTAAACGTGCGGCTGACGGGCAGCTTTTCCGTGCTGCCCCCGCAGCAGCACCTGCATGCGCCCGGCGTCGATGCGTTCGGCCGCCTCGATGGCTTTCACGTTGACCATGGTGCCGCGGTGGATTTGCCAGAATTGATCAGGATCATGCCCGCCGAGCAAATCCTTCAGCGGCGCGCGCAGCAGCCGCCCGAAGGCCATGGCCATGGAACCGGTATCGATCGGCGTCAGCCGGACCAGCTTCATGGCGGCGTAGCGGCGCCCCCGTCCCTGGACCCGTTCCGCCATTTCGGGGCGTTTCAGCAGCAGCGATTCCTCGTCGATGCTGCGGCACCAGACCGTATATTTCTTAACACGATGCGTGCTCCGTGGTCTGTGATTAGGCATGAACGCAGTCGACAGCGCCCCGCCTGCAGGCCATAGCGGGGGGCGACGAGGCACGAAGCGGCAGGCGTCAACGACGGAGCACGCGGCGCCTGCCCGCCACTCGCTGCCAATATTGCCTAAATAACATGAAGTTTCCATAGTGAAATCAATAATGGCGTAACAATTTTCACTACGGCAAGAATAGCCCCATTTATTTGCCAAATTGGCCGCAACGCCGCCTGCCGCGGGGCGATGCCGTAGACATCGCCTGATCTTTAATGGTATTGTCTATACTTGGCAAATATTGCCTCCAAGACACACGCCGCGTGCCCGCGGCACTGTCGCGGATTTGCGCGCAGCGCCCCTGATGGCGCCCCAAAACCTGCTTTCCCACATACTCCCATGCTCAAAAAAATGTTCGCCGCGGTGCTGATGACGCTTTCGACAGCGGCCATCGCCGTGCCCTTCGGTTCCCAGTCCATCCTGGTGGTCGAAGACGGCACAGGCAAAGTCTTGCTTGAAAAAAACTCCAACGTGGTGGTGCCCATCGCCTCGCTGACCAAACTCATGACAGCCATGGTCGTGCTCGACTCCAAGGCGAATATGCAGGAAGAGATCAGCATCGACCGCGAGGATGTCGACACCTTGAAACACAGCACCTCGCGCCTGCCCGTGGGCGCCACCCTGAGCCGCCACGACGTGCTGCAACTGGCGCTGATGTCGTCCGACAACCGCGCCGCCGCCTCGCTGGCGCGCACCTTCCCCGGCGGCCCCACGGCGTTTGCCGTGGCCGTCAACGCCAAGATCAAGGCCCTGGGCATGCGCCAGACCGTCATCGAAGAGCCGACGGGTTTGTCGCCGAACAACCAGTCGACGGCGGCCGACCTCGTCAAGATGGCCGTGGCCGCCTCGCGCTACCCGGAAATCAGCCGCATCACCACCGATTCGAAGGACGTGATCCAGATCAAGGGCCGCGACGTGGAATACCACAACACGAACCGCCTGGTGGGCGCCAAGGGCTGGGACATCGGCCTGTCGAAGACGGGCTACACGAATGAAGCGGGACGTTGCCTGATCATGCGCATCAAGTCGGCCGGCAAGTTCGCCACCATGATTTTGCTCAACGCGCGCGCCAATTCCGTGCGCGCCATGGACGCCGTCAACATCCGCCGCATGCTGGCGGCCGAGAACGGCATCGAAGAGCCGAAGGTGATGCGCGCTTCCGTCAGCCGGCACAAGAAGGCGCCGGCCAAGCCATCCAAACGCCGCCGCGCCCGTTGAGCTATAAGTTAACCCTTGAAATGCCGGGGTCGGACCCTCAGGGTCCGACCCCAGTCCTTGCTTAGGGTTAAGCCTTGATTTGCCGGTTGGTCATCACCACGCCGGCAATCGTCACCGCGCCGCCCACCAGCATCGAGGCCAGCACCGGCTCGCCCAGCAGCGCCGCCGCCAGCACGATGCCGAACACGGGCACGAGGTTGTTGAACACGGCCGTGCGCGACGGACCCAGCGCCTTGACGCCCTCGTAATACCAGACAAAGCCGATCACCGTGCCGAACACGCCCAGGTAGCCGATGGCGGCCCACACCTGCCAGCCAAAGCTGTGCCACGGCACGGCCGGAAATTCCACGGCCGCCCCCACCAGCAGGAAGGCCAGGCCCCACATCGCCGCATACGTGGTGGCGGCGATGGGCGAGAGGCCCTTCAGCGCCACTCTGCCGATCAGGGTGTAGGCGGCCCAGCTGGAAATGCCGCAGAACATGAACACTTCGCCCATGCCGATGCCGCCGCCCTTGCCGTGCAGCACGCCGGCCAGGTCGCCACGCGTGATGACGATGGCCGTGCCGCAAAACGCCAGCAGGATGCCCAGCCACTTGAACGATCCCAGACGTTCGCGGAACAGCATGGCCGAGGCCAGCGCCGTGACGATGGGGTTCAGCGCCACGAACAGGGCCGTGCGCCCCGCCGGCATGCGCGACAGGGCCGCCAGGAAGCACAGGTTATATAAAAAGATGCCCGTCAGGCCCAGCGCGGCCGTCGTTGCCAGCTGCTTGCGGTCCAGGCGCGGCAAGCCCCCTTCCAGCTTCCACGCCAGCGCGACGAGCAGCAGCACGGCCACGCCGAAGCGCCCGCTGGCGGCCGTCATGGGCGGCATCTGCTGGGCCAGCACCCTGCCCGCGATAAAGGTGCCGCCCCAGAACAGGGCGACGAAAATCAGTTTCAGGTAGACGAGCGGCGACTGCGCGGCAGGCAGGGCGGCTGAAGGCAAGGCGGATGAAGACATGGAAGTTCCTGTGAAGCCGCTTGCGCGGCGGGTGGCGTACATGCTGTACACTTATATATTAATACTAATATCAACTCATAAAATAATGAGCAAATACTCATAGCACAGGAAAACCACAGATGACCTTCACGCAACTGGAAATCTTTACCCTGGTGGCCGAGCTGCACGGCTTTTCCGCCGCCGCCGCGCAGCTGGGCATCAGCCAGTCGGCCGTCTCGCACGCGTTAAAAGCGCTGGAAAAGGAGATGGGCGTGGACCTCATCGTGCGCCACCAGGCCTCGGCCGAGCTGACTGACGTGGGCCGCCAGCTGCTGGTGCGGGCGCGCGAAATCCTCGGCCTGTCCGAAGCCATGCGCCAGGAAGCGGCCGACGTGCTGGGCCAGCGCCAGGGCAGTTTGCGCATCGGCTCCTTCGGCCCTACTTCGTCCTTGAACCTGCTGCCGGCCATCACGGCGCAGTTCCGCCTGCGCTATCCGGGCATCGCCCTGCGCATCGACGAAGGCGCCGACCATGAAGTGGTGCAGTGGATACGCGAGCGCAGGGTCGATGTGGGCTTCGTCGTGCTGCCCGACGAGCGTTTCGATACGGCGCCGCTGGTGGAAGACCAGATGATGGCGCTGGTGCCGCGCAGCCACCGGCTGGCCGGCGAAACGGCCGTCACCCTGGCGCAGCTGTGCGAAGGGCCGTTCATCATGTCCGAGGCGGGCTGCGCCTGCCTGATCGAGCCGCTGTTCGCCAACGCGGGGCTGCAGCCGAATGTCCCCTACCGCATCAGCCAGGTGATTACCATCCTCGACATGGTCAGCCGCGGCGACGGTGTCTCCATCGTCGCCGAACTGGCCCTGCCGCAGCGGCTGCGGGAGCAGTATCCGGAGCTGGTGGCCCTGCCGTTAAATCCGCCCGTCAGCCGCAAGGTGGGCCTGGCCGTGCGCGACCGGCGCCAGAACACGCCGGCCACCAACGCTTTTTTCGACGTGGCGAAGCAGATGGCGCCGACCCTGGCGCCCCGGCGCGCCTGAAGGCCGGCTTAAAAGGTTTCCCACTCCTCGCTCGCTTCCGGCTTGCGCTGCGCCGCGGGCCTGGAGGCCGGCGCCTGCGCGATGCGCACCGGAGCCGGCGCGCGCGCCACGGGCCTGGCGGCCTGCGGCGCTGCCGCCGGCGCCTGCCCCTCATCGAGCTTGAACACGCCCACCACCTGCGCCAGGGTGCTGGCCTGGTCCTGCAGGCTTTCCGCCGCGGCGGCCGCCTCTTCCACCAGGGCCGCATTCTGCTGCGTCACCTGGTCCATTTGCGCGATCGCCTGGTTCACCTGTTCGATGCCCGAGCTTTGTTCCTGGCTGGCGGCCGTGATTTCGCCCATGATGTCGGTGACGCGGCGCACGCTGTCGACGATTTCCTGCATCGTCGCCCCCGCCTCGTCGACCAGGCGCGCACCCGAATCGACCTTGCCCACGGAATCGTCGATCAGCAGCTTGATTTCCTTTGCCGCTCCCGCGGAGCGCTGCGCCAGGCTGCGCACTTCCGTCGCCACCACGGCAAAGCCGCGTCCCTGCTCGCCGGCGCGCGCCGCTTCCACGGCCGCATTCAGGGCCAGGATGTTCGTCTGGAAGGCGATGCCGTCGATGACGCTGATGATGTCGACGATCTTCTTCGATGAATCATTGATCGAGGCCATGGTGTCGACCACCTGCGCCACCACTTGCCCGCCCTTGCTGGCCACGCCGGACGCCGATTGCGCCATCTGGTTGGCCTGGCGCGCATTGTCCGCGTTCTGTTTCACGGTGGAAGTGAGCTCCTCCATCGAGGCGGCCGTTTCTTCCAGCGAGCTGGCCTGCTCCTCCGTGCGCGAGGACAGGTCCTGGTTGCCGGCGGCGATTTCCGACGACGAGACTTTCACCGATTCGCTGGCCGTGCGGATTTTCACCAGCACGGCGGCGATCTTGTCGATGAAACGGTTGAAGGCGCCCGCGATCTGCGCCAGTTCATCCACGCCGGAAGCGTCGAGGCGGCGCGTCAGGTCGCCCTCGCCCGAGGCGATGTCATCGAGCGCATCGCGCACCAGTTCCAGGCGCTTGAGCATCTTGAACACCAGCAGCGACAGCAGCACGGCCGCCGCGCCGGCCAGCAGCACGGCCGTGACCGTGGCCGTCGTCAGCATCGTCTGCAAGGCTTGCATGGCTTCCTGCTGGTCGAGCACCACGGCCAGCAGCCAGTCGGTGCCCGCCACGCGCGTGACGTACAGCTTGCCGTCGCGCTCATTGAGGCGCACGGCCTCGCTCGCGCGCGTGCTTTCCAGCCGGTTGACCTGCGCGGCCGACAGCGCCGCATCGAGTTTCGATACCGGCTGCAGGCTCAGGTCCTTGTTGGCATGGGCGATGATGGTGCCGCTCTGGTCGACGAGGAAGGCAAAGCTGTGCGGCGTCGGCTTGATCGCCACCACGTTGGCAATCACCGTATCGAGCAGCACGTCGGCGCCCGCCACGCCGCTCAGTGCCTCTTTCGGGCCGACGGGCGCCGTAAACGACACCACCAGCTTGTGGCTGGCCGCATCCACGTACGGCGGCGTGAGCATGGGCACGCCGGCCTTGACGGTGTCCGTGTACCAGGCGCGCGCCGTCGGGTCGAAATCGGCCGGGCGGCCCGGATGGGTAAACACGGAGCGCTTGTCCGCGTAACCGATGAACACTTCGGCAAAATCGCCGGCCTTTTCCGCGATCTGGAAGGCGCGCAGCGGATCGGGCGTCTCGGCCGACATAACGACGGAGGCCATGACTTTTTTCTTGCCATCGACCCACTGCGCCAGCACGGCGGACTGGCTTTGCAGCAGCTGCTGCATCTGCTGGTCGGACGACGCCAGCATGCTGCTGCGCGTGGTGACGTAATTGGCGGCCGACAAGGCCAGCATGGACAGGACGACGATGGCCACGCAAATGAGCACCAGCCGCGTGCGAAGGGAAGACAACATGATGGACTCCTCGTTTCGATTTTATTGGCGTGAAACAGTGCTTTTGCACTACTTCACCTACGCAAGCATTCTCACACAAAAAACGGAACAATTATCGTCAATATTCGGAATACAACACATATATTTCCTTACGGAAACGCGTCAAGCCCGATCAAGCCGTCAGCCGATCAATCCTCTCAAGCCGCTGGCGCGCTGCGTGCGGCGCAAAATCGCGTCGAACAGCACGGCCTGCGTGGGCGACACGAGGGTAAAGAAGTCGCGCGCCCGCGTGATGCCAGTGTAGACCAGTTCGCGCGCCAGCATGGCGCCGCCTTCCTGCGGCAGCACCAGCACCGTGTGGCGGAATTCCGAGCCCTGCGATTTATGTACCGTCATGGCGAACGCCGTCTCCACATGGCGCAGGCGCGTGGCCAGCACGCTGCGCACATGCTCGCCTTCCAGGAAATACACGCGCAGGGAGCCGGGCCGCGCAGGGTCGCGCAGGGTCAGGCCGATGTCGCCATTGAACACGCCCGTGCCGTAGTCGTTGCGCGTGACCATCACGGGACGGCCCACATACCACTCGCTGCGGCGTATCAAGCCTTCCTTTTCCAGCCGCAGCTCGATGGCCGTGTTCAGGCCCGCCACGCCCCACTCGCCCTCGCGCACGGCGCACAGGATGCGGAACGACTCAAAACTGAGCAGCACGGCGCGCACCCAGTCGTCATGCTGCGCGTACGCAGCTTCACCGGCATTCAGCAGTTCCAGATAGGGCTGGTAGCCGCCCGGCGCATCCGCGCGCCCGCGCAAGGCCAGGCGCAGCACGTCTTCCTGCTGCGCCGGCACGCTCCACGCCAGCTGGCCGCCGCTGTCGCCGGCGAAGCACGCTCTGGCCAGGTCAGGCTTGCCCGCATTCACGGCCAGCGCCAGCTCGCCGATCGGACCGCTGAAACGGTGGCTGTGGCGCAGCATCACCGTCTGCTGCGCCAGCGCACCGGCGTTACCGGCAAACTGCGCGGGAATGGCCACGCCGCTGGCCGCCTGCGCATACGCGATGGTATCGACCGCGTAGCCGCCCGCCTGCGCGTCGTGGCACAAGTCGCCCAGCACGGCGCCCGCTTCCACGGACGCCAGCTGGTCCTTGTCGCCCAGCAGGATCAGGATGGCGGCGGAAGGCAAGGCGTCAAGCACCGAGGCCATCATCTCCAGGTGCACCATCGACGCCTCATCGACGATCAGCACGTCGACGTCGAGCAGATTGCCCGCATGGTGGGCAAAGGCGCGCGTGTCGGGCCGCGCGCCCAGCAAGCTATGCAGGGTGCGCGCCGCGCCCATGCGGCGCGCCAGTTCCAGCAGCGGCAAGGCTCCCCCGACCTTTTCCGCCAAGCCGCTCAAGGCCTTGTCGATCGACTGTTTCAGCCGCGCGGCCGCCTTGCCCGTCGGCGCGGCCAGCGCGATGCGCAGCTGCTCCGGCTGCGGCGAGACGGCAAACAGCAAGGTCAGCAAACTGGCCACCGTGTAGGTCTTGCCCGTGCCCGGGCCGCCCGTGATGATGGCCACCTTGCCGCGCAGGGCGACGGCGCAGGCCACTTTTTGCCAGTCCGGGCCGCCGTCCTGCGTGGGCTGGTCGAACAGGATATCGAGCCATTGCCGCACCTGCGCCAGCGGCGGGTTGACCAAATCCTGCGCGCGCGCAGCGATTCTGCCGCCCACCAGGGTCTCGTCGCGCCAGTAGCGGCGCAGGTACAGGCGGTCGCCGTCGAGCACCAGCGGCTGCTGCACGTCGGGCGTCCCCACCCGCCACACCTGCGGCGCGCCGGCCAGCAGCGCGCGCCAGCCGTCGGCGCTGCCCGGCAGCGGACCGGAAACGGCCAGCACGGCATGCCACAGCTCCTCGCTCCAGCCCAGCAGCTGCGACGGCTCGCCCGCCAGCTCAAACAGCATCAGACAGCTGTGGCCCCGCCCTTCCAGCTCGGACAGCACCACGCAGGCCACGGCCAAGGCGGGCGCATCGGGGCCGCCGTCATCCAGGCTGGCGATGAAGCGGGCAAAAGCGGCGCTCAGGCGGCGCAGATGGCCATCCCCGGCGACGCCGTCGACGTGGCTGAACAAGGCATTCATTTGCTCGCTATGCTGCATGATGTTCCGCTTCTTCTGACAATAATTGATCGAGGCCGTCCAGCAGTTCCAGCTGCGGCGCCAGCCAGTAGCAGCCATGCGTGTCCGCATTCGCGATCCCGCGCAGGAACAGGAAGATGGCGCCGCCCAGGTGTTCGGCCGGGTCGTAGGCGTCGCCGAGCCGGCTTTTCAGCAGCCGGTGCAGGGCCAGCATGTAGATGGCGCCCTGGATGTCGTAGCGGTGCTGCGCCATGCCGGCCGCCAGCGCGGCCGTGTGATAGGCGGCGTCGTTGGCGCCCAGCGCGTTCGACTTGTAGTCGAGCACCCAGTAGCGCCCATCCCGTTCGATGACCAGGTCGGCAAAGCCTTTCAGCATGCCGTGCAGCTGGCGCCGCGGCAGCGCGGGACGCGGCGCGCCGCCCAACAGCAAGCGCGTGCACAGCTGGTCGAGCGCGCCCGTGGACAGATGCTCGCTGGGGAACCAGAACTCCATCTCGGACAGGGTGCTGTCCAGTTCAGACAGCGACGCATCGAGCAGCGGCAGCGGCGTGACGGCGATTTCCCGGAGCCAGGCGATGGCGTCTTCCTGGCGGTGGCCCCAGCCGGCCCGCTCGCAGCGCGCGGCCAGGCGCGTGGTGAAATTGTCATCGTGGACGCTGTCAAAGCCTTCGCTGCCCATCCACTCGAGCTGCTCGTGCAGGAAGTTGCCGGGCACGGAGCCGCGCGGGAAGCGGTGCCAGGGCGCGTCGCCCGTCTGCAGCGGCGACACGGCTGGCGCGCCCGCGCCGTCTTCCAGCAAGGTTTCTTCCAGCGCCCGCTGCGGCACGTGCGCGGCCGCCATGGCGCCGATCTGGCGCGTCAGCGAGGTAAAGCTGCCCACCGACCAGTCGCGCTCGAATTCGCCCGCGAACACGGGCGCGGGCCGCAGCTCGGGACGCCGCTCCACGCGGTCGAGCACCGTGCAGGCATCGGGCTGCGCCAGCGAGCCCACGTAGATGGCGTCGCAATTGCCCGCCACCTGCTGCCAGCGCGGCAGCAATTGCTCAAACGGCAGCTTGTCGCCGCCCGTCAGCAGGTAGCCGAGCGCCGATTCGTGCAGGGTGTTCTCGCCTGCCTTGCGCGCCGCCAGCGCGGCCACGCCCAGCCACAGGAAATGGCGCGCGCGCGTCAGGGCCACGTACAGCAGGCGCAGGTCTTCCTCGATGCGCGCCTCTTCCACCAGCGCCATGGCCTCGTCGGACAGCGACAGGTCGAGGCGGCGTTCGCCTTTTTCGTCCGCATAGTCGAAGAAGCTGCGGTTGCGCTTGTCCACCTTGCGCGCCGTGACGGCGAACGGCAGATACACCAGCGGATACTCGAGGCCCTTGGACTTGTGCACGGTGATGACCTTGACCAGCTCCGCGTCGCTTTCCAGGCGCAGCACGCGCTCGTCGCCGTTTTCGCCCTCGCCGGCGATCTGCTCGGCCAGCCAGCGTATCAGCGCCTGCTCGCCATCGAGCTGGCGGCTGGCCGACTGCAGCAGTTCAGCCAGGTGCAGCAGATTCGTCAGCCGCCGCTCGCCGCCCGTCTGCTGCAGCAGCATGGCCGGCAGCTGCAGCTCGTGGATGAAGCGGCGCAGCATGGCCAGCACGCCCTGGCGCTGCCAGATCAGGTGCAAGGCCTTCAATTGCTCGACCCGGCGTTCCCATTCCAGTTCGTCGCTGGACAGCCGCGCCAGCTCGCCCAGCGGCAAGCCGATGGTGCGCGTGGCAAACGCGGCGCGCGCCAGGCCGCCGTCGAGCGGATTGGCCAGCGCCGCCAGCCAGCGCAGCACGTCGGCCGCTTCCTCGCTATCGATGACGGAATCCTTGTCGGACAGGTAGACGCTGGCGACCCGGCGGCGCGCCAGCGCGCGGCGGATGGCCGCCGCCTCCTTGCGGTCGCGCACGAGGATGGCGATATCGGCCGGCTGCAGCCGCACGAACCCGTCGGGACCGTCGAAACCGGCTTGCGCATCGCCCAGCATGGCGACGATATGTTCCGCGCAATGCTGCGCGAAATACTCGCGGTAGCTGTCGCCGCGCAGTCCTTCATCGCTGGCGCAGGCGGCCAGCAGGGCCGGCAGCGGGCCGCCAGCGTTCAGCAGCCGCTCGTCGCGGCCCTTGGCGTCGACAGCCTCGAACGGCAGCGGATTTTCGCCGTTTTTGCGGTAGCGGAAGGCGCCGGCCGGCACTTCGGCGCGCTCGGCGTGCAGGAACAGCTGGTTGACGGCCGCCACCAGGGGCGCCGTCGAGCGGTAATTGGTGCCCAGCTGGTAGTGGCGGCCCGTGGTGGCGCGCCGCGCCGCCAGGTAGCTCTGGATGTCGGCGCCGCGAAAGCCGTAGATCGACTGCTTCGGGTCGCCGATCAGGAACAATCCTTGCGCGGGATCATTCTCGGCAATGCGGTATAACAAATTGAAGATCTGATACTGTGCAGGGGCCGTATCCTGGAATTCATCGACCATCGCCAGCGGATACTGGTCGACGATGCGCTGGCGCAGCGCAGCGCCATTCTCGCCGGCCAGCGCGTCGTGCAGGCGCTGCAGCATGTCGGCAAAGCCGAACTGGCGCGACTGGCGTTTTAGCTGATCCATGCGCCGCGCGATGGCCGCCGCCGCATGCAGGTGCAGCTTGTGCGCCAGCGGCGTGATGGCCGCCAGGGCCGTCCCCAGCGCCTCCGTATGTTCGAAACACTCGGGCACCTGGGCCGTGAAACTCTTGGCAAACGCATCCTCGATGCCGAACGGCGTCAGGCGCTCCCACGCCTTGGCCGTGATGGCCGGCAGCAGCAACAGCGGATCCTGCGCCCAGCGGCGCAAGCCGTCGAACCATTTCGCCAGGTTTTCCGGCTTCATCTTGACGCCGTTAAAACACTTGGGATTGGCGGCGCGGTGGTCGTTGATCCAGACGGCCATCTGCTCCGTGCGCTCGACCCAGCCCGCCTTCAGGGTGGCCAGCTGCGCGGCCAGCGCCCGCTGTTCGCGCGCGATCAGCGCCGACAAGGGCTCCTCGTCGGCCATGCGCATGCTGCCGGCGCGCCGGGCCAGCTCGCGCGTTCCCTTCTTCAACGCTGCCACGTCGGGCCAGCAATCGAGCAGCACGTCGAGCGCCTGCGGCGGCAAGGGATAGACTTGCTGGCGCCAGTAATCGTGGGCCGCATCCTCGAACAGCGCTTGCTCGTCGCTGACCAGTTCTTCGTCGAACAGGCTGCCGCTGTCGAACGCGTGCTCGCGCAGCATGCGCTGGCACCAGGCGTCGATGGTGAAGATGGCCGCTTCATCCATCGTCTCGGCGGCCAGCATCAGCCGGTGCGCGGCCTTTTGCCGTTCGCTCTCGTCCGGATAGGATTCGAGCAAGGCGTCGAGAAACGGGTCGCTGCCGCCGGATTCGTGGCGGAACTCATTACGAAAATACGCGGCCGCCTCGATCAGGCGCTCGCGCACGCGGTTCGACAGTTCGCGCGTGGCGGCGCGGGTAAACGTCATCACGAGGATGTCGGCCGGCAGCAGCGGGCGGCTGAAGCGGCTGTCGTTGTCGCCGTGACCCAGCACGAGCCGCACGTACAGCGCAGCGATGGTCCAGGTCTTGCCGGTGCCGGCGGACGCCTCGATCAGGCGCGAGCCGTGCAGCGGAAACGCCAGGGGGTTGAGCAGGTGGCTCGTCATGGTTCTTCTCCCGCGCCATCATCGGGCGCGCTGATCGGGTCGATCGTGATGTGTTGCTGCAGCCAGTCGGCCAGCGGGCCATACAGCTCGCGCGTGCAGTCTTCCCATGCTTCCTCCGCGGCCAGGGCGGAAAACTCGGGCCACAGGCGCGCCAGGCACAGCTCATCGCGCTCGCCCGACACGTCAAAGCCGCCGTCATACACGGCGCGCGGGTCGCCCTGCTGCACCAGCGCCAGGCCCGTCTTGCAAGCCGTCGGCAGCGGATGGTTCATGCCTTCGCGCCACAGCGCCAGCAAGGTGGCCAGCGCATCGCGCGACGTGGCCGGGTCGAGCGGCGCCATGCTGACGATGGCGTCGCGCGCCACCAGGTAGCCGGTGACGGGGAAACCGAGGGCGGCGGCGGCCAGCTGGCGCAGCCACATCAGCATCAGCTTGTCGCCGCGCGCCAGGCCGCCCTTGTCCGTCACCTTCGAGGAAATCTGCATCAGCCAGGCCGTGTCCCGCCCGTTGCTGCACAGTCTGTCGAGCCAGTCGTCGATCTGCACGTCGCCGAACGCCAGGTTGATGGCGCGCTTGTCGGCCGCCAGCGGGAACGAGGCGCGCAACGACAGCCATGCGCTGCGCACGGGCACCAGCGCCTCGACCAGCTGCGCCTGCACCTGCCGGCCGATCAGGCCGATGGGCAGCACGCCTTCGCGCGCCAGGCGTGCCGCGCGCGCTTCCAGGCTGCTGCGCACGTCGTCCAGTGCTTCCACGGCGCCGCCGTCATCGAGCATGGTGTCTTCCAGCAGGTAGCGCTCGAGCGCGTTCAGGCCGAACGGCTCCTCATCGTCGCCCAGCATGGCCGCATCGGCAAAATGCACGCTGAGGCGGCGGCGGAAAAAGTACTTGACGGGCTGGCGCAGAAAGCTGGCCAGTTCGCCCAGTTTCAAACGCGTGCCTGGGTCGAGTTCGTACGGTCCCAGCGCCGGCTCCCCCGCCTGCGCAGCCGCATCCGCATCGGCATCGGCATGCGCCACGCGCCATTCGCGCGCATAGGTCAGCAAGCCGCCCGCCTCGAAATAGCGGCGGCTGAACGGCTGCAGCGCGTGCTCGGTAGTGAGCGATACCAGGTGGCGGTCCAGCGACCAGCCGGCCGCCAGGTAGTCGCGCAGCTGCGATACCAGCACGGACGGCGGCTGCTCGGAATTGTCGCGCACATTGCGCCCCACCCAGCTCACGTACAGCTTGTCGCGCGCGGCCAGCAAGGCTTCGAGCATCAGGTAGCGGTCGTCGTCGCGGCGCGAACGGTCGCCCGGGCGGGCCATGCCGGGCAAGGCCAGCAAGTCGAAATCGGCCTTGGGCGCGCGGCGCGGGAAGTCGCCATCGTTCATGCCCAGCAGGCAGACGACGCGGAACGGCACGGCGCGCATCGGCATCAGGGTGCAGAACGTGACGCCGCCGGAGACGAACTGGTGATTCAGGGTCGGTTCGTCGAGCGCGCCCAGCCACGCCACGCGCAGCACCGACAAGGGTACCTGCTCGACAAAGCCCGCGTGCCCGCAGGTTTCCAGCCAGCCCTGCAAGGCGCCTTCCAGCTGCGCCAGGGTCAGGCGGTCGCCCTCGTCGTCGGCGTCAAAGAAGGCGGCCAGCAGCGCGCGCGCCTGCTCGCCCCACTCGGCCGGCGTGCGCGCGCCGGCCAGCACGCTGCGCCAGTGCAGCAGCGCCTCGACCAGCTGCGCCAGCGAGCCCGCCAGCGCCGCATCGAGGCCGCCCACTTCCGCATACGGCTCGATGCCGCCAAAGCTGGCGCCACTGCCGCTGGCATAGCCGAGCAGCATGCGCCGCACGCCGAAGATCCACGCGTTCTGCTCGCCGGCCGCGCCCAGCCCCAGGCCGGCGCGGTGTTCCTGGTCCAGGCCCCAGCGCACGCCGGCGCCCTCGATCCACGCCCCCAGGGTGGCCAGGTCGTCCGGCTGCAGGCCGAAGCGGGCCGCCAGCGCCGGCACGTCGAGCAGGTCGCGCACCTCGCTCTGGCGACAGCGCTGCTGCGGCAGGTGCAGCAGCCACTCAAGCGCGACGAGCAGCGGATTGACGCTGCGGTCCTTCACGTCGCCGATCTCGAACGGGATGAAACGCTCGTCATTGCGCCGGTACTGGCCGAAGACGGCGTGGATGGCGGCCGTAAACGTGTCGATGTCGGGCACCATCACCACCACGTCGCGCGGACGCAAGCCCGTCTCGCCGCTCCCGGCGAACATGGCCAGCAACTGGTCGTGCAGCACTTCCACTTCGCGCTGCACGCTGTGCGCCACGTGGAATTCGATCGAACGGTCGGCCGCATCGGGCGGCGTTTGTTCATGCTCGGCCAGCGGGCGCAGTTCGCGGATGGCCACCTGCACCTGCTGCAGCAGGGTCTCGCCCGTTTCCTCGCCAAACAGGTCGATGCGCAGGCTGTCGTCGCGCCCTTCGGCATGCGCGTGTTCGTCGAATTCGTCAAGCATGCGGATGAAATCGCGCCCCTGCCGGCCCCAGCTCGCCAGCAGCGGGTGGCTGTGCGCATGCAGGGCTTCGAGCGGAATCTCGGCCAGGTCGGTGCCGTTGCGCTGCTGTTGGCGTTTGTTGGCCGCGCGCAGCAGGTCGCGCCCCTCGATGATGTCGCCCCAGTAGAACTGGCATGGATTCGGCACGGCCAGCACCACCTGCGTGTGGCGCGCCAGCGCGGCCAGCGCCTGCAAGGTCTGGTACGGCAAGGCCGACACGCCGAACAGCACCACCCTGCGCGGCAGCTTGCCCGCAGGCGCATCGCCGGCGGCAATCGCCGCCAGGAAGGCGTCGTGGATGTCGGCGCGGCCCGTGTCGCGTTCGAACGGCTCCACGTCGGCAGCCACGGCGCGCCACAACTGCGCCTGCCAGCGCTGGTCTTCCTGCAAGACGATGGACTCGCCGCGCGCCGTGCGCAACTGGTCGCGCCCCGCCGCCCAATCGGCCAGCCAGTCGGCGCGGTAGACCTGGTACTGGTCGAACAGGTCGGCCAGACGCTCGGCCAGCTGCAGCCGGCGTTCCGCGTCGCCATCGGCAAGGAAATAGCGCAGCGGCGCGAAGACGGGATCGGCCAGCAAGGACGGCAGCAGGCGCATCAAACGCCACGTCAGCGGCGATTTATCGAACGGCGACACGCGCGGCACCCTTTCGCGCCCCAGCATGCCCCGGTAGCTTTCCCACAGCAGGCGGGCCGGCAGTGCGATGCGCGTGGCGGCGCACACTTTCATTTCCTCGGCCAGCGCGATTTTCAGCCATTCGGCCACGCCGTTCGACTGCACCAGGAAAATGTCCGTCTCCAGCGGCGCCAGCGGATGCTGCCGCAGCCACTGGAAGACGGCGGCGCGCAGCTGTTCCAGCTGGTTGCCGTGCAGGATGAGTAGGCCGGGCGTGACGGTTGTTTGCATGCTGATCCGATGGGTTGCCGCGCGCCCGCCGGAACGGCCGGGCGCGCCAAAGCCGTATTATCGCCGCTCCCTGCGTCAGGGGGCGTCGCTGGCGGCAAATTCCAGTGAAATTTGTTCAGCCACCCGGGCCAGGGCCGGCGCCAGGGCCGTCAGCAAGGCGCGCGCCTGCTGCATGTCGCCGCCCAGGCGCAAGCCTTCGATCGACAGGCACAGCGCGGCGAAAGCGTGCGCGCCCACGGCCAGCGCCGACGATTTGCTGCGGTGGCCCAGGTCCGCCAGGCGGCCCAGGTCTTCCAGCGCCATGGCCTGCTCCATTTCGGCGATGCCGTCGCGCGCCGTATCGAGGAACAGCTGGGTGTACTTGCGCATCTTGACTGCGTCATTGCTGAACGTGAGCGCCAGGGTGGCCAGGTCGAGGATGGCCGTATCGCGCGAGTCCGGCGCCCCATGCACGGCAGGCGTCGTCCCGTGCGCCGTGGCGGCGGACAGGCTGGCCGGCGGCGCGTGCCCAACGCCGCCGATGCCGCCAATACCGCCACGCAGGCGGAACCACTTTGCCAGCAGGTGGAACAGCAGATTCGGCGCGATCGGCTTGGTCACGAATTCATCCATGCCCGCCTCCAGGCAGCGGGCGCGGTCTTCGCTGCCCGCATTGGCCGTCATGGCGATCACCAGCAGGCCCGCAAGCTGCGGGTCGGCGCGGATGCGGCGCGTCGTCTCGAAGCCGTCCATCTCCGGCATCTGCACGTCCATCAGCACGCAGTCGTAACGCTGGCGCGACAGCAGCTCCAGCGCCTCACGGCCATTGCCAGCCACGCAGACGGTGGCGCCCGCGTCTTCCAGCAATTCGCAGCCCACCTGCTGGCTGAAGACGTTATCTTCCACCAGCAGGATGGAGGCGCCGCGGATTACACCCAGCACCTCCGGCTCCACCTCGGCGATGCCGTCGTCGCTGGCCTGCGCGCATTTTTCCAGGCGCGCCGTAAACCAGAAAGTGCTGCCCAGGCCCGGCTGGCTGTACACGCCCACCTTGCCGCCCATGAGTTCAGCGAGCTGCTTGCTGATCACCAGCCCCAGTCCGCTGCCGCCATACTTGCGCGTGGTCGACGGGTCGGCCTGGTGGAAGGAGCGGAACAGTTGCCCCACCTCTTCCTGGTTCATGCCGATGCCCCGGTCCTGCACTTCGAAGCGCAGCATGGTATGGCTGCCGCGCTCCTCGGACTGGCGCACGCGCACGAAGATGCTGGCATTGTCGGAGAACTTGATGGCGTTGCTGGTCAGGTTCAGCAAGACCTGTTCCAGGCGCAGCGGATCGCCGCGCCAGCGCTGCGGCAGTTCGGAGGCGATATCGAATTGCAAAGTCAGGCCCTTGAGGGAGGCCGCGTCGCCCAGCTGGCTGGCGATGTTCGCCAGCAGCGTGTCGAGGCGGAAGTCCAGCACTTCCAGTTCCAGCTTGCCCGCCTCGATCTTGGAAAAGTCGAGGATGTCGTTGATCAGGCCCAGCAAATGCTGGCCCGAATGGTAGATCTTTTGCAGATAGTCGCGCTGGCGCACATCGGCCACCGATTTCAGGGCCAGGTGCGCCATGCCGATAATGCTGTTCATCGGCGTGCGGATTTCATGGCTCATGTTCGACAGGAAGTCGCTCTTGGCCTGGCTGGCCGCGTCGGCCTGCTCCTTCAGGCGGTGCAGCTCCGTCACGTCCGTGGACAGGCCGATCAGGCCCGTGACGGGGCCGGGCAGGCCCAACGGCACCTTCACGCTCCACAGGTGGTGCACCTGGCCCTGCGCATCGACGAAGCGCTCCTCGCCGACGAACTTGACGCCGCTGTCGAACACCTGGCGCTCCGTGCGCCGCGCGGCGGCGGCCGCGTCGCCCACCATCAAATCGCCATCCTGGCGGCCGATCACCTGTTCCACGGCGCGCCCCAGGATGGTTGCCGTGCGCGCGTTCACGTAACGGTAGCGCAGGTCGGCATCCTTCATGTAGACGTAGGCGTCGACGCTGTCGAGCACCGTGTCGAGCAGGGTGCGCTGCGCCACCGCGCTGCGGCGCGAGCGGTACAAGGTATAAATATAGCCATAAATGAGCAAAGTGCCGGCCACGCCGACGGCCAGCGCCAGCCACGGGAAATAACGGTCAAAACCGCTGTACAGCTCCGCCTTGCGCACGCGGAAATGGGCCTTCCACTGGCCGCCCTGGTACACCACGGGCAGCACGCGGTCGAAATACGCGGCGTCGCTGCCCGGCTGCGGCGGCGGCGTTGCCAGGTCACTGTCATCGTTGAACAGCAGGCGGTCCTGCGGCGTGATGCGCAGCAGGCCATTGGCCGGCAGCGGGTCGGCGGCGCTGTACAGGGTCAGGTGCAGCGGCTCGAGCGCGCTGCGTTCGAGCGCGCTGTGCACCAGCTGCGCCACGCCGAAGCCGATGCCCACGGACCCCTGATAGGCGGCGCGGCGCTCGGCCACGCTTCCCTGCGGCATGCCGTTGCGGTACACGGGCAGGCGCATGCCCAGTCCCACGTGCGCGGGCGGCCCCTTGATCATGATCACCTGCCCCGACGCGCCGACCTCGCCGCTGTCGCGCGCCTGGGCCAGGGCCCGCGCCACCAGCGGGTTGGCGCCGATATCGACGCCCATGCGCTCGCGCAGCAGGGAATCGGGCTCCAGGTAAGTGAGCACCGTGTATTCGGGCCGCTCGCCGGGCGGGCGGATGGTGAAATCGGGATAGCCGCGCGGCGCCAGGCTGGTATCGCGACGCACGCCGTCGATATATGCCGCGCGCTGCGCCTGCGAGAGCGCCACCGCATAGTTGACCGATTCGATGGCGGGAAACTGGCGCGCGATATCGAGGCCGGCCACGTAATCGTGGAACTGGCGGCGCGACAGCTGCGCCGAGGTGCGGAACAGGGCTTCGAGACCGCGCAGCAGGTCGGAATAGCTTTTCACCCGCGTGGCCAGGCTATGCTGGGCGCCAGACGTCAGGTTGTCGAAACGCTGCTCGGCATCGTCATTGACCGTGCGCGCCGCGCCCGCATACAGCGCGCCGCCGACCGCCAGCGCCAGCAGCAGCCCGCCCGCCCATATCCCGATGCCTGATCCCGTCCCGCCCTTGCTCAAAGTGTGCATTGTCGATCGCTTATTCCGGTTCTATCAGGTACGAGGATACTATCAAAGCCCCTGCCCGACGCGCCTGTCAGCGAAAAAAAGCGCGCGCGATGGTTGCCCTGGAAAGCAGCTACAGCGCCGCGGCCAGGAAGTCGCAGAAGGCGCGCACCTTCTGCTGCACGTGGCGGCCATCGGGCATCAGGGCAAACACGCCGCGCCTGGCCATGGCGTGCGAGGGCAGCACGCGCACCAGGGCGCCGCTGGCCAGCAGCGGCGCGGCGACGAACGAAGGCAGCGCGCCCACGCCCACGCCGGCCACCAGCATGTCGGCCAGCAGCAGGCTGTTGTCGGCGGAAAAGCGCACGGGCAGCACGATGCTGCTCGTCCCTTCGGGTCCGGCCAGCTGCCAGACGCCGGGGCTGTCGGCCAGGCGGTAGGCCAGGCAATCGTGGCCATGCAGGTCCGGCGCCCGCACCGGCGTGCCGCGCCGCGCCAGGTAGGCCGGCGCGGCGCAGATCATCTGCTCGACGTCGCCCAGGCGGCGCGCCACCAGGGTCGAATCGGCCAGCGCGGCGCGGATGCGCAGCGACACGTCGTAGCCCTCGCCCACCACGTCGCGCAAGCGGTCATCGAGAGTCAGCTCCAGCTTCACCTCCGGGTAACGGGCCATGAAGGCGGGCAGCAGCGGCGAGAGCACCTTCAGGCCGAAGGACAGCGGCACGTTCACGCGCAGCCGCCCCGCCACCTTGCCGGTGCAGCCGCGCGTGGCCAGTTCCAGCGCGGCGATCTCGTCGAGCAGGCGGCAGCATTCCAGATAGTAGGCGCGGCCGCCGTCCGACAAGCTCATGCGCCGCGTCGTGCGCACCAGCAGCACGGTGCCCAGGCGCTCTTCCAGCTGGCGCACCTGCTTGCTGACGGCCGCCGCCGACTGGTTCAGCTCCAGCGCCGCCTTGCTGAAACTGTCGCGCTCGACCACCGTGCGAAATACGCGCATGAGCGCCAGTACATCCATCATTCTTTCCTTCTGGTTGAATATCTTATTATTTTATCGCTGATTATCATTAAAATGGAAAACAATATGATGGCGCTTCTTTCTTCACCTGATACGAGGAGCACGCCATGTTCACCTTTCCGACCCCATTGAAAACCGCACCGCTGCTGCTGGCCCTGCTGGCAGGCGCAGTACAGGCCGGCCCGGCCGCCCCGGCCACGCCCGCCCTGCCCGAAGTGGGCGTCAGCCCCTGGGGCCCGAAGGACGAGATCGGCCGCCTGAACCTGATGACGCCGGCCTCGCGCGCCGCCATCCTGGCCCGCATCGACGGCGGCAAGAGCTACGATCTGGCCGTCGATTTCTATATCGGCATGCCCAGCTGGCAGGCGGCAGGCGACCCGCCCTACCAGATGTGGATGACGCATACGCCGAAAGGCAACGTGGTGGCCGACTCAATGAACGTGGGCGAACAGATGAACCGCCACGTCAGCTACACGGGCTCGGCCGTCTCCATGTATGCGCACATGGGCACGCATATCGACGCCCTGAACCATTTCGGCCTGAACGGCAAGATCTGGAACGGTTTTACGGAGGAGCAGTACCTGGGCGACCGGGGCTGGACCGTGACGGGCGCGGAGAAATTGCCGCCCATCGTCGCGCGCGGCGTGCTGATCGACGTGGCCGTGGCCAAGGGCTTGTCGCAACTGCCCGACAATTACCGGGTCACGCGGCAGGACCTGCGCGCGGCGCTGGCGCAGCAGAAAGTGACGCTGGAACAGGGCGACGTGGTGCTGATACGCACGGGCCGCATGCAGCACTATGAGCAGGCGCAAGCGTACATGGCCAATCCCCCCGGCCTGTCGCTCGATGCGGCGAAATTCCTCGTGGAAGACGGCGGCGCCATGGTGGTGGGCGCGGACAACCTCAGTTTCGAGGCGTTCCCGTCCGAAGTGGCGCACAATTACCTGCCCGTGCACACCTATCTGCTGGCGCAGCAGGGCGCGCCCATCCTCGAACTGGTCGACCTGGAAGCCTTGTCGCGCGACAAGGTGTACCAGTTTGCCTTCATCGGCGCCTCATTGAAATTCCGTGGCGGCGACGCGGCGCCCATCCGCCCCGTGGCGCTGCCGATCCGCTAGGCGCCGACAGGCTCAGACGGCGGCGGCCAGCAAAGTACCATGCTCACCCCAGGCGTCGGCGCAGCGCACCACGTCGCCCACGACGATGATGCTGGGACTGCCCAGGCCGCTTGCCGGCAAGGCGGCGGGCAGCGCCTGCAAGGTGCTCAGCAACTGGCGCTGCGCCGGCAGGCTGGCCGATTGCACCACGGCCACGGGCGTGCCGGGCGCCATGCCGCCGGCCAGCAAGCCGGCCTGGATGGCCGCCACCCTGGCCACGCCCATGTAGATGACGAGCGTCAGGCCGCTTTGCGCCAATGCCGCCCAGTTCGGCTCGGAGGCGCTATCCTTGCCGTGGCCGGTGACGAAGATGGCGCCCTGGCTCCGGCCGCGGTGCGTCAGCGGCACGCCGATGCCGGCTGGCGCGGCCACCCCGCTGCTGATGCCGGGGATCACCTCGACGGCCACGCCGTGGCTGCGCAGGCAGGCACGCTCTTCGCCGCCGCGCCCGAACAGGTAGGGGTCGCCTCCTTTCAGGCGCACCACGTGCAGGCCGGCGCGCGCTTCGGCCAGCATCAGCCGTTCGATGAACGCTTGCGGCGTGGACGCGCAGCCGCCCCGCTTGCCCACCTCGACCACGCGCACGCCGGGTGCCGCATGGCCAAGGATGGCCGGGTTGACGAGGTCGTCGATCAGCACCACGTCGGCCCGCGCGATGGCCTTTACTGCCTTGATCGTCAGCAGGTCCGGGTCGCCGGGACCGGCGCCCACCAGGGTTACGCTGCCACATTGCGCCATGATGACATCTCCCATTAAAAAAAGTGACCGATGGCAAACGATGCCGCGTACGCTTCCGGCGCGCTGCCGTCCCACACGACGCCGTCGCACAGGATCGACGCACGCATGGGGGTCTTCGGCACGGGCGTGGCCGTCATTTCGGCCGCCTGGCGGTACAGGTCGGTGCGGTTGACCTGCCCCGCCACGCCAAGGTAGTCAGGCGCATCGCGCAGCAAGCCCCAGCGCCGGTGCTGGGTCATGAACCACATGCCGTCGGACAGATAGGGGAAATTGACGGCGCCATCGCCGTAAAACTTCAAGCCATGCGTATCGTTCCACGTCTTGCCCAGGCCATCCTGGTAGTGGCCGAGGATGCGCGGCGCCAGCATTTCCTGCGGCGTATGCAGATAGGCGGGCTCGGCCAGGGTGGCGGCCATTTCCAGCCGGTTGGCATCGCTGGCGTCGATCCAGCGCCCCGCCTCGAGCACGGCGGCGATCAGGGCCCGGCAGGTATTCGGATGCTGCTGCGCAAAGGCCGCGCTGGCACCCAGCACCTTGCCCGGATGGTCGGGCCAGATCGCCTGGCTGGCGACGGCCGTCACGCCCACGCCCTCGACGATGGCCTTGTAGCCCCATGGCTCGCCCGCGCAAAAGCCATCCATCTGGCCCGCGCGCAAGGCCGCCACCATCTGCGACGGCGGCACCGTCATCACGTGCGCGTCGCGCAGCGGATCAATGCCATGCGCGGCCAGCCAGTATTGCAGCAGCATCGCATGATTGCCGGTCGGAAAAGTATGCGCGAACGCAAACGGCCGCGATGCGGCCCGCATGTGGCGCGCCAGCGATGGGCCATCATGGGCGCCGTCGCGCGCCAGCGCCGCCGACAGGGTCACGGCCTGGCCGCTGTGATTGAGATTCATCAATACGGCCATGTCGCGCTGCTGCCCGCCTATGCCCATCTGCACGCCATACACGAGGCCATACAGCACGTGGGCCGCATCGAGTTCCCCGTTGTGCAGCTTGTCGCGCACGCCGGCCCATGACGTCTCGCGGCGCAGTGCGATCTTGATGCCGTATTTTTCATCCAGGCCCAGCCTTGACGCCATCACCAGCGAGGCGCAATCGGTCAGCGGCAGGTAGCCGATGCGTATCGTCTGTTTTTCCGGCTGCAGGGTGCGCGCCACTTGCGCGCTCTCGCCCATTTTCTCAGTCATACCATTCCTTGCTGATAAATACTGTTTTGCCGCGCCGCCATGGGCACGGTTCTCCCCGTCCAGCAGCAAGGAACGTGCCCGTGCACGCCCGGTCTGGTCCGGCTGGCATTGCACCGCCATGGTGCGTTGCACCAGCATGTGTCAGGAAATGGACGTTTCATCCCAGCAAGTCCTCCACGTCGAGGATGCGCTGGGCGATGTCGGCCAGCTTGAGTTTCTTGTTCATGGCCATGCTGCGCAAGCGCTGGTAAGCCTGCTCTTCCGTCAAGCCGTGATGCGTCATCAACAGGCCCTTGGCCCGCTCGATCACTTTGCGTTCCAGCAATTTGTGCCGCGATTCGTGCAATTCGGCCCGGAGTTTTTCTTCCTGGCGGAAGCGCGCCAGCGCCACGTTGAGCACGGGCAAGATGCGTTCGGCCTGCAAGCCGGCCACGATGTAGGCGGAGACGCCGGCCGCCATGGCTGCGTCGATGCTGGCCGTGGCGCCGTCTTCCGTAAACAGGACGATGGGACGGCGCTCGTCGCGCGTGGCGATGACGATGTGTTCGAGCACGTCGCGCGCGTCCGATTCCGCGTCGATGATGATGAGGTCGGGCTGCAGCTGGGCGATGCGCTCGGGGAGGTAAAGGTCGGCTGGCAGCGAGGCGACGATGTCAAAACCCGATTCCAGCAAGCCGATGCGCAAGGCATTGCCACGCTGCACTTGCGCCGCCCACGCCGCGTCCCCGTGCACGCCTTGCTCGACGATGGTATTGACGACAACGATGCGCAAAGGCTGGGTACGGCTGGACGTCATGGTGGCGGTCTGCAATGGCTGAACACAACCATTGCAGTAAGCAAGAAGCGAACCAGCTGGATTTACTTGAGTGTCGGCATGGCAAACTCGGCGCCCGCCGCCGTTGAGGCGGGCCAGCGCTGCGTCACGGCCTTCTGCTTCGTGTAGAAACGCACCGCTTCCGGCCCGTGCGCGTGGTGGTCGCCGAACAGGCTGCGCTTCCAGCCGCCGAAGCTGTGGAAGGCCATCGGCACGGGGATCGGCACGTTCACCCCCACCATCCCGACTTGCACCCGGTGCGTGTATTCGCGCGCCGTATTGCCGTCGCGCGTATAAATGGCCGTGCCATTGCCGTATTCATGGGCGTTGACCAGCTCCAGCGCCGTGGCGAAATCGGGCACGCGCACGATGCACAGGACGGGACCGAAGATTTCTTCCTTATAAATCGTCATCTCCGGCGTCACATGGTCGAACAGGCTGCCGCCGAGGAAAAAGCCGCGCTCATAGCCGGGCAGCACGAAACCGCGGCCGTCGGCCACCAGGCTGGCGCCTTCCTTGACGCCCGTGGCGATGTAGCCGGCGATCTTGTCCTTGTGCACCTGCGTCACCACGGGCCCCATTTCCGCCTTCAAATCCATGCCTTGCGTGATTTTCAGGGCCGCGATGCGCGGCACCAGCGCTTCCACCAGCTGGTCGCCCACATTGCCGACCGCCACGACGACGGAAATGGCCATGCAGCGCTCGCCCGCCGAACCGAAGGCGGCGCCCATCAGGGCGTCCACCGTCTGCGCGATATCCGCGTCCGGCATGACCACCATGTGGTTTTTCGCGCCGCCCAGGGCCTGCACGCGCTTGCCCTGCGCGCAGCCGGTGGCGTAAATATACTCGGCGATCGGCGTGGAACCGACAAAGCTGACGGCGCGCACGTCCGGATGATGCAGCAAGCCGTCGACGGCCTCTTTATCTCCCTGCACGACGTTGAAGACGCCGTCGGGCAAGCCCGCGTCCGTCAGCAGCTGCGCCAGCAGCAGGCTGGCCGACGAGTCGCGCTCCGACGGTTTCAATACAAAGGTATTGCCGCAGGCAATGGCCATCGGGAACATCCACATCGGCACCATCACGGGAAAATTGAACGGCGTGATGCCGACACAGACACCGAGCGCCTGGCGGATCGACCAGGCGTCGATGCCGCCGGCCACCTGCTCCGAATACTCTCCCTTCATCATTTGCGGGATGCCGCAGGCAAATTCCACCACTTCGATGCCGCGCGTGACTTCGCCCTTGGCATCCGTAAACACTTTGCCGTGCTCGGCGGTAATCAGGGCGGCCAGTTGGTCGGAATGTTCTTCCAGCAATTCCTTGAACTTGAACATGACGCGGGCGCGGCGCAGGGGCGAGGTCTGCGACCAGGCGGGAAAGGCCGCGTGGGCGGCGGCCACGGCCGCGTTCAGCTCGGCGGCAGTGGCCAGCGCCACCTTCGCCGTCACCTCGCCCGTGGCAGGATTGAAGACATCGCTCGTGCGCTCCGAGCGCGAAGTCATGGGGTTGCCACCAATAAAGTGGCCGATTGTCGGGGTCGTCATATCTTGTCCTTGATTATTTGGTCTGCATCAGCCATTCATGGGCCGGGTCATTTTTAAAATGCCACACGCGTTTCGGGCCGGCCATCACGTTCAGGTAATAGCCGTCGTAGCCATACGGCACGGTGACGGGGTGGTAGCCCCTGGGCACCATCACCACGTCGTGGTTTTCCACGGCCATGGCCTCATCGATGGAACGGTCATCCGTGTAGACGCGCTGGTAGGCAAAGCCCTGCTCCGGATTGAGGCGGTGGTAATAGGTTTCTTCCAGAGAACTTTCCTGTGGAACATTGTCGCTGTCGTGCTTGTGCGGCGGATAGCTCGAGGAATGACCGGACGGCGTGACTACCTCGACCACCAGCAAGCCGTCCGCCTCGGCCGTCTGCGGCAGGATGTCGCACACATAGCGCGTATTGGCGCCCTGGCCGCGCACGGAGCGCGCCATGCTGGCCGGCTCGATCAGGCGCGCCGGACGGTGCGTCGTGGCCGGCGCGCTGCACAGGGCGACCTCGGCAGCGCTCACGGCCGTGATGCCGACCGTTGTTTCCAGCGGCACATACACGGCATACGGCGAGCGCTCTTCAAACACGCTGGCGCGATTGCCGATGGCTTCCCAGGTCTGTCCGCCCGCCTGCACGGTGACGGTGCCCGTCAGCACGACGATGCACAGCTCGCGGCCGCCCGTGTCCAGCTTCAGGGCCTCGCCGGGCGCCAGGCGGTGGGCGGCAAAGCCCACGTGCGTCCAGCCGGCCGATTCCGGCGTGACCTCGACGATAGCGGAGCCCGCCCGGGCCTTGACCAGCAGCGGGCTCATGCCGCCTCCCTGCCCAGGCGGGGAATCGCGTCGACCAGGCTTGCCAGGTAGTCGTGGCCCATCTTCGCGTACTGGTAGCTGGGCGCCACGGCCGGGTCCTGTTCCGCCTCCACCACCAGCCAGCCCTCGTAGCCATGCAGATACAAACGCGTCAGGATGGCCGGGAAGTCGATGCAGCCGTCGCCGGGCACGCTGAAGGCGCCATTGATGACGGCCTGTAAAAAACTCCAGTGGCCATTGCGGGCCAGTTTCACCACGTTCGGCCGCACGTCCTTGCAATGCACGTGGCAAATCCTGTCGATATGCTTGTTTAAAACCGCCAGCGCGTCGCCGCCGGCAAAGGTGATATGACCCGTATCAAACAGCAAGCCCACTTCCGGGCCCGTCAAGGCCATCAGTTGATCCACGTCAGCGGGGGTTTCCACGTAGGCGCCCATGTGATGGTGGTAGGCGAGGCGCACGCCGTGCGCCAGCAGGTGGGCGGCAAACGCCGTCAATTTGTCCGCGTAGTCCTGCCATTGCTGGGCGGACTGGAAACGCGGACGTTTATACAGGGGGCGCGCTTCGCCCTGGATGGCGTCGGCCACCTCGCCGTAGACCATGACGGTGGCGCCGCTGTCGGCCAGCAGCCGCAAATGCGGACCAACAGACGCGATCTCCTCTTCCACCGAGCGGTGCGCCAGGCGGCCCGAATACCAGCCGGAGACACACGCCAGGCCATATTTCCCCAGCACGGCGTTCAGGGACGGGGCATCCTTGGGAAACTTGTTGCCCAGTTCGAAACCCACGTAGCCGATCTCGGCGCCTTCTTTCAAGGCCGTTTCCAGGGGCGTCTCGCCGCCCAGGCTCGGTAAATCGTCGTTCATCCACGAGATCGGGTTGATGCCGATCCTGACATTCCATGTAGTCATCTCAATTCCTTTGTTTCAGGCGATCGTTTTCATAACGGGCACGGGCCTCTTGCACGCCGGCTTGCGTGGAGACCTCGGGCACGGCCACTTCCCACCAGCAACCACCCTCCTCGGTCGTGCGCGCGGCGTCCGTACTGATGCAGATCAGATACGTGCGGGAAGCTCCCCGGGCGCGCAGCATGGCTTGCTCCAATTCTGCGATACTGGCCACGTGCTCGCTCAAGGCGCCCAGCGACTGCGCATGCAGGGCGAAGTCGATGCGCGGTGCGCTGTCGGGCAACATATTGTTGAACGAGGCATTGCCGCAGGCCTGCTGCAGGCGGTTGATGCAGCCATAGCCGCGGTTGTCGAGCACGACGACGATGAGTTTCTTGTCCAGCATGACGGAAGTGGCGATTTCCGAATTCATCATCAGATAGCTGCCGTCGCCCACCATGACGATGACCTCGGCGTCGGGCTGCGCCATCTTGACGCCGAGGCCGCCGGCGATCTCATAGCCCATGCACGAATAGCCGTATTCCATGTGGTAGCCGCCCGGCGTCGATGTTCTCCACAGTTTATGCAGTTCGGCCGGCAGGGTGCCCGCCGCGCAGACGACGATGTCGCGGGTGGTCGAGTCCGGTGAAGAACGCTGCACGGCGCCGATGACTTCGCCGTCGTACGGCAAGCCGGCCACTTCCCGTTTTCCCGTGATCGCCAGCACGGTGTCGCGCCACGCGCTCCCTGCCTGCTGCGCCCGGTCCAGCCACTGGCCCGCGCTGTTCCAGCGCTCCAGGCGCTGCGACAGGCCCTGCAAGCCGAGCGTCGCGTCCGCCTGCAGGCCCAGGCCACGGCGCTTCAGCACATCGAATGCGTTGACGTTCAGGCTGAGCAGTTGCGCTTGCGCAAACAGGGAATTGGAGCCCGTCGTGAAATCCTGCAAGCGCGTGCCGACGGCCAGCACCACGTCGGCCTGCGCCGCCAGGCTGTTGGCGGCGGGCGAACCGGTCACGCCGATGGCCCCCAGCTGCAATGGATGATCCCACGGCAGGGAACTCTTGCCCGCCTGGGTTTCCGCCACGGGAATGCCGTGGCGCTCGGCAAACGCCTGCAGGGCGGCGCTGGCCTTGCCGTACAGCACGCCGCCGCCGGCCACGATCAGCGGCTGTTTCGCGTTTCTCAGCAGCAGCGCGGCATCGTCCAGTTCCTGCTCGACGGGCGGCACGGCGCGAAAACGCACGACACGCGGCGCAAAGAATTCTTCCGGATAGTCATACGCCATCGTCTGCACGTCTTGCGGCAAAGATAAAGTAACGGGGCCGCAGGCGGCCGCGTCCGTCAAGGCGGCTATCGCCCGCGGCAAGGCAGTGAGCAGTTGCTCCGGATACACGATGCGGTCGAAATAGCGCGATAAAGGTTTAAAAGCATCGTTGACCGAGACGCTGCCATCGGTGGCGTCTTCGAGCTGCTGCAAGACGGGGTCCGGCGCGCGCGAGACGAAGACGTCGCCGGGCAAGAGCAGGACCGGCAGGCGGTTGACGTGCGCCAGCGCGGCGGCCGTCAGCAGATTCGTCGCACCGGGACCGATGGAACTGGTCACGGCCATCATGCGCCGGCGCATGTGCGCTTTCGCATAGGCGATGGCCGCATGCGCCATCGCCTGCTCATTGTGCGCCCGATACGTGGGGAAGCTGTCGCGGTACTGGTACAGCGCTTCGCCCAGGCCCGCCACATTGCCGTGGCCAAAGATGGCGAAAGCGCCGCCAAACAAGGCTGCGCCCTCCTCGGTACGCAATGCCGACAGATAGCGCACCAGCGCCTGCGCCATGGTCAAACGAACGGTGGCGCTCATGCCGCACGCTCCAGGCGGTTACGCGTGCGCTGCCACAGGGCAATCAACAGCTCGAAATTGGCCCGTACGGCGGTAATCAGGCCCGCATCGTCAAGCTCGCCGGCCAGCCAGCGGCGGCTCGGTTCCTGGAAGATGGTGCGACCGACCATGAAACCCTTGCAGGTGCTGCTGGCGCTGGCCTGTTCGAAACTGGCGGCCAGCTTGTCGATGGGGGCGTTCAACCCCAGCAGGACGACGCCACGGCAATGCGGATCGCGCTCGTGCACGAGGGCATCGATGGCTTGCCATTGCTTGGCCGACATACTTTCCAGCTTCCACCATTCCGGATAGATGCCCAGGTTGTACAGGCGCTTGACGGCGCGCAAGACGGTATCGTCACCCTGCGGCAAGGCGTCCGACGGTATGACTTCGAGCAACAGTTCGTGACCGCTCACTTGCGCCGCGTCATACAGGGCCTTGATCTGCGCTTCCTGCTCCAGGCGGTTTTCCACGGCGTCGTCCGGGTGCAGCTGCACCAGGCATTTGATCACGTGTTCCTTCGGCCAGCTGAGCAGATGCGAGCCGATCGAGCGGCCCCAGTCGAACTGCAGCGGGTTTGATCCCGGCAATTCCACGGGACGGCCTATCCACCAGCCCCGTCCCGTTGCATCGTTGAGAGCGTCGACGCCATAGCGGCCATCGATCAGCACGCCCGTCTTGCCGGCCAGCTGCAAGGCCGTTTCCGTCTGCGCCACGGCTTGCACCATCAATTGCTTCAAGGCCCAGATACGCGATTCGGGCGCGCCCGCTTGTTGCGCCAGCTCAAAGAATTGCGTGCGGTGATCGAACGCAAACACGCACAGTTCGTCCCACTGCGGGCGCGCCACCGTCGTGCGGTGCAGGCGCGACAAGGTGGCGTCCTGGTCCGGTTGCGTCAGTTTGGCCGCATTGGCGAGAAAATAATCGAGCTCCACGGGCGACGGCATGGCCGGCGCGCAGCCGTGGCGCGACACGACGAGGGCGCCGCAGCCGTTCGCATAGCGGCAGCACGCCTCGTAATCCTCGCCGCGCAGCCAGCCTTTCAGGAAACCGGAAAGAAAAGCGTCGCCCGCGCCGAGCACATTGAGCACCTCCACCCGCACGCCGCGGTAGTTATAGGCGTCATCCAGACTGGCCGGCACCACGCTGTCGATGACGGCGCTGCCCAGCGGCCCCCGCTTGACGACCAGGGTCGCCAGGGTGGCGGCCCGCACGGCGCGCAGGGACGCCATGATATCAAAGCCGCCGCCGGCGATCATGAATTCCTCTTCCGTGCCGACGATCAGGTCGAACTGCGGCAGGATCGCCTGCAAGTGGCGGGTGACGCCTTCGTTCGAGACGAACCGCGTTTCGCCGTCCGCCTTGCCCGACAAGCCCCACAGCACGGGCCGGTAATCGATGTCGAGCACGGTGCGCACATTATTGGCGCGCGCCAGTGTGAGTGCCTGCGTGCTGACGGCGTGCATGGCGGCGGTGGAGAAATGCGTGCCAGTGATCAACAGCGCCTTGCTCGAGGCAATGAAGGCCGCATCCACCGACGCGGCGTCGATGGCCATGTCGGCGCAATTTTCGCGATAAAAGATCAGCGGGAAGGTGTTCTTGTCCTTGATGCCCAGCATCACGAGCGCCGTCAGGCGGTCGCGGTCGATGCCGACATGGCTGACGTCGCAGCCCTCCTGCGCCAAAGTATCCGTCAAGAAACGCCCCATGTGGTCGTCGCCCACTTTCGACAGCATGGCGGACTTCAGGCCCAGCCGGGCCGTGCCGAAGGCGATGTTCGCCGACGAGCCGCCCAGGTATTTGGCGAAACTCGTCGCGTCTTCCAGCGGGCTGCCGATCTGCTGCGCGTACAGGTCCACCGCCAGGCGGCCCAGGCAGATCACGTCGAGCGCGCGGCCCTGGGCAAATTGTGTCGGGTTATTCATGGTTATCCTTAAATCGTGACACCGTCGAGTTCAGCCATCAGCGTTTGCATTTCCGCACCGCCCGCCATCATGTCGAGTACCTCATCCTTGGAAACGGTTTCCTTGGTATAAGTCCCCAGCGACTTGCCCCGGTTCAACAGAGTGAACGAGTCGCCCACGGGATAGGCATGGTGCACATTGTGGGTAATAAAGATCACGGACAAGCCCCGCTCGCGCGCCTTGTAGATCAGTTTCAGCACATTGAACGATTGTTTCACGCCCAAGGCCGCCGTCGGTTCGTCGAGGATCAGCACGCGCGCGCCGAAGTGGATGGCGCGGGCAATGGCCAGGCATTGCCGCTCGCCGCCCGACATGGTGCCCACGGCCTGGTGCGGGTCGCGCACCATGATGCCCATCTCGGCCAGCTTGTCGCGCGCCGTGGTGGCCGCATACTCCATATCCATCACGGGCAGCACGCCGAACATTTTCTTGATCGGCTCGCGGCCCATGAAGAAATTGCGCGCCACGGACAGCAGAGGCACCAGCGCCAGGTCCTGGTAGACGGTGGCCACGCCCAGGTCCAGCGCCTCTTTCGGCGAATTGAAGCTGACGGGCTGGCCGTCGACCAGGTATTGGCCATCGGTGGGCCGGTGCACGCCGGCCAGGGTCTTGATCAGGGTCGACTTGCCGGCGCCGTTGTCGCCCAGCAGGCAATGCACTTCGCCCGGTTTCAAACGCAGGGTGACGTTTTGCAGGGCGATGACGGAGCCGAAACGTTTGCTGATGTTTTCCAGCGCAAGGATGTATTCGCTCATGGCTTATCTCGCTTCCGTGACACGGGCACGGACAAAGTTGTTGAACAGTACCGCGATCAGCAGCATGACGCCGAGGAAGACGCGGAACCAGTCGGAATTGATATTCGTATAAGTAATGCCGATCTGCACCACGCCGAAAATCAGCGCGCCGAAGCAGGCGCCGACGACGGAACCGTAGCCGCCCGTCAGCAGGGCGCCGCCGATGACGGCCGCGATGATGGCTTCGAACTCCTTCTGCATGCCGCGGTCGGCGGCGGCCGATCCCACGTCAAATACTTGCAATGTGGCAAACAGGCAGGCGCAGAAGGCGGTGAAGACGAACAGCGATACCTTGATGGTTTTCACGGGTACGCCCACGTTCTTGGCCGCGTTGGCGTCGCCGCCGACGGCGAAGATCCAGTTGCCGATGCGGGTGCGGGCCAGGACGAAGCCGGACACGAGCGCCAGGCCGGCCCACCAGACGATGACCTTGGGTATGCCCTTGACCAGCGGCGCGCCATTGTCGAGCGCCGTGATCCAGCCCGCCTTGGCCATCCAGGCGAACAGCGAGGTGCCCACTTCGCCATGGAACAGGGTCGTGGCCAGCCAGTCGTCGGCGGCCAGCGCGCCGATGCCGCTGACGATGGTGCGGTTGGCGAACATGATGGACAGGGCCAGGGTCAGGCCGCGCAGGATGAACAAAAAGGCCAGGGTGACGATGAACGATGGCAAGCGCGTCTTGATGACGAGGTAGCCGTTGAGCCAGCCCAGCGCCATCGAGCCGGCAAAGGCGAACAGGATGGCGGCCCACACGGGCCAGTGGAAATAGACGGAAGGAATGGCGATCATCATGCCGGCAAAGCCGATCATGGAGCCGATCGACAGGTCGAATTCGCCGGCGATCATCAAGACGCAGGCGCCGATGGCGATGATGCCCAGGTAGGCGGCCACCTGCGCCCAGTTGATCACGCCGTCCAGGTTGAACATGCCGGAGTCGCCGGCCGTCAGGATGAAGAAGGCGAACACCAGGATGGCGCCCGAGATCGAGGCGAATTCCGGGCGGCTGAACAGCCGCTTGAGCCAGCTGACCTGTCCCACGCGCTCATCAAAGCCCTGCTTTTGCGGCGGCGTGCCCGAGGCGGCCATGCCGCCCTGTTCCACGCTGAATTTCACGGTACTCATGCTATGTCTCCCTTGATTTATAGCAACCTGCCAGCCTCGACAACAATTCCAGGGCGGCAGGACCCGCGCGCCGGCAAGCTAGGCCTGCGCGCGGGGACAACAACTAAGAACACCTGTCAAAATCTACTGCGCGTCGCGATTTGCGGTCTCCGATGCTCACTGTACATTCGTACAGTTCCGCTTCTCAACCACAACTCCCATCCGCTCGCTACGGTTTTGTTAGGCGTTGTAAGGTATTGATTGAATTGAAAAGCGGGTGCTTAACGGAACTGGCCGGCGTATTTCTCCACCTTGCCGATATTGTCCTTGGTGACATAACCCGGACCGGAACCGATATGGCGCGGGCCATACGATGGCGCCAGGCCGTATTCGGCCAGGCGCGCCTTGAACTTGGCGTTATTGACCAGCTTTTCGCGCACCTTGGCCAGGTCCGTGGTCTTGTCCTGCTTCATGATGGCCAGTACGGCAACGGGGATGTAGCCTTGCAGGTAGGGCTGCTGGTCGATGGCGAACTGGATGCTGCCATCCTTGATGCCTTTCGAGATTTCATCGGACAGGTCGAACGTGGCGAACCACATCTTGCCCTTCAAACCCATCTTTTCCAGCGCCTTGAGCGAAGCGTGGGCCGAGGTGGGGCCCAGCGCCAGCACGGCCTGGGTTTTCGGGTTGTTGCGCAGGTAGGCGCTCAGCTTGCTTTCGATGGTGGTCGGATCTTCGCCCGCATCCAGGGTGGCGGCCTTGAAATCGACGCCGATGGCCTCGGCAAAGCCGCGGCAACGCTCGAACGACGACGGGTTCGTCGCGTAATGGTTGACGCAGACGAAGGACTTGATGCCGGCCGCCTTGGCTTTTTCGCCGGCGCCCTTGCCTGCCTCGTATTCAGGCTGGCCCACGTGCATCACGGCGCCCAGCTGCTCGCTTTGCGCCAGGGTGCCGGAGTTGATCGTGACAAACGGAATCTTCTTGGCGGCAACGAGGCCCAGCGGTTTTTGCAGCACGCTGAAGTCGGCGATGCTGACGATCACGCCGTCATAGTTGCGGGCCGCCGATTGCTCGACCAGGCGCGCCATGTCGGCCAGGTCGCCATTCGGCGGGTTGCGGTAGTCGACGGTGACATTGAAGTCTTCACCTGCTTGCTTGACAGAATTTTTGATCGTATTCCACCAGGAATCGGAATCGGGCGCATGGCTGATCAGCACGAATTTCTCGCCCGCCGCGTGGCTGGCGCTCATGCCCAGACCCAGTCCCAGGCCGAGTCCCAGCATGGCCAGGCTCTTCAGAAATCCCTTACGCTTATTGCTTTGCATGAATGTCTCCTTGAAGGATTGATTTTTTATAGTTGCCAGCTTTTGAAGCGTGTCAGCGGGGAACCGGACAACCGGCAAGACCCGATGCACTGCGCACAGCTTAGGCCACAAAAAAGACAAATGCAATAAAATTTTCAAAATAAATATAAATAGAAATTCGTTTCTATTTTCAGGATTCCCTCCTATAATTCTCGCCAGAACCAGCCGCATGGAATTGAGACGCCGTCGCGGCCCAGCAAGTACACCAAGGAAAGAAATCATGGCAGCCACCGCCCCCATCGAACAGCTGATGCAGCACATTGCCGCTGAATATGACAATCTGTCGCGCCAGCTGAAAGTCATCGCGCAATACATTGAAAAGCACCGCGCCAGTTTGATGCTCGAACGCATCAGCGACATCGCTAGCGCCTGCGACGTGCAGCCGTCGGCCATCGTGCGCTTCGCGCAGCGCTTCGGCTATACGGGCTTTTCCGAAATGCAAGACGTGTTCCGCCAGGCCTATACCGACCAGGCCGGCGCCACGCCCGATTACCAGCAGCGCATCCGCAAGCTCATTTCCACGCGCGACGCGGCCCTGAGCGCGGGCGACCTGACGCGCGAATTCGTCGGCGCCAGCCGCGCCGGCCTCGACGACCTGGCGGCCGGCCTCGACGACGCCCAGCTGGAAGCGGCCGTCAACCTGCTGCTGAAAGCTGAAAATATCTATGTGATCGGCGTGCGCCGCTCGTTCCCGATCGCCTCCTACATCGCCTACGCGCTGGAACACACGGACAAGCGCGTGCACCTGATTAGCGGACTGGGCGGCATGCACCGCGAACAGATGCGCAGCGTGCGCGAACGCGATGTGGCGATCGCCATCAGTTTCTCGCCTTACGGCAAGGAAACCCAGCAGTGCATCAAGGCGGCGCAGGACAAGGGCGCCAAGGTCCTGGTGATTACCGACAGCAAGCTGGCCCCGCTCGCGCGGGCGGCCGACGCGCTGCTCACCGTCACCGAGGGCAGTGCCTTCGCCTTCCGCTCGCTGACCAGCACCATCTGCCTGTGCCAGGCGCTGTTCATCGCGCTGGCATACAAACTAGAGCTCGACATCGAAGAAATCCACACCCCAGGAGAACATGATGATTGAAGTAGCGTTATTCGGCGCCGGACGCATCGGCAAAATCCACGCGGACAACCTGGCTGCCCAGCCCGGCGTGCAGTTCAAGTACGTGGTCGACGTCAACCAGGAAGCGGCGGCCGCCTTGGCCGGCCTGCATGGCGGCAGCAGCGCCACGGTGGAAGCGGCGCTGGCCGACCCGGCCGTCAAGGCCGTCGTCATCGCCTCGAGCACGGACACACACGCGGACCTGATCCTGCGCTCGGCCGCCGCCGGCAAGGCCATCTTTTGCGAAAAACCCGTCGATTTGACGCTGGACCGGGCGCGCGCCTGCGCCGCCGCCGTCAAGGAAGCCATGGTGCTGTGCATGCTGGGCTTCCAGCGCCGCTACGATCCCACCTTCAATGCCGTCAAGACACGCATCGAAGCGGGCGAGATCGGCACGCCGGAATTGCTGGTGGTTACCAGCCGCGATCCAGGCCCGCCGCCTGTCAGCTACATCAAGGTCTCGGGCGGCATCTTCAAGGATATGCTGATCCACGACTTCGACATCTTCCGCTGGATACTCGACGATGAAGCCGTCAGCGTGCACGCCACGGGCAGCTGCCTCGTCGACCCGGCCATCGGCGCGGCGGGCGACCTCGATACGGCCGTCGTCACCATCCGCACGGCCAAGGGACGTTTGTGCCAGATCAATGCCTCGCGCCGCGCCGCCTACGGCTACGACCAGCGCTTCGAAGTGCTGGGCAGCGCCGGCATGCTGCAAGCAGGCAATCACAAGCCGACGGAAGTGACAGCCTATGGTGCCGTGAACGTCAGCGTGGACAAGCCGGAAGATTTTTTCCTGGAACGTTATCGCCATGCTTACGCGCAGGAAATGGCGCATTTCTTCGACGCCCTCAGCCACGGCACGCCGCTGCGCACCACCGTCCACGATGGCTTGAAGGCCCTGGAACTGGCCGAGGCGGCCACCCTGTCGTGGCGCGAACAGCGCGTGGTCACTGTATAAACCAATAATAAAGCTATCTGGAGACACCATGTCATCCCCAACATTAAAAGTCGGCATCGTCGGCCTGGGCCGGCTGGGCCAGCGCCACGCCATCAACCTGGCGCAGCGCGTGCCGAACGCCGAAGTCGTGGCCGCCTGCAGCCCCGTGCCCGCCGAACTGGACTGGGCCGCCAGCCAGCTCGGCATCACCACCGGCTATGCCGACTACGACGCCCTGCTGGCCCATCCGGGCCTGGACGCCGTCTTTCTCGTCACGCCCACCTCGCTGCATGCGGACCAGATCATCGCCGCCTTGCGCGCCGGCAAGCACGTATTTTGCGAAAAACCGCTGTCGCTGGATCTGGCCGATTGCCTGAAGGTGGAAGCCGAAGCGGCGCGCCACCCGCAGCTGACCGTCATGATCGGCTTCGTGCGGCGTTTCGACGCCAGCTACCATGACGCGCAGCAAAAGATCGCACTAGGGCTGATCGGCAAGCCGTATCTGGTGCGTTCGCAAACCTGCGACCAGAACGACCCCAGCGGCGCCTTCATGCGCTTTGCCCCCACCAGCGGCGGCATCTTCCTCGATTGCAGCGTGCACGATATCGACCTGGCGCGCTGGCTGCTGGGCAATCCCGTGCCCAGACGCGTGTATGCGAGCGGCACCATCGCCATCCACACGGGCTTGCAGGCGTTCGGCGACGTCGACAACGGCCTGGCGACGGTCGAGTTCAGCGACGGCAGCATGGCCAGCTTCATGGCGTCGCGCACCATGGCGCATGGCCATGAAACCCTGACGGAAGTGTTCGGCACGGGCGGCCGCCTGGCCGTGGGCAGCAATCCGCGCCTGAACAGGGTGGAAATTTCCGATGCGCACGGCGTGCGCAACGAATGCACGCCGGACTTCTATGCCCGCTTCGCCGACGCCTTTTTGATCGAGGCGCAGGAATTCACGGATGCGGCGCTGGGCCGGCGCACCTTGTCATTGACCCTGCACGACGCGACGGAAGCGACGCGCATCGGCCTGGCCATGACGCAGGCGATGCGCGAGGCGCGGCCCGTGGAGTTTTAAGCCCACGCCGTGGACTCAGGCGGCCGGCGCGGGAAATGGACGTTCGGGCTGCCTGGGTTCCACGGCCAGGCGCAAGCCCATGGCATCGAGGATGGCCGTCAAGGTGGCGAGCGAGGGATTGCCCTCGGGCGACAGGGTGCGGTACAGCTGGGTGGGATTGAGCTTGGCCGCCTGCGCCACGGCCGGCACGCCGCCAAAGGCGCGCGTCAGCTGGCGCAGCACGGCCAGCAGTTCGCCGTGATCGCCATCGACGAGGATATGGTTGATCAATTCGAGGGCCAGATCGGGATCGTCGCGGTACAGTTCGGCCATCGCCTCGTCATGCGAGCGGTCTCTCGGTGGTTTGCTTAGTTCCTCTTTCATGTCCTATCTCCTTCCAGTCGTGCCAGCAGGCACAGGCGTATTCGATATCTTTCGGCTGCGTGCGCTTGTCTCCGCCGCACAGCAATAAAATGATCTGTTCGCCGGCGATGGCGTAATACACGCGGTAACCAGGCCCCGCGTCGATGCGCAATTCCCACACGCCATCATGGCAAAATTTATGGTCGCCAAAATTGCCGGCAATCATACGCAGCACGCGGCGCACGATGGCCACCCTGGCCGTGTTGTCGCGCTGGCGCTTCAGCCATTCCGTATACAAATCCCTGCCCGATGACGTCAGGTAATGGCGGATCTCGACCATCATATTCGTCCATAAACGAAGAAAAATCAAGGGGGAAAGCACGCTGATACGTAAAAGGAGGACCACGCCATCTTGCTACCAAACCCGCTCAAGCAGGCCTTGAATGTCGGGTTCACTGAACTATATCAAGATGTATTTTCCCAATTACTGTAAAGAAATGATGTGACGCGTACACGCCTCACGCGCATGCCATTGCGCTATACAATAAGCGCCTGCCCAACCGCGAAAACCAAGGCCACCATGACGAACGACGACAGCCACTCCCCCTCCCTCGCCGACGTGGCCGAACGCTACGTCAAGCTGGTCCTGGCCATGGGCCAGCACGATGCCTCGTACGTGGACGCGTATTACGGCCCGCCCGCATGGCAACAGGAAGCGGTAGAACAGCATTTAAGTTTGAGCGACATCAAAGCCGCGACAGACAAGGCGCTGGCCCTGCTGGCCGACGAACCTTGCCTGCGCGCCCTCAACCTGCGCAAGCAGTTGCAGGCCGTGCTGGCCAAGGCGGACATGCTGCAAGGCGCACGCCTCGATTTCGATACGCAAAGCGCGCGCCTGTACGACGCCGTCTCGCCCCACCACAGCCGCGCATATTACGCAGAACTGGTGGCGCAGATCGACGCCCTGCTGGCCGGCCCCGGCACGGTGAGCGACCGGGTTAACGCTTTCCGCGCGCAGTTCGTCATTCCAGCCGACAAGCTGCGCGCCGTCATGGATGCGGCCATCCGCGCGGGCCGCGAGCGCACCTTGCAGTACATCGCCCTGCCCGAAGGCGAAGATTTCGTGCTGGAATTTGTTACAGATAAACCCTGGAGCGGCTACAACTGGTACAAGGGTAACTACCAGAGCGTGATCCAGATCAATACGGACTTGCCCGTGTATATCGATCGCGCCGTCGACCTCGGCTGCCACGAAGCGTATCCGGGCCACCACGTCTACAACGTGCTGCTCGAGCGCGACCTGGTGCGCGGCAAGGGCTGGATGGAATACTGCGTCTACCCGCTGTACTCGCCGCAATCCTTGATCGCCGAAGGCACGGCCAATTACGGCATCGAACTGAGTTTTACGGAGGCGGAGCGGCTGGACTTCGAACAGCAAGTGCTGTATCCGCTGGCCGGCCTCGAGCCAGAGCTGGCGCCCCGCTATGCGCAACTCAATGCCTTGCTGGCCAAACTGAGCTACGCCGACAATGACATCGCGCGCCAGTACCTGGAAGGCAGCCTGACCCGCGAAGAAGCGCTGGAATGGCTGGTCAACGTGCGCCTGTATCCGGCCGAGAAATCGGCGCAGCGCCTGCAGTTCTACGACGCCATGGGCGCGTACGTCATCAATTACAACCTGGGCCAGGACATGGCGAAAGCGTATGTGGAGCGCCAGGGCGCCACGCGCGAAGCACACTGGGCCGCGTTCCGCGAGCTGATGTCGTCGCCGCGCGTGCCCAGCGCGCTGCTGGCCTGACGCTGCCGCCGGCGCCTTACTGCGCCGGCAGGCGGATGGTCGCTTCCAGGCCGCCGTCGCGGTGGTTGGCCAGGCTCAGCTCGCCGCCGTGGGCCTGCACGATGCTGCGCGCGATGCCGAGCCCCAGTCCCATGCCGTGCGCATTCTGCTCGCGGCCATGCTCCAGGCGCACATACGGCTGGAACAGGCTGGCGAACGCCTCTTCGGCCACGCCGGGGCCGTCGTCGCGGATGCGGATGACGATGTGCTCGCCTTCGCGGCAGGCGGACAGATGGGCAGTCTTGCCGTAAAACAAGGCATTGTCCAGTAAATTACCGATGGCGCGCTTGAGCGCCAGCGGCTTGGCCTTCACGCTCAGGCCCGTCTCCACGTAATGCACGTCGTGGCCGGCCAGCTGGGTGCCGCGCACCATGCGCTGCAGCAAGGCGTCGAGCCGCACCTCGGTGGCGTTTTCATGGATATCGCTATCCTTCACGCATTGCAGCGCCCCCTTGACCATCATGTCCAGCTCGTCGAGGTCATCGTGGAATTCATTGCGCTGCACATCGTCGTCGAGCAGTTCCGTGCGCAATTTCAAGCGCGTGATGGGCGTGCGCAAGTCGTGCGAAATCGACACGAACAGGCGTTCGCGGTCTTCCAGGTAGCGCTGGATGCGCTCGCGCATGGCGCCAAACGCGCGCGCCGTCTGCACGAACTCGCGGCTGCCCGTCTGCGGCAGGGGCGGCGGCGTCTCGCCGCGGCCAAACGCCTCGGCCGCGTCCGACAGGGCCGCCAGCGGCCGCGTGGTCCAGCGCACGACGAGGATGGACAGCAGCAGCACGGCCGCCAGCGACAGCGCCTGCAGCAGCACCCGGTCCAGGGTCCACGGGTTGCTGCTTTGCAAGAAATACGGATTCGGCATCAGCGCCGCCAGGTACAGCCAGTTGCCCGGCTCCAGCTCGGCCTGGATCACCAGCACGGGGGCCGGATTCGGCTTGAGCAGCAGGATATGCTGGACCCAGTTTTCCGGCAAGTCGCCGATGCGCGCGCCGCTGTCGGCCACCACCAGGTCGGCCGGCCAGGCGAAGCCCACGCGGTAGCCGGCCAGTTGCGGCAAATCATCCTTCAGCGCCGCGCCCACGGTCGCCACGACCGTATCGGCCAGCGCGTGGGGCGCGATTTCGCGGATGGCCAGCGGCCCCTGGTTGACGTTGACAAAGAAGCGCGTGCCGCCCATCTCGCGGAATTGCTGGATCAGGATGGGCCGGTAATTGGCGGGCAGGCTGAGAAAAAAGCGGATGGTGCTGCTGGCGCTGCGGGCCAGGTGCTGCGAGGCCATGCGCGCTTCGACGGCCGAGTCGCGGCGCAGCTGCGCGGCCCAGATCAGGTTGCCCGCCAGCTGCGTGGCCAGCACGCCGGCCACCATCACGACGGACAGGCGCCCCAGCAGCGATTGCGGCAGCAAACGCCCCGGCAGCCGTTGCGCGCGCTCAGACATGCGCACTGCTCACGTCGGCCGAAAACACATAGCCGGCGCCGCGCACCGTCTTGATCAGCATGGGCTGCTTGCCATCGTCCTTCAGGCGCAGGCGCAGCCGGCTCACCTGCACGTCGAGCGAACGGTCGAGCGGCCCCGCGTCGCGCCCCCGCGTCTGTTCGCACAGCACGCTGCGGTCGAGGATGTCGCCCGGATGCTCGACAAAATAGCGCAGCAGCTGGAAATCGAGGCCCGTCAGCTGCAGCGCCTCGCCGTCCGCGTCCGTGACCGTGCGCTCCAGCGTATCGAGCGTAAAGCCCACGAAGCGGTAGTAGCGTGGCGCCGCCGCCGCGTCGATGCCCGTGCGGCGGTGGATGGCCTTGATGCGCGCCAGCAATTCACGCGGGCTGTAGGGCTTGGCGATGTAGTCGTCGGCGCCCAGCTCCAGCCCCACCACCCTGTCCGTCTCGTCGGAACTGGCCGTCAGCATGATGATGGGCACGTTCGAGCGGGCGCGCACCACCTTGCACAGGGCAAAGCCGTCCGTGTCGGGCAGCATCACGTCGAGGATCACCAGCGACAGGCTGTCGACATGGCGGTGGAATTCGGCCAGAAAGGCGGCGCCATCGTGCGCCAGGCCCACCTCGTACTGGTTCTTTTCCAGGTAGGCCTTCAACAACATGCGGGTCTTTTGATCGTCGTCAACGACCAGGATTTTGCGCGACATGGTCTCGTCCTTTTTTATTCAACGCCTGCAACATGCTGGCGATGCGGCGCTGGGCGTCGGCCGCGCTGATCTTGTCATTGAGGAAATAGCGGTGCACCTCGGCGATGATGGCATCCTTGCTGGTTTCATCGGTGGCCATGCGGTGCACCAGGCTGGGCGCCTGGAAGGCCGCGCCGCGCGCGAACGCCTGCGCCGACGCGCGCGCACAGCTGTCCAGGCGCGACAGGTCGGCCTGGCGCAGGGCGGGAATCGAGCCCTTCACCTGGCTGTACTCGAGCTGCACGGACGGCGAAGCGACCACCTGCGCCAGCTTTTCCTGCGCGCCCTGGTGCGTGTAGTCGGACGCGAACATGGCCAGGGTATCGATGCTGTACAGGTGGTACTCGCCCGTGTCGGGCGCGGCGACGCAGCCGAACACCTCGTCCGTGGCGCGGCCCCAGGCGTTCAGCTCGCCCTTCGCCCAGTCGCCCATGATGTACATGGCCGCCTCGCCATCGCCCACCTGGCGCGCCATCTCGGGCCAGCTCTGTTCGCGCAGCGGCGCCGCCATCCATTGCTTGAGCGACCTCAAACGCTGCAAGGCGTGCCGCAGGCGGGGGTCGGCATACGCCTCGGCCTTCTTCTCGACAAACAGGGCGCGGTAGTAGGCGGGTCCCGATTCGGCCAGCACCAGCGTCTCGAACAGCGTGGCCACCTGCCACGCTTCGCTGCTTTGCGCCAGCGGCGTGACGCCGGCCTGGCGCAGTTGACCGGCCACGCGCTCGAAGTCGCTCCAGCTGCGCGGCACGGCCAGGCCCAGGCGCTGGAAAATCTTGCGGTTGTAAAACAGCGTATTGATGCGGTGGATGCCGGCCGGCACGCCCATCGTATGGCCGCGATTCTGCAGCAGGCCCCACACGGCGGGATACATGGCTGCGCGCCAGTTATTGCTGGCGGCGACGCTGTCGAGCTGCAGCAGCAGGCCCAGGTCGCTCCACTCGCCCAGGGTGTAGCCGATCAGCTGCATGACTTCCGGCGAATTGCCGGCCAGTACGCGGCTCTTCAGCACCTTGCCAGCGCCGACGCCGGCGCCGCCCGCGATGCCCGCGTCGCGCCACTCGACGCCTTCCTGCGCCAGGCGCGCCACCAGCACGTCGGCCGCGCGGCGCTCGCCGGTCGAGGTCCACCAGTGCAGCACCTGCAGCGGCTCGGCCGGCACGGCCGCGCCGGTCCACATCAGCGATAGCAGCGCCAGCGCGGCCACGCCGCGACGGCGGGCGGCCCCGGCATGGCGGTCGGCGGTGCTGCGCGGTGGCGTCTTCAATACTGTCCCCTTGTTCTTGTCGCGACAAACTATAGCCCAACTACAAAACAGCGGGTTGGTAATTTAGTCCCCTGATTTGTAAAGAAACGTGAGCTTTTGTTGCGCCATCTTGCACGACGCCCGGGCCGTCCCGCCCGCCCGACGCCCCGCGCGGCGCGCCACGGCAGCGGCCGACGGTAAGGAAAGGTAAGCAAGCGGCACCTGCGCATTTCAATATTATCCTTTGAAATCAACAAGATAAGAAACGATCGTCAGCGCAATGCCGGGAGCTGGCGTCACATTTCCCCCGATGCTACTGTCCGCCAACTGCAGCGTAACAGGCAGCCAAACAAGACCAACACCAACAAGGAGACATCATGCGATTGCATGCACAAGGCGGCGTGGCCGCGCGCAACACATTGCTGGCCCTGCTGCTGGCCAGCGGCACGGCGCAAGCGGGCACGCTCACCATCGAAAGCTGGCGCGTGGACGACAAGACCCTGTGGGAAACGGTGCTCATCCCCGCTTTCCAGAAAAAGCATCCGGGCATCGAGATCAAGTTTTCGCCCACCGCCCCCACCGAATACGATTCCACGCTGAACGCGCGCCTGAGCGGCGGCACGGCCGGCGACTTGCTGGCCTGCCGCCCGTTCGACGTCTCGCTGGCCCTGTACAAGCGGGGCCAGCTGGAAAAGCTCGACGGCAAGGCCGGCATGGACAATTTTCCCGCCTCGGCCAAGGTGGCGTGGCAGACGGACGATGGCAAGGACACCTTCTGCATGCCGATCGCTTCCGTCATGCATGGTTTCCTGTACAACAAGAAAATCTTCCGCGAATTGAAACTGCAGCCGCCCGCCACGGAAGAGGAATTCTTCAAGGTGCTGGAGACGGTCAAGCGGAGCGGCAAGTATGCGCCGCTGGCGCTGGGCACGGCCGACCAGTGGGAAGCGAACCAGGTGGTGTTTACCAGCATCGGCGCCAATTACTGGAAGGGCGAGGATGGCCGCAAGGCACTGATCGCCGGCAAGGCCAAGTTTACCGATCCGCAATTTGTTGCCGCCTGGGAATATGAAGCCCGGCTGGGCAGCTATCTGTCCAAGGGCGCCAGCGCACAAACCTATGGCGACAGCCAGAACCAGTTCGCGCTGGGCAAGGCCGCCATCTATCCGTCCGGCTCCTGGGACATCGCCTATTTCAAGCAGGATCCGGAACTGGAACTGGGCGCCTTCAACCCGCCCGTGCGCAAGGCCGGCGACAAGTGCTATATCTCCGACCACACGGACATCGGCATGAGCGTCAACAAGAAGTCGAAGAACAAGGAAGACGCCTACAAATTCCTGGCCTGGCTCGGTTCCCAGGAATTCGCCGACATCTACACCAACAAGGTGACGGGCTTCTTCTCGCTGTCGAACCATTTGATTTCCATCAAGGATCCGCTGGCCAAGCAGATGAACGGCTGGCGCGCCAGCTGCGCCTCGACCATTCGCCTGAACGCGCAAATCCTCAACCGGGGCGAACCGAGCATGGAAAACGAGCTGTGGAACGTCAACGCCCAGGTCCTCAACGGCAAGCTGGCGCCGAAAGACGCGGCGCGCCAGATCCAGGCCGGCTTTGCCAAGTGGTACAAGCCGCAGCAGTAATCCCCCCATCCTCCCCCCGCAACCGGCCTGAGCAGTGCGATGCAGCGGCCCGGTGGCGCGGTTTTGCCGGCGGCCCCGCCGCCGGTGTTTTTATTCGTCTGGAGTTTCGCCGTGAAGAAAGCTTTCCCGTGGCACGTGGCCGTGTTCCTGGCCCCGGCGCTGATCATCTACTCGCTGTTCAGCGCCCTGCCCCTGGCCGACACCCTGCGCCTGGGCCTGTACACGAGCGATGAGGGCGGCCGCCACCATTTTGCCGGCCTGGCCAACTACGCCACCATCCTGTTCGACCCGCAATGGTCGCAAAGTTTCTGGAATGCAATGTGGAACAACTGCAAGTTTTTCCTCATCCATATGCTGCTGCAGAATCCCATCGGCCTGCTGCTGGCCACCCTCTTCAGCCTCAAGGGTTTGAAGGGCGAGCGCAGCTATCGCACCCTGATCTTCCTGCCCACCCTATTGTCCGTGGTGATCATCGGCTTCATCTGGCAGCTGATCCTGTCGCCGCTGTGGGGCGTGGGCCAGTCGCTGATGGATGGCGTGGGCATCGGCAGCTATTTCGCGCCATGGCTGGGCCAGGAGTCGACGGCCCTGCTGACCATCGCGCTCATTTCTGTTTGGCAATACATCGGCATCCCCATGATGCTGATCTATGCGGCCCTGCTGGCCGTGCCCGAGGAAATCATCGAGGCGGCCCACGCGGAAGGGGCCAGCGCCATGCGCATCTTCTGGCAAATCAAGCTGCCGCTGATCTGGCCCACCCTGGGACTGGTGACCATCCTGACCTTTGTCGCCAACTTCAATGCCTTCGACCTCGTGTACTCCGTGAAAGGCGCGCTGGCGGGGCCGAACTACGCCACCGACATCCTCGGCACCTTCTTTTACCGCACCTTCTTCGGTTACCAGGCCCAGCTGGGCAGCCCCACCATGGGCGCGGCCGTGGCCACCATGATGTTCCTCGTCATCCTCGTGGGCGTGGGCGTGTATTTCTTTTTCGTGCAGCGCAAGCTGACACGCTACGAACTGTAAGGGCCGCCATGCGCAACGTTTCCACCCGCCCCCTGGGCCGCGCCGCCGTGCACGTGATCCTGGCCGGCTACACCATCATCGCCCTGTTCCCCATCGTCTTGATCCTGATCAACTCGGTCAAGACGCGGGCCGCCATCTTCGACAATCCGCTGGCCCTGCCCACGCCCGCCACCTTTTCCCTCGTGGGCTTTCACAAGGTGCTGGCCAATTCGGACTTCCTGCTGTATTTCGGCAACAGCCTGTTCGTCACCCTGCTGTCGCTGCTGCTGATCGTGCTGTTCGGCGCCATGGCGGCCTGGGCACTGTCCGAATACACGTTCACGGGCAACCGCCTGCTGACCCTGTACCTGGCGCTGGGCATCATGATTCCCATCCGCCTGGGCACGGTGTCCATCCTGGAACTGGTGGTGCGCCTGGACCTGATCAACACCCTGACGGCGCTGGTGCTCGTGTACACGGCGCAGGGCTTGCCGCTGGCCGTGATGATCCTGTCCGAATTCGTGCGCCAGGTGCCGCGCGAACTGAAGGATGCGGCGCGCTGCGACGGCGTGGGCGAATTCGCCATCTTCTTCCAGGTGATCCTGCCCCTGATCCGTCCCGCCATCGCCACGGTGGCCGTGTTCACCATGATTCCCGCCTGGAACGACCTGTGGTTCCCGCTGATCCTGGCGCCGTCGGACCGCACCAAGACCGTCACCCTGGGCGTGCAGCAATTCATCGGGCAATACGTGACGGACTGGAACTCCGTGCTGGCGGCGCTGTCGCTGGCCGTCATTCCCGTGCTCGTCATGTACGTCATTTTCTCTCGTCAACTGATCCGCGGCCTGACGTCCGGCGCGGTCAAATAATAGGTGCACCATGGCCCATGTAAGCCTGCAACAACTGAGCAAATCCTACGACGGCCACAACAACGTGCTGGCCGGCATCGACCTCGACATCCGCGACGGCGAATTCGTCGTGCTGGTCGGCCCTTCCGGCTGCGGCAAATCGACCTTGCTGCGCATGCTGTGCGGCCTGGAAAGCATTTCGCACGGCACGCTGTCGATCAGCGGCAAGGTCGTCAACGACCTGGCGCCAGCCGAACGGGGCATCGCCATGGTCTTCCAGAGCTATGCGCTGTATCCGCACATGAGCGTGTTCCGCAACATGGCCTTCGGCCTGAAGATCGCCGGCGCCGGCAAGGACGACATCGCCCGGCGCGTGCGCCACGCGGCCGCCATCCTGAAGATCGACCACCTGCTCGAACGCCTGCCGCGCGAACTGTCGGGCGGCCAGCGCCAGAGGGTGGCCATCGGCCGCGCCATCGTGCGCGAACCGCAGCTGTTTCTGTTCGACGAGCCGCTGTCGAACCTCGACGCTGCCCTGCGCGTGCAGACGCGGCTGGAAATTGCCAAGCTGCACCGCCAGCTGAACGCCACCATCGTGTATGTGACGCACGACCAGGTCGAGGCAATGACCCTGGGCGACAAGATCGTCGTCATGCATGGCGGGCATATCCAGCAGGCGGGCACGCCGCTGGAACTGTACCAGCAGCCGGCCAACCGCTTCGTGGCGGGCTTCATCGGCGCGCCCATGATGAATTTTTTCGAGGGAAAAGTCATTGCCGCCGAGGAAGATGGCGTGCGCGTGGCCCTGGCCAGCGGCCAGGAAATCACGGCCCTCGTCGATCCGGCGGGCCTGCGGGCGGGCGATGCCGTCACGGCGGGCCTGCGGGCCGAACACATCCTGGAGAACGGCGGCGGCAGCGCCCGCTTCCAGGGCGTCGTCAGCCTGGTGGAACACCTGGGCGAGGCCAATTTCATCTACCTGACCCTGGACAACGGCCAGGAACTGGTGATACGCGGCGACGGCAACAACCGCGTGCCGCTGGGCCAGCCGTTCACGGTCTCGGCCGCCAGCAGCGCCTTCCACCTGTTCGACGCGCAGGGCGTGGCGCGCACGCGGCGCCAGCCCGGCAACCTGATTTCATCGAAACAGAATCTGGCCGCCTGAGCCTTCCCGCCCAGGCGGCCGCCCCGACTGGATCGGCAGCGATCCGGCACGACGTGCCCAAGCACGCATTTCAATAACGACAAGGAGATTGTATGCAACACCCGATCAAGACTTCGCTGGCCCTGGCCTGCACCGTGCTGCTCGCCGGCGGCGCCGCCCACGCCAGCGATGCCGAAGGCGAATACCACGGCTACTTCCGCGCCGGCCTCGGCTCGAGCACGGACAGCCGCGGTCCGCAAAGCTGCTACGGCCTGGGCGGCAACACCATGCGCTACCGGCTCGGCAACGAATGCGACACGTATGGCGAATTCGAATACCAGAAGGAAATGGCCAAGTCGCCCAATGGCGTCAGCTTCGTCGGCCACGTCATGGTGGCCGCCTACACGCCCAGCTCCGCCGTCAGCGATTCGGACCTGAGCATGTCGAAGATGTACGTGGAAGCGAAAAACATACCCACGCTCAACGGCGGCACGGCCTGGATCGGCAAGCGCTACTACATGCGTCCCGACATCCACATGCTCGACTTGCAATATATCAATATGAACGGCACGGGCGGCGGCATCGACCAGTACAAGCTGGGACCGGGCCGCATCAGCTATGGTTTCTTCAAGGATAACGACAAGCCCGGCAACTCGGCCATCCGGCAAAACCTCGTCTACCAGGGCATCCCCGTCAACCAGGACGGCACGCTGGAAGTGCTGACCACCCTCATCACGCCCGACAAGAAGGACAGCACCTCGCACAGCGGCTGGCAGGCCACCGTGCTGCACAAGCAGGATAAAGTATGGGGCGGCGCCAATACCTTCGGCATCCAGTACGGCGTGGGACCTGGCACGGGCGCCGGCGGCCAGTGCTGCGACCGCATGGGCACCACGGGCTCGATCCGCAACGGCAGCGACGTGACGCGCTTGCGCATCTTCAATTCGCTGTGGATACAGCCGACGCCCGAGTGGAGCGCGGAAATGGTGGCCATCGTACAGCGCGACAAGTCCGACGTCTCGGGCGGCAGCTCGACCTGGACCAGCCTGGGCGTGCGCCCCGTGTATGCCGTCAACGACAACTTCAAGCTGCAGTTCGAGCTGGGCACGGACCGCGTGACCTCGCCCACGGGCGGCGCCGCGCAGCGCCTGACCAAGCTGACCTTCGCGCCCACCCTGACGGCGGGCAAGGGCTACTGGTCGCGCCCGGAGCTGCGCGCCTTCGTCACCTACGGCAAATGGAACGACGCCGCCACGGCCGCCGTCAACAAGGCCAACGAGTCCGGTCCCGTGTACGGCAACGGCACCAGCGGCACCTCGTTCGGCCTGCAGGTGGAGACGTGGTTTTAAGAAACTGCCTTGATATAGCGCAGTGCATGCGCCTGCGGGACTGTGCAAAATCGCGTGCCGCGCTATGCTGCATGCCATACCGTTCATTTCGGAGGTCGCATGCACGCCGCATTTCCACGGGTCGCCGCCGCGCTGGCCCTGTCTTTTGCCAGCATGGCCTGGGCGCGGGATGCCGCCGTCGCGCCCGCCCTCAGCGCGCGCCAGCAGGCGCTGATGGCCACCGTGGTAGGCAGCGCCGCCCAGCCGCGCATCCTGCAGGTGAGCCTCGATGAACTGCATCCCACCCAGCCGGCCATCGGCTACGACCAGGTGTACTACAAGCTGGGGCGCTATGCGGCCGAAGAAAAGCACATCGCCGACATCGCCAAACCGAAGAAATTCGCCGACCTGTGCGAAGCCAATGGCCAGGGCGACGTCCTGTCCGGCACGGCCAGCGTGGCCGGCGCCACCCTGAGCGCGCCACCGGCCGGCTACCGCTGCAAGGCGGCCGTCGGCAGCCGTCCCGACGACATGAAGACCGTCGTCATCGGCCCGCGCGGCACCGTGTACCTGACGGACGGCCATCACACGTTTTCCACCTTCCGCGATGCCGACGGCGGGCGCAACGCGCAGCTGAAAGTCTGGGTCAAGGTCAGCGACAATTTCAGCGCCCTGGACGAGGCGGCCTTCTGGACCCGCATGCGCGCGCAAAACAAGGTGTGGCTGAAGAACGGCCGCAACCAGGCCATCACGCCGCAGCAGCTGCCGTCCGCCATCGGCCTCAAATTCCTGGGCGACGACCCCTACCGCTCGCTCGTCTACTTCACGCGCGACGTGGGCTATGAGCCGCCCGGGCACGCCACGGAATTTCTCGAGTTTTACTGGGCCGACTGGCTGCGCGGCAAGCCGGCGCCGGACCTGGCGCACACCGACCTGCTGGACCGCGCGGCGTACGCCAACGCCATCTTGCAAGCGGCGCAGGCAATGGCGGCGCTGCGGCCCGGCGACATCGTCAGCGGCGGCAAGCGCGCGGCGGAGCTGGGCGCGCTGGACAAGGTCGACCGCGCAACGCTGGAAGAATTGACGCAGGACAAAGGCAAGCTGAGCTACGCCATCGCGTACAGAAAATCGCTGGCGCACTAAGCGCGGCGCAAACGACAACGGCCCGCCTGTCACTGGACAAGCGGGCCGCTTTCTCTGGGGCAGCAGCGCTTACGCGATGCGTTCGCCGTTGGCCGGGTCGAACAGGGCCGCCTTCGACAGGTTGAACGACAACTGCATGGTCTGCCCCGGCAGCACGGCTTCGCGCGGGTGCGTGCGGCAAGTGACGGCGGCGCCGTTCAGGCGCGTCGTCAGCAAGGTGTCGGGGCCGGTTGGCTCGACCAGGTCGATCAAACAGCCCAGTTCCTGGCCCACGTCGCCGTGCGCGCTGCTCATGTCCGTGATCTGCTCGGGACGCACGCCCAGGATCACGTCGCGGCCCGCATAGCTGCGCAGCTTGTCGGCCGCGAACGGCAGGGCCAGGCGCAGGCTCTTGCCCGCGTTCTCGATGGCGACAAACACCTCGTTGCTCTCGATGACAGGCTTGACGGTGATGAAGTTCATCGATGGCGAGCCAATGAAGCCGGCCACGAACAGGTTGGCCGGATTGTCGTAGATTTCCTGTGGCGTGCCCAGTTGCTGCACCACCCCATCCTTCATGACGGCGATCAGATCGCCCATCGTCATCGCCTCGATCTGGTCATGCGTGACGTAGACGATGGTCGCCTTCAGGCGCTGGTGCAGCAGCTTGATCTCGGCGCGCATTTCCACGCGCAGCTTGGCGTCCAGGTTCGACAGCGGTTCGTCGAACAGGAACAGCGAGGGCTTGCGCGAGATGGCGCGGCCCATGGCCACGCGCTGGCGCTGGCCGCCCGACAGCTGCGCCGGGCGGCGCTCCAGCAAGTGCGTGATCTGCAGCGTTTCGGCCACGCGGGCGACGATTTCTTCCTGCTCCGCCTTCGGCACTTTTTTCACGTTCAGGCCAAACGCGATGTTTTCGCGTACCGTCATCGACGGGTACAGCGCATACGACTGGAACACCATGGCGATGTCGCGGTCCTTCGGCGGCAGGTCGTTGACGACCTTGCCGTCGATGAGGATTTCGCCCGAGGTGACGCTTTCCAGGCCGGCCACCATGTTGAGCAAGGTCGATTTGCCGGAGCCGGAGCCGCCGACGAGGATCAGGAACTGGCCATCCTTGATTTCGATGTCGATGCCCTTGAGGACTTCGACGCCATTCGTGTACACCTTGCGGATGCTGCGTATCGATAAACTGGACATATTCTTTCCTTAACCTTTGACTGCGCCTGCGGTCAGGCCGCGCACAAAATAACGGCCTGCGACCAGGTAGACCAGCAGGGTCGGCAGCGCGGCAATCACCGCGGCGGCCATGTTGACGTTGTATTCCTTCACGCCCGTGGACGTGTTGACCAGGTTGTTCAAGCCCACCGTGATCGGCTGCGAATCGCCGCTGGCAAACACAATCCCGAACAGGAAGTCGTTCCAGATCTGCGTGAACTGCCAGATGATGCAGACGACGAAAATCGGACCCGAAATCGGCAGCACGATCTTGCGGAAGATCAGGAAAAAGCCGGCGCCGTCGATGCGCGCCGCCTTGATCAGCTCTTCCGGCACGCCGATATAGTAGTTGCGGAAGAACAAGGTCGTGAACGCCGTGCCGTACACCACGTGGACGAAGACCAGGCCCGTGGTGGTGTTGGCCAGGCCGAATTCGCCCAGCAAACGCGCCATCGGCAGGATCACCACCTGGAACGGGATGAAACAGCCCACCAGCAAGGCGGCGAACAGGATTTCCGAGCCGCGGAAGCGCCAGTGCGCGAACACATAGCCGTTGAAGGCGCCCAGGAAGGTCGAGATCAGCACGGCGGGAATCACCATCTTGATCGAGTTCCAGAAGAACGGCTGCATGCCGTCGCAGGTGACGCCCGTGCAGGCCGAGGACCAGGCCTTGGCCCAGGAATCGAACTGCCACACGTGCGGCAGTGCCAGCAGGTTGCCGCTGCGAATCTCGTCGAGCGACTTGAACGACGTCGACAAGGTCACGTACAGGGGCACGATGTAGTACACCGCGAACAGGATCAGCAGCAGGTACAGCACCACCCGCCCCAGGGTGAGTTTGTTGTTACGTGTAGGAGTGTGTGTCATCTCATCGCCTTTGCGCTGCGCGTTTCCAGGTACATCAGCGGCACGAGCACGGCCACGATGGTGGCCAGCATCATCATTGCCGATGCCGAGCCCAGGCCCAGCTGGCCGCGGGTGAAGGAAAACTGGTACATGAAGATGGCCGGCACGGACGACGAGTTGCCAGGTCCGCCAGCCGTCAATGCGATGACCAGGTCGAAGCTCTTGATGGCGATGTGCGCCAGGATCAGCAGCACGCTGAAGAACACGGGACGCATGGCGGGAATCACGATGCGCCAGTAGATCGTCGGCAGGGACGCGCCATCGACTTGCGCCGCCTTGATGATTTCATCATCGATGCCGCGCAGGCCGGCCAGGAACAGGGCCATGACGAAGCCGGACGACTGCCAGACGCCGGCGATCACCACCGTGTAGATGGCCATGTCGGAGTTCACCAGCCAGTCGAAGGTGAACGAGGTCCAGCCCCAGTCGTGCATGACTTTTTCCAGGCCCAGGCTGGGGTTGAGCATCCATTTCCAGGCCGTGCCGGTGACGATGAAGGACAGCGCCATCGGATACAGGTAGATGGCGCGCAGCGCGCCTTCGGCGCGGATTTTCTGGTCCAGCAGGATGGCCAGGAACAGGCCGATGGCGATGCTGCAAGCGATGAACAGGACGCCGAAGATGCCGAGGTTCTTGAGCGAGGTCCACCAGCGCTCGTTGTCGAACAGCTCGACGTATTGCACCAGGCCGGCGAACTCGTAGTTCGGCATCAGCCGCGATTCGGTCAGCGACAGCCAACCGGTCAAAAAGATAAAACCATAGACGAATACCAGGCTGGCGATGAGCGTGGGGCCCAGCACCATCTGCGGTATCCATCGGTCGAATTGCTTGCGTATGGACATAGGACAGCCGTAGAAGTAAAACTGCGTGTGGCGCGCCCCTGGGCGACAGCCAGGGCGCGCGCCTGCGATGCATGCGATGCAGAACGCGCCGGCGGGAGTGCCGGCGCTGTCGTGATTACTTCACTTTTGCCGCTTTGGCCAGGGCGGCAACCGCGTCTTTCGAGCTCATGTTGGTATTCATGAACTTGGCGATGACGTCGGTCACGGCGCCTTGCGTGGCCGATGGCAGCGCCATGCCGTGCGCAAACGATGGCACCAGGCCGCCGTTCTTGTTGGTGGCGTCCATGTCTTCCATCGATTTCAGGGCGCAAGCGTCGAACTTGTCCTTCGATACGCCGGAACGCACGGGGATGGAACCCTTGTTCAGGTTGAAGATCGACTGGAACTTCGGATTCATGATGGCGTTGGCCAGGGCGATCTGCCCTTTCTTCGCATTCGCATCCTTTTGCGTGAACATGGCAAACGAATCGATGTTGAAGGTGTAGGCCTTGTCCGTGCCCGGCGCGGCCACGCACAGGTAGTCCTTGCCCGGCACCTTGCCGGCGGCGGTGAACTCGCCCTTGGCCCAGTCGCCCATGAACTGGAAGCCGGCCTTGTTGTTGATGACCATGGCGGTGGCCAGGTTCCAGTCGCGGCCGGCCGCATCCTTGTCGATGTAGGTCTTCACCTTGCCCAGGGTGTCGAACACCTTGAGCATGGTCGGACCGGTCAATTCCTTCTGGTCCAGCTTGAGGATGGCCTTCTTGTAGAATTCCGTGCCGCCCACGCCCAGCGCGACCGATTCAAACACGGTGGCGTCCTGCCAAGGCTGGCCGCCGTGGGCGATGGCGATGCCGCCCGATTTCTTGATCTTCTCGGCCGCGTCGAAGAACGCATCCCAGGTGGTCGGGGTGGTGGCCACGCCGGCTTTTTTCAGCACTTCAGGGTTGACCCACATCCAGTTGACGCGGTGGACGTTGACGGGGGCGGCGACGTAGTGGCCCTTGTACTTCATGATGTCGGCGACGACTTTCGGCAGCACGGCATCCCATTTTCCTGGAATGGCGGCATCATCGATATTGGCCAGCACGCCTTCGGCGCCCCATTCCTGGATCGACGGGCCCTTGATCTGGGCGGCCGTTGGCGGATTGCCGGAAATGACGCGGGTCTTCAGCGCGGTCGCGGCGTTTTCGCCAGCGCCGCCGGCCACGGCGAAGTCTTTCCAGCCGAAGCCGCTTTCCTTCACGATTTGCTGCAACTGGCCCACGGACTTCGCTTCGCCGCCGGAGGTCCAGTAGTGCAACACTTCCACGTCGGTCGCAAACGCGCTGCCGGCAAACGCCAGGGTGGTCAATGCGGCCAGTTGGGTAATCTTGAATTTCAGTTTCATCTCCACATTCCTTTTTTGATCAAGCTTTTAGGGGGCTTCGGCATACGGGGCCGAAAAAGGTAATAGTGCGCCTGTGCCGGCGCTCTTGTGCTCAGACCCGCTTGCAAACGGGCATCATCTTGGTGTAAAGACGGCGCCGCGATCCATGACATGACTACATTGCATTTATATCACGGGACGGCGCCAAAAACGCATCCGCGAAGGATGCGCCAGGTTGATCTGCATTTACAAACATCAACACTGAACAAAACCGTCGCGCGCGGCACTCATGTGCGTCCCGCAAGCGCAGCCTTGCTAGAACGCGGGGCGCCGAGCCGGTGAGCATCGCAGGCCGCACAGCACGCCGCGCAGCAGGTTCGGGTCGGTGTTTAGAACCAGGTTTCCACCTGGAAACCGTACGACGTGCCGCTGGTATTGTTGTTGTACACGGGACCGGAGTTGTTCGACGCGTTGACCGAGGCGGTGGCCGCATCGTTCCATTTGCCATAGGTCACGAAAGCGCG
>NZ_JBWKUZ010000016.1:0-123995 GCF_059421435.1 Janthinobacterium sp. GW821-FHT03A03 | reverse complement strand
TCACGGCGCCCGCAGCGGCCGTGGCGGAGGCGCCGGCGCCGCCCGGCCCGCCGCCACCGGCGCTTGAGCAGGCGCGGCACTACAAGACCAACGTGCCCGCTTCGGCCCAGTTCGAGCTGCAGGTGGACCGCCAGGATGCCGATGGCACCAAATGGAAGGGCGTGGCCGCCATGGCGTGGCAAAACAAGGGCGACACGTATCAGCTGACGCTGGAAGTGGGCTTGAGCATGCTGATCACGCGCATCAACCTGCTGGTGCTGACCAGCGAAGGCGTGATCGACGGCACGGGTATCGTGCCCGTCACGGCCACGGAAAAACGCAAGGGCCGCGCGCAAACGGCCACGCATTTCAACCGCGACGCCAAGGCCATCACGTTTTCGGCCACGACGGCCACGGCGCCGTGGCAGGAGGGGGCGCAGGACAAGGCCAGCGTGCCGTTCCAGCTGGCCGCCATCGGCCGCGCCGACGTCAACCAGCTGGCCGGCAATATCGATATTCTCGTCGGCGAGGAAAAGGAGGCGACCGTGTTCCGCTTCCAGCTGGTGGGCGAGGAAGAACTCGATACCAGGATGGGCCGGCTGGTGACCTGGCATCTGCGCCGCCCGCCCAAGCCGGGCACGTATTCGTCGCAGCTCGATATCTGGCTGGCGCCGTCCATGCAATGGTATCCGGTACAAATACGCAATACCGAGGCGAGCGGGGCCTTGACCACGCAAACCGTGACCAATATTCGCGTCAATGACGCTACAGGAAAATAAATGACCACTTTGACTGCTTTGAAACGCATTTTGCTCGCCAGCCTGCTGGCCGCCGCCCTGACGCCCGCCATGGCCGACGCCCCCCTGGAGCATCCCGCCATCAAGCGCCCGTACAAGCTGGTGCCATCGGCTGACCTCGTCTATTCGATCAAGGCCAGACAGCGCGGCATCGGGCTGTCCGGCGAATCGGTCAGCAACTGGCGCGTGGGCGACGGCAAGTATTCGCTGCTGGCCGAAACCAAGGCGGCCCTGTTCGGCAAGATCCTCGAGCAGCGCAGCGAAGGCACGGTCGACGATTACGGCCTGGCGCCGGCGCAATTCGTGGAAAAGCGCTTCCGCAAGGATGCCGTGACGACCACCTTCAAGCGCGACAGCAAGACCATCGTCTTTGGCGAAGGCGATGACAGCTATCCGCTGAAAGGCGGCGAACAGGACCGCAACAGCGCCGTCTGGCAACTGGCCAGCGTGGCGCGCGCCGCGCCCGAGAAATTCGTCCCCGGCTCGGAATGGGCGTTTTTTGTCGCCGGCGCGCATGATGCCGAGCCGTGGACCTTCAAGGTCGTCAAGGAAGAGCCAGTCGCCACGGGCATGGGCGACGTGGCCGCCATCCACCTGGTCAAGGCGCCGCCGCCGGACAAGAAGGGCCAGCAAGTGGACCTGTGGCTGGCGCCGTCGCTGGAATGGTATCCCGTCAAGGTGACATTCGCCGATGCGGATGGCGGCGATTACGTCGAGCAAACCTTGCAGAAGATCGTCAAGAAGTAAGTACTGACGTTTGCCGGGAACGTTTTTCTTACCCCAAAGCAAGTACTGGGGTCAGTCCTGAGGGATTGGAATGCCTTCCATTGGAAGGCGTTCCCCCAGGCCGGCCTGACCCCGGATTGCCGCCTCCTGCGATCAGTCGAATTGCATGTCAGAACTGATATACTGACGCCCCCGCCCCGCAGCGCCGCGTTAGCCCGCTGCGCCGCCCGCTGAACACTCATCCGGAAAAGAATGATTGATATAATGGCAAGTGCTGCCGTGGCTACGGATGCACATCAGACAGAGCAAGAACACCAGGATTCCTTGCAGGCGCATTTCCAGCCGAATATCTCGGCCGACGAGATCGAGCAGGTTTTCCACTTGAAGCGGGCGCAGCCCTTGCTGCAAGTGTTTACGGCCCTGTTCCACGGCGGTTTCGATGGCGTGCTGGTGCGTCTGCTGGTGTTGCGCGAGCTGGCGTCCGATGCGGCCACGTCCGCCTATACGCGCGCCGACATCAATACCAAGCTCGCGTATTTATTGCCGGAAAGCCTGGAAACGGTCTTGCTGCGCCTGCGCTCGAACCAGTTGCTGGCCTGGGATGCGCAGCAGGGCGTGTACCGCGTCACGCCCATGGCGCGCAATGTGCTGTCGGCCATCGACAGCCTGCTGGGCCTGGGCCAGACGGAAGACGAGGCGGAAATGGGCTTTCTGCTGTCGCAGGTGGCCGGTGCGCAAGCCGTGGGCGGTGTGTCTGTCGAGCAACTCCAGCATCTGCTGGGGCGCCTGGTCGACTTGACGGAAGAATTTTCCGACGCGATTGCCTCCGGTTCCGAATTCCGGCTGCGCACGGCGCAGGCGAAGTGGAACATGGCCTGCGACTGGGTCGAGAAGGGCTCCGAGATTCTCGTGGCGATTACTTCCGATGAAAACGCGGACAGCGCCACGCACAAGGCGGCGCAGGCCATCGGCCGGGCGCAAAGTAAATTGTTGAACATGCAAGGCATGTTTTCGCGCGCCCTGAACCAGATCGAGCGCCAGCGCGTGCACCTGGGCCAGTCCGGCCTGTCGACCACCGACATCAAGCGCTGGCTCCTGCTGCACGACGACCTGGCCAGCCTGGCCGACGGCGCCATCGACCAGCCCGTCGTGCCGCTGTTCTCCACACCGGCCGAGATGATCGACGTGGCCGAAACGGAACTGCTGTCCGAGCGGGCGGCAGGCGTTACCAACACGGGCCTGCCCAGCGGCGAGGACGCGCCCACCACCATCAGCGACGGCCCCGCCATGCAACTTGAACTCGATGACTTGCTCGAACGCCTGTCGAACTTCGCCAGCCTGGGCAATTTCCCCAGCATAGGCGAGGAAGGGCCGAAAAGCGTGCCCGTGCAGGATTCCCTGCTGCCGGCCAGCTTTGCCGTGGCCTCGTACCGCGCCTCGATGCTGCCGCTGCTCGGCGACGTGTCCGAAGCGAGCCTGCAGGGCGCGACGGCCGAACTGGCCCGCTTGCCGATTACCTTTACACCGACCGACGAGATGGTCCAACTGACCGACCCCCACGTGGCGGCCATGTCGATCGCCTCGCTTTCACTGAATGTTTCACTTGATTTAGATAGCGGCACAGCCGATGAATGACGATTCCCAAATCCTGATTGCGCGCCTGCTCACGCATCAAACCCTGCGCCGCGACGACAAGCTCGTCAAGCGCGTGCTGTCCGACGAGCTGTTCCGCGCCGAGATCGATGCGCGCCTGCTGGCCTGCGGCCTGAAACTGCTCGACAACGTGTATGCCGACCATGTGACTTTGGCCCTGACGCGCACCATCGAGCCGAAGATCTTCGGCGCGCGCGATGTGTGGCAAAACAACAACTTCGGCCTGGCGCGCGATGGCGTGGCCTTGCTGGTGGTGCTGTGGGCGCAGATCATCCTGCCCAAGCGCGAACGCCAGGAAACGCACCAGCACGCCGATGATGATCAAAATGATATGTTTGGCACGGAAAAACCGCTGCCGCGCGCCGAAGACGCGTCGATCGGCATTTCCTACAAGGCGCTGCTGTCGGACTTCGGCGACAAGCTGGGCAAGAAGACGCGCATGGACATGAACCTGGGCACCCTGGCCAAGCTGGGCTTCATCGAGCGGCGCGGCGATGTCATCCTGGAAGGCCCGCTGCTGGATCTGATGATGGACACCGACGTGCTGAAAGAGCGCATCATCAACGGCGCCCTGGCCGACGTCTTCAAGCGCGCGCCGGCGCGCCTGGTGGCCGTCGACCTGGACGCTGACTTGTCTGCCGACCTGTCCGCCGACATCGGCGACCTGCCTGACGCGGGCGACGAGCCTGCGTCCGACTTCCCTCACTGAAAGCGCCCATGTTTCATATCAAATCACTTGAACTGGTGCACTGGGATTACTGGCAGCGCATCAAGAATATTCCGCTCGACGCGAAGATCATCACCATCGCGGGGCAGAACGGCTCGGGCAAGACCACCTTGCTCGATGCCTTGCGCACCCTGTTCGGCCTCGACTGCTCGATGGGGCGCACGTATAAACACTATGCGCGCCACTCGGGCCAGCAGACGGCCTGGCTGCGCGCCGTGGTCGACAACAAGAACGTGGGCAAGCAGCTGTCGAACCGCCCGTTCCGCAGTTCCGGCTTCTTCAGCGACGATGAAGTGACGCTGTTTTGCCAGATCCAGAAGAACGGCGGCGACTGGAAGCGCCAGTATCTGATGCGTCCGGGCAATGTGCAGATCGAGGACATCACGGACGCCAACGACTGGCTCGGCGTGGAAAACTACCGCAAGCGCCTGGCCAATGCGGGCCTGTCGCCGGCCATGTCGAAAGTGCTGGCGCTGGAGCAGGGCGAAACGGACAAACTGTGCGAATACGCGCCGCGCCAGCTGCTCGACCTGGTGTTCCAGGTGTTCGGCGACAAGGAAGTGCTGGACGCCTACGACGAAGCCAAGCGCCACCAGCGCGATACGGAAGTGGAGCTGAAACGCTTCGAAACGGAACTGGAAGCGTCGAAAACCAACCTGGAAGGCTTGCGCCTGCGCGTGGCCAATTACCACCAGTGGGAAGGTTTACATAAGGAACGCCGCAACCTGCTGGAAGAAGTATTGCCCAGCCTGCAGTACCACGAGGCGCGCGAAAAGGCAGCCATTGCCAGCCGACAATTGCGCGATGCGCGTAAACCAATGGCGCAGGCCGACCAGCAGCTGACGGATAAACGCAATGCGCTGGCCGCGCAAGCGAAGGCCCTGTCCGACGCGCAGATGAACGAAACCCTGCTGGAGCAGGAATCGATCGGTCTGCAGAGCCGTTTGTCCTTGATCAATGCAAAACTGAAACCGCTGGACAGCCTGCTGGAACAGAAGGACCGTTTGCACAAGCTGGCGGCCGACTCGGGCAGCGACATCGCCGAAGTGGCGGCCCAGCTGGAACAGAAAGAAGCGGAACTGCTGCGCCAGCGCCAGCAGCGCGACGCCCTGTCGGCCCGTATCGCGGCTGAGCAGGCGACGATTGCCGCGCTGCAAGGCAAGACGGCCATGCCGGAGCCGGACAATGTACGCGGCATGCGCCGTGCGCTGCGCGACGCGGGGATTTCGCACGCGATGCTGTCGGACATCGTCGAAGTGACGGACAGCCGCTGGCAGGGCGCCGTCGAAGGCGTGCTGGGCGGTTACGCCTCGGTCGTCCTGCTGGACAAGGCCAAGGATGCGGCCGCTGCCTATCGCCTGGCCGAGAAGGAACGCTACCGCCACTTCATCGTGCCCGACCTGGTCACGGCGCCGGTGGCGAAGGACGAGAGTTTGCTGGCGGTGGTGAAATTTTCCGCGCCCGTGCCCAGCTGGCTGATCGAGCAGCTGTCGCGCATCGCCCGCGTCGATTCCGTCGAAGCGGGCTTTAAATTGGGCAACCACGAGGAGTGGATCACGCCCGAGGCGTATCACCGCGAACGCCGCGGCGGGCGCTCGCTGTTCGTGGAAGCGTCGCGCTACCGCTTCGGCCAGGCTGGCCGCAGCGGCCGCCTGGAAGCGCTGCTGCGCTCGCTGCCGGGCCTGGAAGGCCAGGAAGACACACTGACCCTGGCCATTTCCAAGCTGGCGGCGGAAGTGGGCGCCCTGAAAGCGCGCATCGCCGGCGTCGACGCGGCCAAGGAACTCAGTGCGCGCCAGGAGGAATTCGCCGAAGCGCTGCGCAATTCCAAGCCCTTGAAGGAAGAGCGCCTGGAAGTGGGCGGCCGCCTGGGCGAGCTGCAGAATCTGACCAAGAGCGCCACCGTGGCGCGCACGCGTGCCGATACCGTGTGGCAAAACGCGCGCCTGGCCCTGTCCGAGGCGGAAGCGGGGGCGCGTCTGGGCTACAAGAAGCAGATCGAACAGCGCGCCGAGCATGCGCGCGCCTTGCTGGCCCTGCGCCATGCGTGGCGCCATTTGCCGAAAAGCTGGCGCCGTCCCGCACGCCGCGCGGCCCTCGTGGCCGAGCACCAGAATGCGCACCAGGTCGACTTGCGCGTGGCCAGCCTGCAAAACAGCCTGGCGCGCGACGACTGGGAACTCGACGCCACCGTCATCGACCAGCACCACCGCCTGTCGGACCAGCTGCACGGCCGCCAGTCGGAAACGGACGAGCGCCGCTACCAGAACAACCGCGCCATCGAAGCGACGGGCAATGCCCGCGGCGCCTACATGGAGCGCCTGCGCTACACCATCAAGACTTACAGCAAGAACATCAAGGAGCTGGGCGAACTGGCCGGCATCGAAGTCCATGCCGACCCCGTGCGCCTGGAAAACGACGACGTGCAGCTGTCGCAGGCGGGCCTGCACGTGCGCTTCAAGTTCGACGGCAAGGGCGTGATCGGCATGAACGATGGCGAAGCGTCGGGCGGCCAGCAGGTGATGAAATCGCTGGTGCTCCTGATCGGCCTGCTGAAATCGGAAGACGGTTCCGGCGGCTTCGTCTTCATCGACGAACCGTTTGCCCATTTGGATATCCGCAATATTCAATTGGTGGGCGAATTCCTGAAAAACACGGAAGCGCAATACCTGATGACGACGCCGTTGACGCACAACACGGATGTCTACGATCCATCGGAACTCACTTTGATCACGAGCAAGAAAAAGAAGGATACGCAATGGGCGCAACCGATTTTCGTACTGCAGCGCAGGGTCGATCCCGCACCGGGCAAGGCCGCATGATGGCCGTGCGCAAGCTCGCCGCAGCCTGCGCCGTGGCGCTGGCCATGGCGGCCGGTCCTGCGCTCGCCAACGACGGCATCGGCTCCGTCAGCGCAGGCGGCATCCTGTTCGGCAAGACGGATGCCGTGGCCATGAAAAAGGAAGTGCTCAGCGTGAGCACGGACTTGATCAAGGTCGAGTACGAATTCCTCAATGAATCGGCGAAGGACGTGGAAGAGACGATTTTCTTCCCGCTGCCCGAATACGCGGCCGGCTACCACGGCTCGCCCACGTATTACGGCCAGCCGCAGCAGTTTACCGTCGACGTGGACGGCAAGCGCAAGGACTATACCACCACGTTTGTCGCCAAGCTCGCCAGCGCCGACGTGACGGCCCGGCTGCGCCAGCTGGGTTTGTCGGACGCGCAGATCGCGTATTTCCCGTCGCACACGCCGTTCGACAAGAAGGTGGCGCCGTTGACGGCCGCGCAGAGCAAGACCATGATCAAGGAGGGCTTGCTGGCCCAGCTCTACGACGAGGAATGGGTGCCGGCCTGGACCGTCAAGGTCATCTACCTGTGGCAACAGAAGTTCCCGGCTGGCAAGGTCGTGCGCGTGCGCCATCAATATGCGCCCTTCGTCGCGGCCGGCCCCGGCGCTTCCTACCTGGGCGATGGCAACGAGTTTGAAAAGAAGTACTGCGGCGACAAGGTCTTCTACAAGACGTGGAACCGCCTGGCGGCCCAGCAGGGCGAAAGCGGCTTCGTCAACGCTGTCTGGGTGTCATACATTTTGACGACGGGCAACACCTGGAAGAATGGCATCGAGGATTTCACTTTGAACTTGATCAAGGGCAAACCGGACGAGCTGATCAGTCTGTGCTTCCCCGGCACGTTCACCAAGATCAACCCCACCACCTTGCAAGTCAAGCTGCGCAACTTCCGCCCGAAGCAGGACTTGAACGTGTACTTCGGCAATGTCGAAGGCACGGTGAGCAACGACGGCGTGGCGCCGCAGATCCGGCCGTGAGCGCGTGAGCGCATGAGTGGGCAGCAGGCACTGGCGGCGCGCCTGCGCGCCATCGCCCGCGCCACGCCGTGGTGCATGCAGGCGCTGCAAGCCGTAGCGCAGCTGGGCTTGCCTGATTGCTGCATCGGCGCCGGCGCCGTGCGCAACCTCGTGTGGGATGCCTTGCACGGCTATGCGCAGCGGCTGGCCAGCAAGGACTACGCGGCGCGCTGGCCGCGCGTCACCATCATCGCCTGGCATTGCGTGCCACGCGATGGCACATATTTAAAAAGCAATTAATTGCACTGTGGATACACATTGTTTATAATTGCCAATTATTTAATGCTGCGCTCTGTCATGCCATTGTTCCATTTTCTGAAGCGTGTACTCGCCTGGTGCGGCGTCGTCTTGTTGCTGTATTGCCTCGCGGCCGTTTTCATGACGGCGCCTATGGTCCTGGCCGGCCTGTTGATGGCGGCCGCGCAACTGGGCATCAGTTTCGCCATGGTAGGCCGCGGTAACCGCTGGGCATGGCTGCTGCTGATGCCCTTCGTATGGGGGGGGCTGTTTGCCCTGCCTTTCTACCTTGGACGCGACATCCACACCTTTGTACCGACTTTGCTTGCATTTATTTACATGCCTGTCGCGCTGGGCCTGTTTTATACGGCGGCGCACCAGTTCCGCCTGTACCGGGCCGCCTGAGGACGATTCCTCTTTATTTGATCCCTACAACATGATGTTATCGATTTCCACGCCGCTGCGCCGCATCGGCCGCCTGCTTTGCCTTTCCTCCGCCTTCGTGGCGCCCGCTGCCTGGGCTGACAGCTATACCGATTTCCAGCAAGCCAGCGGCCAGCTGGAAGCGCTGATGGACAAGGCGACGCCGCAAAGCGGCTTGCCGCGCCTGGGCGACCCCGAGGTGGCGCAGCTGTTTGCGCAGATCGCCGACGGCCCGCGCCTGTTCCAGGCGCCCGTCGCGGCGCTGCAGGACATGAACCAGAGCGCGGCCGTGTGCGAGCAGGCCATGCGGCTGGGCAAAGCGTACTATACGTTTGCCCTCTCAATGCCTTTGTCGCTGCCCGCCGCTGAGCTGCTGAAGGCGAGCAAGGAGCAGATGACGCGGAACCTGGCCAATTATGGCGATGAAATGAGCACCTTGTTTGCCTTTGGCATGCATTGCCATGGCCATGTGATCGGGCTGATGGAGCAGGAATTCAGTAGCCAGCCGCTGCAGGCGGTGAGCAGTGCGGAGCGCCTGCGCGCGCGCGCCTTCAGCAAGGGTTCGACCTCCCTGTATGCTGGCGTGGTGCAGTTCGTGCAAGCGCCGTTCTGGAGCGTGGCGCAAAAGAAGCGGATGCTGGAAGCGGCGGCGCAGCACGCCACGGCGAATGCCAGTCTGATGGCGCCGCCCCTGCGCGAACGTATGCTGGCCAGCCTGGCCGACGCGGACAAGGACCTTGATCCCGCCCTGGCGCCGGGGCTGGCGACGATACGCGCGGCGCTGGCCGTGACGACGTGTACCGGCCTGTGCCAGTACTATTGATTTACTCGGCGGCTTGCAGGGGCTTGCTGCGCTGGCGCCAGCGCAGCAGTCCCCAGGCGTACACGGCGTAGTAGCCGATGACGAGGCCGTAGGCGGCCATGGTCAGCGGGCTCTGGCCGAACGGCGGCGGCGGCACGGGCACGTCCAGGCGCGTGTTCAGGTAAATTTCCATGCCGCGGTACAGCAGGCGGGCGATGAACAGCATCGTGATGGCCAGGCCCAGGTAGCGGTGCTGGGTAAAGAAGAAATCCTTGCCCACCTGCTCGAAGCGCGTCAGCTTCAGGCCCAGCACGCCCAGCCAGCCGCCGGCCAGCGCGGCCCCGCCCAGGCTCGACAGGGGCAGCAGCTCGAATTTCGTCGTCGTCGCCAGGAACAGCAGCAGCGCGGGAAAGCCGACGGCGACCAGCCAGTGCCGCCACAGCTGCGATTTCTGGCGCGCCACCAGTTTTTTCAGGCGCGAATAGATGCGCCAGACCAGCAGCGGGACCAGGAACAGCAGGGCGAGGGTAGTGGTTTCCATGTAGGCTTCGGGTACGGGTAAAACAGCGATTGTAAGCCAGATGGCGATGCGGGCGAAAATTGTCATATGGCAAAAGTTGCTTATTGACATTTACATGGCATGAAAGCACTATGTTCTGTCACACCTTGCCGCCATGAGCGGCGCGGTGCCATCGGTCATCGTTTTCATCCACCTCACTGGAGTGCCATGTCTGTTCGCTTCCCCTTGTTGCCCATCACCGTAGGCTTGCTGGCCTCGTCTCCCCTGGCCATGGCGCAGGATGCCGGTTATCAAATGCCGCCCGCACCGCTGCAAGCCGTCGTCGATGCGCCGCGCGCGCCGACCCTGAGCCTGAGCCCGAAACGCAACCTGGCCGCCGTGCTGCCCACGCCGTCCCTGCCCGGCATCAGCGAGGTGGCGCAGCCGGAACTGAAGCTGGCCGGCCTGCGCATCAATCCCCGCACGTATTCGGCCAGCCGCTTCAGTTTCCATACGGGACTGGGCTTGCTCGACATCGATACGCAGAAGGAAGTCAAGGTCAGCGGCTTGCCGGCGGCGCCCCGCATCGCCGACCTGGCCTGGTCGCCCGACCAGCGCTACCTGGCGTTCACCCACGTCGCCTTTGCCGATCCCGCCAGGGGCGTGAAGGCGTCGGGCGTGGAACTGTGGCTGCTCGACGTGCAGACGAAAGCGGCGCGCAAGCTGGCCAGCACGCCTTTGTCGACCGTGTATGGGCGCGGCTTTTCGTGGATGCCCGACAGCAAGACCCTGCTGGTGCAGCTGAAGCCGGCCAGGCTGGGCGCGGCGCCCGTGCCGAGCGGCATTCCGACAGGCCCGTCCATCCAGGACAGCGTGCCCGGCGGCGGCGTCAAGCAGTTGCGCACCTATCCCGACCTGCTGAAAAACGCGCAGGACGCGCAGCTGTTCGAACATTACACGACCGTGCAGCTGGCCTTGCTGGACGTGGCGGGCAAGCAGCGTCTGGTCGGCCAGCCGGGCCAGTTCTCGCGCGTGTCGGCTTCGCCTGATGGCAAGCACCTGCTGACGACCAGCATCATGCGTCCGTATTCGTATATCGTGCCGGCGCACGACTTCGGCCACAGGATCGATGTGCGCGACCTGAATGGCAAGGTGGAACACGCGGTGGCGGCGCTGCCGCTGGAAGAAGGCTTGCCTCCAGGCAATGATGCCGTGTCCGCCGGCGTGCGCTGCGTCAGCTGGCGCGTCGATGCGCCCGCCACCCTGGTGTGGGCCGAAGCGCAGGACGGCGGCGACCCGGCCAGGGCGGCCGAGATCCGCGACATCGTCTACACGCAGGCGGCGCCGTTTACCAGCAAACCGGCCGTGCTGGCCAGGCTCGGATCGCGCTACGCGGGCGTGGCCTGGGGCCGCGGCGACCTGGCCCTGCTCAGCGAAGCGTGGTACAAGACGCGCGCCGTCAAGCAGTGGCGCATCCAGCCGGACCAGCCGTCCGCCGTGGCGGGCACGCCTGGCGACCTCGTGTATGCCGGCTCGTTCGAAGACCGCTACAACGATCCGGGCACGCCCGTCATGCGCGCGGACGCTGCCGGCTTGCCGCGGTTGCTGATCGCCGCTGACGGTTCCATCCTGCTCGACGGCCAGGGCGCATCGAAGGATGGCGACCGGCCCTTCATCGACCGCCTGAACCTGGCGACGAAACAGAAGCAGCGCCTGTTCCAGAGCGCCGCGCCCTACTATGAAAACGTGGTGGCCGTGCTGGACGAGGACGGCAGCCGCCTGCTGTCCACGCGCGAGTCGCCGACCGAGCAGCCCAATTACTATGTGCGCAATCTCAAGCAGGGCGCCGCGCAATTGACGGCCCTCACGCACTTCCCCCATCCGCTGCCGCAGCTGAAGGACGTGCAGAAAGAGCTGATCCGCTACAAGCGCGCCGACGGCGTCGACCTGACGGCCACATTGATGCTGCCGCCAAACTATGACGTGAAACGCGACGGCCCGCTGCCGACCCTGATGTGGGCGTATCCGCAGGAATTCAAGACAGCCAGCGCCGCCAGCCAGACCAAGGGCTCGCCGTATAAATTCAACGCCGTCAGCTACTGGGGCCCGGCCGCCTTCCTGTCCATGGGCTACGCCGTGCTCGACAATCCATCGTTCCCCATCGTCGGCAACGGCGAGCAGGAGCCGAACGACACCTACCTGCCGCAGCTGGTGGCCGATGCCGAGGCGGCCGTCGACGAAGTGGTGCGCCGTGGCGTGGCCGACCGCAACCGCATCGCCATCGGCGGCCACTCGTATGGCGCCTTCATGACGGGCAATCTGCTGGCGCACACGCGGCTGTTCCGCGCCGGCATCGCCCGCAGCGGCGCCTACAACCGCACCCTGACGCCGTTCGGCTTCCAGGCGGAAGAGCGCCCGTTCTGGCAGGCGCCGGCCGTCTACCAGGCCATGTCGCCGTTCAATTCCGCGGACAAGATCAAGGATGCCCTGCTGATGATCCATGGCGAACAGGACAACAACTCGGGCACCTTCCCCATCCAGAGCGAGCGCATGTTCCAGGCCGTCAAGGGCCTGGGCGGCACGGCGCGGCTGGTGATGCTGCCGAACGAAAGCCATGGCTACCGCGCGCGCGAATCGATCATGCAGATGCTGTATGAAAGCAACAACTGGCTGGAAAAATATGTGAAGAACGCGGCGCCGCCAGCCGCCGACGTCCAGCCGGCAGGCAAATAAGGGCAGCGGCGCGCATCTCGTGGTATGGTCTTCCTTTGTCTGCAGGGAGGCCAGCCATGACCGTTATCCATGTCCACCGCGCGCCCGACCCGGCGCCTGTCGATGAACCCATGCCGGCGCCGGAGCCGCAGGAAGCGCCCGGCCACCACCCGGGCCCCGTGCACCCGGTGCCGCAGGAAGATCCCGTGCCGCACCCGCATCCCAATCTCGTCAAGAAAGGCTGTTTTAGATGACAATTGTCAAGGAAGTCTACACACGCAAAGTCAGCGGTGAAACGTTCGACTATGAGCTCGACTATACACAGGGCGCCGATGTCGCCTGGATTGCGCGCGTGTACCACGACGGCGTGCTGAAAGGCTCGCCGCACGGCGCGCTGACGGCCAACGTGCTGTCCGGCCCCGCGCTGGAACAATATCTGCGCGCTTACGTCGAAGGCATGATCGAGCGGGGCCTCGACGTGGCCGAGTAAGTTTGCCTTTGCGGCAGAGCAAGGAAAAGGGCGCCGCGGCGCCCTTTGTGTTTTTCGCTTGCGTTGAATCAATCAATGCATCAATCAAACGCCCACGTGTAAAGGACGTCCAGCGCATTATTGGTGCCGGTCTGGAATTGCAGGGTGATGCGGCGGTTCAGCTTGTAGCGCAGCTTGACCAGGCTCGTCGCCGTGCTCGTGCCCTGCTCGAACGTCAGGTAGGCGCGCGAGGACAGCCGCTTGCCGACGGTGACGACCGTGCTTTCCAGCCCTTGCGCCTGCGACAGGCCCACTTCATCGAGGCCCAGCGAATTGGCCAGCTTGCCCTGCAGGCCGCCGCCGGAGCCGCCGAAGAGGGCGCCTGCCGCCGTCGTCAAGAGGGCCATTTCATCGCCGGCCGCCGTTTCCGCGCCGTGGCCCAGGATCAGCCAGGCCAGCTTGTCGCTGTCCGACACGCTTGGCGTGGACACCAGCTTGGCCGTCGGCGCCTGGGCCGTGCCGCGCACTTCCACGCCCGCTTCCACATTCGTTTCCGACAGGGCCTCGCCTTCGGGACGCTTGCGCACGGCCAGGATATTCAGCGAGGGGTTGTCGTAGGCGCCCGTGAAGGCGATCAGGCCCCGTTCGATCGACAGTTTCTGGCCGTAGGCTGCGTATTGACCTGTGACAACCTTGATGCTGCCCGTCACGCGCGGCGCGGCGCGGTTGATGACGCGGGCGCGCACATTGCCCGCCAGGTCGGCGTCGAGACCCATGCCGCGCAGGTGGAAGTTGTTGCCGAGGTCAAACTCGAGGTCGATATTCAGGGGCAGCGACGGCGCTTCCTTGCCGCCCTTGGCTTCCTTGCCCAGCACCACCACGTCGTTGCTTTGCGTGGGGGTATCCTGCGGCGCCAGTTCGATCAGCGCGCGGTTGGCCTTGAACTTGCCCTCGAAGCTGAAGCGCTTGTCGTTGCGCACCAGGGTGCTGTTGCCCGACAGCACCAGGGTGCGGTCGGGACGCGACAGCGCCTGCAGGCGGTCGGCCAGCAGTTTCAGTTCCAGGCTCGCTTCGCCATTCGCAAAGCGCACCCAGCCATCGGCCTGCACCTTGCCGTCGCCGCCGTCAAAGCTCAGGCGCTGCAATTGCAGCTGATCGCCGGCCAGCTTGGCTTGCAGCACGCCATTGCGCAATTTCAAGCCCTGGTCGGCCCAGTTCACCAGCAGCTTGCTGCCGTTGATGTCGCCATTCAATTGCGGCGCGCCGATGGTGCCGCTGCCGGACAGCGCCACTTTCAGGGCGCCGCCCAGTTCCAGGCCCGGCTGGCCCGTCAGCGGCGCCAGCCACGCCAACGAATCGATATTCGTGGTGCCCGTCAGCGACAGGGCGCTGTCGTTGCTGATGCGCCCGCCCAGCATTTGCACGGTGGCATTGATATCGCTCTGGCCCGCGCGCGCGCCGTCGAGTTTCACGGCCAGGCGCAGCTGCTGGTTGGCGACATCCACGCGCGCATCGAAGGTGCGCAAGCCCAGCGCCAGCGGCTGTTCCACGCCCACCGTCACGTCGCCTTTTTCGCGGTAGACGTGCAGCATGCCGGCCAGCGAGGGATCTTTCTGTTTCGCCGTCGGCACCTGCATGTCGAGCGACCATTGCGCGCCCAGGGTCAGGTCGCTGCGCGCATTGGCCTGCAGCGAAGGAATGACTTGCGCCAGATAGGTCAGGGCCACGCCGGCCGCCTGGCCGGAACTGGTCCAGCGGGGGCCGTTCTTGACGAGGCTTTGCATGGTGAAGCTGCCTGCCGGCAATTTGATGACGGTATTGCCCACGCTGATCTGCTCGGGCTGGCCCAGGCCCGCCACGCCGCTGCCGGCCGCTCCCGCCACCTTCACGGGCACGGGCGCCTGCAGCACGAGCGCATAGCGGCCCTTGTTTTGCAGGCTGTCGATCGTGCCCGTCCAGGCGGCGCCGCTCTGGCTGCCCTTGACTTGCACTGTGGCATCGAAATCGTCATTGCGCGCCGTCAAACTGACCGTATGGCTGCCGCGCGTGCCCGTCGTGCCCAGGCGGGCGCTGGCCAGCTTGAAGGTGGGCGTGGCGTAGCCCGTGATCTCCAGGCTGCTGACCATGGGATCGAGCGCGCCCTGGCCGGCGCCCACGCTGGCGCTGCCTTTCACGGCTTTCAATTGCTGGTCGCCAAAGAAGGTCAGGTCCTTGCCATCGAGCGTCAGCTGCGCGGCGGGCGCGTCCATCTTGCCCGAGACGGAACCGGCCGCATGCAGCACGCCGGCAAAGCGGGGGCCCAGGGTCGACAGTTGCGGCGCGTCGAGCTTCCACGTCAGCTTGTCGGTGGCGCCGCCCAGCGCGCCCTTGGCCAGCAAGCTGTTCGGCCCCAGGCGCAATTCCGTATCGACGCTGTCGATGCGTTGCGCGTTGGCGGACAATTTGGCGTAGCCGGCCAGCGGCGCGTTTTGCAGGGTCGATTCGCGCAGGGCCAGGTTGAGGGCCACTTGCCAGTCGCTCGTCAAGCGTCCGCTGCCGTTGAAGTCCGCATTGACGTTGCCGTTGGGCAGCGATGCGCCAAACGCGGCCGGGTTGATCTTTTGCAAGGAACCCGTCATTTTCAATGCCGCCTGCTGCTTCGGCCCCGTCAAGCCCACGTCGCCGCTGGCGTGGATGGCGCTGTCCGCTGCCGGGCGCTTGCCGCTGGCGAGGCCCAGTCCTTTCGCGTCGGCCACAAAGCTCGTGCGCGGCTGCTGCAGCGTGCCCTGCACCACGCCGCTGGCCAGCACCGTGCCCAGCAAGTCGCCCTGCAGCGCGGACAGCTGGCGCGCATCGACATTCCAGTTCAGCTTTTCGCCGGCGCCGCCAAAGTTGCCCTTGGCCGTCATGTTGTTCTTGCCCAGCGCCAATTGCACGTCGATGCCGCTGAAATGGGCCGCATCGGCCGTCAGCTTGCCCTTGCCCGACAAAGGCTGGTCGAGCAGCTTGCTGGGGCGCACGGTAACGTCCGCATTCGCCAGCCACTGGGGCGCCACATGGCCGTTGGCGCGCATGTCGAGGTTCAGGTCGGCCACGGGGAAGGCGCCGAAGTCGGCGGGATTGAGGCGGCTGGCGCTGGCCACGGCCTTGAACGGTTGCTCATCCTTGAGGCTGATCTGGCCCGTCGCGTTGACGCTGCTTTTGCCTGCCTGCAAGGTGGCCTTGCGCAATTGCACGAGGGAATCGGCAAGCGTCGCTTCCACGTCCAGGCGCAGCTTGGCTTCGCCCAGTGTTGCGCGCAGGGTTTGCGTCTTGCCGTCACTGTCGAGCACGATATCGCCGGCGATCTTGGTGCTGTTGATGCTGCTGTACATGTGCTGCAAGTCGATCTTGTCCGTGTGCAAGGCCAGCTGCGCCGTGCCGATGGGCGCGTCGGCGGCGTCGCGGTTGAGCTTGCCGCCGCCCGTGAACTTGCCCGCGTTGCCGAAATCGATGATGGCCGATTCCAAGGTCGTGGCCGTCAGGGTGCCGCCCAGGCGCGCCTCGAACTGGCGCAGCGGCAGCTTTTGCTGGTCGATGGGGCCCGGCGTGGCGTGGTTGAGGATGGCCAGCTTGCCCGATACGGTTTGCCTGGCCGGCCGGGTATCGATGGCGGCATCGAGTTCCAGGCTCAGGTCCGCCTGCGGCATGGTGGCGTCGAACTTGCCCGGATTGATGTTGCGGCCACGGATGCTGGCCGAGCGCAGGATGATGACGGGGTCGAACGGCGCCAGCGCCAGCCGGGCGTCGGCCGTGGCCGCGCCCGCGCTGCCCTTGGCCGCGACGTTGAGCAGGTTCAAGTCGCCGCCCAGTTGCAGGGCGAGGGCGGCCGGTTTTTCACCGGCGGCAGGGTTGATCTGCGTCAAGGCCGCCTTGCCTGACAGTTTGAACGGCTGCGTGGCGGCAATCGTCGCGCTGGCCGTAGCCTGGCCGAACGGCGTGACGGCCGAGGCGTCTTCCAGCTGCCATTGCGACTTGTCGCCCGACAGGGTGAAATGGATCTTTTCAAACACCGTGTTGCCGCCCGCGCTGACGAGGGTCACCTTGTCCAGGCGCGCGTCGGCAATGCCGATTTTAAAGGGCGCGGCCAGGCTGGCGGGCATGGTCGACGGTTCCTCGGACGGCGCCGTGCTTGCCACGGACAGGCTGGCCACATGCAGTTCGCTGATGGCGATGCCTTCCGAGAAGAACTGGAACGGCGACCAGTTGATGTCGATGTTGTCGGCCGTGATGTGCTGCGTCTTGCTGCGGTAGCTGACGTGGCCCAGGTGCATGCGGTTGTACAGCGAGCCGGATACGCCCGACACCGCGATGTCGCCGCCGCTGGCGCTGGCCACTTTTTGCACCAGCATCTGCAAGGTCGATTCGCGCCCCAGGAACCAGAAGGCGGCGCCCAGCAGCACGGCCAGGCTGGCAACGGCGATCAGCACGTAGCGCACCCAGCGGCGCGGTTTTTTCGCCGGCGGTGGCGGCGCGGCGTCGTGGGACTCGGTAGAAATATCGGACATCAGAAAGTGAATCCCAGAGAAAAGTGCAAACGGTAGGCGTGGACGGCGTGGCCATACGCCACGTCGACATTGATGGGGCCGACGGGGCTCTTGTAGCGCCCGCCCAGGCCGTAACCGGATTTCGGCGTCATGGCCGTTTTGACCGTGTCGGCCGCGTTGCCGGCGTCATAGAAGGCGGCAATGGCCCACTTCGGCTTGAACCAGTACTGGTATTCGGCGCTGCCGGTGAGCATATAGCGCCCGCCGATGGTGGCGTCGCCTTCCTTCACGCCCAGTTCCTGGTAGCCGTAGCCGCGCACCGACTGGTCGCCGCCTGCGCGGAACAGGTAAACGGCCGGCACGCCGCGTTTTTCCTTCGAGCCCAGCGCGCCCATTTCGCCGCGCACGATCAGCTCGCCCTTTTCACCGAGCGGACGGTAATACACGGCCTTGCCGGCCACGCGCACGAAGCGCTCGTCCGTCAGCAGGGGCAGCAGGGCGCCGCCCACCTGGGCGTTGATGACGTAGCCCCTGGTGGGGAACAGCAGGCTGTCCAGGCTGCGCTTGGTGATGGCATAGGTCAGCGGCAAGCTCTTGCTGCGCGTCTGCTCCAGGCCGACGACGGTCTTGTCTTCGCTGAGGAACTCGAACGTCAGGCTGCGTTCGAGGTTGGTGCCGCCCCAGTTGCGCTTGGCCGAGATGGTGGTGACGGCCGTGATTTCATTGGAAATGTCGCTGCGCTCGAACGAGGCGCCCGCGCTGTCGTTGTAGCCGCGCTCGGTGGTGGGAAAGTAAAAATTGGCGTGCGCCGCCTGTTTTTTCGTTTCCATGGTGATCGCGCTCTTGAAGCGCGTGCCCCACACGTTCAGGTTGTCGTAGTTGAGCTGGGCGCGATTGCCCGTGTTCGTACTGAAACCGAGACCGGCGCTGACGTTCTGTTGCTTGTTTTCCGTCACGCGCACGACCAGCGGCAGCAGCGGCGCGGGGCCGCGGCTGGCGGCCCTGGCTTCTGGCGCGGCACCTGCGGCCTCGGCTTGCTGGCTTTCCTGGCCCGCCTCGATCTGCTCGCCCAGGATGCTGCTCATGTCGGCACTCACTTCCACGCTGGCAAAGTAGCCCGTGTCCTGCAGGCGCGCCTGGAACGATTGCAGCGCCGACTCGCTGTAGTAGTCGCCCGGGCGTATCTTGTCGAGGTTGCGGATGATGCTGGCATCGTAGCGCTTCAAGCCTTCGATGCGCAGCTCGCCGAAGCGCAGCTCGGGGCCGCTGTCGAGCACCACCAGCAAGGAGACCTTGTGCGTTTCCGGGTCGACCACGGCTTGCGTATCGACCAGCTGGGCGCGCGGATAACGCGTCTGCACCACTTCGCGCAGCAGCGCGCGCTTGGCGGACTCCCATTCCGCCTGGCGGAACACGCTGCCCGATTTCAGCGGCCAGCTGCGTTTCAAGGCTTCCGTATCGAAAGGCTCGGAGGCGGCCAGCGGCGGCGTGGGGTCGAAGCCGCGCAATTCCAGCTCGACCTTGTCGACGGTCACGGGCTGGCCCGGCTCGACGTCGACGATGACGACGGGTTTGGCGCCCGTCGTATCGACGCGCACCGTGACGACGGGCGTGTAATAGCCGGCCGTGGCGATGAGGTTTTTGGCTTGCTCGGGCGTATCGCGCACGAGGCGCTGCAATTGCTCGCGGTCCATGCGCGGGTTGCCGCGGAAGCGTTCCAGGTCCAGGTTCTTTTCCAGCAACTCATCGAGGTCGCCGGGCGCGTTCACCTTGACTTCATACTGCAGCGTGGCGGTCGCCGCCTCCGTGGCGGCGCTGCTGTCTGCGGCGGCGTCTTGCGCGCTCTCTTGCGTGCCTTCCTGCGCGGCCGCATGGGCGGCGGGAAACAGCAGGATGGCGCTGCCGGCGGCGGCCAGTGTCAGTTGACCCATTACTTTTGTCACCACTTGTGCCAAAATTCGTGGTCGTATCGCCTTGCCGGCAGCTGTGTGCCGTATGGGTCGTGCAGAAAACATGGTGCTCCAGATGAGTAAATGCTGACTGCATGTTACCGGAATAGGTAAACTGATGGCGGACGAATAAGTATTTTTTGCGCCGGGAATCACGTTTCCCCGCGCACGATTGCAACAGAATAAAATTGAAAAGAAAGAAATTATGCTAGCAACTGACTCCGCACTGGTGCTCTTTAGCGGTGGGCAAGATTCCACCACCTGCCTGGCCTGGGCCTTGAAGCACTATAACCGCGTGGAAACCATCGGCTTTGACTATGGACAGCGCCATGCGATCGAGCTGACCGTGCGTCCCGGCGTGCTGGAACAGATGCGCCGGCACTCGCCCGAATGGGACAGCCGCCTGGGTCCCGACCACATGATCGACCTGTCGCTGATTTCCGCCATTTCCGATACGGCCATGACGCAGAACGTCGAGATCGTCATGCAGGAAAACGGCTTGCCGAACACGTTCGTGCCTGGACGCAACTTGCTGTTCATGACGGTGGCCGCCACCGTGGCCTACCGCCGCGGCTTGACGGTGCTGGTGGGCGGCATGTGCGAGACGGATTTTTCCGGCTACCCGGATTGCCGCGACGACACGATGAAAGCGCTGCAAGTGGCCCTGAACCTGGGCATGAACACGCGTCTGAAGCTGGAAACGCCGCTGATGTGGCTGGACAAGGCGCAAAGCTGGGACCTGGCGGAAGACCTGGGCGGCCAGCCGCTGGTCGACCTGATCCGCAGCGGCACGCACACCTGCTACCTGGGCGAACGGGGCCAATTGCACGACTGGGGCTATGGCTGCGGCACTTGCCCCGCCTGCGCCCTGCGCGCCAACGGCTACCAGCAATACGCGGCGAGGAAGGCCGCCAAGTAAGGAATTTTGCGCCGTTTCTTCAAGCGGCGCGGCAGGGGAACCAGCCATGCTGTGGTTTTTGCCACAGGAGCATCTTGCCATGACATCCGTCTTTGCCGCGCTGTACGGCCCCGTGTTCTGGGCCGGCTTCATCGGCGCCGCCAGCTGGTTAATTGCTGTTAGCCAACATTCCCTCTGGGTCTTGCCGCCCTTGCTGCTGCTGGCCCTGCTCACCTCGTTTCTTGCGGAACGTTATCTTCCCTACGATGGCGCGTGGAACCACGCCCAAGGCGACGGCTGGCGCGATGCCGTCCACGCGCTCGTCAACGAGGCGCTGTACCTGTTGGGCCTGGCGGCCTTTCCCCTGCTGGCGGGGCACCTGGCGCTGGGGCCGTTCTGGCCCGGCGCCTGGCCGTTCTGGGCGCAGCTGCTGCTGGCCATCGTCATCGCCGACTGCGGCATCACGCTCGTGCATTACCTGAGCCACCGCTATTATTTTCTGTGGAAACTGCATGCCGTGCACCACAGCGTGCAGCGTCTGTACGGTTTCAATGGCTGGATGAAACACCCGCTGCATCTGCTGCTGGAAGCGGCGGGCGGCATGCTGCCCTTGCTGCTGCTAGGCATCCCGGAGCGTGTCATGGCCGTGCTGGCGTTTGCCGTGGCCATCGAACTGTTGCTGCAGCATGCGAATGTCGACATGCGCATGGGATGGCTGCGCCATGTGTTCGCCTGGGCGCCGCTGCACCGTTTCCACCACATGAAGTACGGCACGGCCGGCGACGTGAATTTCGGCCTGTTTTTTACCTGCTGGGACCGGATGCTGGGCACGCGTTTCGATGCACCGGGCTACCGCATGCGGGGCGAGGACCTGGGCATCGGCAGCCGTCCGGATTACCCGCTCGCGTATGGAGCGCAATTGCTCGAACCGTTCCGCGCGGAAGAGGGCGTGCGCGCGCCCGAGCTGCCGGCCGGCTTGCGCAAGGGGGCTTGAGCGACAGGTCAATCGAGCAGCGTGACCTTGAGCTGGCGCAAGCTGCGGTCGGCGCGCACGCCGAACAGGCTGCGCATGGTGCGCGAAAAATGCGCGGCGTCGGCAAAGCCGGCGCCGTGGGCCGCCTCCGTCAGGCTACTGCCGAGCAAGATGAAACGGATGGCCAGGCGCAAGCGGCGCCACAGCACCAGCCGCCGCACGGGCAAGCCCAGCTGGGCGCTGAACAGGCGTTCCAGCTGGCTCAGCGACAAGTGTGCCGCTTCGGCCACGGCGGCCGCGCTGACTTTGCCCGACAGCAGCGCATCGACCCGGTCCAGCGCCCGCTGCACGCGCGCGTCGGCCAGGGCCAGGCGCGGCTGCGCCTGCAATGCGGCGGCGATGCCGTCCGGCGTGGGCGCGTCTGCGCCGCCGGCGGCCGCCAGCAGGGCCGCGCCGCCCAGGCGCTGCGGTTCCGCATAGATGGTCAGCATGGGCGACGGCGCGGCCACGATGGCGTGCGGGCGCAGGCTGTCGACCAGCAAGTGCCGCGCCGTGTGGACGACGCCGTCGCGCTGCGCCGTGAAGGGCGCACCCGTGCTCAGCATCAGCTGGTGCGCGTAATGGGCGTGGCTGTCCGTGGCGCCCGCTGCGCCATGCAGGATGGCAAAATCCGGCGCCAGCCACAAGCTTCCCTGCCAGCTGGCTTGTTGCAAACGAAACTCCCTGTTGATGGATCGGCGGGGCGATCATAACAGCAGGCGAGCGATGGTTCCCATGGCATCGAATTTTCTGCGGGCATACATAATTTCTCGCATGAAATGTGTGGTCTTTTTAACACAAAATACAGCATTGCCAGCCCGCCCGCTGTAACGTACTATCATTCTCATCGACTACCGATGGTAGTCGTGCAGCCCGCTGCCAGCCTGCGGCCCCGAGGTGGTTTGATGAGCCCGTCATGCATACACGCGTGTTCCCGTCGTGGTTTTCCAGGCCAGTGTCGCAGTGGATAGGGCCGCGCCTGTTTGCCGCGCTGGTGCTGGCCCTGTGCCTGGGACTGACCTACGGCGCCTGGCACAATGCCGACGACGCCAGCGAGCAGCAGGTACAGGCCGATTTCGATTTCCGCGTGCGCGAACTGGTGGGCAGCATCGTGGGCCGCATGCAGACCTATATCCAGGTGCTGCATGGGGTACAGGGCCTGTATGCGAGCTCGCAGGAAGTCACGCGCAGCGAATTTCATGCCTACCTGGCGGTGCAGCAGGTGGACCGGCATTTTCCCGGCATCCACGGCATCGGCTACCTGCCGCTGCTGGCGGGCGGCAAGCTGGCGCGGCACGAGGCCCAGGTGCGCGCGGAAGGCTATCCCGGCTATGCCGTGCGCCCGCCCGGCCAGCGGCCATGGCATGCGCCCATCACCTATCTGGAACCTTTGAGCGACAGCAACCTGCTGGCGTTTGGTTACGACATCCTGTCCGAACCCGTGCGCCGCGCCGCGCTGGAGCAGGCGCGCGACACGGGGCAGGCCGCCATGACGGGCAAGATCCGCCTGGTGCAGGATGGCGGCAATGCCGAAGTGTATGGCTTTCTGATCGTGCTGCCCGTGTATGAGAATGGCTTGCCGCAGGGCACTGTAGAGCAGCGGCGCGCCGCCCTGCGCGCCTGGGTGTTTGCCCCATTTCGCATGGGCGACCTGATGGCGGGCGTGGGCGGCGAGGGTTCGCGCCAGCTGGACCTGGAAATCTATGACGGCGCGCAGCTGGCCGAGGCGGCCCTGATGTATGACAGCCTGCCGGGCGCGCAGTCGGCCGGCGCTTCTTCCACCCTGGCGGCGCAGCAGGCGATCACCATCGCCGGCCATGCCTGGAGCCTGCGCGTGCGCGCCATGCCCGGCTTCGACGGCGAGATGCTGGCGCGGCCCCGCGTGGTGGCCTGGACCGGCGTGCTGGCCAGCCTGGTGCTGGCGCTGGCGGCCTGGCTGCTGGCGGCGGGACGGGCCCGCGCGCAGGCGGCATTGGCGCGCGCCAGCGAGCTGGCCGGGCAGCTCGAGCAGGGCCAGGCCAGCGTGCTGGCGATGGCCGAGGCAGCGCAGCGCAGCCAGGCCATGCTGCGCAATATCCTCGATTCCACCATCGACGGCATCCTGGTCGATAACGTCAACGGCCGCATCTTCACCTCGAACCGGCGCTTCCGCGACCTGTGGCAGGTGCCCGACGCGCTCGACTGGCAAGCGGACGGCGATGCGCTCGTGCACCACGTCGGAAGCCAGCTGGAGCAGGCGGCGCCGTTCCTGGCGGCGCGCGCGCATGCGCCGCAAGGCCATCGCGAGCGGCGCGACGTGCTGCATTTGCGCGATGGCCGGGTGATCGAGCAGTACGTGCGCAGCATGCAATTGGGCAATGAGCAGGCACGGCTGTGGACCTTCCGCGACATCAGCGAGCGCAGCCAGATGGAGCGGCGCGAACACACGCGGCGCCAGGTACTGGAAATGCTGGCCACGGGCGCGCCGCTGGAACGGGTGCTGGAAAGCGTGGTGCTCAGCGTGCAGGCCGACCATCCGGCCATGCTGTGCAGCATCCTGCTGCTCGACGAGAGCCGCCACCGGCTGGTGCTGGGGGCGGCGCCGGGCTTGCCCGCATTCTTCAACCTATCCAGCCACGGCCATGACCTCGATACCCTGCAGGGCGTGCATGGCATCGCGGCGCAAGCCGTGCGCGGCGGCCAGCGCGTGATCGTGGCCGACCTGCACGGCGATGCGGATGCGCAGCAGACGATGGAGCTGGCTTGGCGGGCCCAGCTGCAATCGTGCTGGGCCGAGCCCGTGCGCGGCGGTTCGGGCAAGCTGCTGGGCGTGCTGATGGCGTATCACCGCCAGCCCGCGCTGCCCAGCGCCGCGCACCTGGCGCGCCTGGGCGAGGCGGCGCACCTGGCCGGCATGGCCATCGAGCAGGCGCAGGTGGCGCTGGCCCTGCGCGCCGGCGAAGCGCGTTTCCGCAGCCTGTACGACCATGCGCCCGTTGCCCTGTGGGAACAGGACTGGTCGGCCGTGCGCGCCGCGCTCGATGCCCTGGAGCAAGCGGAGACGGGCGACCTGGGCGCGCATTTCCAGGCCCATCCGGAAGAGCTGAAACGGCTGGCGGGACTGGTGCGCATCATCGACGCGAATGGCGCGGCGCTGGCGCAGGTGCGCGCCAACGAGGAAGACCAGCGCCGCGGCGCCCTGGGCCTGGCGCAGAATTTCGACGACAGCGCCTTGCCCCGTTTTGGCGACGCCCTGCTGGCGCTGGCCGGCGGCGCCCACCTGTACGAATGCGAGAGCAGCTTCGTGCGCCTGGACGGCGCGGCGCGGCAAAATGAGCTGAGCCTGCTGGTCATGCCCGGCCATGCGGACAGCCTGGACTTCATCATGGTGTCCTCGCTCGACATCACCGAACGCAAGCGCATGAATGCGGAACTGCTGCAGCTGGCGACGACGGATTTCCTGACCGGCCTGCCGAACCGGCGCCAGTTCATGGCGGCGCTGGAAAACGAGCATGCGCGGCTGCAGCGCGAGCTGGCCAGCTGCGCCAGCGTGCTGATGCTTGATATTGATCATTTCAAGCGCGTCAACGATGAGCATGGCCACGCCGTGGGCGATGCCGTGCTGCGTCACCTGGGTGCGCTGATGTGCCAGGCGCTGCGCAAGGTCGACGTGCCGGGCCGCGTGGGCGGCGAGGAATTCGCCATCTTGTTGCCGGGCACCGATCTGGCGGCGGCGGCCGTGTTTGCCGAACGGCTGCGCCGGCGCGTGGCGGAAAGTTCGCTGACCATCGACGGCGGCATAGTGATCACCATTACGGTGAGCATCGGCATGGCCGCCATGGCCGGCACCGATGCCGATTGCGACGCCGTGCTGGCGCGCGCCGACGAGGCGCTGTACCGGGCCAAGCGGGGCGGGCGCAACCGCATCGAGCAGAATGACGGCGGCGGCGACGGCGTGCTCAGCAAGTTCATGGCCCAGTGACTACAGGCTGTGCTGGCGCGCCTGCGCCTGCTTGCGGTTGCGGCTGACGATGTACCAGACAATGGCCACGGGGATCAGCAGCGGCAGCAGCACGGGCGTGCTCAGCGCCAGGGCCAGCACCACGCAGAAGGCCACGCCGGCCACCAGCACCACGCCCACGCCGGCCAGCACGACCCCCGTGACGACGGCGGCGCACACCACCGCGATGGCCGCGATCAGCAGGCCGCCGCCGGCAAACACGAGGCCGAACAGCCACTCCAGCGGACCGTCGATCTCGTCGCCGTTGAACGCCATGTGCATGTCGCTGCCGGCTATCTTGTCGAGGAACAGACAGGCAAGCATGACGATGAGGGCGAAGGTGAGCAATTTTTTCATGATGGGCCTCTGTGGATGGGTGACTGGGTACTGCATGCTCACACTGTAGCGGCGCGCGGCAGGCGCGGCCAGCGGCGTGCGACAGGCCGTCATTTTCGCGGTATGGAAGGTCTGTACGGGCAAAAAACACTGATCTGCAACAAGATTTCTTTTCTTGTAATACGCGCAAGCCGTCCTATACTGAATACCTCAGTCTCGCAAGGAGGGCAACATGCTTTTGTTTGCAGATACCGGGGATCAATCGCTATCCCTTTCCCACCATCGAACCACGCGCCAGCGTAGCGCCCCGCAGTCCTGCGCCGAGCCCGTCGGCGCGCCATCGGCGATTCCGCCGATCATCATCACCCCATTCAATTACCATGCACCGCTGCCGGCCATCGACCCGCGCTGGGTGCCGCCCGGTCCGCCCCTGACCTGGCCCAACCGGCCTGCCATGTCCATGTGCTGACCGCAGCCGGGGAGGCAGGCGCGTCCGTGCCGCGCAGCCGGCGGCACGGACGTGCCTGCGGCTGTCGCCAGCCTGTGCTGGAAGGAAATATTGAGCGTGCCGCCGCGCCTGCGGCAAGGCGGCACGGCGGGCTGATTTCGTCTATCATGCTAGCCCCGACCCTCCATCACGAGCACCGCCATGAGTACCGATTTTCCCGATTTTTCCGATGAATCCGCCGAGCAGGACAATGACGCCCCGATCCAGGAGCCGCGCCTGTGGGTAGGCAACGGCTGGACGGCGCGCGTGATCAAGAACGAGGAAGATGAAGGCTGGGCCGTGGCCATGATCAAGGACGGCGAGCCGGAACCGGCCCTCGTGGGCCCGTGGACCATGGGCCGCGACAAGAAAAACCCGAAGCCGCTCGACGTCAACGCCTTCAACACCCTGGTCAAGACGGCGTCCGAGGTGCTGCGCCGCCACGAACAGCAGCTGCATGCGCAACTGCACAAGAATGTCTTCGTCGCCACCGACGAGGGGCAGATCAAGGTGATGTTCGACATCGTGCCCGACGAAGACCACCCGTACGCGGAACTGAGCGCCTACGACGCCGACGGCGAACAGATCGCCAAAGTGCGCACCTCGGCCGCGTTCAAGTTCAACGCCACAGCCGCCGCGAACTGGATCGAAGGCGGCTACCGCAGGCCTTGAAAGGCGATTGCGGTAGCGCGCGCCTCTATTTACTCAGCTGTACCGCCACGCCTTCGGGCGCGGCTTGCATTTCCAGCTCGTCTTCCCTGCGGTAAGCCAGCCGGTACAGCAGCGGCAGCACCAGCAGCGTCAATGCCGTCGACGACAAGATGCCGCCGATGACCACGGTGGCCAGCGGGCGCTGCACTTCGGCGCCCGTGCCCGTGGCAATGGCCATCGGCACGAAGCCCAGCGAGGCCACCAGCGCCGTCATCAAGACGGGCCGCAAGCGCGTGATCGCTCCCTCGCGTATCGCTTCCTGCAAGGGCATGCCCTGCTCGCGCAGCTGGCGGATGTAGGCGATCATCACCAGGCCGTTGAGCACGGCCACGCCGGACAGGGCGATGAAGCCGACAGCGGCCGAGATCGACATGGGAATGTCGCGCAGCCACAGAGCGACGATGCCGCCCGTCAAGGCGAACGGGATGCCGCTGAAGACCAATACTCCATCCTTCACGTTGCCGAACATGGCGAACAGCAACACGAAGACGAGGGCCAGCGCCACGGGCACCACCAGTTCCAGGCGTTTTGTGGCCGACTGCAGCTGCTCGAACTGGCCGCCCCAGCTGGTCCAGTAGCCGGCGGGAATGGCCACCTGCGTCTGCAACTGCTGCGTGGCGTCGGCCACGAACGAGCCGATATCGCGCCCGCGCACGTTGGCGCTGATGACGATGCGGCGCTTGGCGTCTTCGCGGCTGATCTGGTTCGGCCCCGGCGCCACTTGCAGGCTGGCTACTTCACCGAGCGGGATGAAGCGGGCGCGGCCTTCCGCCGCCGCGCCCAGGGGCAGGGCGATGGGCAGCCGTTTGAGTTGCTCCAGGTCGCTGCGCAGGCTGTCGGGCAGGCGCACGACGATGTCGAAGCGGCGGTCGCCCTGGAACAGCGTGCCCGCCTCTTGCCCGCCGATGGCCGTGGCGATCGCCGCTTGCACGTCGGCAATATTCAATCCGTAGCGCGCCGTCTGCTCGCGGTCGATCTGCACCGTCAGCATGGGCAGCCCCGTGGTCTGCTCGACTTTTACCTCTGTTGCGCCGGGAATCTTGCCCAGCACGCCAGCGATCTTCGCCGCCGTGCTGTCGAGCACGCCCATATCGTCACCGAACAGTTTGACGGCCACGTCGCTGCGCACGCCGGAAATCAGTTCGTTGAAGCGCAGCTGGATCGGCTGCGAAAACTCGTAGTTATTGCCCGGCAAGCTGGTGGCCGTCGCTTCGATTTCCGCCAGCAATTGCTCGCGCGACTTCTTCGGTTGCGGCCATGCGTCGCGGGGTTTCAGCATGATGTAGCCGTCGGAAATATTCGGCGGCATGGGGTCCGACGCGATCTCGGCCGTTCCCGTGCGGGCGAACACGCGGGCGATTTCCGGGTGGTTTGCCATCAGCTTGCTTTCCAGTTGCTGCTGCATGGCCAGCGACTGGCTCAGGCTGGTGCCGGGGATGCGCAGGGCCTGGATGGCGATGTCGCCCTCGTTCAGGCTGGGCACGAATTCGCTGCCCATGCGCGTGGCCAGCAAGCCCGACAGCAAGACGGCAACCGCCGCGCCCGTCAACACGACGGGCGTGTTGCGCATCACTTTACCGAGCAGCGGTTCGTACCAGCGCTTGGCCGCGCGCATGATGGCGTTTTCCTTCTCCGCCACCTTGTCGCCGATAAACAGCGCCACGGCGGCCGGGATGAAAGTGATCGACAGCAGCATGGCGCCGAGCAGGGCGATCACCACCGTCAGGGCCATCGGCGTGAACATGCGGCCTTCCACGCCCGTCAGCGCGAAGATGGGCAGGTACACGACCATGATGATCAGCTGACCATACAGCAAGGGACGGCGTGCCTCTTGCGATGCCGCAAACACTTCGTGAAAACGTTCCTGCAAGGTCAAGGAGCGTCCCAGTTTTTGCTGCGCATGGGCCAGGCGGCGCACGCAGTTTTCCACGATCACCACGGCGCCATCGATGATGATGCCGAAATCGAGCGCCCCCAGACTCATCAGGTTGGCGCTCACATGGTATTGCACCATGCCCGTAAACGTGAACAGCATGGCCAGCGGTATCACCATGGCCGTGATGACGGCCGCGCGGATATTGCCGAGGAACAAAAACAGGATGGCGATTACCAGGACCGCGCCTTCCAGCAGGTTTTTCTTCACCGTATTGATGGCCTTGTCGACGAGCACCGTGCGGTCATACACGGTGACGGCGTGCACGCCTTTCGGCAGGCTGCGGTTGATCTCGATCATCTTCTTGTCGACGGCTTGCGAGACGGCGCGGCTGTTCTGCCCGATCAGCATGAAGACGGTGCCGAGCACCACTTCGCGGCCGTTTTCCGTGGCTGCGCCCGTGCGCAGCTCGCGCCCCAGCACCACGTCGGCCACGTCGCGGATGCGGATGGCCACGCCCTGCACATTGGCGACGACGATGTTGCCGATGTCGTCCTTCGATGCCACCTGGCCCGGCGCGCGTATCAGCAGCTGCTCGCCCTGCCTTTCGATGTAGCCGGCGCCCACGTTGCTGTTGTTGCGCTCGAGCGCCGTCACCACGTCTTGCAGGCTGATGCCGTAGGCGGCCAGTTTTTCCGGATACGGCGCCACCTGGTATTGCTTGGCGTAGCCGCCGATGGCATTGATCTCTGTCACACCCGTGACATTGCGCAACTGCGGCTTGATGATCCAGTCCTGGATTTCGCGCAAGTCCGTCGGCGTGTACGGCGTGCCGTCCGGCTTTTTCGCGCCCTCCTGCGTTTCCACTGTCCACAAATAGATTTCACCGAGCCCCGTGGAAACGGGCCCCATCTTCGGCGTGATGCCGGCCGGCAAGCTTTCCTTGGCTTCCTGCAGGCGCTCGTTGATCATCTGGCGGGCAAAATAGATGTCCGTGCCATCCTTGAAGATCACGGTCACTTGCGACAGGCCATAGCGCGACAGCGAGCGCGTCTGCTCCAGGTTCGGCAAGCCGGCCATGGCCGTTTCGATGGGGAAGGTGACCCTCTGCTCGGTTTCCAGCGGTGAATAGCCGGCGGACTGGGTATTGATTTGCACCTGCACGTTGGTGATGTCGGGCACGGCGTCGATGGGCAGCTTTTGATAGCTGTAGATGCCCAGGCCGGCCATCGCGGCCACGGCCAGCATCACCAGCCAGCGCTGGTCGATGGCGAAGCGGATCAAGCGTTCAAACATGATGGTTTCCTTTCGTTTGACGTGATCAGTGTTCGTGGCCGGCGGAGTCCTTGCCCAGCTCGGACTTCAGGACAAAACTGCCTTGCGCCGCGTACGGCGTGCCGGCGGCCAGGCCCTGCTTGATGTGCGTCAAGCTGCCATCGCTGCGCCCCGGCACCACGGGCGTGGCCTGGTAGCCGTCCTTGACCTGCACGAAGACGACGGGCTTGTCTTCCACCGTCTGGATGGCCGTGCTCTGCACGGTGACGGGCGCGTCCGCTTCGCCGGACACCACTTCCACCGTGACGAACAGGCCCGGGCGCCACGCCATGTCCGGGTTCTGCAAGCTGATGCGAGCTTTCGCCGTGCGCGTCTGCTCGCCCAGCAGCGCGCCCACGTAGGTGATCGTGCCTTGCGCACTGGCATCAAAAGCGCTGGCTTTCACCTCCGCCTTGCCTCCCATGCGCACGGTGGCCAGGTCCTTCGCCGGTACGGCGATTTCCGCCCACACGGTTGACAGGTCGGAAATGACGAAGATGTTCGCGTCTTCCTTGACGGCTTCGCCCAGGGTGATGTGTTTTTCCAGCACCATGCCGTCGAACGGCGCGCGGATGTCGTAGCGGTTCAGCGGCCCCTTGCTGCTACTGCTGGCGCCCAGCGCGCTGAGCTTTTGCTGGGCATTCTGCACGGCGATTTCCGCCTCGTGCCACGCTTGCTGGGCCTGGAGGTAATCTTGCTCGGCAGAAATTTTCTCGCGCCACAGTTTTTCTTCGCGCTCATACGTGGAGCGGGCCAGCGACAGCCGCCGCTGCGCCGACAGCAGTGCGCTGCGCTGTTCCGACAGTTCCGTGCTGGCGATGACGGCCAGGATCTGCCCCTTTTTCACCAGCTGGCCCAGGTCCGCCTGCACGGCTTCCACCACGCCGGCCAGGCGCGGCACGACGTGGGCCGTGCGGTCTTCGTTAAAACGGATTTCGCCGGGCAGGGCCACCGTCGTCTTGATGCGGGCGGGCGCGGCCGTGGCGATGACGACGCCGGCCGCCTTGCCTTGCGCCGCCGTCAATTCCAGCCGGCCTTCCACTGCCTCGTGGCCGTGTTCGTCTTTCTTTTCAGCATGGGCTTCCGCCCTGGCGGCGGCGGGCGGCGGAGCCTTGGAATTGCCCGTGCCGAGGATGAAGATGGCCAGCACGATGCCGGCGGCCGCGATGGAGGCGATGGCGATCGCCTGTTTTTTGTTGAGTGTGATGTTCATGGAGGGTGTTCCTTACAGGGAGGCAGGGGCGCCCAGCAGGCGCTCGATCTCGGCGGCGGCGTGCTGCGCTTCCGTCAGCGCGCGCAGGTATTGGTTCTTGGCTTGCAGCAAGGTGCGTTGGGCGTCGAGCACGTCGAGGAAGGCGAACTTGCCGAACTCAAAGCCCTTGCTGGCCGCGTCGTAGGCGCTCTGGGCGCCGGGCAAGATGTCCTGGCGCAAGCTGTCCACGTCGAGCCGGGCCGTGGCCAGGCGTTCGCTGGCCACGGCCACGGCCGTCTGCACGGCGATGCGGGCGGCGGCCAGCTCGTCGCTGGCCTTGTCGCTGCGGCGCAGGGCGTCGAGTTTGTTGCCCGCGTTGCGGTCGAACAGGGGCAGCGGCAGGGCCAGGCCGATGATGGCCTGGTTGCGGCCCAGTTCTTCCGAGCGCTTCATGCCGATGCTCACCGTGACGTCGGGCGTGGCGCGCCGCTGTTCCACGTCCAGCATGGCTTGCCGCTGGGCCAGCGCGCTGCGCGCCTGGCGCACGGCCGGGGCTTGCTCCAGCCGTGCCGCCAGTTCGCTGCCTGGCGGCAGCGACGGCAAGGTTTCCAGGCGGCCCTCGGCCACGCCAAAGCGGGGCGCGGCGTTGCCCCACAGGGCGGCCAGGCGCTTGCGGGCGCCAGCCAGGGCGCTGCGGGCCAGGTTCAGTTCCAGCTTGACGCTTGCTTCGGCGACACGGGCGCGGGTTTCCTCGACGGGCGAGGCCTTGCCGGCCGTCACCCGGCGCGCCGTGATGTCGCTGGCGCGGGCGGCCAGCGCCTGCGCGCTGTCGGCCAGGCGCAAGCCTTCCTGCGCCGCCAGCACGTCGACGAAGGCGGACGTGACGGCCGCGCGCGTGTCGGCTTGCTGTAGCGCAAGGCCGGCCTGCGCCAGTTCCTGGCCCTGCCGGGCGACGGCGGCGCGCGCGCCCCGCTTGCCGCCCAGCTCGATCAACTGGTTCAGCTGCACGGTGGTGCTGCGCGTGGCGCGCCGCGTGTCTTCCAGCACGGTTTGCAGTTCCGGGTTGGGCAGGGCGCGCGCCTGCTGCAGGGCGCCGCCCTGGGCCGCCAGTTCATGGCGGGCGGCCGACAGGGTGGCGTTGCCGCCTTCGGCCAGGGCCAGCGCGGCAGGCAGCGTCAGCGGGCCGGCGGGTTCTTCAGGTGTTTGCGCGTGCGCAAAGTTGCCGGCCAGCAGGCCAGCGGACAATAACAAGATGATTCGGTACATCGAATTCTCCAAAAGCATGGAAAAGAATTCGACGGGACGCGCAGGCGGGCGCCTGGCTTATTGCGATCAGTGAAAGAAACGTCCCGTCGGCCTAGGTGGCCGACGACCAGTCAGGGCGCTTGGGCACGTCCGGGATGTGGGAAGCGTAAAAGAAGGGAGAGCTGTCCGCATTCACGGACGCCGTGTCGCCGACGGGCAGGCTGGAGCCGGCCGGCAGCCACGCGTGGCCGATGCCGTGGCAGACGTTGCAGTCGCTGTGCGGCTGGCCTTTTGATTGCTTATCGGCAACTTTTTTGTCGGCGCCGGGTTTCTTGTCCGCATCCGCCTTGTGCTGGTGGTTGTGGTGGCCCAGGTGCTGTGCCGCCTTGCCTTCCTCGTGCAGGCAATACGCGCTCGCCGCGGCCCAGGACATCTGGAGCGGAAGCACGAACAGCAGCAAAATGAGGAAGAATTTTTTCATGTGTGTGGCTATTGTACAGAAAGGCGGGCGGCCGTGCCCATGTCAGCGCGGCTGGGCGCGCCACGCCTTCAGGTGCGCGGCGATGGCCTTGCCCTGGAATAGCTGCGGTTCGGAATGCTCTTCTTCCTCCATGCCGCCCTCGAGGAAATCGGCCGCCTCGCGCGCCTGCACCAGCACCTTGGCCTTGTCGAACGCCTCGGCAAAGCCGGCGCTGTTCGGCAGCGCTTCCTTGAAATACGCTTCGCTGAAGTAGGTAAAATCGTTCTGGTCGTCGCAGCCGAACGAGGTGCGGTCGCTGCGCGCGGCCGTGATGATGAGGGTGTTGTCATCTTTCAATGGTGCAATGAAGCCGCCCGCATAGCAGGCCGAGATGACGATGACTTTCCAGCGGATGCCGCTGTGCCTGAGCATGGACGCCAGCTCCTGCGCGGGCAGGCCGTGCAGGTCCATGCCGTTTTGCGCCAGCGCCAGTTCGTGCTCGGGCGAGCCGTGGCTGGTGAGAAACAAAAACAGGATGTCGTTCTTCTTGTCCATCTTCGCGCCCATGCTGTCGAGGCTGGCACGGATGCTGGTGCGCGTGGCCATCGGCTGCTGCGCCACCGTGTTGCGGCTATTGACGAGCATCAAGGAGCGACCCACTGTGCCGAAATCGCGGTCGAACTGGCGCTGCACGAAGGCTGTTTCGCGGTGAAACACTTCCTGCGCGCCGTCGCCGGCCACGCCCAGCAGGTAGAGATTGATCTTTTTCGCCGCATCGCGCGGCGCGATGCGCGCCAGGGCGCCGTCGAGCAGGCGCCCCTGCTGGTACAGGGCCAGTTCGATATTGTCGCGCGTGAGCTTGTCGGCGGCCGGGTCGTCCAGCTGGCCTTCCGTCCAGTTGCCGCTGTCTTCGCGCCGGCCGTCCGCCTGCGCCACGGCGTAGCGCAGCACGCCCTTGCCGTCGAACTGGCCATTCTTGAAGCTGCCCCGGTATTCATCGCCGTCGGCCGTGCGCAGCACGCCTAGCCCGTCGAATTTCCAGTCTTTCAGCGCGCCCTCATAGCGGATGCCGTCGCTGGTGGTGACCTTTGCCTTGCCCAGCACCTGGCCCTGGACGAATTCGCCCTCGAAGACGGTGCCGTCCGTGTCGGTCAGCTTGCCGGCGCCGTGCGGGCGCCAGTGCTTGAACTGGCCTTCGAAGGTGGCGCCGTCGGCGCCCTGGAAGCGGCCCGTTCCTTCGAAGCTGCCCTTGACGAAGCTGCCCGCATAAATCTCGCCCTTGGGCGAGGTGTAGCTGCCCTGGCCGTCGAAGGCGCCCTGGCGGAACTCGCCCGTGTATTCCACGCCCGAGGCCTGGCGCAGCTTGCCCTGGCCGGCAAACACGCCGCGCGCGAAGCCGCCCTCGTAAAACGCGCCGCTCGCGTATTCGAGCCGGCCCTGGCCGTGCATCTTGCCGTCGACGAGGGGGCCGAAATAGCGCCCGCCGTCGGCCGTTTCCGCCGCCGGCGCCCGTCCGTCCGGCGCGGCGCACAGCGGCGGCATGCCCAGTGCGGCAAACGCCAGCAGGGCGGCGAGGGTGTAGGGGCGAAGCGAGGCGCGTAGCGTGGCGGTCATGAGGACGGTCTGGTCTGTAGGAAGGGGCCTAGTCTGCCACCGTATCGCCAAGGTGGCAAATGCGCGCGTGACGTGTGTTGCTCTGCTTCAAGGCAAGATTCCACATTTTATGCCGTGCCAAGGCGGGACTGAACTGATAATATTGATTTTCAGAACATATCGACACAAGGGACACAGTCACCCCATGGAAAGCCGTCTCAGCCGCCTGGAAGCCGTTCAAACCGTGTTGCTGGAAATCGGGCAGCGCTCGAGCACCTGCAGCGATATCAGCGAGTTCCTGCAGGCGGTGCATGCGGCGCTGGGACGCATCATGTATGCGGCCAACTTTTACGTGGCCCTGAGCGACCGCGAAGACGGCCTCGTGCGTTTTCCCTATTTTGTCGACGAATTCGACGCCGCGCCCGACCCGGACGCGGGCGTGCGCCTGGCCAGCGCCGCGCAGTCGCCCACGGCGTGGGTCATCGTCAATCGCAAGCAGCTGGTGATGACGGCCGACGACGACGCCATGCGCGCCATCGGCGGCGGCGCCTGGGGCGGCGGCACGGCGGCCGAGCACTGGATAGGCTGTCCGCTGCTGGACCAGCAGCACCAGGTGCTCGGTGCCATCGTCATCCAGAGTTACGACGCCCAGCACCGCTTCAGCCTGGAAGACCAGGCCCTGTTCGCGCTGATCGCCACGCACGTGTCGAGCGCCCTGCAGGGCATGCAGAGCATGGACCGGCTGGAAAAGGCGGTGCAGGAGCGCACGGCCCTGCTGGCGCACGAGGTGGCCGAGCGCCGGCGCGCGGAAAACCTGCAGCATGCGCTGTATGAAATCGCCAGCCTGTCGGCGCAGGCGGCCGATGCGACGACCCTGTACACGCGCCTGCACGCCATCATCAGCGGGCTGGTGACGGCGAAGAATTTCCTCATCGCCCTGTACCACCCGGACAACAAGGACATCACGATCCCGTATTTTGTCGATGAAAAGGATGCCCAGGCGCCCGTGAAACGCTTTCATTACGGCATCGGCATGAGTTCCTATGTGCTGGCGCGCCGCCAGGCCTGTTTGCTCGATGCCGGCAGCTATGCGGCGCTGGTGGCCAGCGGCGAGATGGACGAGCCGCTGGGCAATACCGGCATCGCCAGCTGGATGGGCGCGCCCATGCTGCTGGGCGAGAGAAAGTATGGCGTGATCATCGTGCAAAGCTACGACGAATCCGTCGTGTATGGCCAGGCGGAACTGGACGTGCTGGCCTTCATGGCCAGCCACGTGGCCGTGGCGATGGCCCGCATCCAGGCCGACCGCGCCATGCGCGAGGCCAAGGCGGCGCTGGAAGAGCAGAACGCGGCCCTGAACAGCGCCCTGAGCGCCTTGCAGGAAGCGCAGTCGGAACTGGTGCGCCAGGAAAAGCTGGCGTCCCTGGGACGCCTGGTGGCGGGCGTGGCGCATGAAATCAATACGCCGCTGGGCATCTGCGTGACGGCCACCAGCCATCTGGTGCAGGAATTGAAGCTCACGCGCGAAGACCTGGCGGGCGGCCAGCTCGACGAAGACGGCTTGCAGCAGTTTTTCGACATCGTCGACCAGACCCTGCGCATCATGACGACGAACACCCAGCGCGCCGCGGCGCTGGTGCGCAGCTTCAAGCAGGTGGCCGTGGACCAGTCCTCGGACGAGCTGCGCAGTTTTAACTTGCGCAAATACCTCGATGAAGTCCTGCTGTCCTTGCAGCCCAAGCTCAAGGGCAAGCCCGTCAAGGTGGAAATCGATTGCGCGCCCGAGGTGCAGCTGCGCAGCTATCCGGGCGCCGTGTCGCAGATCGTCACCAATATGGTGGTCAATTCACTGGTGCACGGCTTTGCCGAAGGCGAACCGGGCAAGATCAAGCTGTCCGCCCGGACGGCCGGCGAGATGCTGGAACTCGACTACAGCGACGACGGCATGGGCATGGACAGCGCCACCCTGGGCCAGCTGTTCGACCCCTTCTTCACGACCAAGCGGGGCTCGGGCGGCAGCGGCCTCGGTGCGCACATCCTGTATAACCTGGTGACGGGGCCGCTGGGCGGGACGGTGAAGGTGGTCAGTGCGCCGGGGATGGGCTTGCACTACAAGATACGTTTCCCGCTGGAGCCGAAGAGTGCTTGAAATTTGAAACTTGAAAACGGCGGGCCGGAGACGCGGGCCTGAGAAAATGCCGATGGCGGCGTTGCGGCTCCTTGCCGTACATGCGTACTGTCTGCGTCGCCGCGCCTTGCCCTCGGCATTTTTCAGCTCCGCTTGGCCTGGAATGCCCGTGTTGTGGTCTTGCGCCGCAGCCTGGTTTGCCAGTGTGCGGGGGGCAGACCCTCAGGGTCTGACCCCGGTATTTGTTCTTGGGTTAAATCTGGAGCCTAATCCGGGAAACGTTGATTTAACGCAAGCGCCTCGTCGAGGTTTGCAATCAGCAACTCCACATACTGCGGATCGAGGTGGCTGCCGCTCACTTCGCGCAAATAGCTGACCACGCGGGCCAAAGGCCAGGCGTCCTTGTAGCAGCGCTTGTGCATGAGGGCATCGAAGACGTCGGCGACGGCGGCGATGCGCGCGTATTTGTGGATGTTCTCTCCCACCAGGCCTTGCGGGTAGCCGCTGCCGTCGTATTTTTCATGGTGCTGGTGGGCGATCACGGCCGCCGCTTTGAGCAGCGGGCGCTGCGAGCCGTCGAGGATGGACATGCCCACCGTCGGATGCTGCTTCATGATTTCCCATTCGGCCGCGTCGAGCTTGCCGGGTTTCAGCAGCACGGCGTCGGGCGTGGAAATCTTGCCGATGTCGTGCATGGGCGCCGCGTGGCGCAGCACCATGGTTTCCTCTTCCGACATGCCGGACGCCTGCGCCAGCAGCTGGCACACTTCGGCCATGCGGCGCACGTGGTTGCCGCCTTCGTGCGAGCGCGATTCGACCACGTCGCCCAGGCGCAGGATCAGCTCGGCCTGGGTATCGGTGATTTCCTGCGTCAGCAGGATGTTGTCGAAGGCGATGGCCACGCCGGAGCAGAACACTTCCAGCAGCTGCGCGTCGAGGTCGGAAATCTCTTCCACCCCCTTGAGTACCAGCAAGGAGGCCTTGCCGCTACTGTTGGGAAAATAGCCGACATAGGTGTCGCCGTGCAGGCGCGAAATCTTGTTGCTCTTGGCGTGGTCCAGCTGCGACAGCAGGGAAGGGCTGAGCATGCCGCCGTCGGCGTCCAGGTCGCCGATCTGCGCGAGGATTTCATAGTCCTGTTCGCCCGTGATGGCGCTGGCGCCGCGCAGGCGCAGCAGCATGCTCGTTTCCAGGCGCAGCAGGGCGACGACCTGCTGCAGCAGGCCGCTGGCAAAGTCGCGCAGGTTGCGCTGCTTGAAGATGTGCGCGGAGGCGGCGATGACGCGCTCGAGGCCTTCGCGGTAATGGAGCTGGGCCTGGCGCGCTTCTTCCACCTTCATGATGTCGCGGTAGGCGCGCAGGGCGGCAAAGGTGGTGGTAAACAGCTTGGTGCGGTCGAGTTCCGTCTTTTCCTTGTAGTCGTTGATGTCGTAATTGACGATCACCCGCTCTTCCGGCGCCTGTCCCGGCTGGCCCGTGCGCAGCACGATGCGCGTAAACTGGTTGCCCAGGTCTTCGCGCATCCAGCGCGCCACCTCGAGGCCGCTGTCTTCGCGTTCCATCACCACGTCGAGGAAGACCAGCGCGATGCCGTCCTCGCGCGCCAGCACCTGCTTGGCTTCGGCGCCGCTGTAGGCGTGCACGAAGCTCAGGGCGCGGCCCTCGAGGCGGAAACGGCTCAGTGTCAGTTTGGTGATGTCGTGGATATCGGGTTCATCGTCGACGAGCAGGACTTTCCAGGGAGGTAACTTGGGCGATGCTGAAGACAAAAATGACATAGGGGCGAGTTCCGCTAAAAGGCATAACTGACGCAATGCTGAGACGCCCGCGCCAGGAATTCCTGTGCGCCACTACCGGCGTTGCGCGTTTTTCGGGCGCATTTTGTCGATTGTAGACCGACAGCTAGGTATTAACAATAAGCAAGAAGAATTGACTAAAATCATGCAACATTCATGCTTAAAAAACACTTTAAATCCATGCTGGCAACACTATCCATACTTTATCGCTTAGGCAACTATATTTTCAAGACAATACTTTGTTTTAATTAATATTGCCAATGAATCTGTAAAAAAAGTCGGCGAACGCCCCTTGTTCGTTACGCTGTGCAAGAAAAGTAACAATGTATAAGTTTCACTTTAGAATGAAACTGGTGGCGATATACTGAAAAGTAAAGAAGTGGCCTGAGGCCACCAACATCTCTTGAAAGGGCACACCATGAAAAAGAACACGACGCGCGGCTTTATTGCCGGTCTTGCCTTGCTGGCGAGCAGTGCCGCCTGGGCGGGCGCGCAAGTACATTTCAACAAGCCGGAGCAATTCACGGATGTATCATTCGATCAGATGGAGCGCGAGAAGGTACTCAAGGATTTGGCGGCGCATTTCGAGAAACTGGGAGAGTCGCTCAAACCAGGGCAAACCCTGAAGATCGACGTGACCGACCTGGACATGGCCGGGCGCGAGAACCCCTCCATGCGCACCACGCAGGATTTCCGCGTGATGACAGGACAGGCCGATTGGCCGCGCATGCGCCTGCACTACGTGCTGGAGCAGGATGGCAAGGTCATCGGTAGCGCTGATGCGGCCCTGTCCGATATGTCCTATATGACGCGCATCAACCGCTATTCCAGCGGCGACAAGCTGCGCTACGAGAAACAGATGATCGATGACTGGTTCTCGGCCACCTTCGGTACGCCAGTGAAGCGTCCGGCCCGCAAGTAAGCGGCCAGCGCGCGCCGCCCCGTGCGGCGCCTGCGCTCGCACACAAGGTCAGCGCCAGCGGCAACGCTTGCCAGTCCGGGATCAAGCCGGGCTCCGGCCAGCCCATCATGCGCTTGCCGCGGCGCAGCTTTAATGCAAATACACCCCTTCGATGCGCGCCAGCTGGCCGTTGTGCCGCATGGCCAGCAGGGCCGCATTCATCTTGTCGATGAAATCGGTCTTGTAGGCGGGCGTATTGCGCGCGCTGTAGGCGATATGCGTGGTTTCGGACGACAATTCCAGCACTTCGCGCAGTTCAAAGCCGTAGCCGGCCAGCTCGCCGTGCAACTGGCGCGCCGTGTGGCGTGCCGCGCCGCGGTCGCTGGCGTAGCAATCGATGCGCCGCAAGGCCAGTTTTTTCAGGTTGGCCTCGTTCCCCTTGGCCGCCTCCAGGCGCAGCACGCCCTGGCGCGCCGGCGCCATCAGTTTTTCCGACAGCAGAAAACCCGTGTTGACGCCGATGGTCAGGCCGGCAAAGTCGGTCGGGAAGTGCGTGCGCTGCGTGCGCATGACGGCGTCATGGCAGAACAGCACCACCGATTCGCGGTACAGCGTGGCGGAATACGGTCGTACGTACGGCCGTTCCGTCTTGCGTCCGGGCGGAAACAGGCCGAATACCTGGCCTTTTTCCAGCGCATCGAGGCCCCGTTTCCAGGGCCGCGGCTGCAATTCCAGCCGGTAATCGGGCATGCTGGTAGCCGCCAGGCGCAGGATATCGACGTACATGCCCTTGAACACGCCATTTTCCACGTAGCTGTACGGAGCGTAATCGTCGTCGCCGTACAGGATGACGGTTTGCGGCGCGCCCAGGGCGGGCGGCAATATGCCCAGCAGCGCCACGGTGAGCCACAGTCTTGCCGTTATTGCTGATTGCATGCCGCTCCAGATTCAATGTCTTCCTGGCAAGCATACAGCATGGCGCCGCGACTAGTCGATCCAGTTCACTTGTGGAAACTTGCTGCCGAAATCCTCCGGCATGGGCACGACCTGGCTGCGCTTGTAGTTGAAGAAGACAAAGCCGGACTTGGCCATGGCGATCAGGGTGTTGTCGCGCGGACGCGTGATGCGGAAGGTGATGTCGCCGCCATACTTGTTGAAATCCATGACGCCCACTTCGAACAGCAACTGGTCGCGCGCATGGGCTTCGGCGCGGTAGGTGGTGGCCAGGTCGGTGACGATGATGCCGGTGCCGTCCGCCTCGATGTCGCGCACGCCATATTCGAACAGGAAGCGGGCGCGCGCCTCGGAAATCATGGAAATCATGGAATCGTTGCCGAGATGGTTGCCGGCGTTGATGTCCGTCGTGCGTACCGTCAGTTGCGAGGAATAGCAGTACTGGTCTTCGGGAAATTCAAGTGTCAAACGGGCCATGGTGTTCTCTTGAGCTGGTGCGCAGGGCGCGGCGGAAAAAACCAATTCTAGCCGGTTCCCCGCGCCCCGTCGAAAAAGGCCCCAGCCGCGCGCGGCCATGACTGTTTACGCATGCTTATTTGCGTACCTGTTTGCGTACCTGTTTGCATACCTTATTTGCGCACGATCCGGTACACCTTGCCCGTGCCGCTCAACATGTACAGCTCGTTCCGTGCATCTTGCCCGAAGGACAGGATATTGCCCACGTTGGTAATGCCCCAGTCCGTCACGGCGGATGCCGCGCCATTGCTATAAGTGAAGCTTTTCAGCCAGCCGCTGCAGTAGTCGGAATACAGGTAGTGCCCCGCCAGTTCCGGCAGCGCCGTGCCACGGTACACATAGCCGCCCGTGATCGAGCAGCCGCCGGCCGTGTCGTGGCCGTATTCGATGGCGGGCAGCACCAGCGCCGCCTGGTTGCAGCTGCTGCTGTTGTAACAATGCAACCCTTCCATGATGTTCCAGCCATAGTTGTTGCCCGCCTGTCCGGCGGGACGCACGTCGACTTCTTCCCAGTTGGCCTGGCCCACGTCGGCGATGTACAGCAGCTGGGCCGGCACGTCGAAGGCGTAGCGCCACGGATTGCGCAAGCCGTAGGCCCAGATTTCCCCGCGCCCGCCCGCCGTGCCGGCAAAGGGATTGCCAGAGGGAATGGCATACGGCTGGGCCACGGTGCTGGCGTTGACGTCCAGGCGCAGCAGTTTGCCCAGCAGCACGTTCGTGTTTTGCGCATTGCCGGGCGGGTCGCCGCCACTGCCGCCATCGCCCGTGCCCGCGTACAGGTAGCCGTCCGGGCCAAAGCTGAGCAGGCCGCCATAGTGGTTGCTGAACGTGGGGTGGGGGATGGTAATGATGGTCAGCGCGGACAGGGGATCGGCCACGTTGGCGTTGCCGGCTGACACTTGCCGCCGCTCGATGACGATATCGCCGGCCAGGTTGGTGTAATAGATGAAGAAATAGCCGTTGCTGGCGTACTGCGGATGGAAGGCCAGCGACAGCAGGCCCCGTTCGCCGCTGGTGGTGGTGAGCGTGCTGATGTCGAGGAAGGGCGTGGGCAGCACGCTGCCGTTCTGCAGCACGCGGATGCGGCCGGGGCGCTCGAGAATGAAAAGGCGGCTGTCGCCGGGCGGCGCCGTGAGGAAGATGGGCGCGTCCAGCCCGCTCGCCACTTCCTGCAGGGCCAGGGCCAGCGGCGCCGTGGCCGCATAGCTGACGCTGGCGCTGGCCGTGGCTCCCGTATTCACCTGCACCTGCTGCGTGACGGGCGTGGGCGCCAGGGTTCCCGTGCCCTGCGCCACGCTGGCGGCGCTGACGGTGTAGGCGCCGGGCGCCAGGCTGGTGAGCGTGGCGGTGGCCGTCAGCGTCGTGCTGTACGACGCGGGCCCCGTGACCGTGACGGCGCCCGCCACGCCGGCCGGCAAGCCGCCGATGCTGACCGTCAGGCTGCCCGTGGTGGCGCCGGGCGCCGGGTGGTCCTGGCCGCCGCCACAGGCGGCAAGCAGGGCCAGGCAGCATGCCAGCAGCAGGGCCAGCCAGGGCCGGGGAGATCGGCAAGGAAAGCGGGACGAGATATGGCGCATGGCAGTCTCCTGCGGGAACGATGCAACGGCGGCTCAACAAACAATGGGCTTGTGCCAAGAATGCGCGTCTGTGTGCAGGCAAGTTTGAGCTGGCGCAAACGGACATCGCACTGGCGCCAGCATACGCCTCGCGCCTGCCGTTTTTCCGTGCGCTGCTGCACCGTGCGGCGGCATCGGACAAATGCGCCGCGTTTTCAGACAAGCGCAAGGCCAGCTACGCCGCTGTGCCCGCCTGCGCCTGATAATGGCGCATCTGAAACCGAGCAGGAAGAATCCCCATGAAAACCAAAGCAGCAATTGCCTGGAAGGCGGGCGCGCCCTTGACCATCGAAGAAGTCGACCTGGCCGGCCCGCGCGCCGGCGAAGTGCTGGTCGAGCTGAAAGCGACGGGCATTTGCCATACCGATTACTACACCCTGTCCGGCGCCGATCCGGAAGGCATCTTCCCTGCCATCCTCGGCCATGAAGGCGCCGGCGTCGTCGTCGACGTGGGGCCGGGCGTGACGACCCTGAAAAAGGATGACCACGTCATTCCCCTGTACACGCCGGAATGCCGCCAGTGCAAATTCTGCCTGTCGCAAAAGACGAACCTGTGCCAGGCCATCCGCTCGACGCAGGGCCGCGGCCTGATGCCGGACGCCACCTCGCGCTTCTCCCTGAACGGCCAGCCGCTGTACCACTACATGGGCACGTCCACCTTTTCCAATTACATCGTCGTGCCGGAAATCGCGCTGGCAAAGATCCGCGCAGACGCGCCGTTCGACAAGGTCTGCTACATCGGCTGCGGCGTGACGACGGGCGTGGGCGCCGTGCTGTTCTCGGCCAAGGTCGAGGCGGGCGCCAACGTGGCCGTGTTCGGCCTGGGCGGCATCGGCCTGAACGTGATCCAGGCGGCGAAGATGGTCGGCGCCGATAAAATCATCGGCGTCGACATCAACCCGGCGCGCCAGGAAATCGCGCGCAAGTTCGGCATGACGCATTTCATCAACCCGAACGAGGTGGACAACGTCGTCGACGCCATCGTGCAGCTGACGGACGGCGGCGCCGATTATTCGTTCGAATGCGTGGGCAACACCACGTTGATGCGCCAGGCGCTCGAGTGCACGCACAAGGGCTGGGGCAAATCGTTCATCATCGGCGTGGCGGCGGCCGGCCAGGAAATTTCCACGCGTCCATTCCAGCTGGTGACGGGGCGCGAATGGCGCGGCTCGGCCTTCGGCGGCGCGCGCGGCCGCACGGACGTGCCGAAGATTGTCGACTGGTATATGGAAGGCAAGCTCAATATTGACGATCTGATCACGCACCGCTTGCCGCTGGAACGCATCAACGAAGGCTTCGACCTGATGAAGAGCGGTGAGTCGATCCGTTCCGTCGTGTTGTACTAATCTTATCGGATGTCCTCATTGCGCAACACTTGACGGACGGGGCACGGCGGCAGGCTGTACTTCGCTGCCCGCCCCTGCTAGTGTGAAGGCATCACCGCCTTGCTTTGGGAGCCGTTCATGTTTGCCACTGCCTATCTCGCCACCTTGCGCCGCATGCTGCCCGTCTTTATCGGCGCGGCCCTGTCCTCCCTGTTGGCCTTGTGGTGGAGCAATGCCGCCATCCTGGCCACGCCCGCCATCTGGCTGGGGCTGCTGGCCACGTATCTGCTGTGCGCGCTGATGTTTACGCCGCTGCAAGGACGGCGCCAGCAGCTGGCCACGCGCCACGTGCGCAGCAACAAGTCGCGCTGAGTCTCGCGCACCGTCGCTGCGCCTAGCGCGCCGTGCTGGAAAAGCGCTCGCGGTAGTCGCGCGGCGTGATGGCAAGTTTCTTCTGAAACAGGCGGCGCAGCCTTTCCTCGCTGTGCAGGCCTGCCTGCGCGGCCACTTGTTTTAAGGAAGACACATTGTCTTCCAGCAAGCGCCGCGCCACTTCGAAGCGGGCCGTTTCGATGAATTCCGTGGGGCTGGTGCCTGTTTCACGCTGGAACACGCGCGTAAAATTGCGCTCGCTCATGGCCAGCCTGGCCGCCAGCAGCGGCACCGTGAGCTCGTCGGCAAGATGTTCGATGATCCAGCCCTGTAATTGCCGGATGGTCGGGTGCGTCGTCATCTGGCTCGACAGGTGCACGGAAAACTGCGACTGGCCGCCGGGCCGCTTCAGATACACGACCAGGTCGCGCGCCACTTCGAGCGCGATATCGCGGCTGAAATCGTCTTCCACCAGGGCCAGCGCCAGGTCGATGCCGGCCGTCACGCCGGCCGACGTCCAGAATTTGCCTTCCCGCACGAAAATGGCATCGGCATTGACCTGTATCAAGGGGTAGCGCTGGCGCAGGCTGTCCACGGCGCTCCAGTGCGTGGCCGCGCTCTTGCCGTCGAGCACGCCCGCCTCGGCCAGGAAGAAGCAAGCCGTGCACAGGGCCGCCAGCGTAGTGATGCGGGGCGCCGCCTCGGCCACCCAGGCGGCGAGGGCGGGGATGTCCTGCAAGACTTGCTCGACGTGGTGGCAGCCGACGATGACGGCCAGGTCCGGCAAGCGGCTGGCGTCGAGCGCCTTGCTGGCGTGCAGCGACATCAGGGTGTCGGACTCGACCGGCCCGACGGCCGTCGAGGCGATGCGCACGTCGTAACCGCCAGGCAGATTGCGCAGGCGCAAATGCGTATTGGCGTAATCAAACACTTTCATGGCGCCGATGGCTTCGAGGGCCTTGAAGCCGGGATAGACGATGATGTCGACGGTGCGCAGGGGAAATTCCTTGGGGCTTTGCTTGATCATGCGATATGCGCGAGGGAGACAAATACTGCCATAATGCAACAACAGCGAGGGCGTAGATTAGCATGGAATAAGCCACGCGCCCGCTGGTTTCCCATTCATCAGATTCCTGGATATCGTGCGCTTACTTCCCTTTTTTGCCACCCTGACACTATTGTTGTACTCAACTATTGCCCAGGCTGCCACGCTCAACTTCAATGGCGGCGCCGTCAGCGGCTGCAGCCTGAGCACGGATGGCTTGCAATACACGTGCCCCTCGCTGGCGCTGGACTCTACCGACGTCATCGTCATCGGCAGCGCGTATGGCGTGACGGTCAACAGTTCGCTGGCGATGAGCTATAACCAGGGCTTGACGATGAGCGGCAACGCCGCGCTGACCGTCAGGGGCAATCTCGATATCAAGGACATCAAGCCGTCGAATCTGAAGGTGACAGGGGGCAGCCTGAGCGCCGAAGGCGGCACCTTCCTCATGGGCGCGCAGGAACAGACCGTCACGGCGAATATTGCCGCCACCACCATCAAGATGGGCTCGAACAACGTCACGGTGACGGGCAAGATCAGCGCCAAGGGCCCGGTGGAAATCGCCTCCGGTTCGGTCATCAACGGGCCGATCAGCGGCACCATCGTCAATATCCTGGCCGCCAGCACCCGCATCCAGGGCGATATCACGGCCAGCGTTTCGCTGACCATCGGTTCGGGCAGCCAGGTGACGGGCGACCTGAAATCGCCGACCATCGACCTGAAGGCGTCCGGCCTGCTCGTCATCGGCGACGTGGACGCGAGCAATTCCTTGTCGATCGCCTCGGGCAATGGCATCAGGGGCAATGTGGATGCCGGCGAGGTCACCCTCGACTCGTCCAACGCCTATATCACGGGCAACGCCAAGGTTGACCACATCACCCTGGGCTGGCAGGGCCGGGTGCAGCAAACCATCACCTGCAAGGCCTATACGCCATCGAACCCGTGCAGCTGCGTGACGAACAACAGCGGCTGGGCCTTCAATGAACCGATGGGGCCGAAATGCGGCCCCGGCGCGCAGGCCGCTCCCCACCACTTCCAGATCGACCATCCGGGCAATGCGCTGACGTGCGCGCCGCAGACGGTGACGGTGACGGCATGCGCGGATGCCGCCTGCAGCACCAGGTACACGGGCGGCGCGAATGTCACCGTCAGTCCCGGCGGCACGGCGACGCTGATCGACAGCAGCGGCGTGGCGACGGCCAGCGTGCGCCAGTACACGGCCGGCAGCGCCACCCTGAGCCTGGCGAGCGTGCCCGGCGCCAAGGAAGCGCTCGTGTGCAAGCGCGCTTCGGACGCCAGCAGCAGCTGCAACATGGCTTTTGCGGCAACAGGATTGACGGTCATTCCCGTCAATCATGTTTCTGCCACTCAACAGTCGTTCAGCATCAGCGCCGTGCAGGGCGCCCCCAGCCAGACCCCGCAAGCGTGCGTGCCCCTGTTTAAGAATACCAGCAAGGATTTGACCCTCAGTTGCAGCTATGGCAATCCCGCCAGCGGCACCTTGCCCGTCTTCATCAAAGGCACGGGCCCCTTCATCGCCTTGGCCGCGGATAACAGCAGTGCTTGCAGTCTCCTGGGGAAGACTGTCAACCTGGCGTTCGACAACGCTGGCGTTGCCACGGCCATCATGTCGTATGCGGACGTGGGCAAGCTGAATATGACGGCCACCTATACGGGGTCGGCCGCTAGCGGCGACGCCGGCTTGAGGATGACGGGCAACGCCGAAGTCACCGTCGTGCCGGCCGCGTTCAGCGTCCCCGTCATTGCCAGTCCCCAGCGCGCGGGCGCGCCGGTGACGGTCAGCATGAGCGCGCTCAATAGCGCGGGCGCCGTGACGCCGAACTTCGGCAATGAAAAGCCGGCAGAAACGGCGCTGCCTTCGCTGGCCAGCCTGGTCAGGCCGACGGCGAGCGAGATCCCCAAGCCCGCCAAGCCTGCCCTGCAAGGTGGCGTGGTCTTCGCCAATGGTAGCGTTGCCAGCAGTGACATGAACTGGCCGGAAGTGGGAACCATCACCATCGCCTTCAATCTGGCCAACCGCAAGGGCTACCTGGATGCCAACCTTGCCGCGCCGGCCCCGAGCGTGAGCAAGCCGGTGCAGTTTATCCCGCATCACTTCATCACGGAGCTGATCAAAAAGGGCGACGGTGATGCGCCGGCCGCGCTCAACGGCATCGCCACGCCGTGCGCCGCGCCGCTCACCTGCGCCGACGATGGGGCGACAGGCCGCTACGCGTATGCGGGGCAGGCGATAGGCGTGCGCGTGACGGCGCGCGCCCTGGGCGGGACGACGACGCAAAATTATGACGAGCTCAATCCGAGCGTCCTGGCGCCCGTGCTGCTCGACGGCTGGGATGCGGCCACGGGCACGATTGCTTTTCCACCGAGCACTTCTGATGGCAGCAGCCGGCTCACCGACGGCAAGAAGGCGCAAGCCACCATCACCGGCGTGGCGCCCGCGACATTCACCCTGGGCGTCGCCTCGCCCATGGTCGCCTACCGCTTTCCGGGCAAGCCGGGCGCGCCGCTGGCGCCCACCGGCGTGCGCTTGCGCGCCAGCAGCACATATCTCGGCAGCGTCGTCGTCAGCTCGACCTCTGCATTGGTACAGAACGAGGCGCGGCTGACCGTGCTGTCGGGGCAATGGCAGGTTGCCCACGGTTATGGTTCCGAGTTGTTGCCCGTCAAACTGGCCGTGCAAGTGCAGTATTGGAATGGAACGAAATGGGTGACGAATTTGCTCGACAGCATCAGCGCATTCAACAAGTCGGACGTGGTGCTGGCCAACTGCAAGAAACCGCTGGACTGCGCTGCGCTGGCTGTGGATGACCGGACCTACGCCGTCGCCCAAGGCGTGTTGCCGCAGTTCAATCGCCTGACTCTGCTGGCGCCCGGAACCGGCAAGTCTGGCCGCGTGGACGTTTCCGTGGGCAATCATCCTTACCTGGGCAGCACGGTCGGCGTCGTCGTCTTTGGCATCCTCAGAGCGGGCCCCGTGATTTATCTGCGCGAGATGTATTGAGGCAGGGCAAAGGCGGGTGCACGCAGGCAGCGTGAAAAACCAGTAACATGCCTGGCTGTGGCATTCCCCCAACCTCAGACTGGAGTTTTCTATGAGCACAACTTCGCAGTGGATCGATATTGCCGGCCCGGACGGCAGCTTCCAGGCTTACCTGGCCGTGCCGCACGTGGGCAAGGGCCCCGCCATCGTCCTGTTGCAGGAAATTTTCGGCGTCAACGAGCATATCCGCGCCGTGGCCGACCAGTACGCGGCCGACGGCTACGTGGTGCTGGTGCCGGACCTGTTCTGGCGCGCCGGCGCGCACATTGAACTGGGCTATGACGGGGACGGCTGGAAGCGCGCCGTCGAACTGATGCAGGCCACCGACAATCCGCATGCGGACAGCGATATCGCCGCCACCGTCGCCGTCCTGCGCGCCCGCCCTGAAGTGACGGGCAAGCTGGCCTCGGTCGGCTACTGCTTCGGCGGCCGCCTGTCGTACCAAACGGCCGCGGCCGGCCTGGTCGACGCCGCCATCGCCTATTACGGCGGCGGCATCCAGAACAAGCTGGACCTGGCCGACAAGATCCAGGTGCCGCTGCTCATGCATTTCGGCGGCCAGGACAGCCATATTCCGCCGCAAGCCGTGCAAAAGATCGCCGAGCGCTTCGAAGACCGGCAAGACGTGGAAATCCATATCTACCCGGGCGCCGAGCACGGTTTCAACTGCACCCACCGCGACAGCTACCAGCAGCGTGCCGCCGCGCACGCGCATGGCAATTCCTTGATTTTCCTGGCAGAAAATCTGTAAGGCTTGCGCCGAAAACAGGATCGCCGGCCTTGCGCGCCGAGCAGCAAAGGCGCATGGGCGCTAAAATAGCGGCTGTGCCGGGCAACTCCGGCCGGCCGGGCGCGGCGCCCGGCAAACCTGGATGAGGAACCGAATTAAAGATGGCCCAAGTAATTGTTTCTGTAACATTGGCGGCAAGCGCCGAACGCGTGTGGGATTTTATCGGCGGCTTCCAGTCGTTGGCTGAATGGTCGAGCTCGATCAAGACCAGCCTGTCCGAACACGGCGGCCGCGTGCGCCGCCTGAAAACCACGGACGGCGCCGTCATCGCCGAGCGCCTGCAAAGCTACAGCGAAGCGGACAAGAGCTACAGCTATACCATCGTCTCGGGGCCTATCCCCGTCAGGAATTACCGCTCCACCCTGTGCGTCACGGGCGAACCGGGCGGCGCTTCCTGCGTGGCGCAATGGTCGAGCGAGTTCGACGCGGCCGAAGGCGTGGAAGAGGTCATGGTGGGCGCGTTCCAGCACCTGTACGAGACCGCATTCGTCGACCTGAAACGCATCATGGCGATTTGAATGAAAAACACCGGCACAGGCCGGTGTTTTTTTTATGCGTAGACAGTTTTAGCGTTTCACCTTGCCGAACGCCTCGCCCTTGTTCCACGTCGGCAAGTTCTTGTCGTTTGCCACTTCGTAGCCGAGGTTCAGGGTGAATTGCGCCTGCTGCACCATGCCCGACAAGTCCCACGACGGGTGGTATTCATCGGTGACCTGGTGGTAATCCTTTTTGAACGCCACCAGGCGCTCGCCGGAGGCTTTCGGCGCCTGGACGAAGTCGAAGGAGCCGTCGCCGGAAAACACGGCCGAACCCACGTTGAAGGCGGGTACGCCGGCCTTGGCAAAGGCAAAATGGTCGGCCCGGTAAAAGGCGCCGGACAGGTCGGGAATGGTGGGCGCGAGGCGCAGGCCCATGCGCTTGGCCACCCGCGCGGCGCTTGCGTACAGGCTGCTGCGCTCGGCGCCGGCCACGCCGATGTCGCGCGTCTTGCCGACGAAATTCATGCTGTCGAGGTTCAGGTCGGCGGCCGTCTTGGCCAGCGGCCACAGGGGCGCGCGCGTGTAGGCCGTGCTGCCCAGCATGCCCGTTTCCTCGCCGGCCGGCCACAGGAAGATCTGCGTGCGGCGCGCCGGTTGTTTTACCGCAACCTGCGCCATGGCCAGCAGGGCCGCCGCGCCCGAGGCGTTGTCGATGGCGCCGTTGTAGATGTGGTCGCTCTGGCCGGCGCGGGCGCTGCCTTCGTCATCCTTGCCCAGGTGGTCCCAGTGCGCCGAGTAAATCACGGCTTCGTCCTTCAGTTTCGGATCCGTGCCCGGCACGATGCCGGCCACGTTGAATTGCTCGATGCTGCGGATCTGGCTGTTCAATGCCACCTTGACCGTGGCGTTCAGGGCCACGGGACGGAATGCGCGCGTTTCGGCCTGCGCGCGCAGGGCGTCGAGGTCTTGTCCGGCTTGCTGGAACAGCGCGCGCGCCATGTCTTCCTGCAGCCAGCCTTCCATCGCATTGCCCGCGCCGGCCAGGCTGAAGCGCTCGTGGCCGAAACCGTTGGCCGGCACCGACCATGGGTAGGAGGCCGATTCCGTCGTGTGGATCAGCAAGACGCCGGCCGCGCCCTGGCGCAGCGCTTCCTCGTACTTGTAGACCCAGCGGCCGTAATAGGTCAGCGACTTGCCGGCGAAACGGTTTGGCTCGGCTGCGGTCGGCTGCGGGTCGTTGACCATCATGATGACGAGCTTGCCCTTCAGATCGACACCCTTGAAATCGTCCCAGTTTTCTTCCGGGGCGCGGATGCCGTAGCCGGCAAACACGAGGGGCGCGTCGAACGCCACTTTTTCCTGGCCATTGGCCGCGCCAAAGACGATGTCCTTGCCGAAGGCGGGAGACAAGGTCTTGCCGCCCGCGCTGAAGGTGACTTTGCTCGATGGCAAGGCCTTGCTGCCGACGATGGTCAGCGCCTGGCGGTAGCTGCCATCCTGCAACGGCTGCAGGCCGGCCACGGCCGCCTGGGTTTCCAGGTAGCGCACGGCCAGGTCGCCGCCGCGCTGGCCCGTGCCGCGTCCTTCCAGTAAATCGTCGGCCAGGAAGGACAGATGGGCGCGCAGGGGCGCTTCGGCAACGAGCGCTTGGGCGAAGGCGGTAGTACTGAACAGGCTGGCCGCGAGGACGAGGGGAAAACGCATGGCAACTCCAAAAGTGAATACGGGAAAGCAAAGCAGCGGCAATCTTACTCTACCGCAATGCTCCAGCGTAGCGCGCGGCATGCGCGCGCCATTGCGGCCACAATGGCCGCTGGCCCGCCGACCAGGAGCGTTCCATGACTAGCCGCCGACTTGCAATCGAGTAACACCTTGCGTACCGCCGACGCTACCTTGGTCTGCTACAAGGACAGGCGCAGCGGCGCGCCCGTCGTCTTCAGCCACGGCTGGCCCCTGTCGTCCGACGCCTGGGAAGAGCAGATGTTTTACCTGGCTTCGCACGGCCTGGCGACGACGCACAGGGACCGCCTGAACGAAGACTTGCTGGAGTTCCTGCGCCACTCGGTCGATGCGGCAAGCAATATCGAAGCGCACCTGTAAAACAGCCGAATCTATTGTAAAACATATAATATTGCTTGGTTTTTGCACCAATTGCGTGCGGATCGCCGATTTTTCTGCGTTGTCGATGGCAAAAAACGGCGTTCTGCGGCCTGTGTCCACCCGGTATGGTCCAGTAAAGAGTAAACTAGCAGATACACTCTTTCGCATTGGGCGATTCGAGCGAACTTGTGAGTGATTTCATGTCTGATACACCAATTTCCTTATTTTCCGACCTTAACCTGAGCGAGCCGCTGGTTCGCGCGCTCAAGGATGTCGGTTACGAAACACCGTCGCCTATCCAGGCGGCCACGATTCCATTATTGCTCGCCAACCGCGACGTGCTGGGACAGGCGCAAACAGGCACGGGCAAGACCGCCGCCTTCGCCTTGCCTATCCTGTCGCGCATTGATCTGAAACAAAGCTCACCCCAAGCCCTGGTCCTGGCACCGACGCGCGAACTGGCCATCCAGGTCGCCGAAGCGTTCCAGGTGTATGCCGCCCACATTCCCGGCTTCCATGTGCTGCCGATCTACGGCGGCCAAAGCTACGGCCCGCAGCTGTCGGCCCTGCGCCGCGGCGTGCACGTCGTCGTCGGCACCCCTGGCCGCGTCATCGATCACCTGGACAAGGGCTCGCTCGACCTGTCCAAGCTGAAGACGCTGGTGCTCGACGAAGCCGATGAAATGCTGCGCATGGGCTTTATCGACGACGTCGAACGTATCTTGAAAGAAACCCCGGACGGCCATCAAACGGCCCTGTTCTCGGCCACGATGCCTTCCGTCATCAAGCGCATCGCCACCACCTACCTGGTGAACCCGGCCGAAGTGACCGTGGCCGCCAAGACGGGCACGGCCGACAACATCCGCCAGCGCTACTGGCTCGTGTCGGGCATGCACAAGCTCGACGCGCTGACGCGCATCCTGGAAGCGGAAGCGTTTGACGGCATGATCATCTTCGCCCGCACCAAGCTGGGCACGGAAGAGCTGGCCAGCAAGCTGCAGGCACGCGGTTTCTCGGCGGCCGCCATCAATGGCGACATCCAGCAGGCGCAGCGCGAGCGTACCATCCAGCAATTAAAGGACGGCAAGATCGACATCCTCGTGGCAACCGACGTGGCCGCCCGCGGCCTGGACGTCGAGCGCATCAGCCACGTCGTCAACTATGACGTGCCGCACGATCCGGAAAGCTATACCCACCGCATCGGCCGCACGGGCCGCGCCGGCCGCAGCGGCGAAGCGATTTTGTTCATCACCCCGCGTGAAAAGAACTTGTTGAAAGCCATTGAGCGCTCGACCCGCCAGCCGATCGGCATGCTGGAACTGCCGACGATACAGGCCGTCAACGACGTGCGCATCGCCAAGTTCAAGGAACAGATCAGCGAAACCCTGGCCCTGGGCGAACTGGAACAGTTCCAGTCGCTGATCGAGGATTTTGAACGCGAACAGAACATTCCCGCCATCGAAATCGCCGCCGCCCTGGCGAAGATGGCGCGTGGCAATGTGCCTTTGTTGCTGGACAAGAACAAGGCGCGCGAGCAAGCCACGTGGCAGGATGACCGTCCCGTGCGCCAGGACCGCTTCGACCGCCCTGAGCGCAACGAGCGTTTCGACCGCGGCGACCGCTTCGAGCGCAGCGAGCGCCCGGCCTTCCCGAAGAAGGAACGCATCCAGCGCCCGGCCGACGCCGGCATGCAGACGTTCCGTATTGAGGTAGGTCATCAACATGGCGTAAAACCGGGCAATATCGTGGGCGCCATCGCCAACGAAGCGGGCATCGATTCGAAAAACATCGGCCGCATCGAAATCTATGATGACTACAGCGTCCTGGACTTGCCGGACAGCATGCCGAAAGAATTGCTGGACCAGCTGAAAACCGTGTGGGTGGCGGGCCAGCAGCTGCGCATCAGCCGTGACGGCGACGCGCCGGACCTGGCGCCGCCAGCCGCGCCGCGCAAGCCGTTTGCCGCCAAGTCCGCGCCAGCGTTCAAGGATGCACCAGCGGACGCGGGCGACGCTGCGCCTGCGCCGCGCGCGCCGAAGAAGGAGCGCCCACGCCCGGGCGTGACGGCTTACCGCATCGAAGTGGGCCGTGAGCACGCCGTGACGCCAAGCAACATCGTCGGCGCCATTGCCAACGAAGCGAACCTGGAAGCCAAGCATATCGGCCGCATCGATATCTTTGACAACTACAGCGTGCTGGACTTGCCGGAAGGAATGCCGCCGGAAATCCTCGACCACCTGAAATCGGTCGTGGTCTCGGGCCAGAAACTGCGCATCAGCCTCGATGACGGCACGACGGAGCGCAAGCCTGCGCCACCGCGTCCGAAGTCGCCGCGCAAAACGTTCAAGTAAGCCATCCCCACGGGCGCTGCGGCGCCTGTGTCGCGGATTGGAGACATATCTCCCCACTGGCGCATTCGCGCCAGTTTTTATTTTCCCTCAAGAAATGAACATGGTTGCCGCGCTATGGTTGCAGGCAGGCGTAGCCACGCGCCGGCCTGTATTGCGTCCGCTGCGCGTCTTTTAATCGGCGCAAGCGCCATGTTTATTGCCCGCCACATCGATACATAATTTTTTATTAATTATTGCGCATGTGCGCAATTTGAATTTTGCATTTCAATAAAATCAATCAAGTTGAGTCAAAGTAAATCATAAAACATAAATGAATTGATTTTTATTATATTGTTTGACTGGCGTCATTGTCGCCGGGGCGATATCTCGTGGGTGCTTGATGTGGTATATTGTTTTTATGTTTTTGTTATGCTAGTTGAAAAAAATAGAGGAGCGACGATGCGGGTCAACACGCCTATCACGCAAAATGAATACGTATTAAATGACGGCATGACGATTGTTTCCACCACGGATTTACAGGGAAACATCAATTACGCCAATCAGTATTTCATTGAAGTCAGCGGCTTTTCAGAAATGGAACTGCTGGGAGCGCCACAGAATATCCTGCGGCATCCCGATATGCCGGCCGAAGCGTTTGCCGACCTGTGGGACACCATCAAGACGGGCATGCCGTGGACGGGCATGGTCAAGAACCGCTGCAAGAACGGCGACTTTTACTGGGTCTTCGCCAATATCACGCCCGTCATCGAAAACGGCCGCCCGATCGGCTATATGTCCGTGCGCACCAAGCCCACGCGCGAGCAGGTCAACGAAGCGGCAGCCCTGTATAAAAGTTTTAAAGACGGCAATAGCGCCAGGCTGGCGATCCGCAATGGCCGCGTCGTGCGCCAGGGCTGGGCCGCCAGGCTGGCCGAGTGGCGCAAGCTGAGCCTGTCGCAGGACATCGCCCTGCATTGCGCCGTCTTCGGCGTGGTGCTGGCCATCCTCGGCTGCGCCGTGTGGAGTATCGACGGTGAGACAAGCACGGCCACGCGCAGCTGGCTCAGCGGCGCTGCCGCCGCCGCCGTGGCGCTGATGCTGTATTTCTGGGTCCATCTGCACAACTCTCTCGTCGCGCCGCTGGGCGACGCCATCACGGCGGCGCGCAAGATGGCAGGCGGCGATTTGACGGGCGTCATCGACAAGGTGCGTGATGATGACATGGGTCAATTGATGGCGGCCTTGCGCCAGACGAATATCAACCTGCACAGCATTATCGGCGACGTGCGCGCCAATTTCGAGGATATCCGCATTACCACGGCGGAAATTGCCACGGGGAATATGGACTTGTCCAGCCGGACGGAATCGCAGGCATCCAGCCTGGAGCAGACGGCGGCCAGCATGGAAGAACTGACGTCGACCGTGCAGAACAGCGCCGATCACGTGTCCACGGCCAACGACCTGGCGGCGCAGGCGTCGACCATCGCGGCCAAGGGCGGCACCATCGTCAGCGAAGTGGTCACCACGATGGACGAAATCAGCACCTCGTCGCGCAAGATTCTCGACATTATCGGCCTGATCGACGGCATCGCCTTCCAGACCAACATCCTGGCCTTGAACGCGGCCGTGGAAGCGGCGCGCGCGGGCGAGCACGGCCGCGGCTTCGCCGTCGTGGCGGGCGAAGTGCGGAGCCTGGCGCAACGCTCGGCGACGGCGGCCAAGGAAGTCAAGCAGCTGATCGACCATTCGATCGCCACCGTGAATGCGGGCAGCGTGCTGACCAGCAATGCGGGCGCCACCATGACGGAAGTGATCGCCTCCGTGGCCCGCGTGACGGAAGTGATGGACGAGATTTCCTCGACCACGCGCGAGCAGAACCAGGGCATCGGGCAAGTCAACCAGGCTGTCATCCACATGGATGGCATCACGCAGCAGAATGCGGCGCTGGTGGAGCAGGCCGCCGCCGCCGCCGCCACCAATCTGGCGCAGCGCACCGACAGCGTGGCCAAGTCGATCGGCATCTTCAAATTGAAGGCCTCGCCCAAGCGCAAGGTGGCCGGCGCGGGGCGCGGCGCGGGCGCGGGCGTGGCGTCGCGGGCCTTGCTGAAGGCGCGCCAACCCGGTTAGTGCCGGGGGCAGTCACTGCGTGAGCGGAATGCTTCCCATTGGGAGCATTCCCCCCAGTTTGCTTTTGGGGTACTTTTACTGCTTCACCCGATACACTTCCCCGCTGCGCACCTTCTTCACCACGCCGTCCCCGCCAAACAGAATCACATATTCGCCCTGCGCGCCCGCGGCGGCCGGGTAGCTGTACATCCACACTTCCTTGCCGCTGTCGAAGCGGATGGCCGTGCTGTCGCCCAGTGCGGCGCGCACCTGTTCGCGCGTGCTGCTGCCCGGCCGCACCACCTGTTCCAGGGTGGCGTAAGGCACGTTCTTGCTTGCCTGCAAGGCGCGCGTGCCGGAGCAGGCGGCCAGCAGCGCCAGCATGGCGATCAGCAGCCATTTCATGGCGCCACCTCGTCCATGTAGTCAAATTCCAGCAGGGTGTCGTCGGGCCAGCTGGCATCCCACAGGGGCGCGTAATACGTGCGGTCGAGCAAGACCTGGCAATCGCAATACGGCAGCGAGGCGGGCGTTTGCTCGCCGCCCGCATACAGCATGGCGAACGGCAGGGCCAGGCGGCGTTCGCCATGCACGAGGGTGACGCCGAACAGGGGCCGCTCCGTGAAGAACAGATAATTGCCGTCCGGCTCGGAACACACTTTGTCGGTGCTGTAGAGCATGCTCGACAGCCAGGCGATGATTTGCGGGTCGTTCGAGATCAGGCCGGAATCCATGCCGGCGCGGCATTCCAGGCGCAGGTCGCCCAGGCGCCGCGTGCCGGGCGGCAAGCCGGGCGTGATGACCTGCGCGCGCCAGCTCATGGTGGAAGCCCTGCGGTTGGCGAGCAGCACGGCGTCTTCGCGCGCCGCCTGCGCATTGCGCACGGGGGCAAAGCTGTTGTCCTCTGCCAAGGGGAGCGGGATGCTGACGGTATCGCCGGCGATGCGCAGCTGCACGCCCGTCATGTCCACGCCGGGCTGGCGCGGCAGCAAACGAAAGCGCAGCACGGCCTGCGGCGCCAGTGCATGGTCGCGCTCGAAGCGCTCCACGCCCTGCAGCATCTTGCGGTAGGATTTGTCGACGGGGTCGCGCGTGGCGTCCACTTTTACTTGCGGCACGGGCGCGGTTTGCGCCAGTGCAACAGCGCTGGACAGTGGACCAGCGAGCAAGCCAGCGAGCAGCAAGGAGAGAGGAGTGCGCATGGCTTGATGCTACGCCTTTTTGCGCGGCAGCCACGCACGGATGGGTATTTCAGTATTCGCTATATTTGCGCGCGTCGCCGCGCACCTGCTGCGCCGGGTATTTCTGCGCATTCAGTGCCATTTTTTCCAGCACGGCCGCGTGCAGGTCAACGCCGCTCTTGTCGGCCAGGCGTACCAGATACATCAGTACGTCGGCCAGTTCGTGGCGGATGCCCGTGCGCTTGGCTTCGTCCAGCTCGGCGTCCGCGCCCGTGGGCAGCCACTGGTAATGCTCCGCCAGTTCCGCCACTTCCACGGACAGGGCCATGGCCAGGTTTTTCGGCGTGTGGAACTGGTCCCAGTCGCGCACGGCGGCAAAGGCGCGCAGGCGCGCGCGGATGTCGAGCAGGCTGTCGGCGGGCGCGCTCATGCGGCCGCCCGCAGCGGCTTTTCCATGAAGACACTGAACGGATCGTCGCGATACTCGCCGTACGGCCCGCGCCGCTGGTAGCCTTGGCGCGCGTACAGGGCGATGGCCTCGGGCTGGTGGATGCCCGTTTCCAGGGTCAGCAAGCGGCAGCCGCGCGCCAGCGCCTGCTCTTCCAGCAGGGCCAGCAGGCGCCTGGCCAGGCCCAGGCCGCGGCTGTCCGGGTGCACGTACATGCGCTTGACCTCGCCGAAATCGGGCGTGACGACGATGGCGCCGCAGGCGCGCGCCGCGCCCTCTGGATCGCGGGCGACGGCGAACAGCAGGGTGTCCGGCGGCAGGGACGCCAGGTCCAGCGAATAGACGCACTCGGCCGGATACAGGGTTTGTTGATATGCATCAAGCTCGGCGATCAAGGCTTGCACGTCGGCTTGCCGCGGCGATTCCAGGTGAATTTGCATGGTGGAAAGTACGTTGACTGAGATGCCCCCATGGTATCACTGCGGCCGCGCCAGGCGCATGCTCAGGCCGATGGGCGACATCACAAACCCCATCAATTCCTGCGCCTCGCCGCCGTCCGGCGTATCGACGCCGGCGAGGTCGAAGCTGCCCAGCAGCATGGCCATGGCGATCTTGATTTCCAACAAGGCCAGGTAGCGGCCCGGGCAGGTGCGCAAGCCGGCGCCGAAGGGCATGGCGGCGCGCTTGTCGTTGACTTCCTCGCTATCGGCCAGCCAGCGCTCGGGCTTGAACGCCTGCGCGTCGGGAAAGTGGCTATCGGACACCGTGTCGTGGCGCATCACGCACCACACGAGGGTGCCGGCCGGCACGGCGATGTCGCCGATGACCGTGTCGCGCAGCGCCTCGACGGGCAGGAAGGGCGCCACGGGTTTTAAACGCATGGCCTCGCTGGCGCAGGCGCCCAGGTAGTCGAGGCTGTCCATCTGCTCGATCGTGAAGGCGCCCACGTCGGGCGCCAGGCGCCGCACTTCCTCGCGCGCCCGCGCCAGGGTGTGCGGGTTGCGTTGCAGCAAATAAATCATCCACGACAGCGTGTTGGCCGTCGTGTCTTCGCCCGCCAGCAGCATGGTCAGCACATTGCCCGCGACATTGCGGTCGCTCACGCCGCTGCCTTCCAGGTCGGCGGCGGCGATCATGGCTTCGAGCAGGTTGGGCGGGCGCGCGCGGCGCGCCGGATCGTGCGCCATGCGCGCGCGCGCCTGCTGCACCAGGCCGGCCACGGCGGCGGAGAGGGCCGCCACGTCGCGGTCCAGGCGGCGGTCGATGGGCAGCTTGACGTAGCGCCAGTACGGGAACATGGACAGGCTGCGCCGCGCCACGGCGGGCAGGATGTCGTCCATGTGGCGCTGGATCACGTCCTCGCCCGATTCGAGCGTATTGACTTCCGTGCCGAAGGCCAGGCCGGCGATGATGTCGACCGTGTAGCGCTTCAGGTCGCCGTCGAGGTCGATCGCCTGGCCTTGCGTGGCGGCAAGATGCCAGCGCCGCTGCAGGCGCTGGGCCACCGTCACCAGCGCGGGGAAATAGGCCTTGATGGCGCCGGGCGCCATGCCGGCCATGACCATGCGGCGCTGGTTGCGCCACTCCGTGCCTTCGGCCAGGAACAGGCCGGGGATGCCGCCCATTTCCTCGGACACGATGGAGCTGCTGAGCGGACGCCGGAAACCGTCGGGGCGGTCGCGCAGCACGGCGGACACGGCCTCGCTGTCGGCCACCACCAGCACCAGCGTGCGGCCGAACCAGGCGCGCAGGTAGGGGCCGTAGCGCCGCACCCACTGTTCCACGTCGCGGTGGATGCGCGTGAGCTTGATCTGCAGGCTGTTGCCGACGATGGGCAGGGCGAATGGCCCCGGCAGGCGGCGGATCTGGCGCAAGGGCCGCGCGATGGCGGGGGGGGCGGCGGGCGCGGCGGCATGGTCGAGTGGCGGCATGAACATCTCCTGACGATACGGTGAAAGTACGAGGATGGCTTGCAAGATTTGCTTGCAATTATAGTCATACTTTACGCGATTGCGGACCGCCTGTATTGAACGAATACGACATCGCGCGGCATGCGCAATTGCCGGTACAATCGTCGCCATGCCTGCCGCCCCTCTGCCCCTGACCCGTTTGATCGCGCCGCGCGCCGCGCTCGCTTCCTGCGTGCGCGCCATCCTCGTGCGCGACACCACGGGCTGCGCGCTCCTGCCGCCGGCCCAGCGCCTGAACCGTTTTCCCGCCGCGCCCATGTGCAGCATCATCTGGACCGTCGCCGGCGACGTGGAAGCGGCCGGGCCGGGCCTGTCGCTGCCGGACGTGCGCATGCCGCCCGCGCTGTTCGGCGGCCCCCGCTCGTATCCGCTGGTCAGCTACAACCCCGGTCCCGTGCACTCGTTTGTCGTGATGTTTTATCCGGCCGCCCTGCATGCCTTGACGGGCGTATCGATGGATGCCTTGCTGGACCGGTTCCGCCCGCTCGACGCCGTGTTTGGCGCGGACTGGCTGGCCCTGTCCGACGCCGTGCTGGCCGCGCCCGACGATGCCGCCCGCGTCAGCCTGGTGGAAGACTTTCTCGCGCCGCGCTGGCTGGCGGCGCGCAAGGGCAGCGACCATCCTGCCGGCGCCGTGCAGGACTGGGTGCGCCGCCTGGGCGTGCAGGCCGCATCGACGGGGCTGGCCAGCAGCGTGCGCCATATCGAGCGCCGCATCAAGGCCTGGGCCGGCCAGCCCATGCGCACCTTGCGCCGCATGCGCCGCGCGGAACAGCTGTTCCTCGACGAGCGCGGCGCCATCCTGCAGGGCGCGGTGTCATGGTCCGATATCGCCGCCAGCGGCGGTTACGCCGACCAGGCGCATTTCTGCCGCGAGACGCGCGAAATCACGGGCTTGAGCCCCACCGAGCTGGCGCGCGCCATCCGCGACGATGAAAGCTACTGGGTCTACCGGATATGGGCGTAGTGAATGCCTGACCAAACCTGCTGCGCGTCGGTATAGGCGGCCTGCGATGCTCACCGTACTACAGTACGGTTGCGCTTCTTGGCCACCTCTCCCTTCCGCCCGCTACGGTTTTGTCAGGCATCGGGACGCTGAGTAATGCTATTTTTTTCTTGAAATACCACGCCTTTTGCCAAAGTGACTTCATGGTGCCCCGCGCCGGGCGCCAGCATGGGGAAGCAGTTTTCCGCGCCGTGCACGCGCACGTCAAGGAAGTAGGGGCCGCTCGATGCCAGGCAGTCCGCCAGCGCTGCGTCGAGTTCCTCGCGCCGGGAGACCGTGCGCGCCTGCCAGCCGAACGCGCGCGCCAGGGCGACGAAATCGGGCAGCGCTTCGGTGTAGCTGTGGCTGTAGCGCCCGCCGTGTATCAGTTCCTGCCACTGGCGCACCATGCCCATGTAGCCATTGTTCGACAACACCACCTTGACGGGCAGACGGTGCTGCACGGCCGTGGCCAGTTCCTGGATATTCATCAGGATCGAGGCGTCGCCGCTGACGCACACCACGCATTTTTCGGGGTGGGCGATCTGCGCGCCTATGGCGGCCGGCAAGCCATAGCCCATGGTGCCGGCGCCGCCCGAGGTCAGCCAGCGGCGCGGCTGCTCGAAGCGCAGATGCTGCGCCGCCCACATCTGGTGCTGGCCCACGTCGGTGGAGACGAGGGCGTCGCCGCTGTCCATGCTGTCGAGCGCCGCCTGCAGGCGCCGCATCAGCGCCTGCGGCGCGATGACGTCCGGCGTATCGTCGAACGCCAGCGAGTCCTGCGCGCGCCAGCCGTCGATGCGCCGCCACCACGGCTGGCGGTCCGCCAGCAACCGCCCGCGCAGCTGCGCCAGCAACGCGGCCAGCACGGGCGCGCAGTCGCCGCGCAGGGCCACGTCGGCGCGCACCACCTTGCCGATGGACGCCGGGTCGATATCGATGTGGATGACCTTTGCGCCAGGACAAAAGGCGTCCAGCCGCCCCGTCACCCGGTCGTCGAAGCGGGCGCCGACGCAAATGACCAGGTCGGCATGGTGCATGGCCAGGTTCGCCTCCAGCGTGCCGTGCATGCCCAGCATGCCGAGGAAGGCCGGGTGCGAGGCGGGAAAGGCGCCCAGGCCCAATAAGGTCAGGGTGCACGGCGCGGCCGCCAGTTTCACCAGTTGTTGAAACGCGGCGCAGGCCTCCGGGCCGGAATTGACGAGGCCGCCGCCGCCATAGAACACGGGCCGGCGGGCGGCGGCGATCAGGCTGGCGGCCTGTTCGAGATCGGAGGCTGCCGGCGGCGGCAGCGGGGCCGGGGCGCAAGGGGCAGGCACCGTCGTTGCCTGCACCGGCGCCAGCTGCAGATCCTTGGGAAAGTCGACCAGCACGGGGCCGGGCCGGCCTTGCGTGGCTTGCGCGTACGCTTCGCGCACGACGTCGGCCGTCTCGTCGGCCGCGCGGATTTGCCGGTTCCACTTGGTGACGGGGCGCGAAATGCCCAGCGCGTCGCATTCCTGGAAGGCGTCGGTGCCGATGCTGGTGGTGGCCACCTGGCCGCTGATGCAGATGACGGGGATCGAATCGCACAGGGCGTCGAGCAAGCCCGTGGTGGTGTTGCTCATGCCGGGGCCGGACGTGACGAAGACGACGCCGGGCCGGCCCGTGCTGCGCGCATAGCCTTCGGCCGCGTGCACGGCCGCCTGTTCGTGGCGCACGAGAATATGGCGCAGCCGGGGCTGGGCGTGCAGCGCATCGTACAGGGGCAGCACGGCGCCGCCCGGGTAGCCGAAGACGGTGTCGACGCCGAGCGCCAGCAGGGTGTCGATCAGGGTGCTGGCGCCGTTGTGGGAGGCGTGCGCGAGGAGGGGAGCGGGATCGGGTTTCATGGCCTTATTTTCTGCCTGATGCGGCAGAAAAGGCTGCTGGTTTTCTCGTATAGAATGCATTATTGAGCAAAATTTGCTGCAAAATAGTGAAAGAACAGAATGAAGCTGGATAAATTCGACCTCGCCATCCTGGCGGCCCTGCAGCAGGATGCCCGCATCAGCCTGCACGAGCTGAGCGCCAAGGTGGGCCTGACCTCGTCGCCGTGCTGGGCGCGCATCAAGCGCATGGAGGACGATGGCGTCATCGAGGGTTATACGGTGAACGTCAACGCGGCCAAGGTGGGGCTGGCCGATACCGTCATCGTGCAAGTCACGCTGGACGACCATTCCGACCAGGCCCTGTTCGAGTTCGGCCACGCGCTGGCCATGATCCCGGAAGTGCTGGAAGCGTTTCTCGTCTCGGGCGACTACGATTACTACCTGCGCATTGCCGTCAGCGACACGCGCGACTACGAACGCCTGCTGCGCGAGCGCCTGTATAAAATTCCCGGCATCCGCCACAACAAATCGAGCTTTGTGTTGCGCCAGCTTAAGCAGAGTTACCTGCCTTTGCAGCGTTGACTTTGTTACCCCTGCCCGGCACGGCGGGAGTTTTTCCCTAGCCCATCCCCGGTGGCTGTCCGATACTGGACAGTCATAAAAACCACGATAAAAACGGGGATACGCATGAAACTGACTTTATTGGCCGCCGCCATGGCGCTGTGCCAGGCGCAGGCCGCCGACCTTGCCGCTGACGCCAGCGCGGCCATCAGCCTGGCTGCCTCGGGCGACTTGCCGACAGTCATCATCACGGGCAGCATGCCGCTGCCCACCGTGGAGCAGCCGCGCGATGCCCTGGCCGCGCCCGTGCAGACGGCCGGCGCGCAGCAGATCGCCGCCAGTGGCGCGCTCGACATTTCCGCCTTCCTGCGCCGCAACCTGGGCAGCGTGGTTGTGAACGAGGTGCAGAACAACCCCTTCCAGCCCGACGTCAGCTACCGCGGCTATACGGCCTCGCCCCTGCTGGGCACGCCGCAAGGCCTGTCCGTGTACTTGGACGGCATGCGCCTGAACCAGCCGTTCGGCGACGTCGTCAGCTGGGACTTGATTCCGCGCATGGCGATTGAATCGCTGACCCTGATGCCTGGCTCCAACCCCCTGTTCGGCCTGAACACCCTGGGCGGCGCGCTGGCCCTGCAGACCAAGGATGGCAAGAGCAATCCCGGCACGGCCGTCGAGGCGCGCCTGGGCTCGCACCAGCGGCGTGCTGTCGAATTCGAGCATGGCGGCAGCCATGCCAGCGGCTGGCACTGGTACGTGACGGGCAACCGTTTCAGCGAAGACGGCTGGCGCGACGATTCCCCGTCCGACGTGCGCCAGGTGTTTGGCAAGCTGGGCTGGAGCGATGCGCGCACGGATATCGCCGTCACCGTGGCCCACGCGGACAATGCGCTGACGGGCAACGGCTTGCAGGAGCAGCGCATGCTGGCGCGCGACTACCGCAGCGTCTACACCAAGCCCGATTTGACGCAGAACAAGTCCACTCTGTTGAATCTGACCGGCAGGCACCAGGCCGGCGCTGGCTTGCTGCTCTCCGGCAATGTGTACTACCGCAAGATCGACACGCACACGTTTAACGGCGACCTGAACGACGAGTCGCTCGACCAGTCCGTCTACCAGCCCGGCGCGGCCGAACGGGCGGCGCTGGCGGCGGCCGGCTACACGGGCTTTCCCGCCAGCGGGGCGAATGCAAGCAATACGCCATTCCCGAAATGGCGCTGCATCGCCAACGTGCTGCTCAACGATGAACCGGCCGAAAAATGCAACGGCATGCTCAACCGCAGCCATACCGAGCAGGAAAACTATGGCTTGTCAGGCCAGCTCACCGTGCTGGCCGACCTGGCCGGCGCGCGCCACAGCATCACGGCCGGCGCCGCCTTCGATGCCAGCCACGCCACGTTCCGCCAGAGCAGCCAGTTCGGCTATCTGAACCCGGACCGCAGCATCACGCCCGTCAACTTCTTTGCCGACGGCACGCAAATCGACGACGACGGCACGCCCGTCGACAAGCGCGTCGACTTGAGCGGGCGCATGCGCACGTGGAGCGTGTATGCGAGCGACAGCATGGCGCTGAATCAAGCGTTGACCCTGACCGTCTCCGGCCGCTACAACCGCAGCACGGTGCGCAACCGCGACGCCATCACGCCGGGCGGCGGCAGCGGCTCGCTCGACGGCGACCACCGTTTCAGCCGCTTCAATCCCGCCATCGGCCTGGCCTATGCGCCGGCGAAGGGCGTGAGCGCCTACCTCGGCTACAACGAAGGCAGCCGCACGCCGACGGCCATCGAACTCGGTTGCGCCGACCCGGAAAACCCCTGCCGCCTGCCCAACGCCATGGCCGGCGACCCGCCCTTGAAACAGGTCGTCACCAAGACGTGGGAAGCGGGCCTGCGCGGACCATGGGGCGACGTGGCGCGCTGGAGCGCGGGCCTGTTCCGCGCGGAAAACCACGACGATATCCTGTTCGTGGCCGACAACCAGGCCGGTTTCGGCTACTTCAAGAATTTCGGCAAGACGCGCCACCAGGGCGTGGAGCTGGCGGCCGACGGCAAGGCCGGCGCGCTGGACTTCGGCGTCAACTACACATGGCTGCAGGCGACGTATCAAAGCCGCGAAACCGTCAACGGCAGCGCCAACAGCAGCAGCGATGCGTCGGCTCCCGGCCTGGAAGGCAATATCGTCATCACGCCCGGCAACCGCATACCGCTGACGCCCAGCCATATCCTGAAAGCGCACATGGACTATCAGGGCGGACGCGACTGGACGGTGGGCCTGGCCATGACGGCCGTGTCGAGTTCCTACGCGCGCGGCAATGAAAACAACCGGCACCAGGCGGGCGGCCCGTCTAACCTGGGGTCCGGCAAGAGCGGCGGCTACGCCGTGGTCGAGCTGAACGGCAAATACCAGCTGACGCCGCGCCTGAGCGTGTTCGCCCAGGTGAATAATCTGTTCGACCGCAAGTATGCGACGGCGGCCCAGCTGGGCGCCACGGGCTTCGACGCCAGCGGCAATTTCGCCGCCCGCCCGCTGCCCGCCGTGAACGGCGACTATCCGATGGTCAACGCGACGTTTTACGCGGCCGGCGCGCCGCGCAGCGTGAATGCGGGCCTGCGCTATGCATTTTAAGGGTGGGTATTTTCAATAATGCCATTGCGCAGCGCCAGGTGGACGAGGGCGGCGGGGCCTGGCACGTCGAGCTTTTCCTTGATGCAGGTCTGGTGGTTGGCCACCGTCTTGCTGCTCAGGTGCAGCAGGCGGGCGCAGTCGGCGGCGCTGCGGCCGGCGGCCAGCAGGCGGAAGATTTCGAATTCGCGCTGGCTCAGGCTGCTCAACCGGTCCGCTTCCCTGCGGGCCGTGCCCTGCAGCACGGCGGGCGCGCTGTGCGGGTCCAGGTAGCGCCGGCCCGCGTGGGCGGCGCGCACGGCGTCGACCAGGTGTTCCGGGTCGGCCTGCTTGCTGACGAAGCCGCAGGCGCCGCCCTCAAACGCGCGCGCGATCAGCTGCGGCGTGTCGTGCATGGTAAATACCAGCACGCGGGCGCTGGCATCGCGCGCGAGCAGCTTGCGCAGCAATTCCAGGCCGCCGATGCCGGGCATGGACAAGTCCGTCACGCAGACGTCGGGCGCCTGTTCCTGGTGCAGCGCATACGCCGTTTCGCCATTGCCCGCCTCGGCCACGACGGCGATGTCGCCGCCTTGCTCCAGCAGGCGCCGGTAACCGGAGCGCACCACCGGGTGGTCGTCCACCAGCATCACGCGGATCGGGGCCAGCGCCGCGTTCATGCCGCGCCAGCCGTCAGGGGCATCGCCACTTCGATGCGCAGGCCCTTGCCCAGCGCGCTGATCCAGCGGATATGGCCGCGCATGCCCGCCACGCGCTCGCGCATGCCCAGCATGCCGAATCCGCTGTATTCGGTGTTGTCCTGGCGCAAACCCCGGCCATTGTCTTCCATGGTCAGGTGCAGGATGCCGTGCGCATCGGCGCGCAATTCCACCGTGGCGCTGTCAGCGCCCGCGTGGCGCGCCACGTTCGTCAAGCCTTCCTGCACCAGGCGGTAGATGGCGGTGGCCGTGCTGTCGTCGAGGCCGGCGGGGATGGCGTGCGACGCGTAGCGGCAGGCGATGCCGTGCTGCTGCGCCCAGCTGTCGCACAGCGCCTGCAGGGCCGCATCGAGTCCCAGGCTGTCGAGCGCGGGCGGGCGCAGCCGGCGCAGCATGGTGCGCACCATCGCATGCAGCGCTTCCGACGAGCGGGCGATGCTGGCCGCGCAGGCCTGCACATTTGCCTGGTCGCCGTCGCGCGCGCGCAGGATGTAGCTGGCGGCGGCGCGGATGGCCGTGCAATCCTGTCCCACTTCATCGTGCAGCTCGCGCGCCAGCGCGCAGCGCTCGTCTTCCTGCGCGCGCATCAGGCGCTGCGTCAGCGCCCGGTTTTGCGCCAGCAGGACCGCCACCTGGCGCCCCCGCCGCACGGCAAAGCCGGCCAGCGCCAGCGCCAGCAGCAGCAGGCTCAGGGCCAGCTCGTCAAGTTGCCAGTGCTCCTGGCGCCAGAGTGCGCGCGCCAGCCTTTCCGACAGGTCCAGCCTGGCGGCCAGCAGGAAAAACGCCGGCGCCAGCACGCAGGCCAGCAGGACGGCGCGTGCCGGCCTGCCGCGCGTGCTGGCCCGGGCGCTCAATTGATAGTGTTCCATGATGCACGCTCCCCGAGCACGGTCGATGCCGATGTTCTGCAATCTTCATGCCACCGCCGCCGGGCGGGCGTGGGCGCGCCGCATGGGCGGCGGGGCCGGGCGGGGTGTTCCAGGATGGAACAGGTGTACCGCGATGTGACGGTGCGCCGTGACGCTGACGCCAGGCGCGGTTTTCCAGCTTATCCGAAGTTGCCGGCAGATGCAGGCGCGCACGTTTGACGACGCGCTGGCCGTTGTGCGGATGTAACGTTGAGATTCGTCAAATGTTCATAGACGAGACAAAACAAAGTTTCGGGATGTTAGATAAAAAATAAATAAATGATATTAAAAATATGATATTTATTTTATGCAATTTGCTATATTTATTGGCACTTTTGTGAAAAAGCTGCAAGCGGGCGCCAGACCTGCCGACCTCTCTATCCACAACAATCAAGGGACCAGAATGAATCGCTCATCATGTGCAGTGCGGGTATCGCCCGCCACCGTCCATCGCTCCGCTACCCGCGGTCGCACAACCCTGTTATCCGCCCTGGCCACGCTGGCGCTGCTGTCTTCGGCGTCCGCCACGGCCAGCATCCTGACCTTCGACAGCTTGCGTCCCGACGTGTATGCAAGCGGGCAGACGCTCAATACCTCGAGCTACAACCTGCATTTCCTGGCCGACCCGACGACGGCGGCCAGCGGCGGCGTCAGCGGCGTGGGCGCCATCCTCGATGGCCGCGTGGGCTCGTCGTGCGATATCGCCGCCTGCCCGCAGGGCGCCACCGGCAATTACCTGGCCATCCTCAACGATGGCGGCGTGAATTTTTCGCGCGCCGACCACCAGGCGTTCAGCCTGGCCGGTTTCGACTATTCCTTCATCGCCCCCGTCTCCGGCTTGCCCGACATGCAGTGGGGCCAGCTGCAGCTGAGCGGCACCCTCAGCAACGGCCAGGTGATCAGCACCTCGCTGGCGTTTCCCGGCCAGGGCAGCGATGGCAATTACCATTTCCAGAGCGCTTCCCTGCTGAGCGGCTTCGGCAACCATGCGTTTACGGGCCTGACCTTCAGCGCCTGCATTTTCAATGACACTGGCGTATGCAGCAATTCCCTCGATTTCCCCGCCTTTAACCAGGGCCAGTTCGCGCTCGACAACATCAATATCAGCGCCGTGCCGGAACCGTCGACGTATATGCTGCTGCTGGCCGGCCTGGGCGCCATCGGCATGGTTGCGCGCCGCCGCAGCGGCAAGTTCGCCGCGTTCACCGTGCAAGGAGCGTGAGATGAAACTACGTCCCGTTTCCCTCGCCATCCTCCTGCTGGCCGCCAGCCTGGCGCAAACGGCGCAGGCGCAGGAACGCCGCTCCTACATCGTGCAACTGGTCGACAAGCCGGCCGCCACCTACACGGGCCAGGTCGACGGCCTGGCCGCCACCAGGCCGGCCCCGGGCGCGCGCATCAACGTGGGCGCCGCCGACGTGCAGGCCTACCTGAGCTATCTCGACAGCAAACAGGCCGCCGTGGCCGAAACCGTCGGCGCGGCGCAGATCACGCACCAGTACAGCGTCGTCTTCAACGGCTTTTCCGCCCTGCTGACGGACGATGAAGTGCGGGCCCTGAAGAAGAACAGCGGCGTGGCCAGCATCAGCGCCGACTCCATCCTGCAGCTCGACACCAGCTACACGCCCACTTTCCTGGGCCTGGACAAGCCGGGCGGCATCTGGGAGCAGCTGGGCGGCAAGACGCACGCGGGCGAAGACATCATCATCGGCATCGTCGACAGCGGCATCTGGCCCGAGAACACGGCCTTTGCCGACCGTCTCGACGAGAACGGCGTGCCCAGCCACAGCGGCAGCAATGTCGTGTACGGCGCGCCGCCGGCCAGCTGGCAGGGCAGTTGCCAGACGGGCGAAGGCTTTGGCGCCGAGAATTGCAACAACAAGCTGATCGGCGCGCGCTACTACCGCGCCGCCACGTCGGCCCTGCACTGGACGGAATTTTTGTCGCCGCGCGATTCCGTTGCCGGCCTGACGGGCCACGGCGGCCACGGCACGCACACGGCCTCCACGGCCGGCGGCAACAATGGCGCCATCGCCACCTCGAACGGCGTGTCGCTGGGCAAGGCTTCCGGCATGGCGCCGCGCGCCCGCATCGCCGCCTATAAAGTCTGCTGGACGGCCGCCTCGACGGGCCGCAACGGCTGCGCCACGGCCGACAGCGTGGCCGCCATCGACCAGGCGGTCAAGGATGGCGTCAACGTCATCAACTTTTCCATCGGCCCGAACGCGGGCGGCGGCGCCTTCGACGAGCCGACGGAAGTCGCCTTCCTCGGCGCGGCGGCGGCCGGCGTGTTCGTCGCCACCTCCGGCGGCAATTCCGGCCCGGCCACGCCGGCGCCCGACGTGCCGGCGCCCGTCTCGCACATCAGCCCCTGGCTGGCAACGGTGGCCAATTCCACCCACAACCGCCTGTATGCGGGCAATGTCATCCTCAGCAACGGCAGCAAGCTGGAAGGCGCATCGAGCAACGCGAATACGCCGGCGCTGCCGCTGATCCGCTCGCGCGACGCGGGCCTGGCCGGCGTGCCGCCGACGGACGTCAACCTGCTGCGCTGCTTCGGCGCGGCCGATGCCGCCCCGGCGTATCTGGACCCGGCGAAAGTGGCGGGCAAGGTGCTCGTGTGCGACCGTGGCGGCAACGTGCTGGTCAACAAGAGCGCGAACGCCAGGACGGCGGGCGCGGCGGGCGTGGTCATCGCCAACGTGGCCGGCGGCGCCAACACCGTCATCAACCAGGCGCACGTGCTGTCGACCGTGCACCTGGCGCAGGCGCAGGGCGACGCGCTGAAGGCCTTCATGGCGGCGACGCCCGATGGCGCGGCGGCATTGGGCGAAATCCATACGATTGCCGACACGACGGTGCAGGCGCCCATCGTCAGCGACCGCTCCTCGCGCGGGCCGAACGTGGCCAACGCAAACATCCTGAAACCGGACCTGTCCGCGCCCGGCACCAACGTGCTGGCCGGCGTGACGGCCGACCTGACGCCGGCGCAGCGCGACGCCGTGGCGGCCGGCGGCGCGGCGCCGGCCGCGGAGTGGGATTTCTATTCGGGCACCTCGATGGCCAGCCCGCACGTGGCCGGCGTGGCGGCCCTGCTCAAGCAGCAGCACCCGAGCTGGTCGCCCGCGGCCATCAAGTCGGCGCTGATGACGACGGCCTTCAGCACGTATTCCGATGGCTTGAACGGTTCCGTGTCGTGGGATGCCACGGCGAAGACGTCGGGCCAGCTGCCATGGGGCCAGGGCGCCGGCCATATCGCGCCCAACAGCGCGGCCGATCCCGGCCTCGTGTACGACATGTCGGAAATCGACTATGCGCGCTTCCTGTGCGGCCTGAACCTGAAGGTCTACACGGCCGCCACCTGCCAGGCCGTCGGCACCATTCCCGCCTACAACCTGAACCTGGCGTCGCTGACGGCGGCCAACGTGCTGGGTACGCAGGTGCTGACGCGCACGGTGACGAACGTGGGCGCCAGCAGCGCCGTCTACAACGTCTCGGTCAGCCTGCCCGGCTACACGGTGGCGGTGACGCCCGCGAGCCTGAGCCTGGCGCCCGGCGCCAAGGGCCAGTACCAGGTCAAGCTGACGCGCACCACGGCGCCGGCCAATACCTGGACCTACGGCGCCCTGAGCTGGACGGATGGCACGCACACGGTGCGCAGCCCGCTGACGGCGCGCGGCACCTCGCTGGCCGCCATTCCTTTGGTCAGCAGCGAAGCGGCCTCGGGCAGCAAGGTGCTGACCCTGGGCACGGGCTTCACGGGCGCGCTGGTCGGCGTCAAGTCGGGTCTCGTCGAAGCCGTGCGCGAGTCGCGCACGATCGGCCAGGCGGCGACGGGCGCCGCCGCTTCGGCCGCCTGCAAGGCCGGCGGCGCCACGGGCGTGAACGTGCACAACGTGGTGGTCCCGGCCGGCACCCTGGCGGCGCGCTTTGCCACCTACGACGCGGAAACGACGGGCGGCGCGAATACCGACATGGACATGGAGGTCTACAACGCCGCCAATGTGCTGGTCGGCAGCAGCGGCAATGAAAGTTCCAATGAGCAAGTGGAACTGCGCCTGCCCGCCGCCGGCACCTACAAGGTGTGCGTGATCGGTTTCGCGCCGCAAAACGGCCAGGCCGACTACACCCTGTCGTCGTGGGTGCTGGCGCCGGGCTTGAACAACGGCAACTTCAAGGCGCTGATGCCGGGGACGGCCTACGTGGGCGGCACGGCGTCTGTCTCGCTGAGCTGGTCCAACCTGGCCGAAGGCAAGCGCCACCTGGGCGCCGTCGGCTACCAGGTGGGCGGCGTGGTGCAGGGCGTCACGGTGGTCGAGGTCAATACCAATGATCCCGTGCCGCTGTTCCAGAACGCGCGTAGCGCCAGGCCGGTACTGGCCGAGTAAGTCGTTCATGGTACGAACAAAGGCGTGCCTCCGGGCGCGCCTTTTTTATGCACGCACCCCGTCCGGGAGGAATAGCACTTGCATGGAGGCAACGCCCCCGGTATCTTGTCGAACAGCCATGGCTTTGTGCCCTGGCATTCTTGGGGAGTCGCGCGTGACCAGTTTCCGCACCAATACCGACCGCCTGCTGGAAGTGCGCCTGCAGGATGAAAAAGTGCTGGCGATTGCCGGCGCCATGGTCGCCTACACGGGCAGCATCAAATTTGAGAAATCCCTGCTGGGCGGCGAAGGCATCTTCGGCGCGCTCAAGCGCAAGGTGACGAACGAAGGCATGCAGCTGATGCAGGCTTCAGGCAGCGGCACGGTGTTTTTCGCGCAGAATGCGGCCGAGATCACCGTCATGGCGCTGGCCGGCGAAAAGCTGACCATCGAAAGCAGCAGCCTGCTGGCCTACGACACGGGCCTGAAGACGGGCACCAGCTTTGCGGGCCTGCGCGGCGCCAGTTCCGGCCAGGGCCTGTTTTCCACCACCGTCGAAGGCCACGGCAACCTGGCCGTCATTTCGCGCGGCAACCTGATCATGCTGGAAGTGACGCCTTCTCACCCGCTGCGCGTGGACCCGGATGCCTTCGTCGGCTTCAAGGGCGATATCCGCCAGGAATTCGTTTTTGATGTCAACTGGCGCACCATGATCGGCCAGAGCTCGGGCGAATCGTACCAGCATAAATTCACAGGCCAGGGCGTGGTGTTCATCCAGCCCGCCGAACGTTAAGTCAGCGAGGACCCGCCATGCCTGTCTATCAGCAGATCAATGAAAAGATGCTTGAGGTCAAACTCGGCAATGAAGAAGTGTACGCGCGCAAGGGCGCCATGGTGTCCTACCAGGGCGACGTGGCGTTCAGCCGCTCCTTCCTGGCCGGCCAGGGCGTGCAAAGCCTGGCCATGCGCGCCGTCACGAACGAGGGTTACGCCCTGATGTCGGCGCGCGGCACGGGCAGCGTGTTTTATGCGCAGGGCGGCCTGTTCGTCACCATCGTCCCCGTGCGCGGCGAAACTTTCTATGTGGAAAGCGACTCCCTGCTGGCCTTCGATGCGCGCCTGACGGCCGGCACCATGTTCCTGGGCAACCAGGGCGGCGTGCAGGGCGTGGTGCGCGGCATGGCCACGGGCCAGGGCTTGTTTACCACCACCCTGCAAGGCACGGGCGAAGTGGCGATTTTGTCCGACGGCAATGCCATCGGCTTGCCCGTCACGCCGGATGTGCCCGTCTTTGTCGATCCGCAAGCGTATATCGGCCACACGGGGCAGCTGGGCTCGACCATCGTCACGGACCTGAACTGGAAAACCTTCGTCGGCCAGGCGTCCGGCGAATCCTACCAGGTGAAGTTCACGGGCCAGGGCACGGTCTACATCCAAGCGAGCGAAAGGTAAGCCATGACGATTTACACCCCCGATACCTTGCCGAAGAACGATAAGCTGAACCGTTTTTCGTATGTCATCGACGTCAAGGAACAGATCTTCATTCGCAAGGGCAAGATGATCGCCTTCTATGGCGAGCTGCGCTTCGAAGCCATGGGCAGCAGCGTGCTCGACTTGATCGTGCGCAATGCCTTCAATGCGCCGAAATACGTGCATCACTTTGTCGTGGCGCAAGGCCAGGGCCAATTAATTTTGGGCGACAACGGCAACGACCTGGCCTGCTACGACCTGGACGACGCCAACATGACCATCCGCGCGAAAAACCTGCTGGGTTTTACCAAGGACGTGATCTGCCAGGAATCGACCTTGCCCGGTTATCTCACCATGATAGGCACGGGCAAAGTGATTGCCTCGTCGAACGGCCCCGTGCACTTCCTGGAATTGCCGTGCCGCGTGGACGAGCAGGCCGTGCTGGGCTGGGCCGATTGCCCCAGCCCGTCGTATCACTACGACTACGCCCACGTGCAGGGCTGGGCCTCGGCCGCCGGCGCACTCACGGGTTTTACCTTGTCGGGCGAGGAAAAGCAGATCGACTTCACGGGCGCCGGCACGGTGCTGGTGCAGTCGTCCGAACTGGACGTGACGGGCAGTTCCACCCTGATGCAGCTGCTGGCGCAATTGCCGCTGCTGGGCAAGGAAGACCTGGGCAAGCTGAGTCTTTCCGTGCAGCAGCAGATGAAGGACAGTCGTTAAGACCAGGAAGTCCAAGAGTACCTGACAGAACCGTAGCGAGCGGAAGGGAGAGGTAGCCGAGAAGCGCAACCGTACTGAAGTACGGTGAGCATCGCAGGCTGCCTATACCGACGCGCAGTAGGTTCGGTCAGGTACTCAAGGCCGCGCCCAGCCGGGCGGCCGTTTCTCCAAAAACGCGGTAACGCCTTCCTCCGCATCCTCTTCCATCATATTGCGCGCCATCACGTCGCCCGCATACGCATACGCCTCGTCCAGCGGCAGCTGGCGCTGCCGGTAGAACATGGCCTTGCCGTAGCGGATGGCCGTCGGGCTTTTCGCCATGATCTGCTGCGCCAGGCGCGCCACGGCCTCGTCGAGCGCCGTGTCGGCCACGGTTTCGTTGATCAGGCCCCAGTCGGCGGCCGTGTCGGCGTCGATGAAGCGGCCCGTCACCAGCATGTCGAAGGCCCGCTTGGGCGAGACATTGCGCGACAGGGCGACCGATGGCGTGGCGCAGAACAGGCCCACGTTGATGCCGGAGACGGCAAAGCGGGCGGACGCGCCCGCCACGGCCAGGTCGCAGCTGGCCACCAGCTGGCAGCCGGCCGCCGTGGCGATGCCATGCACGCGGGCAATCACGGGCACGGGCAAGGTTTGAATGGCTTGCATCACGCGCGAGCATTGCGCGAACAGGGTTTGATAATACGCAAGCTGGCGCGTGGCCTGCATCTGGCGCAAATCGTGGCCCGCGCAAAACGCCTTGCCTTCTGCGGCCAGCACCACGCAGCGCACGTCGGGCTGCTGCGCGATGAGGTCGAGTTCGGCCTGCAGCGCCGCCAGCATGGCTTCGGACAGGGCATTGAATTGCAGGGGGCGGTTCAAACGCAGGGTGATGAGGCCATCGTGCTCGTCGCGCAGCACCAGCGGCGCATCGGTATCTTGCAAAGCGGTCATGCGGTCTCCAGCGGCCTGATGGCCTTGTTATTTTCAGGAAAACTTACTTGGCGGCATTCACGCTGCCGATGCCGGCGATCGACTTGTGCACGATCTTCGGCTTGCCGTAATAAATCAGTTCGCCCATGCCGCGCACGACGGCGTTCAGTTCGCCCGAGGAATACACCTTGACGGAGCCGATGCCGTCGAAATTGACGTCGACATTCTTTGCCAGCAAGGCTTTCGTGTCGACTTCGCCCACGCCTTGCGCCTTCAGGCGCAGCCAGTCGACCTGGCCATCGGCGGCCAGGCGGCCCGCGCCCTTGTAGCTGATGTCGACTCTTGGGCCATTGAGCTTGGTCAAGATCTTCTCGCCCGCGCCTTCCGCGATCAGCTTGCGCAAGGTGGGCATGGTGATGATGATGCGCGGGTCGCCCTCGGTCTTCTTGATGTCCTTGTCCTTCATGGAAATTTTCAGCTCGCCGTCGACCACCTCCGTGATCACGCCGCTGAGGAATTTCTGGTCGCCGCGCAGCAGCAGGGTCTGCTCCTTGCCCGATTCCACTTCGATGCTGATGGGGCCGCGGATATCGATGGCGTTGAAGGCGCCGACCGTGCGCGCCTGCTCGTCGGCATGCGCGAGGGGCGCGGCGAAAGCAAGGGACAGGACGGACAACTGGAACAGATGGCGCATGGCGGTTTCCTCGAGTAGTTGATCAGTGTATTCTATGTTGCAACATCTCCAAGGTGGAGAAATTTGCGACGAACGGCACAAATCGCGGCATGGATGAGACAGCTCCGCCGCCGGCCAGCCGCGCGCCTGGCGCGGCGCCGTTCGGCTATGCTATGGCGTACCGCGTCCTGGAGACTGCATGAAAAATTATCACAAAGAAGATTACCCCGTCGCCGATATCCGGCGCTTCCTTGAGCCGGGGCCGGTGGTGCTCGTCAGTTCCACCTGGAAGGGCGAGAGCGACGTCATGACCATGGCCTGGCACATGCTGATGGAATTGTCACCATCGTTGCTGGGCTGCTTCATTTCCGACGCCAACCACAGCTATGAAATGATCAAGCGCAGCATGGAATGCGTGATCAACCTGCCCACGGCCGACATGGTCGACCAGGTGGTCGCCATCGGTAATTGCAGCGGCGAAGATACGGACAAATTCGCCGCCTTCGGCTTGACGGCGCAGCCGGCCGAGCAGGTGGGCGCGCCGCTGATCGCCGAGTGCTACGCCAACTTCGAATGCAAGCTGGCCCAGGTGGCGGGCAACCCGAAGGGCGGCTTCTTCATCTTCGAGTGCGTGAAAGCCCACGTGGCCACTTCGCCCAAGCTGCCCGAAACCCTGCATTACCGGGGCAATGGCGAGTTCATGGTGTCGGGCCGGACCATCAGCCGCAAGAGCCTGATGAAGCCCGAGATGCGTTAACCCCAAACGCAAGGGCCGGGGTCGGACCCTCAGGGTCCGACCCCAGATTTTGTCATTGGGTCAAATGACCCCCTGCGCCAGCATGGCATCGGCGACTTTCACGAAGCCGGCAATATTGGCGCCATCCACATAGCTGACGGTGCCGTCGGCGCGCGTGCCGTACTGCTTGCATGCGGCGTGGATGCCTTGCATGATCTGCAGCAGACGCGCGTCGACTTCCTCGCGCGGCCAGGAAATGCGGGCCGCGTTCTGGCTCATTTCCAGGCCGGACGTGGCCACGCCGCCCGCATTGCTGGCCTTGCCCGGCGCATACAGCACGCCGGCCGCCTCGAACGCTTTCGCCGCCTCGATGGTGGTGGGCATGTTGGCGCCTTCGGCCACGCATTGCACGCCATTGGCGATGAGCAGGCGCGCGTCGTCGATGTTCAGTTCATTTTGCGTGGCGCAGGGCAGGGCGATGTCGACCGGCACATGCCATGGCGCCACGCCCGCTTCGAAGCGCACGCCCGTGCGCGCGGCGTAATCGCTGACCCGGCCATACAGATGGTTCTTGACCTCCATCAGGATGGCCAGCTTTTCCGGCGTAAAACCGGCTTCGTCGATGACGGTGCCGCTGGAATCGGAGACGGTGATGACTTTCGCGCCCATGGCCATGGCTTTTTCCACTGCGTACTGCGCCACGTTGCCCGAGCCGGAGACGGACACGCGCATGCCTTCGAAGGAGCGGCCCCGCGTTTTCAACATTTCTTCGGCGAAATACACGGTGCCGTAGCCCGTCGCTTCCGGACGCATCAGCGAACCGCCGAAGCTGGCGCCCTTGCCCGTAAACACGCAATCGGCGCGGTTGCTGAGCTTTTTCATCATGCCGGCCATATAGCCCACTTCGCGCCCGCCCACGCCGATGTCGCCGGCCGGCACGTCCGTGTCCGAGCCCACGTGGCGGAACAGTTCGCTGACAAACGCCTGGCAGAAGCGCATCACTTCGCCGGGGCTCTTGCCCTTCGGATCGAAATCGGCGCCGCCCTTGCCGCCGCCCATCGGCAACGTGGTCAGGGCATTCTTGAACGTCTGTTCGAAGGCGAGGAATTTCAGCACGGACAGGGTGACGGACGGGTGGAAGCGGATGCCGCCCTTGTACGGCCCGATGGCCATGCTGTGCTGGATGCGGTAGCCGCGGTTCACTTGTACTTGCCCATGGTCATCGACCCACGACACGCGGAACATCACCACGCGCTCCGGCTCGATCAAGCGTTCCAGCAAGCCTTGTTCCGCGTATTTCGGGTGCTGCTCGAGGAACGGCCACAAGCTCTCCATGACTTCGGTGACGGCTTGCAGAAACTCGGGCTGACCTGGATTGCGTGCGGCGACATGCTGGACATACTCGTGGGCAGATGCGTATTTCATCAGAATTCCATGGAGGTAATCGGTTATTTGGGCAACTATCATCGCAGATTTTGCACAAAAATGGTGCGGAAATTTGGTTTTGAGGGGTTTCTGCTACATTGTGGGGAGTTTTCAGGACTCTGCGAAAGCTGCGTGGGGAAACGACAACGCCAGCCCGAAGGCTGGCGTTGCGGTCATGATTGCAGGTTTGGCTGCTCAAGCCGGGATGGGCATCACCCCGCCATGCTGCGCAGGATCAAGCCCGTGATGTAGGCGCCATAGGTGCCCAGCGCGTAGCCGAGCACGGCCAGCAGCACGCCCACGGGCGCCAGGGCCGGGTGGAAGGCGCTGGCGATGACGGGGGCCGAGGCGGCGCCGCCGATGTTCGCTTGCGATCCCACGGCCATGAAGAACAGCGGTGCGCGGATCAGCTTGGCGACGAGCAGCATCAGGCCGCCGTGGACGGCGATCCAGATCATGCCCAGCAGGAACAGGAAGGGCTTGTCGAGCAGGGCTTTCAAGTCCATGTGCATGCCGATGGTGGCCACCAGCACGTACAGCATGGCCGAGCCGATGGTCGAGGCGCCCGCGCCTTCCAGGCTGCGCGCCCGGGTAAAGCTCAGCAACAGGCCGAAGGTGGTGGCGAGGACGACGATCCAGAAGAAGTTCGATGTCAGGCTGTAATCCTGCAGGCGCCATGCGGCTGGCAGGGTATTGATCCAGCTGATGATGGGGCCGGCCAGGAAGTGCGACAGGCCCGTCACGCCCAGGCCCACGCCGAGGATGATCATGATGTCGGTCAGATTGGCGACGCGCGCATGCTGGGCCCGGTAGCTTTCGATGCTGTCCTTGAGCGCATTGATGGCGGACAAATCGGCACCGGTCCAGCGGTCGAAGGCGCCCGCGCGGCCTGCCAGGAACAGCAGCACGGCCGTCCATACATTGGCCACCAGCACGTCGACGGCGACGAACTGGCCGAACAGCGTGGCGTCCACTTCAAACACTTCCTTCATGGCCGCCTGGTTGGCGCCGCCGCCTATCCACGAGCCGGCGACGGTGGTCATGCCGCGCCAGGTGTCGCCCGCCACCGTTTCCGGGTGGAACAAACGCAGGGCCTCGAAGGAGACGAGGGCGCCCAGCATGACGCCGAGTGTTCCTGTGAGAAACATGATGATGGCCTTGGGGCCGAGGCGGAGGATGCCGCCGAAATCGATGGCCACGCACAGCAGCACCAGCGCGCTGGGCAGCAGGTAGTCGCGCGCCACGGCGTACAGGCCGGAGGCATTGCCGTCGATGATGCCGAAGGTGTTGAGCAGCGCCGGGATCAGATAGCACATCAGCAGCGACGGGATATACGTGTAAAACTTTTTCCAGAAACCGTCGGCGCGGGCGGCGGTCCAGAAGACGCCCCCCAGGGTCATGGCGAGCAGGCCGAGGACGACGGCGTCATTGGTGATGAGGGCAGGTGTGGCAGGTGGCATCGGGGATTCCGGTGAACGTGTCAGGAACGCACGGGATGCCGATCAGGCCCCCGGGCGCAGGGTGGCCGTATCGTATAGCAATGTTGAAGCCTAAACAAATTATTTAGACGGTGGCGGCTGGAATTTTTCTTGTCAAATCAAACACTTGGAAACTGCTCGCCACCGCGCGCGGCAGACTGGCGGTTACAAATAGCGGGCCAGCAAGGCTTTGTTCAGCGCTCCGTCGAGTTCGATGCGCACGAAGTGGCCGCTGCCGGGCGCCACCTGGATTTCGCTGCCGTCATCGGCCAGCATGCGGGCGATGGTGAAGTCGCGGTTGCCGCTCGGGTGCAGGGCTTCGATGCGGTCGCCCACGGCGAAGCGGTTTTTCACTTCCACCCTGGCCCAGCCGTCGGCCACGCTCAGCACGTCGCCCACGTACTGGCTGCGGTCCGCCTCGGACGCGCCGCGCATGTAGTTCTGGTGCGCCTGCGTGTGGTGGCGCTGGTAAAAACCGTCCGTGTAGCCGCGGTTGGCCAGGCCTTGCAGCTGGCCCAGCAGGCTGATATCGAAGGGGCGGCCCGCCACGGCGTCATCGATGGCCTGGCGATAGACCTGCGCCGTGCGCGCCGCGTAGTACAGCGACTTGGTGCGTCCCTCGACCTTCAGCGAATCGACGCCGATCTTGACCAGGCGCTCGATGTGCTCGACGGCGCGCAAATCCTTCGAATTCATGATGTAGGTGCCGTGTTCGTCTTCGAGGATCGGCATCAGCTGGCCCGGGCGCTGGGCTTCTTCTATGAAGTATGGCTGGTCGGCCAGCGGGTGGCGCGGCTGCTGGTGCAGGGCGGAAAACGCATTGTTGTCGGCCTCGGCCAGCGCCTGGTGAAATTCCAGCGGCACCACCTGCATGCCGCCCAGGTCGCCGCTGGCGTCTTCCTCGGCATTCTTGACCTTGTAATCCCAGCGGCAGGAATTCGTGCACGTGCCCTGGTTCGGATCGCGGTGGTTGAAATAGCCGGACAGCAGGCAGCGGCCCGAATAGGCGATGCACAGGGCGCCGTGGACGAACACTTCCAGCTCCATTTCCGGGCAGCGCTGGCGGATTTCCTCGATCTCGTCGAGCGACAGCTCGCGCGACAGGATCACGCGCGTCAGGCCCATGCGGTGCCAGAATTTCACGTCGGCCCAGTTGACGGCGTTCGCCTGCACGGACAGGTGGATGGGAATCTCCGGCCATTTGTCGCGCACCATCATGATCAGGCCCGGATCGGCCATGATCAGGGCGTCCGGGCGCATGGCGATCACCGGTTCCATGTCGCGCAAATACGTTTTCAGCTTGGCGTTGTGGGCGAAGATATTGCTGGCGACAAAGAATTGCTTGCCGCGCGCGTGGGCGCCGTCAATTCCCTCCTGTAAGGCTTGCAAGGTCGAAAAATCGTTATTGCGCACGCGCAAGCTGTAGCGCGGCTGGCCCGCGTAGACGGCGTCGGCGCCATAGTCGAAGGCGGCATGCATCTTGGCCAGGGAGCCGGCAGGCAGGAGGAGTTCGGGAGCGTGGCGCATGGAGGAGGGGCAAAGCCGGCGATTGTAAGCGGGCGGCGAGCGCATTGCATTGCCCTGGATCAAGGGATTGCAAGGCGCTGCGGCATGCCAGGCTAGGCGGCCGGGCAGATGTTCTGGTTGGCGCGGAACAGGTTGGCGGGATCGTATTGTTTCTTGATGCGCGCCAGGCGTGGATAGTTCACGCCATACGCGTCGGCCGTGCGGCCGCTTTCATCCTCGGTCAGGAAATTGACGTAGACGCTGCCCGTCGCATACGGCGCGGCGTCGTTGAAGAAGTCGCGTGCCCAGGCGATGCAGCGCGCGTCATCGGCCGGTTCGTCCCAGCGCGTGTGCACGTTCATCACGTACAGGGCGTCGCGGTGCGGATAGGCCGTATCCTGCGGCGCCGGCCGGCTCGCCTGCGCACCCAGCAGGCCGAGGAAGATTTCGCATTGCGGCGTCGGCAGCCGGCCCGCGTGGCGGATGACGGTATCGATGGCCGCGTCGCTGAGCTGCGCGAAGTTATGCGACTTCCAGTAGTTGCGCGCGCCCGGCGTGAGCAGGGGATCGAACGCTTGCTGCCAGGCTGTGTACGGCATGTTGCCCAGGTGCATACCCAGCGGCTGGCCGAAGTGGCAGATGCGCTCGATCGCTTCCTCGATGGCCGGCGACGGCGCCGGCGAAAAGACGGGCAGCACGAGCACGTCCTGACCATGCACGTCCGTTGGCAGGAAGGGCAGCGGCGGCGCCTTGCGCAAGACGGCCCAGACGGTCAGTTCATCGGGCATGCCGTCGACGAAATCGCGGTATTTCGTCAGCACCGCCTTGGCTTGCGCGTAGGGGAAAACGATGAGTCCCGCCGTGACTTCCGGCCCGACCGGATGCAGCTGGAATTCGAAGCGCGTGACCACGCCGAAGTTGCCGCCGCCGCCACGTATGGCCCAGAAGAGGTCGGGATGTTCCGTTGCGCTGGCATGCAAGTACTGGCCGTCGGCCATGACCATGTCGGCCGCCAGCAGATTGTCGGCCGCCAGTCCCAGCGTACGACTGAGCCAGCCAAATCCGCCGCCCAGGGCCAGCCCCGCCACGCCCGTGGTGGAATTGATGCCCAGCGGCGTGGCCAGGCCGAACGCCTGCGCCTCATGATCGAAGTCGTGCAAGGTGGCCCCGCCTTCGACATGGGCGCGCCGCTGCCGCGGGTCGATATGCACCGAGCGCATGTTCGACAGGTCGATCACCAGGCCATCGTCGCACAGGGCGCTGCCGGCGATATTGTGGCCGCCGCCCCGCACGGCAAGGGGCATGGCGTGGTCGCGCGCCCAGGACAGCGCCGCGCGCACGTCCGCCGTGCCGGCGCAGCGCGCGATGAGAGCCGGATGCCGGTCGATCATGGCGTTCCAGATGGTGCGGGCGCCGTCGTAGCCGGCGTCGTTCGCTTGTAAAAGCTGACCTCTCAATGAAGCTTGCAGCGCATTGAAATGGCCATTCGTCAAGGTATTCATCATGTACCTCCCTACAGTTGCAGGTGCTTATGGCAAGAGTGACGGAAAACAGGGGGACTGTTCCGGCGCGTCGGCGCGCATGCAGCGACAGCCAGCGCGTGGTTTCATGATAGGAAGCTGCCAGGCGGTGCGCAAGCAGTGGCGCCGCTCAATGAGGAAAGGAAGTGGATGGATTGTCCTGCGCCAAGTCTCAGGCGTAAGGCGTGCCCGCCATGGCGGCGCTCAAGCCTGCGTGTCCCTGGTCCACGAGGGCCAGAAAACCGGCCTTGGCCAGCTGTGCGTCGCCGTGTTGGCGGAAGGCGCGGTGGGCCTCGATGAGGGCCGTGCTCCAGGTGGCCAGCAGCAGGCTGGCCGCCAGCCGGGCCAGGGGATCGTGCGCGTCGCGCCCGGTGCTCTCCGTCAGCGCTTGCGCGACCACGTGCGCCAGTTCGTCGCGGATGGCCCGCGCCCGCGCTTTCAGGGTCCCGCTGGCTTCGATGGTGGCGATGAAACCCTGGCCGGCGGCGGAAAACGCGATGTAGGGGCTGTCCTCGGCCACCAGGCGGTGCGCCAGCAGGCGCAGGGTTTCGATGGGGGAAACGGCGGGGTCGCGCTGGCGCAGCGCGGCGCGCAGCAGTTCGCGTCCCTCCTCCTCGCGGTCGAAGAACATGTCTTCCTTGCGGGGGAAGTGGTTGAACACCGTCATGCGCCCCACGCTGGCGGCCGCCGCGATCTCGTCCACCGTCACCTGCTCGAAGCCGTGCACGAAGAACAAGCGCGTGGCGGCATTCGAGATGGCTTGCCGCGTGGCAAGGCGTTTGCGGGAGCGGAGGTCGGCAGGAATCGTCATGTTGCTGCGATCATACACGAAGTGTACTGAGTACAGTTAATGCTTGATGGCGCGCGGCTATCGGGCATATTATTTGTGTACTGAGTACATATTTAGATTGAGTATATGAAGCCCCATCCCCCTGTCGCCGCGCTGCCCCTCATCTTCGCCACCGTCGCGCTCGACGCCGTCGGCATCGGCCTGATCTTTCCCATCCTGCCGGCGCTGCTGCGCGACGTCACGCATGCGGCCAACGTTGCGCCGTATATCGGCATCATGACGGCCCTGTACGCGCTGATGCAGTTCGTTTTCGCACCCGTGCTGGGCGCGCTGAGCGACCGCCTGGGCCGGCGCCCCGTGCTGCTGCTCTCCTTGGCGGGCGCGGCCGTCAATTACCTGTTCCTCGCGTTTGCCCCCAGCCTGTGGATGCTGCTGCTGGGGCGCGCCATTGCCGGCTTGACGAGCGCCAACGTTTCCGTGGCTGCCGCCTATATCACCGATATTTCTCCTGAAGAAACAAGGGCGCGCCGCTTCGGCTTGCTCAACGCCATGTTCGGCGCCGGTTTCATCATCGGCCCCGTGCTCGGTGGCGCGCTCGGCGATTACGGGCTGCGCCTGCCGTTCATGGCGGCGGCCATCTTGAATGCCGGAAACTTGCTGCTGGCATTGTTTGCGCTGCCCGAATCACGCATGCCCACGCGTGAAACAATCGACCTGGCGGCATTGAATCCCCTGCGTCCGCTGCGCTGGGTTTTGTCTCAGAAAAGCTTGCTGCCGATCACCGCCATCTTCTTTACCTTCAGCGCGGCCGGCGAAGTGTATGGCGTGTGCTGGGCGCTGTGGGGCCACGATGCGTTTGAATGGAACGGGCTGTGGATCGGCCTGTCGCTGGGCGCCTTCGGCGTGTGCCAGGCGCTGGCCCAGGCTTTTCTGCCCGGCCCGGCCGTGAAACTGCTGGGCGAGCGCGCCACCATCCTGGCGGGCGTGGCCTGCGCCTGCGTGGCCTTGCTCGTCATGGCCTTCGCCAGCCGGGGCTGGATGATCTTCGCCATCATGCCCGTGTTCGCCCTGGGCGGCCTCGGCGGTCCGGCCCTGCAGTCGCTGGCGACGCGGCAAGTGTCCGACGAGCGGCAGGGCCAGTTCCAGGGCGTGCTGGCCTCGTCCGTGAGCCTGGCGTCCGTGCTGTGTCCGCTGGTGTTTTCCAGCCTGTATTTCGGCTTCAGCGCATACTGGCCCGGCGCGGTCTGGCTGTCGGTGATCGTCGTGTATGCGGCGCTCGTGCCGCTCGTGCTGGCCCTGAACGTTACAACGCCAGCCCGCAAGCTGGCGTCCTGAACTATCCATCCGGCAAGACCGGCGCGCGCCTAGTGCGTGTGCGTGGCGCTGCCGCTGCTGACGGCCTGGCCGCTCATGGGCAGGTGTTCGGGCGGCATGCCGTCCTTGAACAGCTGACGCAGCTGCTGGCGCAGCTCCGGCGTGTCGTCGTGATGGTGTACCGAGACCGCGTGCTCCACGGCAATGCCCAATAGTTCTTCCTCGCTGTCGGCCGAAATGGCCACCGAGCAATGCGTGTCGCTGGGGAATTCCCGGCAATCGATGAATTTGCGCGTCATGATCGACTCCTTTCTGGAAAGAACGGGCACAGCACCCGTTCAATCTCAGTATAGGCCGCAAAGCAGCCTGGACTAGGCCGCGCGGCTCTCGCCGGCCGGCGCGTCGTCAAGACGGCGCACGCCGCCGCTGTGAGCCTGATGCGCCGCATCGGGCGCAAAATCGTTGACCTGGATCAAGCCGTCAACCAGGCGCGCATATTCCAGCAAGGTATTGTGCTCCTGGCAGCTGATGGTGCCCGCCGCCTTGGCCGCAGCCAGCCACGGCTGCATGGCGGACAGGCTTTGCGGCAGGTGCCGCAGGGCCGCGCCTTCGGGCGTGTCTTTCAGGCGCTTTTCGATGGACTGCACTTCCGGCAGCAGGGCCAGCGCCCGCTCGCCAGCGGCCACGGGATCGGCCGCATCCTGCGCCACGAAGCCGTCGGCCAGCAGGCGTTCGCGGTCGGCGCCCGGCGTTTGCATCGCTTGCGTCACTTCACCGCCGAGTTCATCGGACGGCGCACGGTGGGGCAGCCCAAACGGGAAAAGCAGCACCCGCAGCAGCACGGCCAGCACGCGCGCGGGGAAGTTGTCGAGTACGCCAGTCAGGCCCTGCTGGGCTTTCACCAGCGCGTCCTGCAGCGACCAGTGCACATAGGGCAGGTCGGCAGGCGGGCGGCCATCGTCCTCGTAGCGTTTCAGCACGGACGAAGCCAGGTACAGCTGCGCCAGCACGTCGCCCAGGCGGGCGGACAGCCGTTCGCGGCGCTTGAGTTCGCCACCGAGCACGAACATCGACATATCCGTCATGACGGCAAACGCCGTCGACAGCCGCGTCAGGGCGCGGTAGTAGGGCGCCAGTGCCGGGGCACCGGCGTCGGGCACGGCCGCCAGGCGGGCGCCGCCGAGGCCGTACCACAACCCCCGCGCCAGGTTGCCCAGCACAAAGCCCACGTGGCCGAAGAAGGCCGCATCGAAATCGCGCAGGGCCTGGCGGCCGTCGCTTTCGCTGACAGCGGCCATTTCCCTCAGTACATACGGGTGCGCGCGGATGGCGCCCTGGCCGAAGATGATCAGGCTGCGCGTGAGGATGTTGGCGCCTTCGACCGTGATCGCGATGGGGATTTGCTGGTAGGCGCTGGCGAGGAAATTGTTCGGGCCCACGCAGATGCCCTTGCCGCCGAGAATGTCCATGCCGTCGTTGACGAGCGCGCGGCCCCGTTCCGTGACGTGGTATTTGACGATGGCGGAAATGACGGCCGGCTTTTCGCCCAGGTCGACGGCGTGCGCGGCCAGGGTGCGGGCCGCATCCATCAGGTACAGGTTGGCGCCCATGCGCGCCAGCGCTTCCTGCACGCCTTCGAACTTGCCGATGGGCATGTTGAACTGGCGCCGCACGGCCGCGTATGCGCTGGTGCCGCGCACGGCCATCTTGCCCATGCCCACGCTGGACGAGGGCAGCGAGATGGCGCGCCCGGCCGCCAGGCATTCCATCAGCATGCGCCATCCCTTGCCCACTTGCGCCTGGCCGCCGATGACCCAGTCGATGGGGATGAAGACATCGTTGCCGGACGTGGGGCCGTTCTGGAAGGCGGCGTTCAAGGGATGGTGGCGCCGGCCGATCACCACGCCGTCGTGGCTGGCCGGGATCAGGGCGCAGGTGATGCCCGGTGTATCGTTGTCGGAGAGCAAGTGGTCGGGATCGCTGGTCCGGAATGCCAGTCCCAGCAAGGTCGCCACGGGTGCCAGGGTGATGTAGCGCTTGTTCCAGCTGAGGCGCAAACCCAGCGTAGGTCTCCCCTCGTGCATGCCCATGCAGACCACGCCCAGGTCGGGGATGGCGGCCGCGTCGGAACCCGCATACGGGCTGGTCAGGGCAAAGCACGGGATCTCGGTGCCGGCGGCCAGGCGCGGCAGATAATAATTTTTCTGTTCTTCGGTGCCGTAGTGCAACAACAACTCGGCCGGTCCCAGCGAATTGGGCACCATCACGGTCACGGCCAGCGCCGAACAGCGGCTCGACAGTTTCATCACCACTTGCGAGTGCATATAGGCGGAGAACTGTTTGCCGCCGTATTGCTTGGGAATGATCATGCCGAGGAAGCCCTGGCTTTGCATATAGGCCCAGGCTTGCGGTGGCAAGTCGAGTTGCTGCTGCGTTTCCCAGTCGTCGACCAGTTCGCACAGCCGTTCGACGTCATGCTCAAGGAAGTGGCGCTCTTCGGCGCTGAGCGTGGCGCGTCCATAGCCCAGCAGCCTGGACCAGTCGGGCCGGCCGGAAAACAGTTCTGCATCCCACCACGTTGTGCCCGCCTCAAGGGCGTCGCGTTCCGTGTCGGACATGCTTGGCAGGATGCGCTTGAACAAGGCCAGCAAGCGGGGGCTGATCAGGGCGCGGCGCACGGGGCCGGGCGCGAACAGTAAAACCAGGCCCGGCAGGGCCACCAGCAGTATGATCGTCAGCATGCGATATCTCCCTGTGTCATGACGACAGGGTAGGCCGAAGCGGCCGATGTTACTGTGCGGTACTGCGCATACGCGCAAAGCCAACCGGATCGGTTGGCTTTGCGTGGGAACAAGCTTGCCGGTGATCGTCGGCGCTAACGGAATTAACGTTGCGGAACGACAATGACCGTGTCGCCTGTCTTGCCCTTGGCGCCCTCATCGCCCTTGGCGCCATCGTTGCCTTGGGCACCGGCAGCACCCTTGGCGCCGTCGTAGCCGGCGGCGCCGCTGTCGCCGGTCTGGCCCGTGGCGCCCGTGGCACCGGTCGCGCCGGCAGGCGCTTCAGCGCCCGTGGCGCCCGTGGCGCCGGCAGGACCAGGCGCGCCGGCAGGGCCGGGAACGACTTGTACGACGGTCGGCGCGGGTGGCGCTTCGCGCTGGCAAGCGGTCAGGGCGAGGGTAGAGGCGAGCGCAAGCAATATCAGAGTAGGTTTCATGATGCATCCTTTGGCAGTGAGCCGTAATGTACGGAACGGCTCGACGGCGTCGGGCGCGAGTTTCGCATGGCGGTGTGGCGGGGAGAGCTGACCAAGTGGCCGTTGCGCCGTGTCGCGCAGGGCGCTGGCGGCGGGAGGGAAAGTGATGGTCTGCCTGCAGCATGGCCGCTTGGGCGGCCGCAGTCCGTTCGTTTGCGTACATAGCGGCGGGCGGGATGGCGGTTTTATGCCAGAACAAACAAAAAAGCCAACCTGAAGGTTGGCTGTGGCTGTTCAGCTGGGAGCGGCAGCACCGTGACTTGGAGCCTGGTGCTGCCCGATGCGCTTATTTAACGGTGAAACTCTTGTCGTGGCCGCCATTTGTACTCGTATAGTCTAATACGTCACGGAAGGCGAGCGAGCCGACCAGCCATTCGCCCGCTTTGGCGCCTGCGGGGATCGTCACCGTCGAACTGAAGGTGGCATGCTTCGCGTCGCCGGACGCCAGCTCCCATTGGCTGTTGATGCGGGTGCCGCCGTTGTCGGCGATGTTGTACCAATAGGGGGCGGGCAGGGCGTTGAGATTGACGCCGGTGGCGTCTGTCACGCTGACGGTGGCCGTCACCTGTTGACTTGTCTGCGAGACGTCAACGATGGCGGGGGTGACAGTGATGGCAGAAACGGCGGGCCCTGAGGTGTCGCTGAGCCCATTGCTTTGCACGGTGAAACCCTGGCTGTAGCCGCCATTTGTACTCGTATAGTCTAATACGTCACGGAAGGCGAGCGAGCCGACCACCCATTCGCCCGCTTTGGCGCCTGCGGGGATCGTCACCGTCGAACTGAAGGTGGCATGCTTCGCGTCGCCGGACGCCAGTTTCCATTGGCTGTTGATGCGGGTGCCGCCGATGTCGGCGACGTTGTACCAATGGGGGGCGGGCAGGGCGTTGAGATTGACGCCGGTGGCGTCTGTCACGCTGACGGTGGCCGTCACCTGTTGACTTGTCTGCGAGACGTCAACGATGGCGGGGGTGACAGTGATGGCAGAAACGGCGGGCCCTGACGTGTCGCTGAGCCCATTGCTTTGCACGGTGAAACCCTGGCTGTAGCCGCCATTTGTACTCGTATAGTCTAATACGTCACGGAAGGCGAGCGAGCCGACCACCCATTCGCCCGCTTTGGCGCCTGTGGGGATCGTCACCGTCGAACTGAAGGTGGCATGCTTCGCGTCGCCGGACGCCAGTTTCCATTGGCTGTTGATGCGGGTGCCGCCGATGTCGGCGACGTTGTACCAATGGGGGGCGGGCAGGGCGTTGAGATTGACGCCGGTGGCGTCTGTCACGCTGACGGTGGCCGTCACCTGTTGACTTGTCTGCGAGACGTCAACGATAGCGGGGGTGACAGTGATGGCCGACACGTTGGGGCCGGAGTTGTCGACGGCGCTGGCGGTGACAGTAACAGTTGCGTCCGCACTGCTCGCCTTGCCATCGTTGACGATGAGTTTGGCTACATACAAACCGCTGGCATCGGCGGTAAAGGTGCTCTTGGCCGAGCTGGCGGAAGACAAGGTGGCCTTGCTGTTCGCCGGTTTTGTCGTCAGCTCCCAGGCAAAAGTCAAGGCATCGCCATTGGCGTCCGAACTGGCGCTGCCATCGAGTTCCACCACGCTGCCGGACAGCACCTGTTGCGCGTAGCCCGCGTGCGCAACCGGCGCCGCATTGGCCGTGCTGGCTGTAACGCTGACCGCTGCCGCGTTGCTGCTGACCTTGCCGTCGTTGACGACGAGGCTGGCAACATAAGTGCCAGCCACATCCACCGTGAACGTGGGCCTTGCTGAGGTCGGCGACGACAAGCTTGCCGTGCTGCCTGCCGGTTTGGATGGCAGGGTCCAAGCATAGCTGAGCGTACGGCCTGCATCCGCCGAGCTGCCGCTGCCATCGAGCGTGACGACAGTCCCCGTCACCACGCTTTGTAGCGGTCCCGCCTGGGCGACAGGGGGGACGGTCGCAATATCGGCGATGACTTGCTTGATGGCGTCTGTATTGGTGATCTTGGCCAGCGCGGTGACGACCTGGGTGAGGCGGGCGGCGTTGATTTTTACTCTGAGCGCATCCAGAAGCCTGTCCTGCGCATCGCCGCCGGCCGGGTTGCCCTGCGTCGCGGCTTTCAATGGCGTGGCAAGGAAATCAACGAGCGGACTCGTGTCGACGACACCGTTGAGTACCGTCCCCACATCAGCCTGTGCTGCCTTCACTGCAGTGGTAGTGACCTTGTTGTTGGCAATAGTGGCGTCAAACGCGGCAAAGAAGACCGTCGGTTCGCTCCCCAGTACCCGCGCCGTCAGCATTTCGGTTAGTGGCGTTATGTTGGCAGTGGCGGCGCTGCCGCTTCCCAGCACGAGCGTGTGTAATTTTGAGCCATCCGCCGGATCGGTGATCTGGAGCAGGCACGGTAGTTTTCCGCCGGCTACGGCAAGGCTGTAGCTGCCGTCAGCCAGCGTCGTGGCGTTGCCGGTGCCTGTCTGGCATTTGGCAGTAATAGTGGCGCCAGCAATGGCCTTCCCCGTTGCGGCAGTGCCGTTGACTGTTAGACTTGTTGGGGTGACAGGAGCCGGTGACGAGCCACCACCGCCGCCGCATGCAACGAGCATGCACGAACTAAGTACAGTTGCCAGTATCTTCATTGAATCTATCCATTTCTAATTTTTAAGTGATGCCTGTGCTTGCGTCGTACTGAAATGGCCTGGTTTTGCCAGGGTCAGGCTGTTGATGTAAATTATATATCTTTTGAGCAATATTGCTTGTTTCAAATCCGAGCCGATGAATTGGACGAAGGCGTGCCCCACCACAGCGTTGGGCAAGCTATCGCTGTGCGTAACGCTGCGTGACTGGCGATGGGGCCGAAGCGAGAGCGGGCAACGCTGAAAAAAAAGCCAAGCCGAAGGCTGGCTTTTTGCTATGTACGGCTGAATTGCTGGTGGCCCGGAGCGAAATCGAAATAAGGATTTTCAATTCCGATGTTGATTGACGTTAAATGAATGACGCTTTTATTTGTATTCAAGATCATTCCTGAATCCCCGAGTGCGGTGTGGGCACATCAAACCATAGTTGATAAAGAGCAACGATCTCTCATTTCTACTTGCCAGCTTCGACCGCGATGAGACAGATGCGGTGCATGAAAAAATGTTTGCAAAGGTTAAGGCATGGGTGCCAAGTACCGAATAAGCTTGCACTCTGATTTGAGGTGGTCGTCCTCCGCGGCGACGGAAGGCGTGGCGTGAATGAGCTTTAAGTCGACACGTTTGTATGGCAGAGCAAATAAACGCTGAGCAATAAGAGGAGTTGCCCGAAGTACGGTGGCCTACCGGACACCATGGATGGAGCGGGGCAAAGACTTTTGAGCCGGTAAACAAAAAAGCCAACCCGAAGGTTGGCTTTTTGCTATGTGCTGCTGAATTCTTGGTGGCCCGGGGCGGAATCGAACCACCGACACAAGGATTTTCAATCCTCTGCTCTACCGACTGAGCTACCAGGCCAAGGCGGCGAATTATAGCAGAAAGACTTTCCACCTGACCAGAGCTAGCTGTGTTCAAATGCAACAGATGGCCAAAACATGGTGTTTTGGCATCCTTGTATGACCTGAAGGGATGTGGCGATGCAGCGACGTATTGGAGTGCAGGGCCTGGCGGCTGCGGGCTTGTTCAGTTTGTTTTGCGGTACGGCGCGGGCCGATGGGCTGGCCGATCTGAATGCGGCGCTGGCGCGGCTGCAGGGACAAACGCCCGTGAAGGCGCAGATCGAATCGAAAACCTGGCGCCGCGAGGGAGAGGGCAAGGCGGCGGAAGACGATAGCGGCCAGGCCACGGTGGCGGTCGAGGGCGGGCCGGCGGGCTTGCAAGTGCTCTATGGCAAGGATTTGCTGGCGAAAGTGGAAGCCGAGCAGCGCGCCAAGGTGAAAGATCCGAAGGTCAAGGCGCCGATCGGCTTTGCGCTGGGAGAAATGAAGGCGGCGGAGTTGCGTTCCATGGTGTCGGCGGCGGACTCCCTGTCGCGCGAGATCGAGGAAGCCGTGTTCAGCGGCGAGAAAATCGATAGCTACAAGGGCAAGCCGGCGCGCCTGCTCAGTTTTACCTTGTCGCTCGACAAGGTGCCTGAGAAAGACCGCAAGTATGTGAAGAAGTTCGACGGCGGCATCGACGTGTGGATCGCCGCCGACGGCACGCCGCTGGCCAGCCATTTTCACTTCGATGTGAGCGGGCGCGCCTTTGTCGTCATCAGCTTTACGCAAAAGACAGACGAAACGCGCCAGTATGGCGTCAGCGGCGACCGCTTATTGTTGCTGCGCAAGGAAAGCAGGAATGCCACCTCGGGCGCGGGCGAGAAGGTGGACAGCAAGATCATCAAGACCTTGCAGCTGCAGTCCTGACTGGTTGCAGAACCCCAACAGCCGCTGATCCAGCGGCTTTTTTACATGGCCGAGCTGCCGCCCAGGCCGCTCTTTTGCAGCACGCAGCGTCCCGCCTCACAGGTGGCGCCCGGGTCCGTGACGATGGAGCAGGTCGACATCATGCCGTCCGCCTGCTGCTGCTTGCGGCTGGCCTCGGCTTGCGCCTGGGCCAAGGCCTTGAGTTTCTTGCCGTCATTGCTTTTGCTGGACCAGGCCAGGTAGCGCTCGGGGCCGCCGCAGGCCTTGGCGCCGATGGCAATGGTTTGGCATTGCTGGGTGGAATCGCAGGAGGCGGCGCCCACTTCCGCCTGGATTTGCGCCAGCAAGCCGGCATTGCCCGGCGCGGGCGGCGCATCTTGTGCGGGGGCGCTGCCGCAGGCGCTGGTGGCCAGCAGCAGGATGCCGGCGCACGCGGCGCGCAGCAGGGGGAAATAGGTGGAGGTATGCATGGCTTCATCATGTGCCACGATTGCTGAAATGGCAAGCGCGATTCGCGTGCTGGCAGATGCTTGATCCCGGTCATTTTCATTGCCAACCAGTCAAAGTTAATATAAATCAACATCCAACCTGCGATGTACGGGTGGCAACCGGGCCGGTGCGCTGCATTCCCGCACCGGTACGCGCCGCCGATTCGGGAATGCTTAAGGAGCTTATATGCGCCGCACCATGTCACCCTTCCTCTTCATCGCCAGCCTGGCTTTCGGCAGTGTCCTGCAGGCCGCCGAGAAGGAGCCGATCCAGCCTATCATTGCCGCCAAGGTCGCCAATCCGGCGATGGTCGAGCTGGGCAAGAAACTGTTTTTCGATCCGCGCCTGTCGCGCTCGGGTTTTATTTCCTGCAACAGCTGCCACAACCTGAGCATGGGCGGCACGGACAATATCAAGACTTCGATCGGCCACAACTGGCAGCGCGGACCGATCAATTCACCCACCGTGCTCAATGCCGGCATGAACCTGGCGCAGATGTGGGATGGCCGCGCCAGGGATTTGCAGGAGCAGGCGGGCGGCCCCATCGCCAATCCCGGCGAGATGGCTTTTACGCACGAGCTGGCCATTGACGTGCTGGCCTCGATTCCCGCCTACCGCGCGGAATTTCGGCAAGTGTTTGGCCAGGATAAGTTGACTATCGAGCAAGTCACGCGCGCCATCGCCGCCTTCGAGGAAGTGCTGGTGACGCCCGGTTCCCGCTTCGACCAATGGCTGATGGGCAAGAAAAGCGCGCTGACAAAAGATGAGCTGGCCGGCTACCAGCTATTTAAATCCAGCGGCTGCATCGCCTGTCATAACGGCCCCGCCGTGGGCGGCAATTCCTTCCAGAAAATGGGTATCGTTGCGCCGTACAAGACGGCCATGACGACCGAGGGCCGCGCGGCCGTGACGGGCAAGGATGCCGACCGCTTCAATTTCAAGGTGCCGACCCTGCGCAACGTGGAATTGACGTATCCCTACTTCCACGATGGCGAAGCGGCGACCCTGACGCAGGCCGTTGACGTGATGGGACGTCTGCAGCTGGGCCGCACCTTCACGCCCGATGAAAACGCGAAACTGGTCGCCTTCCTGAAGACCCTGACGGGCAGGCAGCCGCACATCGTGCTGCCGATCCTGCCGCCATCGAGTGACACGACGCCGCGGCCCGTGCCGTTTGACTGAGTGCTTGCCAACCCGTCGGCAGGGGCCGGCACCGGACTTTTTGCTGTGGGGTTAAAACAATGCCCGCGTTTGGCGGGCATTGTGATTGCTTCGTTTACTTCAGCGTGCGCTGGAACAGCTGATAAATGCGGCGGTACTCGTCATACCACGCTTCCGGCTGCACGAAGCCGTGGCGCTCCATCGGGTAGCTGGCCATTTCCCAGTTGTCCTTTTTGAGCTCGATCAAGCGCTGCGACAGGCGCACGGAATCCTGGTAAAACACGTTATCGTCGATCATGCCGTGGGCGATCAGGAGGTTGCCCGTCAGCTTGTCGGCGTATTCGATCGGCGACGAAATTTTATACGCCTGCGGATCGACGTCCGGCGTGTTCAGGATGTTGGCCGTGTATTCGTGGTTGTACGTGGTCCAGTCCGTCACGGGACGCAGGGCGGCGCCGGACTTGAAGATCTCCGGCGCGCGCATCAGGGCCATCAGGCTCATGAAGCCGCCATAGCTGCCGCCATAGATGCCCACGTTCTTGATGTCGCCCTGGTGCCGGGCTGCCAGCCAGTTGGCGCCGTCGATGAAGTCTTCCAGTTCCGGATGGCCCATCTGGCGGTAGATGGCCGTGCGCCAGGCGCTGCCATAGCCCATCGAGGCGCGGTAGTCGACGTCGAGCACGATGTAGCCTTGCTCCACCAGCAGGTTGTGGAACATCTGCTCGCGGAAATACACGGGGTAGCGCTCGGTCACATTCTGCAGGTAGCCGGCGCCGTGGGCGAACATGACGATAGGATACTGCTTGCCCGCTTCCAGCTGCCTTGGCTTGTACAGCTTGGCCCAGATCGGCGCCGCGCCATGCGTGGACGGCACTTGCACCAGTTCCGGCATGACCCAGTTGCGCGCCTTGAAGGCCTCGCTGCGCGTGTCCGTCAGGATGGTCGCCTTGCCGCCGGAGACAGGAATCGTGGCCAGCTGGGCCGGCAGGTAGCTGGTCGAATAGCGCAGCAGCAGCTTGCGGCCATCGGGCGACAGGCCGAAGTTTTCCACGCCTTTCAGATTCGTCACTTCGCGCGCGCCGCCATCGCTGGCCGTGCTGGCGCATACTTCATACGTGCCAGGTGCCTGCCGGTTGCACATAAAATAGGCATTCTTGCCGTCGCGGCTCCATTCGACGGCGCTCACTTCCCATTTGCCTTGCGTCAATGCGCGCGCCGGGGCCGCGCCCGTTTTCGCGTACAGGTGGGCGTAGCCGCTTTCCTCGGACAGATACCACAGGGTGGCGTTGTCGGGCAGCCAGCCGAATTCCTCGGCGCGGCGGTTGACCCAGGCCGTGTCGCTGATGCGGTGCGCCGGCACCAGGGCGGCGTTGGCCAGGTCGACGGTGGCGAGCCAGCCGTCCTTGTTGTCGATGGCGCGCACGCGCACGGCAACCTTGCTGCCGTCGGCGCTCCAGGCGATGCCGTCGCGCTGGGCGTCGATGCGCACGGGACGGTTGCCTTTCAGCGGCGGCAGCTTCTGTTCGTCGCGCAGGGAGGCCAGCGGGTCGGTGGCGATGCCGGGCAGGCTGTCGAAGGCGATGTCGCGCACCTGGCCCGTGCGCAAGTCCGCCAGTTTCAGGCTTTGCGCGATCGGCATGTTGCGGCCCACGCGCGTGCGTTCGTCGTCCGCTTCCGGGTAGCCCGTTTCCGTGACGTAGCGGGCCAGTTTGCCCAGCTTGCCCTTTTCGGCGGCCTTGTCCTGCGTGACGAACAGCAGCCAGCGGCCATCCGGCGACAGGGCGCTGCCGGAAATCGTCACTTTATCTCCCAGGTAGATCGGTTCCGGCGCGCGCGTGGCGTCCAGGCGGCGCTCTTCGTGGCGGCGCTCGCGGCTCGCATCGCGGTCTTGCTTCTGGCGCGCCAGGTTGACGATCAGGCGCAGCTGCAGCTCGCGCAGGGCGTCCGCTTCCGGCCTGGCGTCCGGGTCCTTGGCCGCGCGCAGCAGGGCGACGGGGGCGCTCAGGCGGTCAGCGCGGCTCCAGCTGAACCAGTCGTTGCCGCTGCGGTATTGCACGGCGCCGCCGTCGGCGCAATACTGCGGGTCGCTGATGGCGGAGACGCCCCGCGTGATCTGGATCAAGGCGCCGTTTTTCAGGTCGCGCTCGAACAGGTCGCCGTTGCGCAGCAGGATGGCGCGCGTGCCGGCCCGGTTGACGACCATTTGCTGGCCATCGAGGTTCGCCAATTGCGCATCGTCAACCTTCTTGCCGCTATTGAGCGTGGCGTTTGCACCGGCTACCTGAAACGTGTCGCGCAGGGGCGAACCGAGGCGCTTTTGCTTGTAATACAGCTGGCCATTCCAGCCCCACCATGCCGCTTCGACGGGGGTGCCGATCCAGTCGGGATCGGCCATGGCCTGGTCCAGCGTGATTGGCGTGGGGACAGCGGTGGAAGGGGCCGCATGGGCGGCGGGCAGGGCGGCGGCCAGCAAGGTGAGCAGCAGAGGACGGGCCAACAGGGGAAGAACCAGACGCATCGGGGATCGCTTTAAGAAAAGGGGATGGTGAAGGTGCAGGCTATGAGGCCGGTATTCTAGCGGAGGAGTTTCACGCAGGAAATGTCGGAAAGCTAAGTCCTGGGCACCGCCAGCCAGGTGACAAAGTCATCGAGCGGCATCGCTTGCGCATACAGGTAGCCCTGCAAGCCGTCGCAATCATGGGCGATCAGGAAGTCGGCCTGCTCCTGCGTTTCGACGCCCTCGGCTACCACGCGCAAGCCCAGGTGGCGCGCCATGGCCAGGATGGCTTGCACGATGGCCGTGTCGTGCGCGTTGCGCGGCGTGTCGTCGATGAAGCGCTTGTCGATTTTCAGTTCGTACAGCGGCATCGAGGTCAGGTAGGCGAGGCTGGAATAGCCGGTGCCGAAGTCGTCGATGGAAAAACGGATGCCCAGGGCGGCCAAGTCGCGCATGCGCGCCAGCGAGGCGTCGCGCTGGTCGATCAGCAAGCCTTCCGTCAGCTCCAGGATCAGGGCGGCGGCCGGCGTGCCGTGTTCGGCCAGCGCCGCCTGCACGCGGGCGGCGAAATCGGGCTGGCGGAACTGGGCCGGGCTGACATTCACGGACAGGGCGACGGGCTGCCCGGCCTGCGCCAGCACCGTGGCGGCGCGGCACGCTTCGCGCAGGGCCCAGTTGCCCAGTCTGACGATCAGCCCCGATTCCTCGGCGATGGGGATGAAGACGTCCGGCGCGATATGGCTGCCGTCCGCCTGCGGCCAGCGCATCAGCAATTCGGCGCCCGTCACCCGGCCGTGGCGGTCGACCTGCGGCTGCGCGTGCATGCGCAGTTCGCCCAGGTCGAGGGCGCGCGCCAGCGCCCGTTCCAGCGTCAGGCGGCGCTCCACGCCAGCCTGCATGGCCGCTTCAAAGAAGGCGATGCCGTTGCGCCCTTCCGCCTTGGCGCGGTACATGGCGATGTCCGCTTCGCGCAGCAGGTCGTGCGCCTGCAGCTGCGCTTTCGGCAGCAGGGTCACGCCGATGCTGGCCGAGCAGTGGTAGGACTGGCCGGCGATGTCGAAGTCGCGGGCGATGGCGGCGCGGATTTTTTCGGCCACCTGGGACGCCGGGCGGGCGGCGCTGTCCAGGTCATCGGCCAGGTGCGCCAGCAGCACCACGAATTCATCGCCGCCGATGCGCGCCACGGTGTCGGCCTTGCGCATCAGCTGCGCCAGGCGTTCGCCGGCCATGCGCAGCAGCGCGTCGCCGGTGGCGTGGCCGCGCGCGTCGTTGATGTGCTTGAAGTGGTCGAGGTCGATGAACAGCAGCGCGCTGATGGTATGGTCGCGCGGCGCGGCGGCCAGCAGGTGGTCGAGGCGGTCCATCAGCAGGCGCCGGTTGGGCAAGCCCGTCAGCACGTCGTAGAAGGCCAGGCGGTGGATGTCCGCTTCCGATTTCTTGCGCTCGCCGATTTCCCGCTCGACGGCCACCCAGTGCGTCTGCCTGCCGTCCGCATCCGCAAACGGCACCAGCTCCGCTTCCACCCAATACGCCTTGCCGGCCTTGTTGTAGTTCAGCAACTCCGCCCTGGCCGGCTGGGCGCTGGCCATGGCGGCGGCGACGCGCGCCAGTTCGTCCGCGTCGGTGGCAGGGCCCTGCTGGAACAGCAGGCTGCGGCCCAGTACCTCGGCGCGCGCATAGCCGCTGCTGCGCTCGAAGGCGTCGTTGACGAAGATGATGCGCGTGGCCGGCGCCGCACCGGCGCCGAGGGAGGGGGCAGGCGGGGCGTCGGCCACTTCGGCGATCATCACCATGTCGTTCAGGCGGGCCAGCGCCGTGGCCGTCAGGCGCAGCTCGGCGTTCAACTGCGACAGGGCCTGGCTGCTGTCTTCCAGGTGGCGCAGCAGGAAGGCGCAGGACAGGGTCAGCACGGCGGCGATGAACAGGAAGTTCAGGGCCACGATCAGGGCGCGCAGCACGGGGGAATCGGGCGTGCCCGGCAGGCGCAGGGCGACGTCGGGGTGCAGGCCGAGGAAAAAAATGGTCAGCGAGGTCAGGACCAGGGTCGACAAGGCTGGCCGCATGCCCAGCAGCAGTGCCGCCAGCACGGGCATGAGCATCATGTAGATCTGGCTGACGGGACCGATTTTCAGCAGCAGGCCCACGCCTACCAGGTAGGCGACGATGAGGAATTGCCACACGCGCCAGCGGTAGGGCATGGCGCGCAGATGCCAGAGGACGCCGATCCAGCCGATGCCCAGCAAGTCGAGGGCGACGATGGACCAGATCGCTTCGCTGGCGGCCAGCAACGCACTGGGAATGGCCGTGACGAAGCCGAGCAGCAACACCGCCTGCAGCAGGCGGTCAAAGACCTGGCCGCGCCAGTGCGCGAGATCGTTCGACGCCGCCACGCTGCCGTCCTTTCTCCAGAATGCCGTGTAACCGTACTGAGCAGTAGGTTGATTAAATACTACGCGCTATCTTTCTCCATGTCATCTTGATCATTCATCATGATCGCCGGCGTTCAGCGTTCAGTGTTGCCGGCCGATTCATTGATCCATTGGTAGGGCATGATCACCTTGCAGGCAACGGGCTGGCCGTCCAGTGTTTCCGGCTGGAAAATGCATTTGGCCAACGCATCGCGGGCCGCCTCGTCGATGGCGGGATAGCCGCTGGACCGGATGACTGCCGCTGCGCTGACCTTGCCGTCTGCCTGCACCGTGCAGTGCAAGGTCACCCGGCCTTGGGCGCCGCGCCGTTTTGCGCCCGCGGGCCAGGCTGGCGGCGTGCAGCCGGCCGGCATGCTGGCCGGCGGAGGAAGGAGACAGGCGACAGGGCAAGAGGCAACTCCAAATGGTGGGAGCAAAAAAAAAAGCCAGCCTTCAGGCTGGCACTGCGCGGTGAAGCGCACAGTGGCGCTTCGAACCGGCGCTTATTTCTTCGGTGCGCTCAGGCATTCTTTCATGAAAGTCTTACGGGCGTCGCCCTTCATGTCCTTGGCGTCGGCATTGCACGCCTTCATCTTGTTTTGCTGGGTCATGGCCGGCGCCGGCTTGGCGCTCAGGCATTCCTTCATGAAGGTTTTGCGTTCATCGCCTTTCTTGCCAGCGGCATCGGCATTGCAGGTGGTCATTTTCGATTGCTGCGCCGTCTTGGCGACGGGCGCCGCTTCCGGTGCGGCGGCAAAGGCGGTACCGGCAAACGCGGCGGCGATGCAGAGGGCGATTAATTGTTTCATGGCAAATCCTTGTAGACGCTGGCGGTGGAAGGGGGCATGCAATCGGCACGGAAGTGCCGATATGCAAAACGTAACTAACTATATGACATTTATCAACAAGATTTCGAATTGAGTGTGTCTTTTTGTTACTGCCAGGCGCCAGGCGCCCGCCCGCTGGCCAGGGCCGCCATTCTGCGGCGGCAGCGGTCCCATTTTTTGCTATGCTAGCGTCTTTCCACCGGCCGATGCCGCTGCCTTGGCCGGCGCACCCTCAATACGGAGTAGTTATGGTCTCGTTGCAAGAGCAGTTTTTAAAGGCCGGCCTGGTCGACAAGAAGAAGGTCAAATTGGCCAACCAGGACAAGAGCAAGCAAAAAAAGGACGAGCGCAAGAGCGGCACGCAGAGCGTCGACGAGGTGCGCCTGGCCGCGCTCGAGACGCAGCGCAAGAATGCCGAGCGCGCACGCGAACTGAACGCCCAGCGCGATGCGGCCGCCAACCAGAAAGCCATCGTGGCGCAGATCGCGCAAATGGTGCAAAAGAACCGCCAGAGCAAGGGCAACAACGGCGACGTGCCATATAACTTCACGTTCAACAACAAGATCGAGCGCATCTACGTGACGGCCGCCGTGCAGGCGCATCTGGTGGCGGGCCGCCTGGTGATCGTCTGCCTGGGCGGCGCCGTGGAACTGGTGCCGCGCATCATCGCCGACAAGATCGCCGAACGCGACCCGGCCATCGTCGTGCGCGTGAAACAGGCCAGCACGGAAGTGGACGAAGACGATCCGTACGCGGCGTTCCAGATTCCTGACGATTTGATGTGGTAAGGCCGCGCTTGCAGCATTGAGACACGAATGCAGATGCTGCAAGCAAGAAAATAAGAGCAATCGCTGAGGCTGCTCAAGGTCGGCACAGCCCAGCGCGGCATGCTGTGGGAATCTTCCCATCGGGCATGCCATGACGATACTTTCCTATGACCGCTCGCGCCTGCATGCCATGCTGGTGGCGCTCGATCAGCAAGCCGAGCGTGACCTGCGGACGCCGGCTTTGTGGTGTCTGACTTGCATCGCCCAGCGCCCCATGCCAGCATGGTTGCCGCCGATTTCGCCCATGGCCATGCGCTCGCCGTCATCGCCATGCTGCACAGCGTGAGCCTCGGTTTACGCCATGGCAGCATGCGGCGGCAAGCCATACTCGGCGCCGCCATGCACAATGCGCGGCTCGGCCCCAAGGTCGCCGTGTGGCTAGCGCGCAATGAACTGGCGCTGGCCAGGCATCCGTCCTTGCAGGCGCGAACGGCGGCTATCGAGACGGCGCCTGCCATGCTGGCGCGCACCGCGCCGGCCACTGCCGTCAAAGGCGTGGTGGCAAACGCAAGCAAGGTCGCGCGCGACATGGAAATCCTGCGCTTCTACGCGGCCCAGGGCAACCGTGAAGCCTACTGGAACTATCTGGCCGCCGGCGGCGACCGTTATGCGCGGCTGGCGCTGGGTGTCGTGCGCAATGACACCATCAGCGGCGTCATTGCCAGCGGTTATGCACAGGTGCGGGCAGATCAGCTTGGGAGAGTGATGAGCACAACGATCTGCCGCAGCGCGTGCGGCACGATGTGATCACGGTGTTTTATGAAAAGGACTTGTATTTATACCCATCGCGCAAACGGATAGAAACGCAGGTTGTCTGCGATCCGGATTTTTTTCCCGATCCCGGTACGGAAAGAGCGAACGCGTTGAAGAAGCGCGTAAGTTGGTCATTAATCCCCGCTGCTCGCACGATATTTTCCTGCACGGCTTGAGGAATTCTCATATCGACATCGGCTACTTTCGCAGCCATCTGCATGAATGGCAAGCCATCGAGCAGGCTGTGGTCGCGTTGCCGGATTCATTGAATCAAGAGCCGCAGAAGGCCTTGTCGCTGGCGCGGCAGCGCGATGCTCGGCTTGAAAGCGGGATGGGACGATAAACGCAAAAACGCCACCCGAAGGTGGCGTTTTTGAACGTATTACGAATTCTTGGTGGCCCGGGGCGGAATCGAACCACCGACACAAGGATTTTCAATCCTCTGCTCTACCGACTGAGCTACCAGGCCAAGGTGGCGAATTATAGCAGACCAAAACGGGAATGCAAGAGCCGGCTGCGACTTTTCCCGGATTTCCTGCATGGGCATCAGCTTACTTGCCTGTGGATCAAATATGATTTGATGTAAACGGTATTTTTCTCAATAAACGATGGCGCATGGCGTGGCCATCGAAATCTGTTTGAGAGGACTGCCGCATGAGCGCCACCACCAATCACACCTCCACCTCGACCTGGATGAAGATCCTCCCATGCCGCTGCAGCGTTTCCGCTTCGGCTGCCGCACGGGGCGCGATGGCCTGATCGCGGAGCTGCACGCCATGCGTGCGGCCGGCGTGCGGCATATCGGCCTGCAGTTGCGGCAGAACCGCCGCCCGCTGACAGAGACCTTGCAGGAGATCGCGGCATATGTGCTGCCGCATTTTCACGCAGAAGGAGAGAGTCCATCCGTCTGAGCGCTTGTGTAGCGCATGATGTTGCCGGATAATCAAGCACTCAACGCCGCTCGTGAACCCGAAGTTCATGCGCGGCGCTTTTTCATGGCGGAACCGGCGGGGAGTGGCGATTGAAAGTGATACAGACGGTGAAATGGCGGCTGGCGGTCCTGTCCGTGCTCGTCCTGCACATGGCCGCCGCGCAGGCGGGCGAGGGCGATGTGCTCGCGCTGGCGCGGCTGTGGAGCGAGGCGCGCGCCACGCATCCGGCCCTGGCCGATGGCGCCATCGACTGGGACCGCGCGCTGGTCGCTGCCTTGCCGCAGCTGCAGGGCATGGATAGCGAGGCCAGCTTGCTCGGCGCCGCCCGCACGCTGATGGCGCCGTTACATGACGCTGCGTTGCGCATTGGCTTGCCAAGCCAGGAGTTCGTGCGTTGGCCGGCCGACGGTGCCGTGCTGGAATGGCTGCCCGGCGATACCGCGCTGCTGCATCTGCACCCGGGCATGCGCCTTGATACCGCGCCGTTCGTACTGCCGGCACGTGCCAGGCGGGTGATTCTGGACCTGCGCCCGATCGCTGAAGTTCCGTCCATGCCGTCGCCAGTCAGGTTGCACGCGGTGCTGGCCCAGTTGATCGGCCAGCCGCTGTTGCTGCCGGCGGGACGCTACCGCTTTTCCACGGGGCCACGGCCGCAAGATCCGCAGGACTGGGAAGGCATCGCGCCCGGTTTCATACAGATGGAAACGCAGCGCCTGTACCCGTCGGCCGGTGCGCGTGCCCTGCCCATGGTGGCGATCGTGAACGATACGCAGCCCGTGCCAGGCGCCTTGCTGGCGTTGCAGCGTGCGGGGCGCGCGCGCATCGTGGCCGAGGAAGGGGCGTGGCGCAGCCGCGCCGGCCCGCTGCAAATACAGTGGCTGGGCGTAGGCCTGCCGGTGGAGTTTTCCGCGGGCCAGCAGGTCTGGCCAGACGGCAGCGTGGCGCTCTGGCATGCTGACCGGACCTTGCCGGAGGACCGGGCCACAGGCCAGGGCAGCGCGCCCGTGAAGGCGGCGCTGGCGCTGCTGGCACGCCCGGCCCGCGCAGTGGCGCCTGTGGCGCAAGCGGCCATCTACCCCGTGCGGCAGGATGATGCCGCGTATCGCGACATGCGTTTTCCGCAGCGCGAATGGCGCATGCTGGCGGCGATCAAGCTGTGGGCAACCATGGATAAGTACTTTCCCGCCCGCCGTCTGATGGACGCTTCCTGGGACGAGGCCCTGCGGGTTTGCCTGCGGCGTATGGAGGAGGTACGGGACGCCCGAGAATATGGCCTGGCGCTGCAGGCGATGGCGGTGCATCTTGATGACAGTCATGTAGGCACGGCTAGCCGGGCGCTGGGCTGGAACGAGCGTACGCATGGTCTGGGTGTGCAGCTTGCGCGCATCGACGCACAGATCGTGGTGGCCGGCGTGACCGACCCCGCGCTGGAGCGCACTGGCATGCTGCATGCGGGAGATGAGATCATCAGTATCGATGGCGAAGACGTGGCCGTGCGCCTTGCGCGCTTGCGCACCATGACGGCCGCCTCGACGGATGCGGGGCACTGGCGCAAGGCAATGTATGAGATGTTGATCGTCCCGGCCGGAAGCGAGGTGCAACTGCTGCTCTCCGGCGGCGATGGGGCGCGGCGCACAGTGACACTGGAGCCAACGCCGCTGGGCGATGCGCTGCCCTTGCGCCATGCCTTGCCTGCCGTGCGGCTGGAGCAGGGCATCGCCTATGTCGACCTGGATCGACTGCTGCCCGAAGAAGTCGACGCCATGTTTGACACCATCGAGGATAGCCGCGCGCTGATTCTCGACATGCGCGGCTATCCGCATGCGACAGGACGCGCCATCGCCAGGCGCCTGAATGTCAATCATGCCGCCTTCTTTTCCACCTCGTACCAGCAGCTGGCAATGCCGCTGGAAGCGGGCCATGGCGCGCAACTGGCGTATGTGGATCCTCTCTTTCCGGCGCGAGGGCCGCTGTACCGGGGCAAGGTCGTCATGCTGATCAACGAGCAAACGCAAAGCGCGGCCGAACACCTGGCGTTGATGCTGGAGGCGGCCACGCCTGTCACCTTCATCGGTACGCCCAGCGCGGGGTCGAATGGCGACTTGCGCGAAGTAGTGCTTCCTGGAAATGTTCATGTCTGGTATTCGGGCCTGGAGGTGCGCCATGCGGATGGGCGCCAGCTGCAAAGAGTGGGCGTGCAGCCGCATATCCTGGCCGCGCCCTCGGTGGCCGGCTTGCGTGCCGGGCGCGATGAAGTGCTGGAACGGGCGCAGGCATTTCTACGCCAGGATCAAGAATAGTCAAAATCTTTGGCTTCCCCCCGTTTTCTCTGGCGCGCAAGCATGCTGAAACGGGGGCGGCAAACGCTATAATGACCGCATGAACAGTCCCTCTTCCCCCACCATGCGGCGCTTCATGCACAGCCACAGCGACGTTTGCATCGTCGGCAACGGCGCCATCGCGAAAACCACGGCGCTGGCGTTTGCCCAGGCAGGACAAAGCGTCACCCTGTTATCCCCGGTGAGCCCTCCGGCACCCGCGGTCAAGCCGGTCGAAGCCAGCTGGGATGTGCGCGTGTATGCGCTCAACCACACGGCGCACCAGTTGCTGTCGTCGCTGAAGGTGTGGGGCGCGCTCGAAGCCGACAGGGTGGCGCCAGTCGACGCCATGCTGGTCAACGGCGACGGCGCGCAGGCGGGCGGACTCGGTTTCGACGCCTACGGCGCCCATGTGGGCACCCTGGCGTGGATCATCGAAGACCGCAACCTGGGCCAGGCGCTGGACGCGGCCCTGAAGTTCGCGCAGAACGTCAATGTGGTGCAGGGGCGCGCCAGCCGCCTGGAATGGACGAATGACTCGGCCATCGTGCACCTCGACGGCGGCGACACCATCACCTGCGCGCTGGTGGTGGGTGCCGACGGTGCCCAGTCATGGGTGAGGGGCCAGTGCGATATCGGCCTCGATTACCGTTCGTATGGCCAGCGCGGCGTGGTCAGCAACTTCGCCTGCGAAAAACCGCACCATGGCGCGGCCCACCAATGGTTTACCGGCAGCGAAGGTATCGTCGCGCTGCTGCCGCTGCCGGGCGAGCGCGTCTCGCTGGTCTGGTCGGCGCCCGATGCGCTGGCCGATACCTTGATGAGCGAATCGGCCGACGCCCTGGCCGCGCGCCTGGCCGCGTATGGCCACGATAAACTGGGCAAGCTGACGCCTTTGCAGCCGGAACTGGTGCGCGCGTTTCCCCTGACCCTGATGCGCCCGCACGCCATGGTGGCGCCGCGCGTGGCCCTGGTGGGCGACGCCGCCCACGTGGTGCACCCGATGGCGGGCCACGGCATGAATCTGGGCTTTGCCGACGTGGCGCAGCTGGTCAAGACGATCAGCGAACGCGAAGCGCACCGCGGCATCGGCGACGAACGCGTGCTGGCCCGCTATGCGCGCGCGCGCAAGGAAGACGTGCTGCTGATGCAGCTGGCGACCGATGGCCTGGCGCGTTTGTTCGGGGCCGATCTCGAGCCGTTGCGCGTGGTTCGCAATTTGGGATTAAACTTGCTGGATAAATTACCTGCCCTGAAGCGCAAAATGATTTCGCACGCGTTGGGAAATCAGTAAATATCAGTGCATCTTAAGATATCACTGGATAATGGCAGCAGTGAAAATTCAAGGTCGCCGCAGCTGGTCTGCGGCGCTCGTTTTGTTAAAAAGATAATGGCCTGGGCTGCGTAGCCACTCTTGCCGGGCGTTTCAAGTGGAGAAGTGACAGTGATGAAAATGAGCAGAATCGCATTAGTGCTGGCCTCGGGCCTGATGATGTCGTGCGCCGGCGCGGAAACGCCGACGGAAGCGAACATCAAAAAGCTGATCGAGCCGCGCCTGGGCGACGGCGCCAAGGTCGATTCGGTCAAGGAAACGCCGTACGGCGGCCTGTATGAAGTGCGCACGGGCGGCGACATCCTGTACACGGACAAGGCCGCGCAGTATCTGTTCGTCGGCCACGTCTTCGACGCCAAGACGTCGCAAGACCTGACCAAGGTGCGCCTGGACGAGGTCAACCGCATCAAGTTTTCCGACCTGCCGCTCGATTCGGCCATGAAAACCGTCAAGGGCAACGGCAAGCGCGTGATCGCCGTGTTCGAAGATCCGAACTGCGGCTATTGCAAGCGCTTCCGCCAGAATGCGCTGAAGGAAATCGACAACGTCACCGTGTACACCTTCATGTACAACATCCTGTCGCCCGATTCCATCGTCAAGTCGCGCAATGTCTGGTGCGCCCCAGACCGCAACAAGGCCTGGGACGACTGGATGCTGAACGGTAAGGTGCCCGCCACGGTCGCCGCCAATTGCGCCAACCCGCACGAAAAAATCCTCGCGCTGGGACAGCAGTTGCGCGTCTCGGGCACGCCCGCCATCTTCTTTGCCGACGGCAGCCGCATTCCGGGCGCCATCGATACGAAGACCCTGGAACAGAAACTCTCGACCATCAAATAATCCGGGCTGTCGCCAGGAAGGCTGGACGGCGCGCCCTTGCAAGGCGCGCTTTTTTTTGCTTTTTTTTCCGCTGTCGTATGATCAGGTGTTGTTTGTAGACTCAATAACAATTCAAAGGGGGAGCAGCAGATGATTACATTGAATATCAACGGGCACGACACGCAGGTCGACGCCGATCCATCCACGCCCATCCTGTGGGCGCTGCGCGACAACCTGAACATGACCGGCACCAAGTTCGGTTGCGGCGCGGCCCTGTGCGGCGCCTGCACGGTGCACCTCGATGGCCAGCCTATCCGTTCGTGCATCACGCCGATTTCCTCGGTCGGGGCGCAAAAGATCACCACCATCGAAGCGATGGAAAACGACCAGGTGGGCAAGGCGGTGCAGGCGGCATGGGTACGCCACGACGTGCCGCAATGCGGCTACTGTCAAAGCGGCCAGGTGATGAGCGCCACGGCGCTGCTGCGCACGAACAAGGCGCCCAGCGATGCCGACATCGACGGCGCCATGAGCGGCAATATCTGCCGCTGCGGCACCTATCAACGTATCCGCGCGGCCATCAAGGACGCGGCCAAGACCCTGGCCTGAGGAGAACGACATGCGTATCGAATGGTTGAATCAGGAAGCATTGCAGCATGGCGGCGTGACCCTGGGCGCGGCGCTGGCATCGTCGGCGGAGCCGGATGCGGGCGGCGTGTCGCGGCGCGGTTTCATGAAGGCCGGCGCGGTGGCCGGCGGTGGCTTGATGCTGGGCTTTTTCCTGCCGGGCGCCGGCAAGCTGGCGCTGGCGGCCGATGGCGCTCCCGCCAAGCCCGTGTATGCGCCGAACGCCTTTTTGCACATCGCCCCCGATAACGCGGTGACGGTGCAAGTGAACCGGCTGGAGTTCGGCCAGGGCGTGCAAACGAGCTTGCCCATGCTGATCGCCGAGGAACTCGACGCCGACTGGAGCCTGGTGCACGGCGCACTGGCGCCGGCCGGCGAGCAGTACAAGGATGCCGCCTACGGCATGCAGATGACGGGTGGCTCGGGCAGCATCGCCCATTCGTTTACGCAGTACCGCGAAATCGGCGCCAAGGCGCGCGCCATGCTGGTGGGCGCCGCTGCAGCACAGTGGAAAGTCAATCCCGACCAGGTGCGCGCCGCGAAAGGCGTGCTGTATGGCCCCGGCGGGCAAAAGGCGACGTATGGCGAGTTTGCCGACGCGGCCATGCGCCAACCCGTGCCCGCCACCGTCAAGCTGAAGGAGCCGCGCGATTTTGCCATCATCGGCAAACCAGTGAAGCGGCTCGACGCGGCAGCCAAGTCCACCGGCAAGCAGCAGTTCGGCATCGACTTCAAGCCGCCTGGCGCGAAAGTGGCCATGGTGGCGCGCCCGCCCGTGTTTGGCGCGAAGGTGGCGAAATTCGACGCCAGCAAGGCGAAAGCCATCAAGGGCGTGCTGGAAGTACTGGAAGTCAAAACCGACCGTGGCGGCAGCGGCGTGGCCGTCATCGCCGACGGTTACTGGCCGGCCAAGCAGGGGCGCGATGCGCTGGTGATCGAGTGGGACAGCAGCGCCGTGGAAAAGGTCAGCAGCGACCAGCAAATGGCGGCCTTCAAGGCGCTGGCCAGGACGCCTGGCACCGTCGCCAAGCCTGCCGACATGGGCAAGCTGGCCTCGGCGCCGAAAAAGATCGAAGCCGTCTACGAGTTCCCCTACCTGGCGCACGCGCCGATGGAACCGCTCAATTGCGTCGTTGACCTGCAGGCCGACAAATGCACGATGTGGGTCGGTTCGCAATTCCAGACGGGCGACCAGGCTGCCATCGCCGCCACCTCGGGCCTGAAACCCGAGCAGGTGACCCTGCATACGATGATGGCGGGCGGCGGCTTCGGCCGGCGCGCCGTGCCCTCGTCCGACTACGTGGTCGAAGCCGTCAACGTCGCCAAGGCGTACCGGGCGGCCGGCAAGAGCGGCCCGTTAAAGCTGATGTGGAGCCGCGAGGATGACATCAAGGGCGGCTACTACCGGCCGTCGCATGTGCACCGCGCGCAGATCGGCCTCGACGCCAAGGGCAAGATCCTCGCCTGGGACCATACCATCGTGGGCCAGTCCATCATGGCCGGCACGCCGTTCGAAGCGTTCATGGTGAAAAATGGCGTCGACGGCACGATGGTAGAGGGCATGGGCGAGCCGTACACCCTGCCGATGAAGCTGTCCGTACATACGGCCAAGGCGAACGTGCCCGTGCTGTGGTGGCGCTCCGTCGGCTCGACGCATACGGCCTTCGTCATGGAAACCCTGATCGATGAAGCGGCGCACGTGGCGAAGATGGACCCCGTCGCCTACCGCAAGCAGCTGATCGACGCCAAGCATACGCGCCACCTCGCCGCGCTGGACCTGGCCGTGGCCAAGTCCGGCTATGGCAGGAAGAAGCTGCCGAAAGGGCAGGCCTGGGGCGTGGCCATGCACGAGTCGTTCAATTCCGTGGTTGCCTACGTGGTGACGGCCTCCGTGGTGGAAGGCGCGCCCAAGCTGCACCAGGTATGGGCCGGCGTGCATTGCAACCTGGCCGTCAACCCCTTGACGATCGAGGCGCAAGTGCAGGGTGCCGCGCTGATGGCGCTGGGCATGACCATTCCCGGCGCGGCCATCACGCTCAAGGATGGCGTGGTGGAGCAACAGAACTTCGGCGACTACCCGGTGCCGCGCATGCCCGACATGCCGGTGGTCGAGGTGCACCTGGTGCCCTCCGGCGATGCGCCGACGGGCATGGGCGAACCGGGCGTGCCGCCGCTGGCGCCTGCGTTTGCCAACGCGCTGTTCGCGCTGACGGGCAAGCGCCTGCGCAAGCTGCCGTTCGACCTGGCGGCCGCATGACGGCAGCGTTTTTTTGAGTACGGTCGGCATCTTGCTGGCAGCCGGAAGGGGACGCAGGTTCGACCCTTCCGGCGTACAGAACAAATTATTGCAGCCGCTGGCCGAAGGCCCGCATGCGGGCTTGCCCGTGGTGGCGGCGGCGGCAAAAAACATGCTGGCGGCCCTGCCGCGCGTGCTGGCCGTGGTGCGCGCCGACGACACGCAGGTGGCGCGCGTGCTCGGCGCGCTGGGCTGCGAGGTGCGCGTCTGCGACGACGCGGACACGGGCATGGCCGCCTCGCTTACCTGCGCCATCGATTACGTGCGCGGCGCGCCGGGCTGGCTGATCGCGCTGGGCGACATGCCTGGCGTGGCAGCAGCTACAATCGCCGCCTTGTCGCATGCCATTGCAGATGGCGCGCACATCGCCGTGCCCGTCTTCCAGGGCCGGCGCGGCAATCCCGTCGCGTTCAGTGCCTTGCACTTGCCGCTGCTGCTGGCGCTCGATGGCGATCAGGGCGCGCGCAGCATCGTCAACAGCCATGCCGTGTGCGAAGTGACAGTGGACGACAGCGGCGTCTTGCGCGATATTGATACACCTGACGATTTGTAAGGCGGGCCAGTGGCGCTCCCGGGAAGACTAGCCAGACACGAGGAAAACATGAAGAAAGTAGCGACTAAAAAAATCATCGCCAAGGCGGGAGCCAAGGCAAGCGGCAAAGCCACAAGCAAAGCCGCGGCGAAAACCGCAGTGAAAACCACATCGGCCGCCGGCATCATCTACAGCATCGCCGCAGCCGATTTGGCAGGCCACATGTTCAAAGTGACCTTGACAGTCAAGTCGCCGGCCGCCATCGGCCAGGTCTTGTCCTTGCCGGCCTGGATTCCCGGCAGCTACATGATCCGCGAATTCTCGCGCAATATCGTCAGTATCCGCGCCGAGTCCGAAGGCAAGGCCGTGGCGCTGTCCAAACTGGACAAGCATTCTTGGCAAGCCGCCCCGTGCAAGGGCCCGTTGACGGTCGAATACGACGTGTATGCCTGGGATTTGTCCGTGCGCGCCGCCCACCTGGACCAGAACCACGGTTTCTTCAACGGCACCAGCGTGTTCCTGCGCGTGCTGGGCCAGGAGACCGAGCCGCACGAAGTGCACATCGTGCAGCCGAAGGAGGCGGCCTGCAAGAGCTGGAAAGTAGCCACCACCTTGCCGGAACTGAAGGCCAAGCGCTATGGCTTCGGCAGCTACCAGGCGGCCAATTACGATGAGCTGATCGACCACCCTGTGGAAATGGGTGACTTTGCGCTGGCCACCTTCACCGCGTATGGCGTGCCGCACGATATCGTTGTCACGGGCACGGTGCCAAACCTGGACCTGGACCGCTTGTGCCGCGACCTGAAAGCCATTTGCGAAACGCAGATCGCCTTCTTCGAGCCGAAGACAAAAAAAGCGCCGATGGACCGCTATGTGTTCATGACCATGGCCGTCGGCGATGGTTATGGCGGCCTCGAACACCGCGCCTCGACCGCCTTGATCTGCGCCCGCGCCGACCTGCCGACGACGGCCTCGAACAGCACTGAAATCGGCGATGGCTACCTGAAATTCCTGGGGCTGTGCAGCCATGAGTACTTCCACACCTGGAACGTCAAGCGTATCAAGCCGGCCGCCTTTGCGCCGTACAACCTGCAAGTGGAAAACTACTCGCCGCTGCTGTGGTTGTTTGAGGGCTTCACCAGCTATTACGATGACCTGATGCTGGTGCGCGCGGGCCTGATCGACGAAGCGGCCTACTTCAAATTGCTGGGCAAGACCGTCAACAGCGTCTTGCGCGGCAGCGGCCGCACCAAGCAAAGCGTGGCCGATTCCAGTTTCGACGCCTGGGGCAAGTACTATCGCCAGGATGAAAACGCGCCGAACGCCATCGTCAGCTATTACACCAAGGGTTCGCTGATCGCGCTGGCCTTCGACCTGACCTTGCGCTCCAAGACCAACGGCGAGAAATCGCTGGACGACGTGATGCAGGCATTGTGGCAGCGCTATGGCCGCGATTTCTACAAGGGCAAAGCGCGCGGCGTGACGCCGGCCGAAGTCGAGGCCCTGTTCGATGAGGTCTCCGGCACGCGCATGAAGCCATTTTTCGAGCGCTACATCCGAGGCACCGACGACGTGCCGCTGGAGCGTCTGCTGGCCCCATTCGGCGTGAAGTACAGCGACCAGCGCAAAGCGGAAAAACCGAGCCTGGACGTGAACCTGGGCCGCGACGGCAACGACGCCAGGCTGGCGCAGGTGCATCAGGGCGGCGCCGCGCATCTGGCTGGCCTGTCGGCGGGCGACGTACTGGTGGCCGTCGATGGCTTGCGCGTGACGGGCAATCCGGCAAACCTGGACACTCTGCTGGGCCGATACCCCGTTGGGGCCAAGGTAGCGATCCACGCCTTCCGCCGCGATGAGCTGATGACGTTTACGGCCGTGCTGCAGGGTGACCGCGTGCCTGGCGTCAGCCTGGCCTTGTCGCCGACGCCAAAGAAAGCCACGGGGCCGAAGCGTCCTAGCGCGGCATAGCGTTGTTTTTCGGGCCGTAAGACTGGAAACCGGCCGTGACAGGCCGGTTTTCTATTTCAAAGTACATTTTTCACAAGTGACTCACCTGACCCGGGCGCTCGCGTTTTGGGATCCCGCCTTGCCAGCCAATACTGGCAAAGTGGCATCATATTTACCGCAAATGAACTAATTTTTCTTTAACTAAACTAAAATTGCCAAACTGCCTCTTTTAGATCGCGCCCAACGTGCAAACCCTCGATCCTCGAACGATTATGCTGATGACGACCCTGATGTGCGGGGCGATGAGCATCGTCATGTTCTCGGTATATCGCAGTTTCCGGCGCGAGGTGCATGGCCTGGGGCATTGGGCGGCCGGCTTGCTGTTGCTGGTGTGTGCGTCACTGCTGTTCGGCACCCGCGAAGTGCTGCCCCAGGCCTTGTCCCTGATCGCGGCCAATGCGGTGCTGGTGGCCGGCATTGGATTGTCGATGCTGGGCACGGAGAAATTCTACGGCCTGGCGCCCAGCCGCCGCGCTTATCTGCTGATACTCGTCCTGTCCATTGCCGGTAGTAGCTGGTGGCTGCTGGTGCACCCCGATTTCTCGGCACGCGTGGCGGTCTTTTCGCTGCTGGTCTTCCTGTTTTATGCGCGCCAGGTGCAACTGGTATGGCGTCATGGCGAACGCCATTTCTCGAGTTTTTTCTTTGGCGCGCTGATGCTGATGCAGGCCGCCGTGGTGCTGGCGCGTGGCGTGTCCGCCTTGCTGCATGGCGGCGCCAGCGTGAGCCTGACGGTGACCGGTACGCCGGCCGGCATCTATCTGGCGGTCGCCAATTTCATGGCACTGCTGCTGACGGTGGGTTTCATGACGGTGGCGACGCGGCGCCTGCAGCAGATACTGGAGCGCCGCTCGACCCACGATCCACTGACGCAGGTGTTGAACCGGCGGGGCTTTGGCGATGCCTACGCGCGCGAAATAGGCAATCTGCGCCGCCGCCGCTTGCCGCTGACACTGCTCAGCATCGACCTCGATTACTTCAAATCGATCAATGACCGCTACGGTCATGCGGTGGGCGACCGGGTGCTGGCGCATGTGGCCACCATCATTGGCGGCGCCCTGCGCGAATCGGATTGCGTGGCGCGTTTCGGCGGCGAGGAATTCGTCGTGCTGATGCCGGACATGCCGGCGCATAATGCACTGGGCGTGGCTGAACGCATCCGCACCTTGCTGCGCGAGCCCAGTCATGCGGGGCTGCCATCGTGTACGGTCAGCATCGGCGTCGCTTGTCAGGCATCGGTACTGGAAGGGCTGGAGCAGCTGCTGTCGCGCGCCGATGCAGCTCTGTACCTGGCCAAAGAGCGGGGACGCGACCGTATCGAATTCGATGCCAGCGGCTTTACTGCGGACCGGACAATGTCCGCAGCTGGAAGCGGTACTGGTCGTTGAACAGGAAGGTTTCGGAAAAATCGAAAGTTTTGGCGTGGCTGCGCATCAGGTGTGCCGCCGGCGGAAAGAGGACCTGCACGCGCCGCACGGCGGCCAGTGCCGCGGCTGATGCTTCGCTGTCGCGCGAACGGTGCACGCGCACGCTTTTCAGCTCGCCGTCGGGACCCACGCTCAGGTCAAGCACCACGATGGCCGGCAGCATGGGCGGCAGGCGCCCATTGAACGTGTATTCTGCGTTGGCGGCCATGATCTGCTGCGCTACCAGGGATTTGTAGTCATCGATGCTGGCGGCGAGCTGTATCGCGGCCGGCGTGCCAGGGGGCGTGCGCTCCACTGGCGAGGGCGCGCGGCTCACGGGCGGTGGCGCATTCTGGCAGGCTGCCAGCAGGCCGGCGGCGGCAACGATGATAATTGCGTGTCTCATGGCTGCCAGCCTACCATGATTTAGCTGAACAGGCGTTCCAGCTCCACGCCTGGATCTGGCGCACGCATGAATGCTTCACCCACCAGGAAGCCGTGCACGTCAGCGTCGCGCATGCGCTTGACGTGCGCCGTATTGAGGATGCCCGATTCCGTGATGATCAATTTGTCTTGCGGGATGCGCGGCAGCAGGCCGATGGTGGTGTCGAGCGAGGTGTCGAAGGTGCGCAGATTGCGGTTATTGATACCGATCAGCGCGCTCTTGAGTTTCAAGGCCGCGTCGAGTTCTGCGCCGTCGTGGCTTTCGATCAGCACTCCCATGCCCAGTTCGTGGGCGCACTCCTCCATCTCGGCCATCAAGCCATGGTCGAGCGCAGCGACGATCAGGAGGATGCAGTCGGCGCCCATGGCACGCGCTTCATAGATCTGGTACATGTCGACCATGAAGTCCTTGCGCAGCACGGGGATGGCGCAGGCGGCGCGCGCCTGCTGCAGGTATTCCACGCACCCCTGGAAAAACTGTTCGTCCGTCAGCACGGACAGGCAAGCCGCGCCATGCGCCGCATAGCTGGCGGCGATGTCGGCGGGGCGGAAGTCGGCGCGGATCACGCCTTTCGATGGCGACGCTTTTTTTACTTCGGCGATGATGCCGGGTTTGCCGGCGGCGATGTGCTGGCGCAGGCTTGCTTCAAAGCCGCGCAAGTCGGCGCGCAGGGCGCTGTCACCCTCCACGTCGCTGCGCAGGCTGGCCAGGCTGCGGTGGGCTTTCGCTCTGGCCACTTCTTCGGCTTTCACGGCGAGGATTTTATCGAGTATGTCGGACATGATGGTCGCTGTTCTATAGAGAAGGGGAGATTACGCTTGCGCCGGGGTGCCCAGCTGCTGCGTCACCTGTACGAATTGGTCGAGTTTCGCCAGCGCGGCGCCCGAGCTGACGGCGGCGCGCGCGCGCGCCAGGCCATCCTCGATCGAGCTGGCCACGCCGGCCGCGTACAGCGCCGTGCCCGCATTCAGGGCGACGATGTCGGCGGCGGCGCCGGGTTCGCCGCGCAGCGCTTCCATCATCTTCGCTTTCGATTCGACGGAGTCGGCCACCTTCAGGTTGCGGCTGGCGATCATCGACATGCCGAAATCTTCGGGATGGATTTCATATTCGCGGATTTCGCCGTTGATCAATTCACCGACCATGGTGGCCGCGCCCAGCGAGACTTCATCCATATTGTCGCGGCCATACACGACGATGGCATGCTGCGCGCCCAGGCGTTGCAGCACGCGCACCTGGATGCCGACCAGGTCGGCGTGGAATACGCCCATCAGAATGTTCGGCGCGCCGGCCGGATTGGTCAGCGGGCCGAGGATATTGAAGATCGTGCGCACGCCGAGTTCCTTGCGCACGGGCGCCGCATGTTTCATGGCCGCGTGGTGGTTGGGCGCGTACATGAAGCCGATGCCCGTTTGCGCGATCGACTGGGCGATCTGCTCGGGCTGCAGGTTGATGTTGACGCCCAGCGAGTCGAGCACGTCGGCGCTGCCGGACGAAGACGAGACGCTGCGCCCGCCGTGCTTGGCCACGCGCGCGCCCGCTGCCGCCGCCACGAACATCGAGGCGGTGGAAATATTGAAAGTGTGCGCGCCGTCGCCGCCCGTGCCGACGATGTCGAGCAGGTTGGTGGTGTCGGCCATGGGCACCTTGATGGAAAACTCGCGCATCACTTGCGCGGCGGCGGCGATTTCGCCGATGGTTTCCTTTTTCACGCGCAAGCCCATGGTGAGGGCTGCGATCATGGTGGGCGACATTTCGCCGGACATGATCTGGCGGAACAGGTACAGCATTTCGTCGTGAAAGATTTCGCGGTGTTCGATGCAGCGCAGCAGGGCTTCTTGTGGGGTGATCGGCATGATGCTTCCTTCTTCAATGATGGCGCAGGAGGACACTGACGGCACGCCGTGGCGTGCGCATGGGATCAGCGCTCGAGGAAATTCTTCAGCAGCGCGTGGCCGTGTTCCGAGAGGATCGATTCGGGGTGGAACTGCACCCCCTCGATATCGTATTCCCGGTGGCGCACGCCCATGATTTCGCCGTCGTCCGTCCACGCCGTCACTTCCAGACAGGAAGGCAGCGAGGCGCGTTCGATCGCCAAAGAGTGGTAGCGGATCACTGTGAAGGGGCTGGGGATGTCCTTGAAGACGCCCACGCCCGTATGCGCGATGAGGGAAGTTTTGCCATGCATGACCTGCTTGGCGCGGATGACCTTGCCGCCAAACGCATCGCCGATGGCCTGGTGGCCCAGGCATACGCCCAGTATCGGCTTCTTGCCGGCGAAGTGTTTCAGTACTTCCACCGAAATGCCCGCCTGTGCCGGCGCTTTCGGACCGGGCGAGATGCAGATGCGGTCAGGGTTCAGCGCCTCGATCTGTTCGATCGTGATCTCATCGTTGCGGTAGACCCGCACGTCTTCGCCCAACTCGCCGAAATACTGCACGATGTTGTAGGTGAAGGAGTCGTAGTTGTCGATCATTAGCAGCATCTTAAAACCCTCCATCCAGGCCATCTTGCACTTGTTCGGCGGCGCGCAGCACGGCGCGCGCCTTGTTTTCCGTTTCCTGCCATTCCATTTCGGGGATGGAGTCGGCCACGATGCCGGCCGCGGCCTGCACGTACAGCATGCCGTCCTTGACCACGCCCGTACGGATGGCGATCGCCACATCCATTTCGCCGCCAAACGACAGGTAGCCGCAGGCGCCGCCGTAGATGCCGCGCTTGGTGATTTCCAGTTCGTCGATCACTTCCATGGCGCGCACTTTCGGCGCGCCCGTCAGGGTACCGGCGGGGAAGGTCGCGCGCAGCACGTCCAGGTTCGACAGGCCGTCCTTCAAGGTGCCTTCCACGTTCGAGACGATGTGCTGCACATGCGAATACTTTTCGATGACCATGCGGTCGGTGACTTGCACGCTGCCCGTTTCCGCGATACGGCCGATGTCATTGCGGGCCAGGTCGATCAGCATCACGTGCTCGGCGATCTCTTTCGGGTCGGCCAGCAGTTCGGCCGACAGCTCGGCGTCGCGCTCTGGCGTGGCGCCGCGCGGACGCGTGCCGGCGATCGGACGCAAGGTGACTTTCTTGCCGCCATCGGCCGTCGTTTCGTTGCGCACCAAAATCTCGGGCGAGGCGCCGATGATCTGCATGTCGCCGAAATTATAGAAGTACATATACGGCGATGGATTGAGCGAACGCAAGGCGCGGTACAGGGTCAGCGGCGAATCGACATACGGTTTGCGGATGCGCTGGCCGATCTGCACCTGCATCAGGTCGCCCGCCATCACGTATTCGTGGGCCTTGGCGACCGCTTTCAGGTAGTCTTCCTTGGAAAAATCGCGGATGGTTTCCGTGCGCACGGAAGCGCTGGTGACGGGCGCATCGACACCGCGGCGCAGCATCATGCGCAAGTCCTTCAGGCGCTGCTGCGCTTTCGAAAACGATTCGGGCTGCGCCGTGTCGGCGTAGACGATCAGGTACAGCTTGCCGGACAGGTTGTCGATGACGGCCAGTTCTTCCGTCACCATCAGCTGGATGTCGGGCAGGTTCAAGTCATCCTTCGGCGCGCCGCCGGCCAGCTTTTTCTCGATGTGGCGCACGGTGTCGTAGCCGAAGTAGCCGGCCAGGCCGCCGCAGAAGCGTGGCATGCCGGGGCGCAGGGCGACCTTGAAGCGCGACTGGAACTGTTCGATGAAGTCGAGCGGATTGCCTTCGTGCTCTTCGATCACGCTGCCGTTCTTGACGATTTCGGTGCGTTTGCCGTAGCTGCGCAACACGGTCGTGGCGGGCAAGCCGATGAAGGAGTAGCGGCCGAAGCGTTCGCCGCCGACGACGGATTCGAGCAGGAAGGTGTTCTTGCCGCCGTGTTGAGCCTGCGCCAGTTTCAGGTACAGGGTGAGCGGGGTTTCCAGGTCGGCGAACGCTTCCGCGATCAGGGGGATGCGGTTGTAGCCTTGCTGGGCCAGCGATTTGAATTCGAGTTCGGTCATGTGTCTCTCCATGCCGCCAGGGTGCGAGTGTGCATAGTGCACAAACCCTGCGGTGGGTTATCAAAAAACTTGCCGGTACATGGAACTTGCGCAAGAGGCGCAAAGGACGCGTGTGCAGCCGGCAGCAATCGTAACGGCTCGGCCCTTAGGCCTGCCAGGATTGCCAGCGTCGCCAAAGCCAGGCCTCAATCGAGCCGGTTTGGGTGACATTGTGTTTTTTGATGAGAAACGTGTTCACGATATGGTGTTGGGTTTGGTCAGTATGCCGGTTAATTTTGCATGCTAATAAAACGTGCTGCTTCGAGCAGTGTCTTTACTATACCATCGGAATCGGTATCGTGTATAGAGTGTCCGTGATTGTAGCCATATGGTACCGTCAATACGGGGCAAGCCGCAGCCCTGGCCGCTTGCGCGTCATTCGATGAGTCGCCGATGGCCACCACTCTGGCGGGGGGCAGGTCGAAGTCCGCGCACACTTGCAGCAGCGGCATGGGGTGCGGTTTTTTCTTCGGCAGCGAATCGCCGCCGTAGACGATCTCGAAATAGCCATCGAGTTTTTTCTGCTGCAGCAGGGGCAGGGCGAAGGCGATCGGCTTGTTGGTGACGCAGGCCAGGCGCAAGCCCGCCGCCTGCATCGCCGCCAGCCCCGCTTCCACGTCCGGGTACAGGGTGCTGAACTGGCCATTGACGGCCAGGTAATGGCGCTGGTAAGCCTCCATTGCCGCGTCAAAACGCTGTTCCACGCCGGCCGCGTCGAAGTCGAGCGCCAGCACGGTGCGGATCAGGTTTTCCGAGCCCTTGCCCACCATCAGCTTGATGGCATCGGCGCTGATGGGCGCCAGGTCGAACTCGGCGCGCATGCCGTTGATGGCGACATGAAAATCGGGCACGGTGTCGAGCATCGTGCCATCGAGGTCGATGATGGCGGCGCGCACGCCGGCCAGTACGTGGTCTTTCACCGTGCCCGCCTGCATCAGGCGCCCGCTACTTTGGCCAATTCTGCGCGCATGGCGTCGATGACGGCCTTGTAGTCCGGCTTGCCGAAGATGGCCGAGCCGGCGACAAAGGTGTCGGCGCCGGCAGCGGCGGCGGCGGCGATGTTGTCGATCTTGATGCCGCCGTCGACTTCCAGCATGATGTCACGGCCCGATTCGTCGATCATGCGGCGCGCTTCGGCGATTTTCTTCAGCGCCTGCGGAATGAAGGACTGGCCGCCAAAGCCTGGGTTGACCGACATGATCAGGATGATGTCGATCTTGTCCATCACGTGTTCCAGGTAGTGCAGCGGCGTGCCCGGGTTGAATACCAGGCCCGATTTGCAGCCATTGTCGCGGATCAGTTGCAAGGAACGGTCGACGTGATCGGACGCTTCCGGGTGGAAGGTGATGATGTTCGCGCCAGCCTTGGCGAAATCCGGGATAATGCGATCGACGGGCTTGACCATCAGATGCACATCGATGGGCACTTGCACGTGCGGGCGGATCGCTTCGCACACCAGCGGTCCGATGGTCAGGTTCGGCACATAATGGTTGTCCATCACGTCGAAGTGGATGATGTCGGCGCCGGCGGTAACGACGTTGCGCACTTCATCGCCCAGGCGGGCAAAGTCGGCTGACAGGATGCTGGGAGCGATACGGAATGTTGTCATGGTGGCTAAAGGCTCAGAGTAGAAAATGCGAAGATGCGCTATTTTACGCTTGACGCCGTTACCATGCTTTATTGAAACACAGAATATGCGCCGCGCAGTGGCCGCTGAGCCACGCGCGACATTCATGATTACTGAAGGGATGACGATGTCGACTTATGAATTTACGGTAACGGTCAAGACGCAGTACTTGCCCGAGCAATCGGCACCCGAGCAGGGCCGCCATGTATTCAGCTACACGATTCGCGTGGTTAACAGCGGCACCGTCGGCGCGCAACTGATTTCGCGTCACTGGGTCATCACGGACGCCAATAACAAGGTGGAAGAGGTGCGCGGCTTGGGCGCGGTCGGTCACCAGCCGCTGCTGCAGCCGGGCGAACAGTTTGAATATACGAGCGGCACCATGCTGGCCACGCCGCAAGGCTCGATGCGGGGCGAATACTTCTGCGTGGCCGAGGATGGTCACCAGTTCGAAGCGCTTATCCCGGAATTCGTGCTGTCACTGCCGCGTACCCTGCATTAAGAAGCGTCAGGCTTGCGGGCCATCGTCTATCATTTCAGCTTTTCCGCGGCATCTTTTTCGTCGCTTACTTGTTTCCGTGCCGGTGGCGCGGGCTTCTTGCCCGAATACATGGTCCACCAGACGATAAATACCAGCAAGAAGAAGGCCACCAGCGCTTCAATCATCAAGATCCACATACGCATCCCTATGTTATTTACACGCAGCTTATTCACGCGCCGCTTATTTACACGCGGTAGTCTACTCGTTTCAATCGGCGCCGTCGCGCTTGTTCTTTCCGCCTGTACCACGCCGCCTGCGCCGCCCGCTGCCAGCGGCAAGGCGCCGCCCATCGCGCCGACCGTCGTCAAGCCTGTGCCGGCCAAACCCGCCGATGCCAAGGATGCCACGGATGTGGCGGCGCCCATCTTCGTGCCTGCCAAGTTTGCCGCCTTGCCCGGCTGGGCGCGCGACGACATGCGCGCCGCCTGGCCAGCCTTCATGGCCTCGTGCGGCGTGCTGGTGAAACGCCCTGACTGGAAGGAGTCATGCACGATCGCGCGCCAGGTGAATGCGGACAGCGACAAGGCCATCCGTCTGTTTTTTGAAACCTTCTTTGTGCCAAATCAAGTGCTGGCCGCCGACGGCGCCAGCACCGGCCTCGTCACCGGATATTATGAACCGCTGCTGCACGGCGCGCGCAAGCGCGGTGGCCCATACCAGACACCGCTGTACAAGGTGCCTGACGACTTGGTCTCGGTGGACTTGTCCGGCGTGTATCCGGAACTGAAAAACATGCGCTTGCGGGGCAAACTGGTCGGCAAGAAGGTGATACCGTACGCAACCCGCGCCGACATCGAGCGCGCCACCGCCGTCACGGGCAAGGAATTGCTGTGGGTGGATGACGAAGTCGAGGCGTTCTTCCTGCAAGTGCAGGGTTCCGGGCGCGTGCAGCTGACCGATACGCAGGAAACCGTGCGCGTGGCGTATGCGGATCAAAACGGCCATCCGTACAAATCCATCGGCCGCTATCTGGTCGACAAGGGCGAGCTGACCCTGAGCCAGGCGTCCGCGCAGGGCATCAAGGCGTGGATTGCCGGCCATCCCACGCGCAAGGATGAATTGTTCAACGCCAACCCGAGCTATGTGTTCTTCAAGGAAGAGCGCCTGCCCGATCCGAAAGTGGGGCCGAAGGGCGCACTGGGCGTGCCGCTGACGCCGCAGCGCTCGGTGGCCATCGATTCGCGCTTCCTGCCGCTCGGTGCGCCCGTATTCCTGTCCACCACGCAAGCCAATAGCGAGATTCCCATGCAGCGCCTGGTGATGGCGCAGGATACAGGCGGCGCCATTCGCGGCCCTATCCGTGTCGATTACTTCTTTGGTTTTGGCGCGGAAGCGGCCGAGAATGCGGGCCGCATGAAACAGAGCGGCGCCGTGTGGGTGTTGTTGCCGAAGCAGGCGCCGGCGCGCTGAGTTTTTCGCGGCGCCGGGCTGGGATTGCGCTAACGCAAGGTTAGCGCAGGACCATCACTGGAAGATGGGTATGCGCCAGCACTTTTTGCGTTTCGCTGCCCACGAACAGCTTGTTCAAGCCTTTGCGGCCATGCGAGGCCATCAGGATAATGTCGCAATGGTAAGTCTGTGCCGCGTTGACGATTTCTTCGTGCGGGCTGGGCGAGACGGCCACCACGCCTTCGAAGGGCACGCCGACGGCGCGGGCCGTCTCGCCGATCTTGTCGATGGCGCGCTGCGAGGCTTCCTGCATCTGTTGTTCGTACAGGCTGGCGTCGAGCACGATGCCGCCGTCCGCCATCGGCGAAAACGGGAAGGGCTGCACCACGCTGATGGCGACCAGCTTGGCCTTGTTCAGTTGGGCGAAGGCGAGGGCGGTCTCGGCGGCTTTGTCGGACAACGGCGAACCGTCGGTGGGAAATAAGATGGTGTTAAACATGGCGTACTCCTCAAGTGATGTAAGACAGCTTATGGAGTTACATCAATTAAAACCTTGATGTAAATCAAACCTACCGGGCTTTGGCAGAAATAGTGTCGCCAAAGCAATCTTTCGCCAGTGTATGCCTGTTCCCCGCCTCAGGTGCGCACGCTACGCAGCGCCGTGCTCCACACCATGGCGACCGTCAACGCAATGCTGCCGGCCGCGATGCAGGCCAGGCCATTGCGCACGCCAAAGTGTTCCGCTACCCAGCCGGCGGCCAGCGCGCCCAGCGGCGCCGTCGCCACCGTCAGGAAGCGCATGGTCGACGTCATCCTGCCCAGCATGGCATCGGGTGTGACTTTCTGGCGCAAGCCCAGGTAGGGAATAAAGAACAGCATCACGCCGCAATCGAAAAAGAACATCAATATGGCATAGGCCACGGCGCTGGCGGCCGCGCTGCCGAACAAGGCGGCGGGGATGGTGGGCGTCAGGGCAAAGCAGAGCGAGGTCGAAGCCAGGCCGATCAGGATGGTGCGGCCGGCGCCATAGCGTTTCGTCAATGGCTTGACGATGAAGGCGCTCAGCAGCACGCCGGCGCCGCCCAGCATCTGCGTCATGCCCAGCACGCCCGGACTCATGCCCAGGTCGCGCGTGGCGAACAGCACCGTCAAGGCCATGCTGGCGTAAAACAGGAAGTGCCAGATTCCGGCGCCCCATGCCAATGCGCGCAGCAGCGGCTCGCGCCACACGAACAGCAAGCCGTCGGCAATGTCGCGCAGGGCGTGCTTGTCGGACGGCGCAGGCCGCGGGTCGCGCACGCTCATGGCGCGCAAATTGAAGACGGAAATTAAGTATCCGCAGGCCGTGCACAGGATGGCGACGGGAGCCGACAGCATTTGCACGAGCACGCCGGCCAGGCCTGGGCCGATCAGGCGCGAAGCCGATTCGGTGGCGGCAAATTTCGACTGCGCATCGATCAAGCCATCGCGCCCCACGAGGAAGGTCAGAAACACCTGTTCGGCGCCGCCACCGACGACGAAGCCTGTGCCGATGACGAATCCCACTATATATAACCAGGGCATCGACAGCACGCCGCACCAGTAGGCCACGGCCACGCTGGCCAGGGCCAGGCCCGACATGCTTTCGCTGAACAGCATGATAGGGAGCTTGCTGCGCCGGTCCAGCAGCACGCCGACGGGCAAGCCGAACAGGGCGAACGGCAGCGCCTGCAGAGCGACCAGCAGGCCCATCTGTTCCGGCGTCGCATGCAGCAGCAGTACCGCGCACAGGGGCAGGGCCAGCGAAGTGATCTGGGCGCCGAAGCAATTGAGGCCATTGCTGAACCACAGGCGGCGAAAATTGACGCTGGCGGCGCTGCCGTCGCCGCGCAGGTAATCGGCGCAGTACTGGAAGATGGAGGAGAAAATATCTTGCTCGATATGAAAATGATCAGGCTCACAATAATAGCAGTGCACCTGCCGCGCCGCTGCCGTTAGCCGCTACAATCGTTGCACCGTTCATCGAGAGGAGACACTATGCAATACGAAGACCTGATCATCGACATCCAGGATAAAGTGGCACTGATACGCCTGAACCGCCCCAAGGCCCTGAACGCCTTGAACGACAACATGATGAATGAGCTGGGCCACGCCTTACTCAAATTCGATGCCGACGAGAATATCGGCTGCATCGTGCTCACGGGCAGTGAAAAAGCATTTGCCGCCGGCGCCGATATCGCCGCCATGGCCGATTACACCTACCCGGACACCTTTACCCAGGGTTACATCAGCCGCAATTGGGAGCATATCTTGCGCGTGCGCAAACCGGTGGTGGGCGCGGTGGCTGGCTATGCGCTCGGTGGCGGTTGTGAACTGGCCATGATGTGCGATTTCCTGATCGCCGCCGACAGCGCCAAATTCGGCCAGCCGGAAATCAAGGTCGGCGTCACGCCGGGCGCGGGCGGCACGCAGCGTTTGCCGCGCGCCATCGGCAAGGCCAAGGCCATGGATTTGCTGCTGACGGCGCGCACCATCGACGCCGCCGAGGCTGAGCGCATCGGCCTGGTGTCGCGCGTCGTGCCGGCCGATAAGCTGCTGGAAGAAGCCCTGGCCGCCGCCAAGACCATCGCCGCCATGCCGACCTCGGTAGCCATGATGATCAAGGATTGCGTCAACCGCGCGTTTGAAACGACCTTGACCGATGGTGTCGCCTACGAGCGCCGCTTGTTCCAGGCCGCCTTCGGTACGCCTGCACAAAAAGAAGGCATGCACGCTTTCCTGGAAAAGCGCTTGCCAAACTTCGACGGTCTTTGATATGATTCGCCTCCCCGATGAGACGCACTAGTTTGCGGCACAAAAGGGACAGCCTTCAGGGGCTGGGTAGTAAAAAAGAAGGTTGACGAAATGGCCGAAACGCTTCATACTCTTCCTTCTTCGCAGCTGACAAACACAACGCTTTGTCGAAGGCGCGAAAGCAGTACCGAATACAGTTCTTTAACAATTAACAGTCGATAAGTGTGGACATTTGATGTAAGTGCAGCAG
>NZ_JBWKUZ010000015.1:0-138961 GCF_059421435.1 Janthinobacterium sp. GW821-FHT03A03 | reverse complement strand
GTCGGCAGCGTCAGATGTGTATATGAGCCAGGGCCGGCGCGCTGGCCCGTTTGCGCGACCGGGGCGCGCCTGGCGCCACCGGCAACAAGGGCGAGCTGGCGTGCCGCCAGTACCAGGTGGACGGTGCGCGGGGCCAGGCCCGCGCCGGCTTTCCCCTGGTGACGGGCGCCGGGCTGGCGCAGCTGCGCGCCTCGCGGGCGCGTGGCGACAACGAAACGACGGCGCGCCTGAATGCGCTGCTGGCCATTATCAGCCGGCTGGACGACACCTGCGTGCTGTCGCGCGGCGGCGAGGCGGCCTTGCTGGAGATGCAGGCGGGGGCGGCGCGGGTGCTGGCGGCCGGCGGCGCGGCCACCTATGCCGGCACGCAGGCGCTGCTGGCGCTGGAAGCGGTGGCGCTGGCGCGGGGCGTGTCGCCGGGCGGCGCAGCGGATCTGCTGGCGGCGACCCTGTTCCTGGACAGATTACAAGAAGGAGAAGCGCATGGAGACGCGTAACTACACGTTCCCCGCCGGGCAGCCGGCATCGGGGCGCGCCCTGGCCGGCGTCGTCGGCTCGGGCGACCTGGAAGTGCTGCTGCAGCCCGCCGGCGATGGCGTGACCCGCATCGTCGTCAACACCTCCGTCGACGGCAAGGGCGCCGTCTGGGATGCGCTCTTGCTGCGCGTGTTCGGCGGCGAGCCGCTGCCGGCGGCGACCATCGTCATCAACGACTGCGGCGCCACGCCGGGCGTGGTGCGCATGCGCATCGAGCAAGCCTACGAAGAATTGCAAGCGGGGAGGGCGGCATGAGCACATTGACGGAACTGCTGGAGCGCGACAGCTTCATCGAACGCGGCGCCCGGAGCCGGGCACGCGCCTTGCTGGATGCAGGCAGCATGCGCGAATTGCTCGACCCGTTCTGCGGCATCGCGTCGCCGTGGCTGCCGCAGCAAGGCGTCACGGCCCAGGCGGATGACGGCGTGGTGGTGGCCAAGGGCTTGTTCGACGGCCAGCCGGCCGTGGTGCTGGCCATCGAAGGCGCCTACCAGGGCGGCAGCATGGGAGAAGTGGGCGGCGCGAAGATCGCCGGCGCGCTGGAACTGGCGGCACGCGACAACCGCAACGGCGTGCCGACGCGCGCCGTGATCCTGTTCGAGACGGGCGGCGTGCGGCTGCAGGAAGCCAACCTGGGGCTGGCGGCCATTGCCGACATCCATGCCGCCATCGTCGACCTGCGCCGCTATCAGCCCGTGATCGGGATTACGGCCGGCACCGTCGGCTGCTACGGCGGCATGTCGATTGCGGCAGGCCTGTGCAGCTATGTTGTCGTGACGCGCGAGGCGCGACTGGGTCTCAATGGCCCCGCCGTGATCGAGCAGGAGGCGGGCGTGGACGAATTCGACTCGCGCAACAAGCCATTTATATGGAGCCTGACGGGCGGCGAACAGCGCTTCCACAGCGGCCTGGCCGACGCCTATGTGGCGGACGACACGGCGCAGATGCGCGCCACCGTGGCCGAACTGTTCGGGCGCGGCCTGCCGGAGCGGCACAGGAGCAGCCAGGCAGAAGGCTTTCTCGCCCGCCTGGCGCAAGTGGACGCCGGCCCGCAAGCCACGCCGGAAGCCGTGCGCTTGATCTACAGCAAAGGAGCCGCAGCATGAACGCCATCACCAATTCCAGCCGCGGCGCCGCCTGGCTGGCGGCACTCACGAATAACATTGCGCCGCTGGACGGCTATCCGCCTTCCGTGCGCGTGGCCGACGCGCCGCTGGCCGGCGAACCGGCGCGCTATCTCGCCGTGCTGCCCGACCCGGACAACCGTTTTACGCGCGCCCGCACGGGAGAAGTCGGCCTGGTCGAGGCGTGGCAGCTGGCGCGCGCCGTGCAGCAGGCAGTCCTCGAAGACCAGGCGCAGGCCGTGAAACGGCCCATCGTCGCCGTCATCGACGTGGCCAGCCAGGCCTACGGCCGGCGCGAGGAGGCCTACGGCATCCACCAGGCGCTGGCCGGCGCGGCGGGGGCGTATGCCGAGGCGCGCCTGGCCGGCCATCCCGTCATCGGCCTGATCGTCGGCAAGGCCATGTCGGGCGCGTTCCTGGCGCACGGCTACCAGGCCAACCGCCTGATCGCGCTCGACGATCCGCAAGTGATGGTGCATGCCATGGGCAAGGCGTCGGCGGCGCGCATCACCCTGCGCACGGTGGCAGCGCTCGAAGCGCTGGCGGCGACGATTCCACCGATGGCTTATGACGTCAAGAATTACGCGACCCTGGGCCTGCTGTGGCAAACCTTGCGGGTGGCGCAGCCTGACGCGCCGTCGGCGCTTGATCTGGCGCAGGTGCGCGCCAGCCTGCAGGCGGCGCTGGCCGATATCCGCGCCGACCCGCAAAGGGATCTTTCCAGCCGCCTGGGCGCGCCGCACCGCCAGGCGTCGGCAAAAGTCAGGGAGGTGCTGGGGCAGCAGTGGTAAGCGAAGCAACAGAGAAGACACCAAGTCATTCCTATTCCAATAACGGAGACAATCATGATCATTTACGGAACCGCACTGCTGGCCCTGTGCCATTTGCTCGGCATCTTCCTGGGCGACCTGCTCGGGCAGCTGATGGGCGTCAAGACCAACGTGGGCGGCGTGGGCATCGCCATGCTGCTGTTGATCTGCGCCCGGCTCTACATGCAGCGCCGGTCCTGGCTGCCGCAGATGACGGAGCGGGGCGTCGAATACTGGGGCGCCATGTATATTCCCGTGGTGGTGGCCATGGCGGCGCAGCAGGACGTGGTCGCGGCGCTGCGCGGCGGGCCGGTGGCCGTGCTGGCCGCCATCGCTTCCGTGCTCGTCTGCGGCGCCGTCATTTCGCTTATCAATCGCACCGAAAGCCCGGCCGCCATCGCCGCCGCCGAAGCGGATTTGATGTTGGTCAAGGAGCACCGTCATGCTTGAAATCTTTGAAAAAGCCGCCATCCACAATGGCCTGGTGACGGCATTCGCCTTTGTCGGCCTGATCATGCTGCTGTCGATCGCGCTGTCGAAATACCTGACCTTCGGCCGCGTGCACGGCTCGGCCATCGCCATCGTGATCGGCCTGGGCCTCGCTTACTGGGGCGGCGTGCATAGCGGCGGCCACAAGGGCCTGGCCGATCTGTCGCTGTTCGGCGGCATCGGCCTGATGGGCGGCGCCATGCTGCGCGATTTTGCCATCGTCGCCACCGCCTTCGAGGTGCAGGCGACCGAGGCGCGCAAGGCGGGCCTGATCGGCCTCGCGGCGCTGGTGCTGGGCGTGGTGCTGCCGTTTCTCGTCGGCGCCGGCGTCGCTTATGCGTTTGGCTACTCGGACGCCGTCAGCATGACCACCATCGGCGCCGGCGCCGTCACCTATATCGTCGGCCCCGTCACGGGCGCGGCCATCGGCGCCAGCTCGGACGTCATGGCCCTGAGCATCGCGGCAGGCCTCATCAAGGCCATCCTCGTGATGGTGGGCACGCCCGCCGCGGCGCGCTTCCTGCGCCTGAAGACGCTGCGCTCGGCGATGGTCTTCGGCGGCCTGGCCGGCACCGTCAGCGGCGTGTCGGCGGGCCTGGCCGCCACCGACCGCAAGCTGGTGCCGTATGGCGCCCTGGTGGCCACGTTCCACACGGGCCTGGGCTGTCTGCTGGGACCTTCGCTGCTGTTCTTCGCCGTCAAGGCGGTGGTGGCCTGATGGACGGCTGGCGCGCGCATGATTTGCTGTGGGTATCCGGCCTGCCGGACGGCGCCTCCTTGCCCGCCTGGCTTGATGCCGCGTGGCTGGCCGCCGCGCCGCTCGTGGTGCGGCGCGCCAGCTGCGCGCCCGGGCGCATTCCCGTGGGCTTGCGCGGCCTGCAGCGCAGCGAGCGCCAGGCGTGCGAGGTGGAAGCGGCCGCCGTCGTGCGCCGCGTGACGCCGGAAATGCTGGCGTGCGCGCCAGTGCCGGATTTCTCCTGCGCCGCGCTGGACGCATTGCGGCAGGCAGCGCCGCTGCTCGACGCCACGGGCTGGGCCTGGGGGCCGACGGGCGGCGTGGGCTTTGCCCTGGCCAGCGGCTTGCCCGTGCTGCGCGCCGACAGCGACCTCGATCTCGTGCTGCGCCTGGCCGCGCCGCCGGACGCCGCCCAGGCCGAGGCCCTGCGCGCCATCGCGGCGGCTGTCACCGCGTGCCGGCTGGATTTGCAGATCGACACGGGCCATGGCGGCTTTGCGTATGCCGAGTGGGCGGCGGGGCGGGGCAGGGTCTTGCTGAAGACGGATCAGGGGCCCGTGCTGACGGCCACGCCGTGGGAGCCGGCATGAGCGTGTTGTTTACCTTTCCGGGCCAGGGCGCCCAATACCCGGGCATGCTGCATGCGCTGCCCGGCGATGCCGCGGTGGCCGAAACCCTGGCCGAGGCGGCGGCCGTGCTGGGCCACGATCCTTTGGCGCTGGACACGGCTTGCGCGCTGGCCTCGACGCGGGCCGCGCAACTGTGTCTGCTGATCGCCGGCGTGGCCATGGCGCGCTCCCTGGCGGCGCGCGGCGCGCGGCCCGACATGGTGGCCGGCTTTTCCATCGGCGAATATGCGGCCGCCGTCATCGCCGGCGCGCTCGATTATGCGGACGCCGTGCGCCTGGTGGCGCGGCGCGGCGAGTTGATGGAGCAGGCGTATCCCGCCGGCTACGGCATGGCGGCCATCGTCGGCCTTGATCTGGCGCAACTCGAACCCTTGCTGGCCCGGGTGCACGGCGCCGCCACGCCCGTGTATGTCGCCAACCTGAATGCGCCGCGCCAGATCGCCATCGCCGGCAGCGAACCCGCCCTGCACGCCGTGATGGCGCTGGCCCTGGCGCATGGCGCCGGCAAGGCCAGGCGCCTGGCCGTCAGCGTGCCGTCGCATAGTCCGCTGCTGGAAGGCGCCGCGCTGGACTTGCGCGCGGCTTTCGACGGTGTGGCCATGCGCCGGCCACAGCTTGTTTACCTGAGCAGCAGCGCGGCGCGCGCGCTGTTCGACCCGGCCCGCATCCGCGACAGCCTGGCCGCCAACATGGCACAGCGCGTGCAGTGGGCCGCTACCGCGCGCCTGGCGTGGGAGCGGGGCGCCCGGCTGGCGCTGGAAATGCCGCCGGGCAGCGTGCTGACGCGGCTGACGGCGCCCGATTTCACCGATGGCGTGGCCGTCTGCTGCGACGGCAGCCGGGGCGACAGCCTGCTGGCGCTGGTGGGACGGGAGCGCGATAGCGCCGCTTAATCGGCGGCCACTGTCTTTTTATGCGCCTGCAGCCGGCGCGCCCGGCGTTTTCTTTCCCAGATAACAATCCCCGTCACCGACAGCATGGCCACCATGAGGCCCATGCAGGACATCAGTATGCGCCCTGGCAAGCCGAGGATGCGGCCCGAGTGGAGGGGGAATTGCAGTTGCACGAAGACGTCGGCGGCCGTGCCTTCCCATGGCTGGTGCTGGCCGATGATGCTGCCGTCCATGCCGTCGACGTACAGGTTCGACAGGCCCATGCCGGCCGCGCCGAATTCGTCGGCCGGGTCGAAGAACGAGACGTTGTAGAACGAATAATTGCCGCCATAATAAATGCCGCCGATGGGCGCCGTGATGCCGCGCTGCGCAGCTTGCTTTTTCGCAATGCCCACCGCCTGTTCAAAACCGATCACGGGCGTGATGTAGCTGCCGTACGGCGTCGGCGTCTGCGTTTCGTACGGGCCCGGCGTGGTGGTCGACACGAGCGACATGAGGGGATAGAAGACTTCGCGGTACAGGTTCAGCGAGAACGAGGTGAAGGCGATCACGATGATGAAAGCCCACGCCCATAGCCCGCCCGCGCGGTGCAGGTCGAAATTGAGCTTGTAGCCGCCGGCCGCCCAGCGCACCGCCCACGACGGTTTCCACCGTTGCCGCCAGCTGGCGGCGTCGCGGTGGCACGGCGCCGCGTCCGGGGCGCGCGGGCGCAAACGGCGCGGCGTGGTCAGGTAGAGGGCCACCATGCTGTCGAGCAGCCAGATCAGGGCAACCGTCCCCATCAGCCAGTAGCCCCAGCGGTCCGTGCCCCAGAACGCCGGCACGTGCAGGCTGTAGTGCAGGTGGCGCAAGAACGGCATCAGGCTGCGGCGCGACAGGGAAATGGCCGTCGAATCGCGCGTGCCCGTGATCTGCGCCGTGACGGGGTCGATGTAGACGGTGTCGTAGCCAAGCACGAACGGCTTGTTCGTGGCGGGATCGGTTAGCGGGCGCACCATGAAGGCGGCCGCATGGCCTGCTTCCAGGCCCAGTGTCATGTAATTGACTTGCGCGCGCGGGTCGGCGGCGGCCACCGTTTGCGCCAGCGCAAATGGTTGCTGCAGGGGGCCGCGCCCCGGCGTGTCCATGATGTCGGCGTTGAGCCATGCATCGAGCTCATGGTCCCACGAGGTGACGGCGCCCGTAAGGCCTGCGACGATGAGGAAGAGGGCGATGGTGAGACCGGCCCAGCGGTGTATGACAGTCCAGAAAGCGCGCATGCGGTACAAACCTTCAACAAAAACCGGCTTGCTGCCGCCAGCAGGCGCCATGGCGGCGCACAGGAAACGCCAGGCATAGGCCTGGTGGTTTGATAATGGGAATCGTTCTCATTATCCGCCTGGGCGCGGCGTTTGTCCAGCGCCAATGGTGTTGCCCAAGGTCAAATCGCGCATGCTAAGATGCTAGCAAGATGCTAATTTGAGTTCCATGTGGCAATACTCAGGACGAACATGCGTATAGAAGACCGTAATAATATCCGCGTGAGCGAACGCAGCGCCGCGCCGCAGGCGGGTGCGGCGACCACGATGGTATTCATGCACGGCTTTGGCTGCGACCAGACCATGTGGCGCTACCTGGAGCCGCTGTTCCGCCCCCGTTACCGCACGGTGCTGTTCGACCTGGTCGGCAGCGGCGCTTCCGACCTCGCGGCCTATGATTTCGACCGCTATGCGCGCCTGGACGCCCATGGCGACGATTTGCGGCAAGTCATCCATGCCGTCGGCGGCGGGCCCGTCATCTGCGTCGGCCACTCCGTCAGCGCCATGAGCGCCTTGCTGGCCACGATCGCCGAACCGGAGCTGTTTGCCGCGCAAGTCATGCTGGCGCCGTCGCCATGCTATGTCGACGATGCGGCAGCCGGCTACCGGGGCGGCTTCAGCCGCGCCGATATCGACGACTTGCTCGATGCCATGGACAGCAATTACCTGGGCTGGTCCGCCGGCATGGCGCCGGCCATCATGGGCGCGCCCGGCCAGCCGGCGCTTGGCGAGGACCTGGCCAGCAGCTTTTGCCGCACGGACCCCGCCATCGCCCGGCATTTCGCGCAAGCCACTTTTCTGTCCGACCACCGCGCCATCCTGCCGTACAACCGCACGCCGGCCCTGGTCGTGCAATGCAGCGACGACTTCATCGCGCCGCCGCCCGTGGGCCAGTATTTGCGCGAGATGCTGCCGCACAGCAGCCTGCACGTAGTCGAGAACGTGGGCCATTGCCCGCACATGAGCGCGCCTGACGCCAGTTACGGCGCCATCCGGGGCTTTCTCGACGGCCTGCAGCTGTAATGCGGCACGCGATGCCTTCCCTGCCTGATACCCGTACCTTGTTCCAGCACGCGGCATGCGGCCTGCTGCTGTGCGCCAGCGACGGCACCATCGTGCAGGCGAACGCCACGTTTTGCGGCTGGCTCGGCTATGGCGCTGGCGAACTGATCGGGAAAAAGACCTTGCAGGACTTGCTGAGCATCGGCGGGCGCGTGTTCCACCAGACGCACTGGCTGCCGCTGATGCAGGTGCAGGGCAGCGTGTCGGAAGTGCTGCTCGACATGCGCCAGCGCCAGGGGCAGGCGCTGCCCATGCTGTTCAACGCCGTGCGCCGCGTGCACGACGGCGTGGCCTACGACGAAATCGCCGTCTTTGTCGCCAGCGACCGGCGTAAATACGAGCAGCAGCTGCAGCTGGCGCGCCGGGAGGCCGGCGTGCTCAACAGCCAGCTGGCGGCCGCCGACCGCCGCAAGGACGAGTTCCTGGCGACCCTGGCGCACGAGCTGCGCAACCCGCTGGCGCCGATCCGCAATGTGCTGGAAGTGCTGCGCCTGGCGCAGCTGGACGACCCGCAGCTGCGCTGGGCGCGCGACGTGCTGGGCCGGCAAGTGGGCCACATGACGCACCTGGTCGACGACTTGACGGAAGTGTCGCGCATCACGCGGGGCCGCCTGGAACTGCGCCGCGCCAGCGTGGAACTGGCGCCCGTGGTGGAAGCGGCGCTGCACTGCGTGGCCAGCCTGGCCGCGCAGTCCGGCCACGAGGTGCATGTGGCGCAATGGCCGCAGCCGGTCTGGCTCGACGCCGACGCCACGCGCCTGGCGCAAATGATCGCCAATCTGCTGACCAACGCCGTCAAGTACACGCCGGCCAACGGCGCCATCTGGCTGGCCGTCGCCTGCACGGATGACGAAGTGCGCATCAGCGTGCGCGATTCGGGCATCGGCATCGCGCCGGGCCACCTGGACACCGTCTTCGAGCTGTTTTCGCAGCTGGAACCGGCCCTGTCGCGGGCCCAGGGCGGGCTGGGCATCGGCCTGTCGCTCGTGCGCGGCCTGGCCGAACTGCATGGCGGCAGTATCAGCGCGCACAGCGACGGCGTAGGGAAGGGCAGCACGTTCGAGCTGCGCCTGCCGCTGCCCGCCGTGCCCCTGCAGCCGGCCGCACCCCCGGACCGCCGCCTGCTGGCCGGCACGCGCGAGGGCAAGGTGCTGGTCATCGACGACAGCGCCGACGCGGCCGAAAGCCTGGCGCTGGCGCTCGACATCCTCGGCTACGAGGTGCGCACGGCCTACGATGGCGCGGCCGGCATGGCGGCGGCGCAAACCTTCCTGCCGCAAGTGATCTTGCTCGACATCGGCCTGCCGCACATGAACGGCTACGACGTGGCGCGCCTGCTGCGCAGCGAACCCTGCGGCCGGCACGCCATCCTCGTGGCCGTGACGGGCTGGGGCCAGGACAAGGACCGCAAGATGGCGTCCGACGCGGGCTTTGATTTACATCTCACCAAGCCCGTGGATTTTTATGAGCTCGATGCGGTGTTGCAAAAGATGCTGCAGGCGGGGTGAGCGAGATATGCATTGTCAACCGCCGCAGTGTCCGCGACAATCATCGCGCAGCGTGATCGAGGAAGAGTGGCATCTGCCTGACTTGCTCGATGGCGTACGCGCGCTGCACGATGCCTTGCTCAATTATGCAGGCGATGGCGTGTATGCCAGCCTGCTCCTTCCCTGGCTGCGCGATCATCCGCAGGTACTGGCCTGGCTGCGCTCATTTGCGCAAAGGCAAGGAAATCCCGTTCCGCCGGCGAGCAGGGAGGAATTGTGGGTATTGCACGCGTTCAGCCGACTGTGCCAGCTGCTGCTCTTGCCCTTGCAGCAGGGGCGCTGCAATGGGGAAGGCTGGGCCGGGCCGCCGCTGTCGCTGGCCGGGTATGAGGCTTTCGTCGAGGCGCTGGGCATGACGGTGCTGCGGCCGGCGCAATTTTCGCCTTTTTATCATGAGATAGTCGCACTGCAGCCCGCTGAGTCCGCGCATGCGCCCGCCGCGATCCTGGCGTGGCGATGGCCGTGCGTCATGCTCGGCAACATGCTGTTTTCGCGTGGCGGCGTCGATGTCTGCGCCGGCACGACTGTTTTCAAGCCCGGTATCGCCGACGCATCGACGCTGTACTGGGCTGACCGTCGCAAGGGACGCCCTGTCAATGACCTGTCGCATGGGTGGGGCAGTAATTCGCAATGGCGCACGTCTTTCCGCCGCGACTATGTCGTCGGCGATACGCGGCTTTACAATGTGGATGGAAAGTGCGATCTGGCGGCTAAGGGGGCCGATGCGGCAGGTGCCGGCCGGTTTCCGGCGCTGACCCTGGCGGAAAGAATTGAGCTGCTGACGCAGCGATGCCTGGTCAGCTGCACCGAGGCGCACGATGATCTGTGGCCCTATGACGACTGCTGGCGCGAATCGGCAGACAACGGCGGCGTGCCCGGGCGGTGGCGGCGCTGGCTGTCGGCCTTGCGCGGCAGCGGCAGGCGGTGAACAAATGCTTGCAACCGCGATACGGGATGCAAGCGAAGCGCACCCGGTGTCGGCATGGCCGTCACCGGTATTGAATGGAAAGACATGGAACAACTGACAGAATTGGAAATTGCCTTTTTCCAGCTGCGCATGGGTTTTGGCCCGGCGGACCGCTGCGTCGACTGGGCCGTGGAGCGTTTGCGCCTGGACCAGGAAGGCGACGACCTGGAAGTCGTGCTGCTGGCCAGCGCCCGCGGCCGCGATGAGGTGCTGCCGCTGGCCGAGGCCATCATCGAGCGCTACCGGGGTGTGCAGCGGTTCAGTGAGCAGTTCCTGGCGGGAAAATACCTCGTCGAATTGCGCGCCGCCTATCTGACAGGCCGGGAAAGCGTGGCGTCGCTCGACGCCATCCTGACCCGCCTGTACCCGGCGCTCGATTATCCGGACTGGCTGGTCATGCTGAGCCGCAATTGCGAGTATGCGACGGACGTGCCCGAGTTTGCGCAGCCGTTCGAGGATGAATTCCACTATATCGCCAGCCTGTGGGCGCAGGCGGAGAGCCTGGCTGCGTTCGGGGGCGAATACAGCCGCGCGACGTCAGACCGGCATGATGTCGTGGGTGGCTGATAGCCGCACCGGCCTTGCCAACAATCCTTAATAGAAGAATCCATGCAACTGATGAAAATTGTCCACGTATCCGATGCCGCCGGCGCAAAGAATAATGAAGATCTGATAACAGTTTATGCGCACAATGCGGGAATCGTGGATATCCTGATTTTTGATGGCGCCAGCTCGGTGTCCGAAAAGAATTATTTCGATACGGTAGCGGGGGATGCCGCCTGGTTCGTGTCGGCTTTTGCCGCCTTGTTGAGCGAGGTGGTCGCGCCCGGACTGAGCCAGGACGACAGCATCAAGCTGGCCTTGGCGGGTTTGCAGCGCCAGGTGCAGGCGCGTCTTGATCTGGCGCACATTCCTGCCTATGCCTATCCCATTGCCGCCGTGACGTGGGCGCGTATTGTCGAAGGTGACGCCGGCGCCGCTGTCCAGATATATGCCCTCGGCGATTGCAAGGTGTTTGTCTCGAACGCAGCCGGGGACGTGCGTGATATCGATCCCTATGAGAATGCGCAGGAGGACATACTGAAAGCGGCCATTGCGCAGCTAACAGCGCAGGGTATCGAGGACAAGGCGCAGGTATTCGCGGCCTTGCTGCCGATGCTGCGCGAGCGGCGCGCATTTCAGAACTTGCACGCGGCGCCGGGCATACTGTGCATGTATCCGCAAGGGGAATTCAAGGCCAGGCAGTATGCGTTTGAGATGGACAGGCAATCGCAACTGCTGGCAATGACGGATGGCTTTTACCGGCTGGTCGATACCTATGGCCTGTATTCCATGGAAGGGCTGGTGCGCCGCTGCCGTGAAACGGAGCTGGACGCACTGCTGCGGGAGTTGCGCCAGTTTGAACGGGATAATCTGGCGTCCGGTGCGCAGTCTGTCAAGAAGTCCGACGATGCCTCCGCCGTGCGCTATGGCCCGCGCGCGCTGCCGGGCGAGCGTTTTGATATCGCATAAGCCTGTCCCCGCGTCTGCTTGACTTGCCTCAACATATAATTTGCGCCATGCATTTTGATTGGAGTTGACGTGCAACACAAAACGATAGGCTTGATCGGCGGCATCGGCTGGGCATCCACCCTGGAATATTACCGCTTGCTCAATGAAATGCTGGTGGCGCGCATCGGTCCCGCGCACAGCGCGCGCATCATGCTGGTCAGCATCGACCAGGCCGATTTCGTCGCGCACGCGGCGCAGCCCGATTCCCGCGCCATCGAGCAATTCCTCGTCACGCAAGGGCAGCGCCTGCAAGGCATGGGTGCGGACTTCTTTTTGCTGTGCGCGAATGGCGCGCACCGTTTCGCGCCGGCCGTCGTGCCACGCATCGGCTTGCCTTTTATCAGCATCGTCGAGGAAACGGCGAAAAGGGTGGGGGAGGCGGGCGTGCGCAAGGTCGGCCTGCTGGGCGTCAAGCAGACGATGGCGGGCCGCTTTTATCACGATGCGCTGGAGCAGCAGGGCATCGTGACGGTGACGCCCGATGCGGCCGACCAGGAAATCCTGCACGACATTATCTATACGGAACTGGTGCAGAATATTATTACCGACGCCAGCCGGAACATCTTCCTGGACATCATCGGGAAACTGCGGCGGCAAGGCGTGCAGGGCGTGATACTGGGCTGCACGGAAATACCGCTGCTGATCGGGCAGGGCGATGTCGACTTGCCGCTATTTAATACCACGGCGATTCACTGCGAGGCGGCGGTGGCGTTTGCCGCCGAAGGCTAACGCTCGCGCACGAGCGGCAGCCTGAACGGGCCGCCGCTCGTTGAATGCATCAAGCCGGCTGCGCGCCGCCCAGATTCCGGCTGCGGTTTTCCACCAGCACGGAAATGCCGAGCACGACGATGCCGCCGCAGGCCAGCATAGCGCCCACCCAGCCCGTCGAGCGCAAGCCCATGCCCATGGCGATGGCGATGCCGCCGGCCCAGGCGCCCAGGGCGTTGGCGATGTTGAAGGCGGAATGGTTGAGGGCGGCGGCCACGGTTTGCGCGTCGCCGGCCACGTCCATCAGGCGCGTCTGCACGGCCGGGGCGACGGCGATGCCGGCGCCGATGGCGAACAGGTTGATCGCCGTCAGCCAGACATTGCTGCTGGTATAAGTAAACGCGGCCAGGGCGGCCACGTTCCACAGCAGCACGCCGAAGATCGTCCACAGGCGCGAGCGGTCGGCCAGCCAGCCGCCGATCAGATTACCGACCGTCATGCCGATACCGATGATGGCCAGCAGGATCGAGATGACGAGGGGCGAGACTTTCGTGATTTCCAGCAAGGTAGGCGTGATGAAGGTGTAGACGGCAAACATGCCGCCGAAGCCGATCGCCACCATCAGCAGGGTCAGCCACACTTGCAGGCGGCGGAACACGCCCAGTTCGCGGCGCGGGCTCGAATCGCCGGCAGCGACCATGGGCACGAAGATGCGCACCATCAGCATGGTCAATAAACCCAGCGCGGCGACCAGCAAAAAGGCCGAGCGCCAGCCCAGGGTCTGGCCGATGTAGGTGGCCAGCGGCACGCCGAAGATATTTGCCACCGTCAAGCCCATCAGCACGCGGGCGACGGCCTGGCCGCGCCGGTCCGGTTCGGCCAGGGCGGCCGCCACCAGGGCTGCCACGCCGAAATACGCGCCATGCGGGATGCCGGCCACGAAGCGGGCCACGACCAGCAAGCCGTAGTTGGGGGCGATGGCGCTGAGCAAGTTGCCGCCAGCGAACATCAGCATCAGGCAGATCAGCATCAGCCGGCGCGGCATGCGCGCCAGGAAGATGGTGATTAATGGCGCGCCGATGACCACGCCCAGCGCATAGGCGCTGATCATGTGGCTCATCTGGGGCAAGGTCGTGCCCAGGTCGTCGGCCACGACGGGCAGGATGCTCATGGAGGCGAATTCGCCCGTGCCGATGGCGAGGCCGCCGATGGCCAGGGCCAGGTCGGCGTATCCGGCGCCAAAAGGCGCGGTGACGCGCGGAATCAATGGATCTACAGAGGCGTGCATGTTCTTATTGGCAGGGTAAGGATAAAACTGGTGAAGTTGCGTGCTGTGGCTCAGCCGCAGGGGTGGCAATGCGCCACCGGATGCGAAGTGAAGAAAGGCAAGGAGTAGGAAACCGCCCCGCTTTTCGGGCTGGAAAAGCTGCCCACAGACAATATTGTAAAAGATTCGGGCAAGTCCTGCCGGGCGGCGGCCAAAATATGCTGCACTGCACACGCCTGCGCTTGCTCTTGTTGTTAACGATAACACGGAATGTATGCGATTCCGCCACGGGGCCGGCGAAGAAAACCCGGCTGTGGCGGAAATGCTCTTAATTTGCCAGCGCGTGCCGCAGCGCTTTCAATCCCGTCACCCAGATGCCGTGGAGCCGCGCCGTGACTTCCTGCTCGCGCACGCAAACCGGCGTGCAGCGGTCCGACCAGGTGACCCGTGCGCCAGCACGCGCCGGCCGGCGTCGTGCGCGCGCTGCCGAGGTCCAGCTAACGCACGCCGCTGCGGCCGGCCTGGCGCAGGTGAATTTGCGTCCGCTGACGCGGATTTTTCCCTCTACCTTGCCGGAGCAGGGGGCGTGGCCGTCTAGATTTTTCGCGCGCGCTTCAGGTGCAGGGGCAGCCACCACCACAGGCCGATGGTCAGCGAGCCCATCAGCGTGCAGGCGACGATGCCGGCGATGTGGCCGAAAACTTCGGAAATCACCAGGTTGCTGCCGAGGATGAACGCCAGCGCCAGGCAAAAGGCGCCGCACATCATGATGCGGTCGGCCGTGCGCTTGAAGCGTTCGCGGTCTTGCAGGGGACGCATGACGCGGTGCTGGATGGCGGGCGCGCTGAGCAGCACCAGGCTGGCCATGGAAAAGAAGAAAGTGGCCAGGAAGACGATCTTTTCCGCCTGCACGATCTTCGCGAAGCCGCCATTGAAGGGCAGCAGGAAGAGAAAGGCCGTCAGCGTCTGCGCGCCGGGCAAGAGGATGCGCAGTTCGCTGAGCAGGTCGGACAGGTCGCCTTCATCCTCGCGCCGCTGCGCGTCCGGTGCTTCGCCTTGTGGCTTGCATCGCGGCTCGTATCGTTGCTTGTGCTGTTGCGGCGCGTGCGGCATGGCGTCATCCTGATGGTGGCAATGCGCCCAGTCTACGCGCGGGCGCCGGCGCCGACTGTGGGCGTGCGCACCTTCGCCGCCATTGCGCGATCCCTGGCTGGGCCTTGCCGCCCCAGCGGGCCGCGGCGGCGTCAGGCGGAGCGCGGCGTGGAGACGGGCTTGTCCGCCGTCGTGGCCGCCACATGAAAAAGCCCGCCGGCAAGGGCGGGCTGCGCTGGCGGGCCGGCCTGGGGCAAGGCCGCTCTTATTCTTCCGTATCGGCCAGGGTGACGATGGCGCGCGCCCACTTCGAGTATTTCAGGTTGGCCAGGTCGCGCACGGTCTTGATATTGAATGCGTGCTTGAGGAGCTCCGCATCCTTCTCGCTCACGCCTTGCAGCGCATCGACAGGCGCATCGGCGATTTCCTTGAACGTCTTTTTTTCGTAGGCCTTGTCTACCGCTTTATTGATGTTCATGTATTGATACTCCTCAGTAAGTAGGAAAATTTATTCTACACGGTTTTGCAAATCGTCAATTTCCGCTTGCATGTTGTATCGAACTAAATATGATGGAGGTGGGAGGCTGCTGCCGAGCCTGTTTTTGAGTCGCCCGTCAAATTGTAAATATGGCATTATAATTATTCATAGTATAATTATTGCCCGTGTCGGCGAATTGTCGCCGGCCAAACCGGACGCCGCTGCGCGCGGCACTAAATGACAGCGTTCAGGAGATTACGATGAGTTTGCTAGACCAACTTGCAGGACAGGCAATGAGCGCTTTGGGCAACAAGGGCGCGGAGGGGGAAGCCCCGTCGGGACTGATGGCCAGCGTGATGGACCTGGTCAACCAGCATGGCGGCTTGCCCGGCCTGCTGCAGAAATTCCAGGAAAGCGGACTCGGCGACCAGGTGGCCAGCTGGATCGGCACCGGCGCGAACGCGCCCGTCTCCGGCGAGCAGATCAAGGATGCGCTGGGCGCCGACACGATCACCGAGATCGCCGCAAAAGCGGGCGTCGCCCCGGACGCGGCCTCGGGCGGCCTGGCGGCCCTGCTGCCGCAGCTGATCGACAAGCTGACGCCGAACGGTCAGGTACCGGAAGGCAATGACCTCGTCAGCCAGGGCTTGAATATGCTCAAGGGCAAGATCTTCGGTTGATACTCATTGCCGCAGAACTCAAAAAACCTCGCAGCGATGCGAGGTTTTTTTATGCGGATTATGTTTTTTTGTATCTTGCATGCGAAGAAGGAACGTCTGCACAACGCCCGGGGCCAGGCGCCGCCCGGAAGACAGTCCGCGAGTACGGCGCAGGACAAGAGTAAGCCCGGCAACAACGCCACGGGCGTTTTTCAGGCGGCGGCCATCATGCCCAGGCGCTGCGCCATGTATGCTGGTTCGCAGGTCAGCCTTGCCGTGCTCCCCTCGACCAGATACGAGCAGTAGCGGCGCCGCTCGGCGCTGCCGCCGCGCCGTTCCATCAACTCTCCCAGCATGGCGACGGCGTCCGCGGCCATCTTCTGCACGGGCTGGCGCAGGGTGGTGATGTCGTAGCTGAGCCAGCCCGACGCTTCCAGCGCGTCGAAGCCGGCCACGGACATCTGCAGCGGCACCTGGATGCCCATCTGGTGGCGCGCCGTGTCCAGGCAGCCGATGGCCATGATGTCGTTGCCGCAGATGACGGCGTCCGGCACGCGGCCCAGGCGGTCGATGACCTTGCGCAAGCCGCGCCCGCCGCTGGCGTAATCATAATTGCCGCTGACGACGATGGGGGCGGGCAAGCCCAGCGTGAACAGCCGGTCCAGCACGCCCGCCTTGCGCTCCTGGGCAACGGCCGAGTCGCCGGGGCCGTCGATGACGGCGAACTGGCGGTGGCCGGCCTCGGCCAGGCGCGACACGAGCAGGCGCGCCGCTTCCGCCTGGTCGCACAGCACGGCGTGCACGGCGTGCTCGCGGGGACTGCGGTTGAACAGCACCAGCGGCACGTCGCGGCGGGCGAACTCGGCCATCTGCTCGTCGGACAGGCCGGCGGCCACGATGGCGCCGTCCACCTGGTATTGCCACACATCGCCGAGTATCCTGCCGACGTCCGCCTCGCGCTCCAGCGTAAACAGCAGCAAACGCTTGCCCTGGCGGGCGATCTGCTGGCTCAGGTCGGACAGCACTTGCGGATAATACAGATTGGCCAGGTTGGAAATGATGACGGCTACCAGGTTCGAGCGCCGCGTGATCAGGCTGCGCGCGGCCGCGTTGGGGATGTAGTCGAGGCGGATGGCCGCCTGCATGACCTTGGCGTGGGTGGCCGGCGAAATGCTGGCGCCGGGCTTGAAGCAGCGCGACACGGCCGACTGCGACACGCCGGCCAGCAGGGCCACGTCATACGAGGTCACGCGCCTTCCGGCGCTGGGCGGGACGCGGGTGGCGGGGATGGTGCCGGGCGTCCGGGCTACAGTATTCTTTTTTCGCATATTGGTCTGGCAAGCAACCTGTCTCAAAGTATTCCTGCAGGCCCGGCCGCTTGTGGCGGCCCGGGCGGGGAGAAATGAGCATAGCGTAAAAGATTGCCATATGGCAAGACTGTTTTCTTATCCATGTTGCAAAAAATTTGATTTAATGGCAAGTGGTATGCATGCCGCGGCCCCAGCCCGATTCCCCGTTCAATCGGCGCTGTCGCAGGGGCCGCTGCCGTAGGGGCTGTCGCGCCCCGGCGGCGGCACGCGGCGTTCGCTGAAGTCCTTGGCCAGCGTGGCCAGCGGCAGGGCCGCCGTGGCGCTCGCTTCCGTGCCGCTCACCGTGGCCCGCACGGTCAGTGCCACTTGCACCCAGGAACCATAGTTACGGGGATAGCTGACGGTGACGGTGGCCATGCCCAGGGCATCGCTTACGCCGCTGGCGCTGACGGTCAGTGGTATGCCCGGGTCCAGCACGCCGTTGCCATTGCTGTCGTAGGCGGCGTCGTAGATGCCGTTGCGCAGCACGTCTTCGTTGGCGCAGCTGTAGTGGGGCAGGGCCAGGCGCCACACGCCCGTGTCGGGGAATTCGGGCTTGTCCGGCTGCCACACATAATATCCCTTGGCATAGCGGCTGGGCCAGGCGGCGGCCGTGACGGCGACGCCGGGGACGGCGTTGCCGGCGCTGTCGGAGATGAACACGGAAAACTCCTGCTGCAGCACGCTGGCCAAGTATTCGCGCACCTGATTGCCAGTCCCCAGCCTGATCGACAGGGCCTGGCGCGCCACCGTCAGGCGCACGAGGGCCGTGGGCGCCGCCTGCGTGGCGCCCTCGATGCGCGCCTGGAGCAGTACGCCGTCCCTGCCGCTGTCGGCCGGGCCCGCCACGTAGCTGGCGCGCGCCAGGCCGTCGCTGCCCGTCGGCACGGCCCCCGCCTGCCGCAGGTAGCTGCCGCTGGGGTCGCTCAAGATGCTAAATACGACGGGCGCATTCTTGACGAGGTTGTTTGCCGGGCCGTCGCGCACCACGGCGCCGATGGTGCTCATGCTGGTGCTGGCGTTGTCGGCGGTACCCGCGCCATTGGCGCGCAGCACGGCCGGTTCCGCCTGCACGGCCAGCTTGCTGGCGCCGCTCAGGGGCGCGACGAATTCCAGCCGCGTCTGCGCCGAGGGGCCGCCCGCCACGGCCGCCGTGACGGTGGCCACGCCCGTGTTGGCGGACTGGATATAGCTGCGCGGCAAATTGCCATTGTTAAAGATCAAGCTGGCGGGCAGGGCCTGGCTGCAGGCGCTGTCGCCGAACAGGCTGCCGCGCGTGGTGGACAGGCTGGCGCTGCCGGACTGCGCCACGCCCGCCTTGTCGTAGCGCGCGTCGATGGCCTGGCAGGCCAGCGTGGCGATCTCGGGCAGCACGTCCGCGCCGCCGGCGTCCTGGCCCACGGCCGGCGTCAGGCGCAGGTCAGGGAGCAGGCGGCGCAAGGGGGCGAGGGGCACGACGGATCTCCGGGAGTTTGCCGAGTTGCATGGCATCACTCCCAAGAGTAGCTTTTGCGCGCGGCGGGTACTTGATGCAGAGCAAGTTTGTTGTCTGGTTAGCGGCGCAAGTATTTTTCTGGTGCAATGGCGCCCATTCTGATAACATAACGCCCCTTTATTCAGGGAAGGGTCGACATGGCCAATGCTTGCGGCGTCGATTTCGGCACGTCAAATTCCACGGTAGGCTGGGCGCGTCCCGGGCAGAGCACCATGCTCGGCCTGGAAGATGGCAAGACGACCTTACCGTCCGTCGTCTTCTTCAATGCGGAAGACGAGGAAGTCAGTTTTGGCCGCGCGGCGCTGGCCGGCTATCTGGCCGGCTACGAGGGGCGCTTGATGCGCTCGCTGAAAAGCTTGCTGGGCACCAGTCTCATCGATGGCCAGACGGAAGTGGGCGGCCGCGCGCTGCCGTTCCGCTTGCTGCTGTCGCAATTCATCGGCGAAGTCAAGCGCCGCGCCGAGCAGTCCGCCGGCCGCGAATTCACCTCGGCCGTGTTCGGCCGTCCCGTCTTCTTTATCGACGACAATGCGCAGGCTGACCAGCTGGCGCAGGACACGCTGGCCGAAGTGGCCCGTTCCGTCGGCTTCAAGGACGTCGCTTTCCAGTTCGAGCCGATCGCCGCCGCCTTCGACTACGAGTCGCAAATCGACAGGGAAGAGCTGGTGCTGATCGCCGACATCGGCGGCGGCACGTCCGACTTTTCGCTCGTGCGCCTGTCGCCCGAGCGGGCGAAGAAGGCCGAGCGCCGCGACGACATCCTCGCCACGGGCGGCGTGCACATCGGCGGCACGGACTTCGATAAATACCTGAGCCTGTCTTCCGTCATGCCTTTGCTCGGCTATGGCAGCCGCCTGCACAACAATAGCGAAGTGCCGTCCAGCTATTATTTCAACCTGGCCACCTGGCATACGATCAACCTGGCCTATACCAAGAAAATCTGGGTGCAGCTGGCCGACGTATGCCGCGATGCGCGCGAACAGGACAAAGTGAAGCGGCTGCAAACGCTGATCGACGAGCGGGCCGGCCACTGGCTGGCCATGAAGGTGGAAGAGGGCAAGATTGCCCTGTCCGACGCGGCCGAAGTGCAGCTGGAGCTGGACCGTTTGTCGCCCGCGCAAAGCCTGCTGCTCAAACGCGCGCAATTCGACGACGCCATCGGCCACCTGTGCGGTTCCGTGGAAGAAACCGTGCTGCGCCTGCTGCGCGACGCGGGCGTGGCGCCCGAAGCCGTCGACACCGTGTTCTTCACGGGCGGCTCTTCCGGCGTGCGCTTGCTGCGCGAAAAGATCGCCGCCCTGGTGCCGGCCGCGCGCAAGGTCGAAGGCGATTTGTTCGGCAGCATCGGCGCGGGCCTGGCGCTGGACGCCGTGCGCAAGTTCGGCTGATAAAATGTGCATGGCGGCGTAGCCGCGCCTTGCCCTGCGCATGGTATCGATACCTCCACTGTTGCACCCATGAAAGAGCGCCCCATGCATGTATTTGACAAACCGATCGTCATGATCGACTTCGAGACGACCGGCCTGTCTCCCGACATGGGCGACCGCATCACGGAAGTGGCGGCGCTGCGCATCGAGGGCGGGCAGATCACGGACCGCTATGTGACCCTGATCAACTGCAATGCGCGTATTCCCTCGTTCATCACGGGCTTGACGGGCATCACCCAGGCCATGGTGGACCAGGCGCCGCCCGTGGCCGAAGTCGTGCCGCAGTTGCTCGACTTTATAGGCAGCGACGCCTTGTCGGCGCACAATGCCAGCTTCGATGAAAAATTCCTGCGCGCGGAAAGCGCCAGGCTGAACCTGACGCCGGCGCACGCGTCGCTCGTGTGTTCCTTGAAACTGTCGCGCCGCGTGTTTCCCGGCCTGTCCAGCTACAAGCTGGGCTTGCTGTCTGGCCAGCTGGGCATCGCCTTCAGGAGCGCCGCCCACAGGGCCGAGTCCGATGCGGAAGTGGCGGCGCAAGTGCTGATTCATATCGGCCGCCACCTGCGCAGCAACTACGGCATCGCCGACCTCGACGCCGACCTGCTCGTGTCGCTGAACAAGCTGGCGGCGGCGAAAGTGCCGCAATTCCTGCAAAAGCACCCGTCGCGCCGATAGTGGCCGCCGCGCGCCGGTTCCGGCGTGCACTATCCCATGCCCCCCAAGCGGACTCATCAAATTGATATAATTTTGTTATTTCTTTTGAGTTCGCTCAAGTCCTTCGCGCCCATCGAATTTACAATTTAAGCAACACACGATTTCGCCGCCCCGGGCCGCCGTTTTGCGCGTGCTGCCGGCAAGCGCAATGTGGATGGGGGCGCACATGGACAAGCACCATACTGCCAGAGATAGCCATCAGGCATACATCTGGTTTCGCACGGCGGCCGAGCAGGGCAATCCCTATGCCCAGTTCAACCTGGGGCTGATGTACAAGAAGGGCGAGGGCGTGCCGCATGACGACGCGCGCGCCTTCGTCTGGCTGCGCCTGGCGGCGCTGCAGGGGCTGGCCTTCGCGCAGAATCACCTGGGCGCCCTGTATTACCACGGGCGCGGCGTGGCGCAGAGCGACGACGAGGCCGTGCTGTGGTTCCGCCGCGCGGCGGCCCAGGGTGATGCCTCGGCGCAGCAAAACCTGGGGCAGATGTACCGCAAGGGGCGCGGCGTGCTGCAAAGCGACGAGCTGGCCCTGGCGTGGTTTTACCGCGCTTCCGAACAGGGCGTGGCCAGCGCGCAGTCGCTGCTGGGCGAAGCCTATGCGCAGGGCCTGGGCGCGAAAAAAAACGATGCGCTGGCCCTGGCCTGGTTCCGCAAGGCGGCCCTGCAGGGCGACGCCCAGGCGCAGCTGAACCTGGGCCTCGTCTACAAGCGGGGCCAGGGCGTGGCGCAAAGCGATGCGCAGGCCGTCGCCTGGTTCCGCCAGGCGGCCGCGCAAGGCCTGGCGGTGGCGCAGCGGCAACTGGGCGTCGCGTATGCGGAAGGCCGGGGCGTGGCGCCCGACCAGCTGCGCGCCTTTGCCTGGCTGCAGCGCGCGGCCGAGCAGGACGATGCCGACGCCCAGTTCAACCTGGGCGTGATGCTGGCGCGGGGCCAGGGCGTGGACAAGGACGAGGCGCGCGCCGTCGCCTGGTACCGCCGCGCCGCCCTGCAGGGCCATTGCATGGCGCAATACAATCTGGGCGGCATGTACGCGGGCGGACGCGGCATCGCCCGCGACTTGCACCAGGCGCTCGAATGGTACGCCCGGGCCGCCGCCCAGGGCGCGTCGAACGCCCAGTTCAACCTGGGCGTGATGTACGCCAACGGCCAGGGCGTGAGCCGCGACGAGGCCTGCGCCGTGCGCTGGTACCGCACGGCCGCCGAGCAAGGCGACGCCAGCGCGCAGAATAACCTGGGCGTGATGTACGCGAACGGCCATGGCGTGCCGCAGGACGACGGCCTGGCCGTGCACTGGTACGCGCGCGCGGCCGAGCAGGGCCATGCGCTGGCCCAGTACAACCTGGGCGGCATGTACAACGGCGGCCGCGGCGTGGACAAGGATGCCGTGCGCGCCTACATGTGGCTGGCGCTGTCGGCCGACGGCGGCGACGGCACGGCGGGCGGCGCCAGGGACGCCACGGCCGGCAGGCTGGCGCCCGATGCCCTGCACGAGGCGCAGGAACTGGCGCGGCAATGGCGCCAGGCGCACCCGCCGCGCGCCTGATGCGGCGCTGCGGCACCCATGCGATAATTGCCGTTCAGAATGCCCATCGACGGGGCATGGAGCATGAGACGGCACAATGAAAGGTGGAGCATGGTGAGGCAGGCAGGCGAAGATGCATCTGAACAAAAGGTCATCGATGACATCGCTACATATGGCTGGCATTGCGTACATATCGGCGGCGACGAAGAAGGGCCCGGCTACACGTTCACGATAGGCGCTTGCCACAGCTTCGGCCTGCCCGAATTCCTCATCATGGGCTTGCCGCAGGCGACGGCCCAGCAGATCGTCGACGTGGCGCTCGACGCCGCGCGCAGCGGCGCCATCGCGGATTTTACGCAGACCACGGGCGCCCTGCTCGAGGGCCACCCATGCGCGTTCGTGCGCGTGCCCGAGGCGCGCTACCGCGACTGGGTCGGCTATGCGCGCTGGTATTACCAGGGCAATGATTTTACCTTGTACCAGATCGTCTGGCCGTCGCGCGACGGCCATTTTCCGTGGGATGCGGGAGCCAGCGCCGCGTACGTGGCCAGCCAGCCGCTGCTGGGGCCGGCGCCGCGGCAGGACTGATGCCGGCCATGGCGCCTGTCGCCTTCACTTTCTTTACCGATACGGCCACCCTGTGCGTATTCGATCCTGCCTGCCTGCGCCACAAGCTCGACGATGACTGCGACTGGTGGAGCCTCCCCTGCGCGGAACTGGCGGCCGTCAACGCCGGCCAGGCGGCGTTTTTCAATCTGGGCGGCAACGGCGCGTATGCGCTGGAGGTGCTGGCCGGACTGGCCGATCCGCAGGCGAGCGTGCATCTCGCCGTCGTCTCGGGCCGCGTCTTCATCGGCGCCGGCGAGGACGTCACGGGCGGCGGCCTGGAGCCGGACGCGGCCTGTAGCGGCCTGTTCATGGACTTGCCCCCGGGCCGCTACCGGATACTGGCGCGGCGCGACGGCGCGCGCATCAGCCTGGCATTCCTGCCCGATGCGCGCAGCCGCAATGCATTTGCCGGCCTCGTGCGCATCTGATCCCCGTTCCGCCGCCGGCTACCGGCCCTGGCGCCGGTCCAGGAACAGGCTGTTGCCGTGGATTTTCTTTGCCTGTTTCTTCGCTTCCGCCGCCTGCGTGGCGATCTGGTGGTGCGTGTAGTACTGGTGCGCCTCGACCTTGATCACGCCCAGCGACAGGCTGATCAGTGAATAAAACACTTTCTTGCCCTGCCGGTCTTCGCTGATGTAGCCGCCCCGTTCGCAGTCGCCCGTGCTGTAATAGGCGAGGATGGCGGCGGCAAAGCGCTCCAGCATGGCCTGGCAGCGCGCTTCCCAGTCCTCGCTCTGGAACAGGATCATGAAATCGTCGCCGCCGATGTGGCCGATGAAGTCGCGGTTGGGGTCGCAATGGCCGCTGAGGATTTCTCCCGTCAGCTGGATCACGTCGTCGCCCTTGCGGTAGCCGTACACGTCGTTGAAGGGCTTGAAGTGGTCGAGGTCGCAATAGCAGACCCAGAAGCGGCTGCCGCTGTGCAATAAGCGGTCGATGTGCTCGTTGATGGGCACGTTGCCGGGCAGCTGCGTCAGCGGGTTGGCGTAGCGGGCCGCGTTGATCTGCATCTGCGTGATTTCGCGCATCAGGTCGTGTCCCGTGCCCATGCCCAGGTAGCGGCCGTGTTCGGTGATGATGAAGCCGTTGAACAGGTGGTGGGCGTCGGACTGCACCATGGTGTAGCTGAGTTCCTGCAAGCTCGTCTCGTGGTCGGCGATCAGGGGATTGGCGTCCATGAACAGGCTGCACGATTTCCTGCCGTACAGTTCGCGCTGGTAGGGGCGGGCGAAGTGATCGATCATTTCGAAGCGGCTGATCAGACCCAGCGGCACGCCGTCGTCGACGACGGGAATGATCATCAGCTTCGGTTCCTTCAGGAAAATGTCGTACACCTCGTTATTGTTCCTGTCCGGCGAGACGGCCGCCACCTTGTTCAGCAGCTTGCGGATGGTGGCGCCGTTCTTTTCCAGGCTGCTGCGCTGCGGATACACGGCCACGCCGTTGCGCCCCAGCGCCTGCACCACTTCGGCGGGCAGCGCGCGCGCCGGCACCATGTTCGGCCGTCCCAAATGATAGCCCTGGCCGAAGGCCACGCCCAGGTCGCGCAGCACCAGCAATTCCGTCTGCGCCTCGATGCCTTCGGCGATCACCAGCGTGCCCGATTTTTCCGCGATTTCCTGGATCGAGCGCACGAATTGCAGCTTCACGGGGTCGTTGTTGATGCCCTGGATGAAATGCATGTCGATCTTGACGTACTCAGGCCGCAGTTCCGACCACAGGCGCAGGCTGGAAAAGCCTTCGCCCAGGTCGTCGATGGCGATCTGGAAGCCCATGTTGCGGTAGTGCAGCACTGCTTCGCGCATCAGCTCGTAGTCATACGTGGGCTGGTTTTCCGTCAGTTCGATGATGACGCGGTCCGGGTTGATGCCGATGTGCTCGATATATTCGAGGGTTTCGCCATGGCGCGCATTGCGCAGCAACAAACATTCCGGGCTGACGTTGAGGAATAGTTTTCCTGGTAGTTGCAGTTCAGCAAAGCGCTCGAGCACCACCTGGCGGCACAGGTGTTCCACTTCCAGGGTCAGGTCGTGTGCGCGCGCCACCTTGAACAGATTCATCGGCGCATGCAGGGGACTGTCGGACGGCCCCCGTATCAAGCCTTCGTAACCGATGATTTCCCCGCTGTGCATGTGGATGATGGGCTGGAACAGGGCGCTCAGCTTGCGTTCGGCCAGGATCTCGTGCAGCGCGTCCGTTCCCTCGATGCCCGTGGCGGCGGGCGGTTTCAGGTAAGCCACATTCGATGGCGGCGCGGCGGCCGGCGCGGCGGGGGCGGTGGGGAGGGCGAGAGTGTGCATAGGAGGACGTGGGGGCATGGCCGCTGGACGGGCCATGAACATGTTGCCGATAATAAAGATGAAATATGACAGCTTGATGAAATGTATTTGCTTTTGACAATGTTTCTTGCCTGTCCGCCAATCGTCCGCAGTTTGCCGATAGCGGCCAAAAACGCGATTTATCACGGTCTAGTCCGTGAATCACCCAAATAAAAGATGGCAATTGTGCCGGATAACTGTGTTTTAAAAGTGCCAATCCGCGCTATGATTTCTCTTGGCGAAAGTCAACATGGGCAGCCGCGGCGTCTGGCAGAGCCGCCTGCTTTCCTCGACATCCAACAATGAGACAAACAACCCATGCAATTACGTAGTGCAACCCTCATATTCAGCATGCTGGCCGCTTTCGGTGGCAATGCCATGGCGCAATCCTGCCCGGCCGGCGACGGCGCTCCCGTGACTTATCCTGTGAGCAAAAAAGTCGACCAGCAAGACAGCTACTTCGGCACCACCATCGCCGACCCTTACCGCTGGCTGGAAGACGCCAACAGCGCCGAGACGGGCGAGTGGGTGGCGGCGCAAAACAAGCTGACGCAATCGTACCTGGGCACCATCCCCGAGCGCGCGGCGATCAAGCAGCGCCTGACCCGGCTGTGGAACTATGAGCGTTTCTCTACGCCAACGAAGCAGGGCGGCCGCTATTTCTACAGCCGTAACGACGGCTTGCAGAACCAGGCCGTGCTGTACACGGTGAAAAAGCTGACGGACGAGCCCCGTTTGCTGCTGGACCCGAACACCCTGTCCACCGACGGCACGGTGGCGCTGGCCGGCACCTCGATCAGCCCGAACGGCAAATACCTGGCCTACGCCACGTCCGCCTCCGGTTCCGACTGGAACGAGTGGAAAGTGCGCGACATCGAATCGGGCAAGGATTTGACGGACCACATCAAGTGGGCCAAGTTCTCGGGCGCCTCGTGGACCAAGGACAACACCGGTTTCTTCTACAGCCGCTATGACGCGCCGAACGAAGCCACCAAGCTGGCCGATATTAATTACTTCCAGAAATTGTATTTCCACAAGATCGGCACGCCGCAAAGCGACGACGTGCTCGTCTTCGACCGTCCCGACCAGAAGGAATGGGCGTTTGGCGGCAGCACCGTCAGCGATGACGGCAATTACCTGATCATCACGGCCACGCAGGGCACGGAACGCAAGAACCGCATCTTCTACAAGGACTTGCGCCAGAAGAACGCCAAGGTCGTCGGCTTGCTGGAAGCGTTCGACGCATCGTACTCGTTCATCGACAATGACGGCCCCGTGTTCTTCTTCAAGACGGACAACAAGGCGCCGAAATCGCGCGTGATCGCCATCGATACGCGCAAACCTGCGCCCGCCGACTGGAAGGAAATCGTGCCGCAGGCGGCGGAAACCCTGGTTGCCGTCAACCTGATCAACAACCAGCTGGTGCTCGATTACTTGAAGGATGCGCAAACGCAAATCAAGATCGTCGACCTGAATGGCAAGCTGGTGCGCGAAGTGGCCTTGCCGGGCATCGGTTCGGCCGGTGGTTTCGCGGGCAAGCGTGGCGACACGGAAACGTTTTACTCGTTCACCAGCTTCACGACGCCGGCGACCATCTACCGCTACGACATGAAATCGGGCAAGAGCAGCGTGTACCGCCAGCCGAAGGTCGATTTCGACCCGAATGCCTTTGAAACGCGCCAGCAATTCTTCACCAGCCGCGACGGCACCAAGGTGCCGATGTTCATCGTCTCGAAAAAAGGCATGAAGCTCGACGGCTCCAACCCGACCTATCTGTACGGCTATGGCGGCTTCAACGTGTCGCTGACGCCGAGCTTCTCCGTGGCAAATCTTGCCTGGGTAGAAATGGGCGGCGTCTACGTGATGGCCAACCTGCGCGGCGGCGGAGAATACGGCGAAGCCTGGCATCAGGCTGGCACCAAGCTGAACAAGCAAAACGTCTTCGACGATTTCATCGGCGCGGCGCAATGGCTGGTAGACAACAAGGTCACCTCGCCATCGAAGCTGGCGATCGGCGGCGGCAGCAACGGCGGCCTGCTGGTCGGTGCGGCCATGACGCAGCGTCCGGACCTGTTCGCCGCGGCCATCCCGCAGGTGGGCGTGCTCGACATGTTGCGTTTCCACAAGTTCACCGTGGGCTGGGGCTGGGTGCCTGACTATGGTTCGTCGGACGATGCCGAACAGTTCAAGGCGCTGGTGAAATACTCGCCGCTGCACAACCTGAAGGCGGGCGGCTGCTATCCGGCCACCATGATCACGACGGCCGACCATGACGACCGCGTCGTGCCTGCCCACAGCTTCAAGTTCGCCGCCGCCGCCCAGGCAGCGCAAGGCGGCGCGGCACCCGTGCTGATCCGCATCGACAGCAAGGCCGGCCACGGCGCCGGCAAGCCGACGACCAAGCAGATCGAAGAAGTGGCCGACCGCTGGGGCTTCCTCAGCCGTTCGCTGAAGATGGCGCCGGTGACGGCGGCTGAGCCGGCCAAGGTGGCGGCGCAGTAAATCGGTGCAGTAATGCTGTACTTGCTGTAAGGTAAAGAGCGCGGGCGCAGTTGGCCCGCGTTTTTTTTATTCTACTTTCAATAATTTCCTTGCTGAGATGATGTTTCTAAAATAAATAAAGTATGATTGAGTTAATTTATGAGTAATTTAAAATTAACGGGTGATTTTAATAATGAAAAAAGTTTTGTGGGTGAAATTTGGTTGGTCCGACTATTATCGAGGCGAGCCAGTTGATGGAAATTTTAGTTGGCTAAAAGGCAAAAAAAATAGCAAGATAAGAGGGCCGGGACATGAAGCTTTTAATTTTAATCCTGGTCCCGACGGAAGATTTTACTGCTATGTTCCGCCACAAAATAAGCTATATACCCCCTCAAATAATGATCCAGATGGTTGGACCGTTATTTGTCTGGCGAAAAATCCGAAACATAAGGGTATCCATATCGTCGGTTGGTATGAGAATGCTACATTACATGGGGAATGGCTGGCACCGCCTGCCGGTGTCATGAGCCAGCGCGGTGAATCCGGAAGCCCAGGCTACGATTGGTCATATTGCATAAGCAGTAAGAACGTGCATATTGTTCCGCCAGAATACCGAACTAGGCCATTCTCTGATCCTACCGTAAGGCAGGGGAAATATTCTTTTTTGGCGGGGCCAGACGTCGATACGAATGAAAGCAAGAAACGTGTTCTTCATCTCCTCGAAAGCAGAATAAAGGAGTTGGCTCCGTTTGCGGTCAAAAATCCTGACGATGAAAAGTTGCCCAATCCCGAGCTTGATGCTGCTGATCCCTTGAAAGGTTTTGGTACAGCTGAACATCGGAAAAAAGTTGAGATGGCGGCGGAGCGTGTCGTTATCGAATATTATGCGAAACGGGGATTTACATGCAAACGCGTCACGCACTTGCCTTGTGGTTACGATTTCGCTTTTACAAAGGGGAAGTTGAATCTGCATGTGGAGGTCAAAGGGACAGCCGGTCCTTCGCCCCAGTTCTTTCTTACCAGAAATGAGCATAGAAAGGGGCTGCAGTCCAATTCATCTTGGCGTCTTGCGATGGTCACATCTGCATTGTCAGCTACACCGGGTATTAATGTATATGATGCAGCTGAACTGGCAAAGGTATTTGACTTGGCGCCCTATGTATACATAGGAACGTTTATTCCCGTTCCAAGCAATTGAGCGATATTTTAAAGTTTAAAGGTCGAGTTGATGGCCATTTTGGGGCGGGCCAGGTCACGGCAACGGCGCAATTCTCGCCAATACCCCCTCCCCAAACACCGTCTGGAACGGCAAATCTTTGCGCTGCGCATAGCCGATATAGCAGTCGCACTTGAAGCGCGGGCAGGCGCGTTCCTGCAGCATGTCGGCCAGGTCATCCGCATATAAATTCCCCAGCCGCTCGGGCACGAAGTGGCAGCGCGCCAGTTCGCCATCGCCATCGACGGACAGCGACGCTTCGCCCGCCAGGCACGGTTTGTTGCGCGAGGGCGAAGGGCGGCGGTTTTGCGCGAACCACGGGTCGACGGCGTCGAGCCAGGCCAGATCTTCCCCACTGTAATAGCCGGGGCCGCGGCGGTCGTAGGCGTTCAGCCACAGGTAGACGTGGGCCGGCAAGGCCGCGCGCAGGGCGCCGATGGCGTCCAGGTGTTCGTTCATGGCCACCACGCCGACGGAATAGCGCACGCCCATGGCATCGAGCTTCGCGCAGCGGTCGAGAAAGCGGGCCAAGGTCGTCTGGTCCGGGTGGTAGGTGCACCACAGGCCGACCTTTTCCAGGCCGTCCATGCTCTCCAGCCAGTTCAATGGGCCGGACAGATTCGTTTGCAGCGCCACCTGGCGCACGTGGGGCAGCGCCGCCAGTGTCTGCATCGCGCTCCGGTAGTGGCGCCGCACCAGCGCCTCGCCCCAGGGCGTAAACAGCACGCCGATGGGGCGCGCTTGCGCCGCCACCCAGCCGGTAAAACGCGCCACCTCGCGCGCGTCGCGGGCCAGCGCGGCGCGGCTGTCGCGCTTCTTGGCGAACGGGCAGTAGCCGCAGGCGTAGTTGCAGCTCGAAAGCGTGCCCCGGTACAGCAGCGACAGCGTTGGCGCTTGCGCCGTCAGCACGCCTGGCCGCCTTCGGCCATCAGCGCGCGCACCGTCTCGGAGGCCAGCCACGGGCCGATGGTGTCGGCGTAGCTGTAGCCCCGGTCATTCAGGCGCAGCAGCGGGCCGTCTTCCTCCACCAGTTCCAGCGCGTGCAGCTCGGCCAGCTGGGGCAAGTCCGCTTCGCAGCGGCTGCCGAAGCGGGCCGCGTAGGCGTCGCGGTCCAGGCCTGGCTGCGTCAGCAGCGACTGGATCACGTAGCGACGGCGCTGTTCTCCGCCACCGAGCACGTAGCCGTGTTCGGCCTGGGCGAAGCGCGCCTCGTCGAGTGCCAGGTAGTTGTCGATGATGTTGATGGTGTCAAGGCGCGCCACGGCGTACTCACTGGAGTAATGGAGGCTGGCCGTGTACGAGCGGGCGCCTGCGCCCAGGCCCACCATGCCGTCATTCTGGCAGCAGTACGACGGACCGTCCTGCTCCGGCGCATGGGGGGCGCGGAACATGCGCATCGACACCTGCTCGTAGCCCCGGGCGCGCAAATGGTCGCGCGCGGCCGCGTACAGGGCCAGGCGGCTGTCGCCGTCCTGCGCCAGCATGATGGGGGACAGCGACTGCGCGCCCTGGCGGCGCGCCACTTTTCCAAGACCCGTCTGCTCGCGCACGTACAGCGGATACAGATAGATTTCCTCGGGCCGGAAGGCCAGCGCGCTGTCGATGGAGGCCAGCAGGCTGGCGACGGTTTGCCCCGCGATGCCGTAGATCAGGTCCAGGTTCAGGGTGGGAAAGCCGGCCGCGCGTATCAGGCCGATGGCGTGCTGGACGGTGGCGTTCTGCTGCGGACGGGCCAGCGCGCGCATCTCGCCGGCGGCAAAGCTCTGGATGCCCAGGCTGACGCGGTCGATGCCGTGCGCGCGGCATACGGCAAGGCGTTCCGCCGTGATGGTCTCGGGCGACGCCTCGATGCCGGCCGGCGTTTGTTGCAGGTCAATGCCGAGGATGTCGCGCGCGCCGCACAGCAAAGCATCGAGCTGCGCCGGCGACAGATAGGTGGGCGTGCCGCCGCCCAGCGCGAAGCGGGCGAAGCGCCGCTCGCCCAGCGCGCCATCAAGGGCGCGCATCTGCACCAGCACTTGCCGCACGTAGCGCTCGACCATGTCGGCGCCGGGGCGTGCCATGGCGAACAGATTGCAAAAGCCGCAGCGCATCTCGCAGAACGGAATATGGATGTAGGCGAAGAGGGCGGAGCGGTCCTGCCGCGCCCACAGGGGCGCCAGCGGCGCCGCCTGCGGCAGGGCGCGGTAGGCCGCCTTGTGCGGATACGAATAGGAATACGCCTGGTAGGGCGTGTGGCGCATGCGCTGCGCCAGGGTGCCCGGTTGTTCGGATGGGTTCACGGTGGGGATTCCTGGGGTGGCTGTTTTGAGGCTGTCGAATCTGGTTGAATGAAAAAGTGCGCATACGGGATATTCCACACGCTGTCGTGGGCGACCCGGTGGCCCCGGTAGCCGTCTTCGCCGTAGGCGCTGCCGTGGTCCGAGCAGACGATGGCAAACGTGGGCGCGCGCGCGGCGCAGGCGGCAAACAAGGGCGCCAGTGCGCCGTCCACATAGCGCAGGGCGGCCGCATGGCTATCCAGGTTGTCGGCACGGCAGCCGGGCAGGTAGGCGCGGTTCGGCGTGTGCAGCGCGCTGACATTGATGAACAGGAAGGTGCGCTGCGCGCCGTCCGCCAGGCGGGCTATGGCCAGCGCTACCTGTTTTTGCGTCGAATGGCGGCCGGCCACGCCCATGCCGGCGCTCCAGTGGCTTTCCTGGAACAGCGACGGCAGCACGGAGCCTAGCGCCGTCTGTTTGTTAAAGAAGCCCACGCCGCCAATGCAGATGGTGCGGTAGCCGCGCGCGGCCAGCGCGGCAGGCAGGTCCGCCTGCTCGAAGGCGTAGGTGTGCGGCGACGTCGTCTCGCTGCCGGCGAAGGCTGAAGCGAACAGGCGCGGATGGCGGCCCGGCGCGGCCGGCGTGGGCAAGAAGCCCGCGAAGAAGGCCTGGTGCGCCGCATACGTGAACGTGGCGGGCGAGTGGCGGCGCTCCCAGCCGCCCGGTGCTAAAAAGCGCCCCAGCACGGGCAATTCGCCCGCCTCGTACAGCGCTTGCGCCACGTCATAGCGCAGGGTGTCGAGCGTGAGGAAGACGATGTCGTGGCTGCCGACGACGGCGTGCATGTCGGGGATGATCGGTGTTTCTTTAAGCATGGGCCAGTTGCGCAGTGTAAGTATCGATGCCTTGCCAGAGCAGGCCGGGCAGCAGGTCGCCGAAGGCGTTCGCCTCCAGCACATGGGCCTGGCCGTGGCGCACGACGAGGTCGTAGCCCGTCACATGGCTGGCAGGGAAGGCGCGCGCGGCCTGGGCGGCGGTTTGTTCCAGCGCGGCCAGGTCGGCTGCGTTCAAGAGGCCGGAGGCGTCGCCGCGCCGGTTGTCGAGGTGCAGATTCGTCATCATCTGCTGTCCGATGCGCGCCACGCGGTGCGCGGGCTGGCCCGCCACGGTCACGACGCGCAGGTCGTAATGGCTGTCGCCGCAGCGGGGCTTGTTCAGCCACGCTTCCGCGTACAGCTCCTGCGCGGCCAGCGCGTCGACGAGGGCCGCGATGTCGTGCCGCGCTTCGTAGCGCGCCATGCGCTTGACATTGAACAAGCGCGTCTGGCCGTCCCCATGCTGCAAGGCGGCCGAGGTGGTGGCTTGCTGGCGCCCGGCCCGGTTGCGCCGGTAGGCGACGACGCCGGACGCGGACGAGCCATAGCGCGGTTTCAAATAGACGCGGTCCAGGTCATGCTCGTGCAGCAGCGCCTGCAGATGCTCGTAGCCGTGCACGGGGCCGAGCAAGGTGGGAATGGCGATGCCGTGCGCAGTCAGGTGGCGCTGGCAGGCCAGCTTGTCCGTCATGCGGCTGATGTCGGCCGGCGCATTGAGCACGCGCGTGTGCGGCAGCTCAAGCAGTTGCGCCGCCAGGGCAGTCATGGCGGAAGTAAAGCCGGCAAACCACGCATCCATGGCCAGCAGTTCGCCGTGTTCGGGCGCGCGCGCGGGCGGGCGGCCCAGCAGCCGGCAGCCCGCCTGCAGCAAGAGCAGGTGAGCGGCGGCATCGTCGCCGGGCGGCTCGATCTTCAGCAGGCCAGGCTGGCGCAAGGCTTCATGCAGCAGCGCCGGCTGCGCCAGCCAGTCGCGCCATTCGAGCACCTGCGCCGGCGGCAGGCGCAGTTGCGCGCGCGCCGCCTGCATCAGGCGCACGCGCTTGCTGCCCTGTGTCGCCAGCAGGGTGAGATGCGTGTGCAAAGGGTGAATCCGCTTATTCTCCGACGGCCACGTAGCGGTAGCTTTCGCCGTCGTCTTCATCGGCTTCCTGCGGGTCGTCCAGCACCACTTCGAAGGGCAGCGCCTTCAGTTTCGCCTGGTTTTCCTCGGAAATGTAGTGGTGCGACAGGTCCAGGCGCTGCAATTTGCCCAGCTGCGTGTGATTGAGCACGGCCACGGCGCCCAGGTCGCCAATGGTGCCCAGCGACAGGTCCAGCGTGTCGAGCTGCGCCACCAGCGGTTCCTCGGCCAGCCAGACGGCCAGGTCGTCGGCGATTTCCGCGTCGCGTAAGCCCAGATATTTCAAGGTCGGCACGGTCAGCTGCGCCAGCACCTTGCGGTACAGGTCCACATCGCCCGAGAAGCCATAGTCGTCCGTGCCCAGCCACAGTTCCAGGTGTTCCAGCTGCGGCATGCTCGATTGCGCCAGCGCTTCGGCGATCTTTTGATCGAGGCCGCCCGCTTCGATGGTAAAGCGGCGCAGGTGCTGGTGCGCGAACGGTTCGATGACGAGTTCATTGCCGCCGCGGATGCGCAATTCCTCCAGCAGCGGGAAGGCGTCCAGCAGGGGCTTGTAGCTGCCTTGCACGATCCACGAGATTTCGCATTCCTCGTACGTCATGTCGCCGATGAACAGGGCGCGCAGCTTCGGCAGTTCGGCGGCATGGGCGATCAGCGCGGCCATCACCTCGTCGGCGCCCGATTCGTACGGGTCGCCCCACATGCCGATGATCAGCGCTTCGAGCGCGCCCTTGTCGGCCTTGGCGAGGAAGCCGGCGATCAGTTCATCCATCTTGCGCTCGTCGTCGTATTCGAGCGACAGGCGGTAGACGATGCCGGGCGAGGCGTCGAAGGGCAGGTCCGGGTCGTACTGGACGACTGTCTTGTTGTGGAAGGTGGTGGTGCTGTCGGAAATGGTCATCGCGTGGGCTCCATAAAAACAGTGGAAGCCTGGATGCCGCGCGCAGTGCGGCGCAGGGACGAGCCGGGATGTGCCGCGACGCTCTGCGAAGACATCCAGGCCTGGAAATCTTGTCTATACTAAAATCTTAGCATAGCCATATGGACATATTGCGCACTGCTGGCGTGCCTTAGCGATGGATCACCACCAGCAGGGCCTTGCCCTCGGTTTTTCCAAGATTGCGGATGATATGCGGCAAATCGGCCGGATAGCGCGCCGTGCCGCCATTCTTGACCTTTTTCTTCGCCGTGCCCACTTCCAGTTCCAGGTTGCCATGGATGACCGTCAAATGCTCGGTGGTGCCCGGATCGTGCGGCTGCGACGCCAGTTCGCCACCGGGCGCCAGGGTCACTTCATACCATTCGTACTTGCCGGCCAGCTCCATCGGTCCCAGGATGCGCAGCACGTAGCCCGCGTGGTCGCCGGGCAGCGTGGGGGTTTCGTGGGCGTCCGTGATGCGGATGGTTTCCACGGCTTTTTCGGCGCTCGACAGCAATTCGCCGATCTGCACGCCCAGGGCGTTGGCCAGGCGCCAGGTGATGGCGATGGTGGGATTGGCTTTTTCGCGCTCGATCTGCGACAGCATGGACTTCGACACGCCCGCGATGCGCGACAAATCCTCGAGTGTCAGGCCGCGCGCCAGGCGCAGCCGTTGCAGTGTGGCACCCACTTCAGGGGGAGAATTGGTCGAAACGCTGGTTTTCATCGGCAGGTAGCTTGCAAAGTTCAAAAGGCTTGGGTAATATCCACTATATTGAATTTCAGTTCGAAATAGTGGATTTTGAGGAAAAACACGGAAACGTGTAGACTTCAAACAGCGCTTCACGGTACAGCATTGTGCGCGCACCGGTCAAGCGGCGGCTTTTTCCCTATGGCGGCTGAAACCACACGCACACCACACGCCTACATCAGGGACACAAGGAATATCATGAGCGAGCAAGCGAAGAACACCTTTTTCAGCGGTCTGCAACAGAATCTTGATCAACTGCGCCAGCAGGGCTTGTACAAGCCCGAGCGCGTGATCGCCTCGCGCCAGGGCGCTGAAGTGGTGTGCGACGATGGCCGTACCCTGATCAATATGTGTGCGAATAACTACCTGGGCCTGTCCGGCGACCTGCAGACGCAGGAAGCATCTATTGCCGCCACGCAAAAATACGGCTACGGCCTGTCGTCCGTGCGCTTTATCTGCGGCACGCAAACCGTGCATAAAGAACTGGAACAGGCGATTTCCGCCTTCCTGGGCACCGAAGACACGATTTTGTACGCGGCCGCCTTCGACGCCAACGGCGGCGTGTTCGAACCGCTGTTCGATGAAAACGACGCCATCATCTCCGACGCGCTGAACCACGCTTCCATCATCGACGGCATCCGCCTGTGCAAGGCCGGCCGCTACCGCTATGCCCACAACGACATGGCCGACCTGGAAGTGCAGCTGCAGGCGGCCATTGCCGCCGGCAAGCGCCATAAAGTCATCGTCACGGACGGCGTGTTCTCGATGGACGGCACGATTGCGCAACTCGACAAGATCTGCGACCTGGCCGACAAGTACGGCGCGCTGGTGATGATCGACGAATGCCACGCTTCCGGCTTCATGGGCGCGACGGGCCGCGGCACGCACGAGCACCACAATGTGATGGGCCGCATCGACATCATCACGGGCACCCTGGGCAAGGCCCTGGGCGGCGCCATGGGCGGCTTTACCTCGGCGCGCAAGGAAGTCATCGACACCCTGCGCCAGAAATCGCGTCCTTACCTGTTCTCCAACACGCTGGCGCCATCGATCGCCGGCGCTTCGCTGTCGGTGCTGGAGCGCCTGGCCAGGTCGACGGAACTGCGCGACCGCCTGCATGACAACACGGCCTTCTTCCGCAGCGAGATCGAGCGCATTGGCTTTACCATCAAGCCGGGCACCCATCCTGTCGTTCCCGTGATGCTGTTCGATGCCCCCGTGGCGCAGAAATTCGCCGCCCGCCTGTATGAACTGGGCGTGCTGGTGACGGGTTTCTTCTACCCGGTCGTGCCGATGGGCCAGGCCAGGGTCCGCGTGCAGCTGTCGGCCGCGCACACCCGCGCACAGCTGGTGCAGGTGCTGGCCGCCTTCGAGCAGGCGGGCAAGGAACTGGGCCTGCTGCCGACGATCACTGCCAGTAATTAATAATAAATAACAATAACTTACAAGATATCAGGACAAGACTATGGAACGCATTTTAGTTATCGGCGCAAACGGCCAAATCGGCAGTGAACTGGTGGGCGCGCTGGCGCTGCAGCACGGCGCGGACAACGTCATCGCCAGCGACATCGGCACGAACAATCTGTACCAGGCCAAGCGCTACGCGCAGCTGAACGTGCTGGACAAGGACGGCCTGGCGCGGATCATCGCCGACGAGAACATCACCCAGGTGTACCAGCTGGCGGCCATGCTGTCGGCCACGGGCGAGGCGGCCCCGCTGAAGGCGTGGAGCCTGAACATGGACGGCTTGCTCAATATCCTGGAACTGGCGCGCGAGCGGGGCGAAGCGGGCAAGCCGCTGCGCATCTTCTGGCCATCGTCGATCGCCGCCTTCGGCCCGAATACGCCGCAAGTGAACACCCCGCAAATGACGGTGATGGACCCGACCTCGATGTACGGCATCAGCAAGCTGGCCGGCGAGCGCCTGTGCGAGTACTACTTCAACAAGTATGGCGTGGACGTGCGCAGCATCCGCTATCCGGGCATCATCAGCTACAAATCGCCTCCGGGCGGCGGCACCACCGATTACGCCATCGCCATCTTCCATGCGGCCTTGCGCGGCGAGCGCTATGACTGCTTCCTCGATGCGAACACCACGTTGCCGATGATCTACATGCCCGACGCCATCCGCGCCACCATCGAACTGATGGACGCGCCAGCGGCATCGATCAAGATCCGTTCGTCCTACAATGTGGCCGGCGTGTCGTTCAACCCCGAGCAGCTGGCGAAAGCCATCGTGCGCATGGTGCCGGACTTCAAGATCAGCTACAAGCCGGACAGCCGCCAGGCCATCGCCGACAGCTGGCCGCAAAGCCTGGACGACAGCAAGGCCAGCGCGGACTGGGGCTGGAAGGCGCAGATCGGCGTCGAGCAGATGGTCACCGACATGCTGGCCCATGTCGATGCGGGGCAGGCGGCCAAGGCGGCCTGAAGTCCGCAGGACATTGATAAAAACATACTAATATAAAGAGACACCATATGGACATGAGCGTATTCGACCTGTTTAAAATCGGCATCGGGCCGTCGAGTTCCCACACCGTGGGGCCGATGGTGGCGGCGCGGCGTTTTCTGGTCGAATACGGTCCGCTGGACCAGGTGGTGGGCGTCGAGGCGGCCCTGTATGGCTCGCTGGCGCTGACGGGCGTGGGCCATGCCACGGACAAGGCCGTCATTCTGGGCCTGATGGGCGAAACGCCGCAGGACGTGGCGCCCGACGAAGTCGACAGCAAGCTGGCCGCCATCGAGGCGGCCGGCGAGATCGCGCTGCTGGGCACGCGCGTGGTGCCGTTTACGGCCGCCACGGGCTTGATCTGGCATAAAAGCGCATCCTTGCCCGAGCACCCGAACGGCATGCGCTTTACGTTGAAACTGCTTGATGGCAGCCGCGTCGACAAGGTGTATTACTCGATCGGCGGCGGTTTTATCCGCGAAGCGGAAGAAGTTCAAACTGCGGCGCAGGCGGGCGCGGACGTGGAACCGGCGGCCAGCGCGCGGGTCGTCTTCCCCTTCGACACCATGGAGCAGTTGCTGGCGCATGGCGTGGAAAGCGGTCTGTCGATCCCTGAAATGCTGCGCGCCAACGAGTGCGTCAAGCGCAGCGAGGCGGAACTCGATGAAGGCCTGGACCGCATCTGGCACGTCATGCGCGACTGCATCGCGCACGGCCTGGAAACGACGGGCAACCTGCCGGGTGGCCTGAACGTCAAGCGCCGCGCCGCCAAGCTGTGGCGATTGGCGCAGGAAGCGAAGGCGTCGGACAACCGCGCCAACGACTTGCCGCACGACGCCGTGCACCTGGTCAGCCTGTACGCGATGGCCGTCAACGAGGAAAACGCGGCCGGCGGGCGCGTGGTCACTGCCCCGACGAATGGCGCCGCCGGCATCATCCCGGCCGTGCTGCGCTACTACGCGCAGGATTGCCGCCCCAGCGACCCGGTCGGCGGCGTGCGCCGCTTCATGCTGACGGCGGCCGCCATCGGCATGTTGTGCAAACGCAATGCCTCGATCTCGGGCGCCGAAGTGGGTTGCCAGGGCGAAGTGGGCGTGGCCTGCGCCATGGCGGCGGCCGGCCTGGTGGCGGCCCTGGGCGGCACGAACGAGCAGATCGAAAACGCGGCCGAAATCGGCATCGAGCACCACCTGGGCATGACCTGCGACCCCATCGGCGGCCTGGTGCAAATCCCCTGTATCGAGCGCAACGGCATGGGTGCAGTGAAAGCGATTACGGCCGCCTCGCTGGCGTTGAAGGGCGACGGCACGCACTTCGTCAGCCTCGACGAAGTCATCGAAACCATGCGCCAGACGGGCGCGGACATGCAGGACAAGTACAAGGAAACGTCCTTGGGCGGGCTCGCCGTGCACGTGATTACCGTCAACCACGCCGCTTGTTGAGGGCGACGCGATAAACCTGCTGCGCAGCCCACTCTCGCGTTGGCGTTGCTCGCTGTACCCTGGTACAGCTGCGCTACTCAACGCGACATTGGGCTTGCTCGCTACGGTTTCTCGCGCCGCCGCGACGTCCCGTGCGACTCATTAAAATCGTGTCGTCGGCGTAGATCGGCTTAGCCCGCAGGGCGTAAGCCGACATAAGCAAAGCAGTAAACCGACAGCCACCACCTCACTCCTCCTCGAACAACTGCTCCAGCCTGCGCGGGTAGTTATTCAAAAAATCGCGCGTCACGGCGTAGTGTTCCGTGTCTTCATAGGCCACCTCGTGGATGCCGCCGCCCGTAAACATGAGGATTTTCGCGTTCGGGTAGGCGAGTAAGATCGGCGAATGGGTGGCGATGATCAGCTGCGAGTCGTCCTGCACCAGCTGGTGGATCACGGACAATGCCGCCAGCTGGCGGCTGGGCGACAGGGCCGCCTCGGGTTCGTCCAGCAGATACAAGCCCTTGCCCCGCAGCTTGTTGATCAGGGTCGCCATGAACGCTTCGCCGTGCGACTGCGCGTGCAGCGACTTGCCGCCATAGCTTTCCAGGTATTCGGGCATGTCGTCCATATAGGTGGCGACATTGAAAAAGCTCTCGGCGCGCAGGAAATAGCTGTCGTCGGGCTTCTTGTAGCTCTTGCTCAGGCGCAAGTGCGCGTGCAGGCCCGATTCCTCGTCCGACGGCAGGGCGATGCGCACGTTGCGCGTGCCGCCATCCTTGCCGAAGCCCAGCCCCACGGCCAGCGCTTCGAGCATGGTCGACTTGCCGCTGCCGTTTTCGCCCACGAAAAACGTCACGTCGCGGTGGAAATCCATGTGCACGAAGTCGCGGATAGCGGGAATGGTGAACGGATAGTGATCCAGATCAACGACAGCATCGGGGCGCAGCGTGGCGCTTTGCAGATACGGTTTTTTACTCAGCGACATGAGCGCTTCCATGAATGACCCGCAGGCGGGCCGACAAGCACCAGTGTGGCGCAAATCGGGCAGGGGCGCCAGTAGGCGCGCCTGTCTTTGCCGCCGGGCTTGATTTCGGTGCCGGTTATTTCCATTTGGAAATGGTTTCCCCTTGACAGGCTGTGCCATTTGACAACAGCCGCACATCCCGCCGCTCGCGCAGCCGCGCGGCAGACGCGACGGATTCGCCTTGGGCGCCGCCTCGCACTATAATATCCGCTGCCATTCATGATCAACCGCACTCAGCTCAACTGGACTCTTCAAATTTATGCATTACGTGTCTACCCGCGCTGACAAAGCGCCATCGAATCCGCAGCAATTCTCCGACATCCTCCTGGGCGGCCTGGCCCCCGATGGCGGACTGTATCTCCCTGAACACTACCCGCAAGTCAGCGGTGCCGAGCTCAACGCCTGGCGCACATTGTCGTATGCCGACCTGGCCTACGAAATCCTGAAGAAGTTCGCCACCGATATCCCGGCCGCGGACCTGAAGGCGCTGACGGCGAAAACCTATACCAAGGCAGTCTACAAGAACGCCCGCGCCGGCGAAAACGCGGCCGACATCACGCCGCTGCGCGTGCTCGAAGAAAACCTCGTCAAGGGCGGATCGACCACTTTGATGCTGCAGGCGCTGTCGAACGGCCCGACGCTGGCCTTCAAGGACATGGCCATGCAGCTGCTGGGCAACCTGTTCGAATACACGCTGGCCAAGACGGGCGCCGAACTCAATATCTTCGGCGCCACCTCGGGCGACACGGGCAGCGCGGCCGAATACGCGATGCGCGGCAAGCAGGGCATCCGTGTCTTCATGTTGTCGCCGCACAAGAAAATGAGCGCCTTCCAGACGGCGCAGATGTTCAGCCTGCAAGACCCGAACATCTACAACATCGCCGTCGAGGGCGTGTTCGACGACTGCCAGGATATGGTCAAGGCTGTGTCGAACGACCTGCCGTTCAAGGCGCAGCAGAAGATCGGCACCGTCAATTCCATCAACTGGGCGCGCGTCGTGGCGCAGGTCGTGTACTACTTCCGCGGCTACCTGGCGGCCACCACCAGCAATGAGCAGAAAGTGTCGTTTACGGTGCCGTCTGGCAACTTCGGCAATATCTGCGCCGGCCATATCGCCCGCATGATGGGCTTGCCGATCTCGAAACTGGTGGCGGCGACGAATGAAAACGACGTGCTCGACGAATTCTTCCGCACGGGCGTCTACCGCGTGCGCAAGTCGGCCGAGACCTACCATACGAGCAGCCCGTCGATGGATATCTCGAAGGCGTCGAACTTCGAGCGCTTCGTCTACGACCTGGTGGGCCGCGACAGCGAGCGCGTGCGCGCCCTGTTCACGAAAGTGGAAACGCACGGCGGCTTCGACTTGTCCGGCAAGCCGGGCAGCGACGGCGACGAGTTCAAGCTGGTGGCCAGATATGGCTTCAAGTCGGGCAAGTCCACGCACCAGGACCGCCTCGACACCATCCGCGACGTGGCCGACGACTACGGCATCACCATCGACACGCACACGGCCGACGGCATCAAGGTGGCGCGCGAGCACCTGGAGCCGAACGTGCCGATGATCGTGCTGGAAACGGCGCTGGCGGCCAAGTTCAACGAAACCATCCTCGAAGCGCTGGGCGTGGACGCGGAACGGCCAAACGGCTTCGAAAACATCGAGGACTTGCCGCAGAAGTTTGTTGTGATGGGCACGGACGTGGAAAAAATGAAGGCGTATATCGCCTCGAACACGGGATTGTGATGACGGACGCCAGCACAGTACGCAAACCCATGCTGTCGGTGGCCGAGGCGCAAGCTTTCATGCTGGGCGCGGCGCGCCCCGTGGCCGAGGTGGAGCTGGTCGACACCATGCGCGCCAACGGCCGCGTGCTGGCGGCCGCGCAGACGTCGACCCTGAACGTGCCCGAGCGCGACAACACGCAGATGGATGGCTATGCCGTGCGCGCGCAGGATTGCGCCAGCGGCGCGGCCAGCCTGCCCGTGTCGCAGCGCATCGCGGCCGGCCACGTGGGCCAGCCCCTGCAGCCGGGGACGGTGGCGCGCATCTTCACGGGCGCGCTGATCCCCGAAGGCGCCGATTGCGTCGTGATGCAGGAGCAGTGCAGCGTGCTTGACGGCGTGGTGACGGTCAACCACGTGCCGCAGGCGGGCGAATGGGTGCGCCGCCAGGGCGAGGATATCCGCGCCGGCGGCGTCATCCTCGGCGCGGGCCGGCGCCTGCGCAGCCAGGAAATGGGCCTGGCCGCATCCGTGGGCCTGGCGCAAGTGCCCGTGCTGCGCAAGCTGCGCGTGGCCGTGTTTTTCACGGGCGACGAGCTGGCCATGCCGGGTGAACCTTTGGCGCCGGGCGCCGTCTACAACTCGAACCGCTTTACCTTGCGGGGACTGCTGGAAAACCTCGGCTGCGAGATCACGGACCTGGGCATCGTGCCCGACAGCCTGGAAGCGACGCGCGCCGTGCTGCGCCAGGCGGCGCAGGGCAATGATCTGATCATCACCTCGGGCGGCGTGTCCGTGGGCGAGGAAGACCATATCAAGCCGGCCGTGGAAGCGGAAGGGCGGCTGAACATGTGGCAGATCGCCGTCAAGCCGGGCAAACCCCTGGCCTTCGGCGAAGTACGGGACGCCTTCTTTGTCGGCTTGCCCGGCAATCCTGTCTCCAGCTTTGTCACCTTTTTACTGTTCGTGCGCCCGTTCATTCTGCGCCTGCAGGGCGTGGCGGGCAATCTGGCGCCGCGCAGCTACCAGCTGCCGGCCGCGTTCGAGCGCCTGAAGGCGGACAAGCGCAACGAGTTTTTGCGCGCCAAGGTCAATGAGGACGGCGCGCTGGAACTGTTCGCCAACCAGAGTTCGGGCGTGCTGACGTCCACCGTGTGGGGCGACGGCTTGATCGACTGCCCGCCGGGACTGTCGATTGCGCGCGGCGACATGCTGCGCTTTATCCCGTTTAACGAATTGCTGTACTAAGGAAGTCTTGATGAAGATCAATCTGCGTTTTTTTGCCAGCGTGCGCGAGCTGGTGGGCACGGCCCAGGAAGTGCTGGAAGTGGCCGGGCCGCTGACGGTGGGCGAGGTGCGAACCCTGCTGATCGCCCGCGGCGGCAACTGGGAACATGCGCTGGCGCAGGGCCGCGCGCTGCGCATGGCGCATAACCAGGTGATGTGCGATGCCGATGCCGTGATCGCTGAAGGCGACGAGGTGGCGTTCTTCCCGCCCGTGACGGGCGGCTGATCCCGCTTTTCAAACAAGACGGCCACTTCATCGAAGTGGCCGTTTTTTCATCGCGACCTGGTTTTCGGCTTGTCCCCGTCGCAGGCGGCACAGGCGACAGCCTTGCGGTAGCGCCAGTATTTCGAACCGATGAAGATGGCCGACGCCACCAGCGACCAGGCCAGAGCGCTGAGGATGTCGGCCTGGCTGGTCGTGCCCTTGCTGTATTCGACCACCGTCAGGATGATGAATAAGATCGAGCTGGCCAGCAAATAGCGGGAAATCCAGAATCCTGCGCCCATGTGTTTCTCCTTTTGTCGTCGCGTTGTCGCGTGAAGTTGCAGCGCTGATCGCTGCGGCACGTCCGCGCAGTATGCCTCATTTTTGGGCGAGATCGCCATCGGCGGGCCATGTCCGGCCCAATCTCGACTAAAATGCCGGGGTTTTCACCGTCTTCCCAGCCTGCCATGACCAACTCCAGTTCCCCTCCGTTTCACATCGCCGTCATCGGCGGCGGCCCCGCCGGCCTGATGGCCGCCCAGGCGGCCAGCGAGCAGGGGGCGAGGGTGGAACTGTTCGACGCCATGCCGTCCGTCGGCCGCAAATTCCTGCTGGCGGGGCGCGGCGGCATGAACATCACGCACGCGGAAGGCTACCAGGCCTTCGTCTCGCGTTATGGCCGGCAGGCGCACCGCGTGAAGCCGGCGCTGGACCAGTTCGGCCCGCAAAAGGTGCGCGACTGGGTGCACGGCCTGGGCGTCGATACCTTCGTCGGCTCGTCGAACCGCGTCTTCCCGACCGACATGAAGGCGGCGCCCCTGCTGCGCGCCTGGCTGCACCGTTTGCGCGAAGCGGGCGTGCAATTTCACATGCGCCACCGCTGGACGGGCTGGCAGGACGGCCTGCTGGCCTTCGCCACGCCGGACGGCGAGCGTCTGTGCCGTTTTGACGCCGTGATCCTGGCGCTGGGCGGGGGCAGCTGGGCGCGCCTCGGTTCCGACGGCGCCTGGGTGCCGCTGCTGCGAGGGCAGGGCGTGGCCGTGCAGGCGCTGGCGCCGGCCAATTGCGGCTTCGACGTGGACTGGAGCGCGCATTTCAGCAGCCGCCATGCGGGCGAGCCGCTGGCGACGGTGGCCATTTCGGCGCGCGACATCGATGGCTGCATGATCAAGCGCCAGGGCCAGTTCGTCATCACGGCGGGCGGCGTCGAGGGCAGCCTGGTTTATGCCTTGTCGGCCGCCCTGCGCGAGCAGATTGCGCGCGACGGCCACGCCACCATCTGGCTCGACCTGGCGCCAGACCACAGCCATGAGCGCGTATTCGAGGAAGTGACGCGCCCGCGCGGCGCCCGCTCCATGTCCAGCCATTTGCAAAGCCGGCTGGGCATCAAAGGGGTGAAATCGGGCCTGCTGCGCGAATGCCTGAGCGCGGCCGACTTCGCCGACGAGGCCAGGCTGGCGGCCGCCATCAAGCTGCTGCCCGTCACGCTCAAGCGCCCGCGCCCCATCGATGAAGCCATCAGCAGCGCCGGCGGCGTGGATTTCGACGGCGTCAAAGGCAGCATGCTGCGCGCCATGCCGGGCGTGTTCGTGGCCGGGGAAATGCTGGACTGGGAAGCGCCCACGGGCGGCTACCTGCTGACGGCCTGCCTGGCGCAAGGCAAGGCGGCCGGCGAGCAGGCGGTCAGTTGGCTGGACGGGAATTTTTGAAATTACAACAGCATTTGATCGTTAGCGCCACGACGCTGTTCACAATCGTAGCGAGCGGCCCCGAGTTGTGGCTGAGAAGCGCAGCTGTACTGAATACGGGGCCGCCGAGGCAGCGAGCATCGCCAGCCGCACGTCACGCCGCGCAGTAGATTGTGAGCTGCGTCATCATCAATGCCAGATGATGTCGCCTGAACCGCTCTTTTGCGCATCGCGCTGGCGCGGGTTGCCGTGGACGTGGATGTCGCCGCTGCCGCGCAGGGTCAGGTTGGCGGCGTCGCGCACGAAGACGGTGCTCTGGCCCGAGCCTTGCAGGCTGACGCTGGCCTTGTCGGCCGCCAGATGCTCGGCGTCGATATCGCCCGAACCGCTCAGGTCGGCGCGCAGGAATTTCGTGTTGCCGCTGGCGGCCAGGCGGCCGGAACCCACCATTTCCAGCACCACGCTGTCGCTGTTGCCGGCATTGATGTCGAGGTCGCCACTGCCGTTGACGGTGGCGGCAACCTGCTTGTAGCGTCCGGTGAAGCTGACGTTGCCTGAACCCATTAATTCCAAAATAAAACTATCGCCGGAAAAACCCGTGATCTTGCTGTCGCCATTGCCGTGTACGTCCACGCGGACGAGGGCCGGCAGCACCAGTTCCACCTGCAGCGGCTGGCGGTGGTGGAACAGCATGCCTTTCGGGCCGATATGCAGGGTCGTGCCGTCCTGCGTCGTATCGACGTTCGACAGCAGGCGTTGCTCGCCGCTCACTTTCAGCGACGGCGTGGCGCCGCGCCGCAGCACCAGGTCGATGGGGCCGGCCAGGTCGATGCTGGTGATGCTGGCGGAAACGGGCCGGGTATCGCTGCGCACGGCGCGCCCCGCCGCGCTGCTGGGGCTGCTGATGCCCTTGGCGCGCAGCGCCGCATATGACATGGCGATCAGCACCAGGGCCAGCAGGAACATGGACAAGCCTACTTTGAATAAGCGTTTCATGGCAGCCTTTCTAGTGACCCTTGAGCAGGGAGATATTCATGGCGATGTAGCGCTTGATGCCGATCAAGGTGTATCGCGTGACCACCAGGCTGAGCAGGAAGATGGCGATGCCGCCCAGCAGCATGCCCATGCCGAACACGGTTTGCGTCGTGCGCGCATCGCGGTCCATGTCCGTCGAGATGCGGATGCCGCCGCCGGCCAGCGCTTCGGCCCGCTCCATCACGCGCGATGAGGCGCCCGGCGCGTCGGCGTCGCCCCTGGTGGGCAGGGGCACATGATTCACTTCGATGCCCGCGTCGCCGATGGTGATGCGCGTTTCGCGCCGCTCGCCCCCCTCGTCGTCGTGGACCAGCATATGGCGCAGGGGGCCGTCGAGCACCAGTTCGTTGGCGCCGGACAGGCCGCTGGCCGTGATGGCGATGCCGGCCAGGTAAAAGCTCAGGCCGACGGCGTACAGGGTGGCCAGCAGGGCCGCGTAGACGGCGGCCGGCACCACCATGAAGAGGTTGAAGATGGCCAGGCCCACCAGCGAGACGAGCAGGCGCAGCAGGTTGACGGGGGTTTTCTTCTGCTCGAAGGCCTGGCGGTGGGTGTTGCTGCGCAAGGTCAGGGCGATCTTTTTCGGGTCGCCCAGCTCCTGGGCAATCTCCTGCTCGCTGCGGCCCGCCGCCGCGCCTTCGATGAAGGTCTGTTCGTAGTAATCGAGCGTCTTGGCCACCAGGTCCGGTGGCAAGCCCGCCAGCGCGCGCCGCAGCGCGTCGAGATAGTCTTGTTTATGCATGGTCATGGTATCCGGTCGCTGGCGCCGCGTCAGCCGACTGCCGGCAGCAGCATGCCCGCCTGGCTCAGCAGCATCGGCGCCTGCCGCCCTTGCTGGCCATCGGCCACGATGAACACGGCCAGCGCCACGCCGGCCAGCAGCGCAACGGTGATCAAGCCGGTTTTCAGGTGGGGGATGGTGTGCATGGCGTTCCTCGTGGCAATTGGTTTGTCGATGATCAAACTGTACCCAGGTGGCGGCCGCCGCACCAGCACGGTGCGACAGAATGCACTTTGCTGGGGCCCAGCGGCAACCGGGCACGATGCACCGTCAAGTCTGTTTGGCCGCCTTGCCCTTGGTGACGGCCCTGGCCGCGGCCACGCCGCTGCGCACGGCCGCCTCGATGGTGGCAGGGTAATCTTGCGTGCGGTCGTCATTGGCCGTGTAGTCGCCGGCCAGCAGCAGGCCCGGCATGCCGCTGGCATTGCCGGGACGCAGCAGATCGGGCGTGCAGGCAAAGGTGGCGCGCTTTTCCGTGATCAGCTGGGTCCAGGCGGGCCGCGCCAGCTTCGGGCGCCGCAAGACCTGCGCCAGCTGGGCCGCGATCGCCTGCGCCAGCGGCCCGTGGCCTTGCTCGGCGGCGGGGCCGGATGCGCTGATGACGACGGCCAGCAAGCCCGCCTGGTGCGCGTCGAGCTGGCCCCGGTCGAAGACGAACTGGCCCCAGTGCTGGTGCTGCGGCGCATCGACGAGCGCGTAAAACGGCAAGTCCAGGCGCACGCTGGCGTCGTACTGCAGGTAGCAGGTGCTGATGGCTTCCGGCGTGAACGCTTGCATGCGGGTAATGGCGTCGTCGAGGCGGGAGTCGCGCACGCCTTGCAGCAGCGCGGCCGCCTGCACGGACGAGGTGGCGACGATGACGGCGTCAAAGCCGTCCCCGTCATCGAGCCGCCAGCGGTCATCGGGCAAGGCGTGCACGGCGCCGATCTTGGCGCCCGTGCGCACTGCGCCGCCATGCTGTTCCACGTAGCGGGCGGCCGCCTCGGGCAGCAGGGCGGACAGGTCCGTTTTCGGGATCAGCATGTCGGACGCGCGGCGGCGGCTCGCGCCCAGGCTGTCGCGCAGCACGTTGATGAAGACGCGGGCCGAGGCCCGTGCGGGCGGCGTGTTGAGCGCGGCCAGGCACAGCGGGTGCCACATCAGGCGGTTCAAGGTCTCCGTCTGGTCGAAGCGCTGCAGCAGTTCGCTGACCGTGCAATCGTGGTACAACTGCCAGCCCATCCATCGCATGGCCGTGGAAAAGCGCATCAGCGACAGCTTGTCGGCGCCTTGCAAGCCCTGGGCGCGCAGCAGGGCCCAGGCCAGGTGCAGCGGCGCGGGCAGGCGCGGCGCGATGAAATCCATGCCGTTGGAACCGGCCGGATAGCGCATCTGCAGGGGCAGCGACAGGATCAGTTCGGCCGGGTCTTGCCCTGCGAGCTTGATCAGGCGCAAGGTTTCCGTGTAGGCGCCCAGCAGGATGTGCTGGCCGTTGTCGAGTACGCTGCCTTCGCGGTCGACCCGGCGCGCCCGTCCGCCCAGGGTGCGCGCCGCCTCGTAGACGGTGACGGCATGGCCGGCGCGCGCCAGTTCCATGGCCGCCGCGCAGCCGGCCCAGCCGGCGCCGATGACGGCGCAGCGCTGCTTCACGCTACGCTCAGCCACGAACCCAGGTCTTCCACGCCAGCCACAGTTTGCGGATCGGCGTGAGCGAGATGCGCTGTTTCAGCACGTGGTAGCCGTCGCGCTCGACTTCATTGAGCAAGGTGCGGTAGATGGCGGCCATGATCAGGCCAGGGCGCTGGGCGCGGCGGTCTTCCGCCGGCAGCAGGGCGAACGCCTCGTCATAGGCTGTCTGCGCGCGCGCCACCTGGAAGCGCATGAGGTTTTCAAAGTTCTCGCTGTGGCGCGCATTGAGCAGGTCGGCCGCCGTCACATTGAACTGTTGCAATTCGCTGATCGGCAGATAGATGCGCCCCTTGCGCGCATCCTCGCCGACGTCGCGGATGATGTTGGTCAGCTGGAAGGCGTGGCCCAGCTTTTCCGCGTACAGCAGGGTTTCCGGACGGGTCGCGCCGAAGATGCTGGCCGACAAGATACCGACCACGCTGGCCACGTGCCAGCAATAGCGGCTCATGGCCTGATAATCGAGGTAGCGGGTCTGGTTCAAGTCCATTTCCATGCCGTCGATGATGGCCTGCATATGCTTTTCTTCCAGTTGATACACGGCCAGGTGCGGCTCCAGCGCGCGCATCACGGGATGCGTGGGGATGCCCTCGTACATGGCCTTGACTTCCTTGCGCCACCAGACCAGCTTGGTGCGTGCCACGGCTTCGTCCGTGCATTCGTCGACCGTGTCATCGACTTCGCGGCAGAAGGCGTACAGGGCCGTGATGGCCTTGCGGCGCTCGGCCGGCAGGAACAGGAAGCTGTAGTAGAAGCTGGAGCCGCTCTGGGCGGCCTTTTGTTGGCAGTATTCGTCGGGAGACATAGTCAAAAGAGCAAGGGTTGCAGATCGAAGCCGCTATTCTATCGTCTTACAGAGTGGCCGACGGGGGAAAAGCCGTTTTTACTTGCGTCTCTTGACGCAGGCTTTTGCGCGACATGCGCAGGGCGCGCCAGAATATGATCAGCCAGTCGCGCTTTTCCAGCTTCGGGCGGCGGCGGAACACGTCGTAATTGACGGCCTCGATGCATTCGAGGATGCGCAAGCCCCCTTGCACCACCAGGCGCAGCTCCCAGCCGATGCGCCCGCGCAAGCGCAGGGCCAGCGGCGCGCCGGACAGCATCAGGGCCCGCGTGCGCGCCACCTCGAAGCGCATCAGCGCGCTCCACTTGCCATGCGCCTCGGGCCGCTCGAAGGCGGCGGGCGAGACGGCGAAGCGGCTCAGGTCCTCCATCGGCAGGTAGATGCGTTCCTTTTGCTGGTCGATGGCAACGTCTTGCAAGAAATTAATTAATTGCAAAGCTGAACATATCGCATCGGAATCGCGTACATTCTCTTCATCGGCCGCGCCGTACAGGTGCAGCATCAGCAGCCCCACGGGGTTGGCGGAGCGGGCGCAGTAGTCGAGCAGCTCCTCGAAGCTGGCGTAGCGCGTCGTCTGCACATCCTGCTTGAAAGCGGACAACAGATCGTGGAAGGGCTTGAGCGGCAGCTGGAATCTGGCGATGACGCCCGCCAGGCGCTCGAACATGGCGGCGTTCTCTCCCGCATGGCCTTCGCCGCGGGCGATGCGTGCCAGGGCCGCCTCGTAGGCGTGCAGGGCGGCCAGGCGTTCGGCCGGCGCGGCGTCGCCTTCATCGGCCAGGTCGTCGGCGCTGCGGGCGAAGGCATAGATGGCTTCGACGGCGGGCACCAGGCGGCGCGGCAGTAAAAATGATGCTACAGGAAAATTTTCGTAATGATCTACAGGCATTGAACACGCTTCTTTAGTGTTGCAGTTTTTTAATCTCGAGATTAATGACGCAAAAGTCACTAAAAACTTTTACTCGCGATTATAATTAATAACCAGAAAGTCAGTAAGGGGCCGGGAGTGCCTCCGATGACGCCACTGATATTGTCACAAATTTAAGGATATCGCGTGTAAAAAAGTTGGGCCAGCAGCATTTGGCAGGCAAAAAGTTTCTTCACGCAAAAATCCAACAGCCCGCATAGTAAAGGAAAATACCTTGTTTGCCCTGAAAACCCTGCGCCGCGAGACCGGCGCGCCCACGCTTCCCGCCCTGCGCCTGATGGCTGCCGCCGCCCTTGCCATGACCCTGGCGGCCTGTTCCAAGCCGGCCGTCAAAGTCGAGGACGTGCGCCCCGTGCGCGCGATTGTGTTGTCTAGTAGTAATGTCGATGTGAATGCGGAACTGGCGGGCGAGGTCGTGCCCCGCGTGGCGTCGCAACTGGGTTTCCGCGTGGGCGGCAAGATCGTCGCGCGCAAGGTGGACGTGGGCGCCGTCGTGACCAAGGGGCAGGTGCTGATGCAGCTTGACCCCGTCGACTTGCAGCTGTCGCAGGCCCAGGCCAGGGCGTCGCTGGTCAGCGCGGAAACGAGCCGCGACCTGGCGCGCGCGGAATTGAAGCGCTACCAGGACTTGCGCGAGAAAAATTTCGTCAGCCAGGCCGTGCTTGACGGCAAGGACGCCACCTACAAGGCGGCGCAGGCGAACGTGGAAGCGGCGCAGGCCCTGTACCGGGGCCAGGCCAACCAGTCCGGCTACGCCAGCCTGCTGGCCGATGCGGACGGCGTCGTCACGCGCATCGAGGCCGAAGTGGGGCAGGTGGTGGCGCCCGGCACGCCCGTTGTCGTGGTGGCCAGGAGCGGCGAGAAGGAAGTCGTGATCGGCATTCCGGAAGACAAGGTCGAGACCTTGCGCAAGGTCAAGGACGTCACCGTGCGCCTGTGGGCCGACCCGCAGCAGGGCTTGCCGGGCAAGATACGCGAAGTGTCGCCCGTGGCCGACCCCGCCACGCGCACCTATGTGGCCAAGGTCAGCATCCCCGATGCGCCGCAGGCGCGCCTGGGCATGACGGCCGTGGTGCAGTTCGCCTCGCAATCGGCCACGCCGCAGATCAAGGTGCCCTTGACGGCCCTGTTCAATGAGAAATCGCAAAGTTCCGTGTGGGTGGTGGAAAACGGCGCCGTGAAACTGGTGCCGGTGATGGTGGGCGGCGTGGCCGGCAATGAATTGCTGCTGACCTCGGGCGTGAAACCCGGCCAGACCGTGGTCACGGCCGGCGTCAATCTGCTCAAGCCGGGCCAGAAAGTGACCATCCTCGGCGCCGAACTGGCCGCCAAGCCCGCTGTCGCCGCTGCCGCCGTCAGCGTGGGTGCCGCCAAATGAAGGGCGGTTTCAATCTGTCGCGCTGGGCGCTCGAACACATTCCGCTGACGCGCTACCTGATGGCCGTGCTGCTGATCGGCGGCATGCTCAGCTACGCCAGCCTGGGCCAGGACGAAGATCCGCCGTTTACTTTCCGCGCCATGGTGCTGCAAGCCTACTGGCCCGGCGCCACGGCCCTGCAGATGGCCGAGCAGGTGACGGACAAGCTGGAAAAGAAGCTGCAGGAAACGCCGTACATCAATGAAATCACCAGCTATTCGAAGCCGGGCGAAACCCTGATCCTGCTGGAGCTGCGCGAATCGGCGCCGCCCAAGGAAACGGCTGCCGCCTGGTACCAGGTGCGCAAGAAGATCGGCGACATCAAGGGCACCTTGCCGGCCGGCGTCGTGGGCCCGTTCTTCAATGACGAGTTCGGCGACACCTACGGTTCCATCTTCGCCCTGTCCGGCGACGGTTTCACGTATGCGGAAATGAAGGATTACGCGGACAAGGTGCGCCAGGAGCTGCTGGCCGTGGGCCAGGTGTCGAAAGTGGAACTGTTCGGCGTGCAGGATGAAAAGATCAATGTTATCTTTTCGCACAAGAAGTTTGCCCAGCTGGGCATTCCTTTTGACGCCATCGTGCAGCAACTGTCCGAGCAAAACAGCATCAACGCCACGGGCGTGCTGGTGACGCCGACGGACAATCTGCAAGTGCGCGTGACGGGCGCCATGGTCACCGTCAAGGACCTGGAAAACCTGGAACTGCGCGCCAACGGCACCACTTTCCGCCTCGGCGACTTTGCCACCGTGAAACGTGAATTCGTCGATCCGCCCAAGGACAAGATGCGCTTCAACGGCAAGGAAGTGATCGGCCTGGGCGTGTCGATGGAAAAGGGCGGCAATATCATCGACATGGGCAAGGCCTTGCAGGCGACGGTGACGCGCATGAAGGGCGAATTGCCGGTCGGCATAGAATTGCAGCGCGTGTCGAACCAGCCGGAAGCCGTGTCCGCGTCCGTGGGCGAGTTCGTGCATACCCTGATCGAAGCCATCCTGATCGTGCTGGCCGTCAGCTTTGTCGCGCTGGGCTTGCACACGAAACCGTTGCGCATCGACGTGCGGCCCGGCCTGGTGGTGGCGCTGACCATCCCGCTGGTGCTGGCCGTCACCTTCCTGTGCATGCGCCTGCTCGACATCGACTTGCACAAGATCTCGCTGGGCGCCCTGATCATCGCGCTGGGCTTGCTGGTCGACGACGCCATCATTGCCGTCGAAATGATGGTGCGCAAGATGGAAGAAGGCTACTCGCGCTTCGACGCGGCCACCTTCGCCTACACGTCGACGGCCATGCCCATGCTGACGGGCACCCTGATCACGGTGGCGGGCTTCCTGCCCATCGGCCTGGCCAAGTCGGCTGCCGGCGAATATACGTTCTCCCTGTTCTCCGTCAATGCGCTGGCCCTGATCATCTCGTGGGTGGTGGCCGTCGTCTTCACGCCTTACATCGGCTACGTCTTGCTGAAAGTCAAGCCGCACGCGCATAACGACCATGAATTGTTCGATACCCCCAACTTCCGCCGCTTCCGCCGCACCGTGGCCTGGTGCGTGGAATGGCGCAAGACGACGATCGCCGCCACCCTGGCCATCTTCGCGCTCGGTATCTATGGCTTTAACTTTATTGAAAAGCAATTCTTCCCCGATTCCAGCCGTCCGGAACTGATGGTGGAACTGTGGTCGCCCGAGGGCACGACGTTTGCCGCGAATGAAAAGCAGGTGAAGAAATTCGAAGCTTTTGTGGGCAAGCTCGACGGCGTGGAAAGCGTCACCAGCTACGTGGGCACGGGCAGTCCCCGTTTCTACCTGCCGCTGGACCAGATCTTCCCGCAGACCAACGTGTCGCAAGTGGTGATCCTGCCGAAGAGCCTGGCGGACCGCGAGCAGCTGCGCCAGAAGATCATCGACGTCTTCAAGAAGGATTTTCCGGAAGTGCGGGGCAGGGTAAAACTGTTGCCGAACGGACCGCCGGTGCCGTATCCCGTGCAATTTCGCGTCACGGGCCCGGAAGTGGCCGGCGTGCGCGCCATTGCCGACCAGGTCAAGGACCTCATGCGCGCCAATCCGAACACCCTGGGCGTCAATGATAACTGGAATGAATCGGTGAAGGTGCTGCGCCTGGACCTGGACCAGGACAAGATGCGCGCGCTGGGCGTCACCTCGAAAACCGTGATGCAGGCGGCCAATACGATACTGTCGGGCACCGTCATCGGCCAGTTCCGCGAAGACAACAAGCTGATCGATATCCAGGTGCGCCAGCCGCTGGAGGAGCGGGCGACGATTTCCGTGCTGAACGACACGAATATCCCGACGGCAAAGGGCAAGTCCGTGCCCATCTCGCAGCTGGCCCGCGTGCATTTCGTGTGGGAGCCGGGTGTCGTCTGGCGCGACAAGCGCGAATGGGCCATTACCGTGCAGTCGGACGTGGTCGACGGCATCCAGGGCGCGACCGTGTCGACGCAGCTGGCGCCGCAGCTCGACGCCTTGCGCGCCACCATGCCGGACGGCTACCGCATCACGGTGAAAGGCGTGGCGGCCGACAGCGGCGAGGCGGAAGCGTCGATCGCGGCGAATCTGCCGCTGGCCATCTTCATTATCTTTACCTTGCTGATGCTGCAGCTGCACAGTTTCTCGCGTTCGCTGCTGGTGTTCCTTACGGGGCCGCTGGGCGTGGCGGGGGCCGCGTTTGCCTTGCTGCTGCTGCACCGTCCGCTGGGCTTCGTGGCCAATCTGGGCGTCATCGCGCTGTTCGGCATGATCATCCGCAATTCCGTGATCCTCGTCGACCAGATCGAGCAAGACATCAAGGACGGCTCCACGCCGTGGGACGCCATCATTGACTCGGCCGTGCGCCGCTGCCGTCCCATCGTGCTGACGGCCGCCGCCGCCGCGCTGGCCATGATCCCGCTGTCGCGTTCGGTCTTCTGGGGGCCGATGGCCGTCGCCATCATGGGCGGCCTGATCCTGGCGACGGCATTGACGTTGCTGTTCCTGCCGGCCCTGTATGCGGCCTGGTTCCGGGTCAGGAAGCCGGAGGCGGCGGCAAGGGAAGTGAGTACGCCAGCTGTGTAGTGCCCTGGCGGGTGGCCGCATGGCGCATGCGCCGGTTCCCCCGGCCGGCGAAAATGCCGGGGTCGTACCCTGAGGGTGCGACCCCGGTGCTTGCTTTTGGGGTGAAAATGCCGCCGACTGGCCGGTGGCGCCGCTCCCAGGCGCAGCAAAAAAAAGGCGGCATTCCTCTGGGAAATCCAGTAGAATGCCGCCTTTGCTTTACCGAGCGCTTGCTCCGGGCTTGCTCAATGAGTCCGCGGTAGCCAGATCGCTCCCGAGTTGTTAAAATCAGGGGTGGCAGCAAAGTGGTATGTACAAGCTGCATACAAAAGATGCGGATGTGGTGGAATTGGTAGACACGCTGGTCTTAGAAGCCAGTGCTTCGGCTTGGGAGTTCGAGTCTCCCCATCCGCACCAATCCGGGTTGTTCCAGCCCGGACGTGCAGCGCCATCAAGTTTTTCCTTAGTGTTCCTCAGCCCATTCCTCAGCCCAGCGCGCCCAGCGCGGCCAGTTGTCGGCTCGACTGTTGCACCATCTGCATGATCAGCGCCTGCGCCTGCGGGTAGCCGGCTCTGTCCATCATCGTGACATCGTATGCCAGCGGCATGAGCGCCTGCAGCACCTGTTGCCGCGCCCGCGGCCAGCCTTGCGCCGCGTCAAGGGTGCCGGGCGGCATGTCCCTGTCCAGCAGGTGCAGGGCCGCCCGCGCCTGCGCCAGTTCCTGTTGCGCCGGCAATACGGGCAGGTCGCCGCGCGGCGGCGGCTGGCGCGCCAGATAGGTGTCGAGCTTGCGGCTTTGCCGCTCATACAGGTCGAGCAGCAAATGCACGGTGGCGCCGGCGGGCCACGGTTGCGTGTCGAGTGCGTCGAGCACGGCCAGCAGCCAGTCCGTCATGTGCCGCCCGGCCAGCCCCAGTTCCGGCCAGCTAGTGCTGTGCAATTGCTCGCCCAGGTAGCGGGCGCGGTCGATGGCGCGCCGGCTGCCGCTCATGTGCTGGCCGATGGGGCCGTACAGGGGCGCCAGCGCCGTTTCATGCCGTTCTGCAAGCAAACACAGCAGCGCTAAATGGACGTAGACGTGAAAGGCGGCCAGTGTGCGGTGCGCATCCCAGTATTGATTGCCGTCATCATCGGGCGCATTCCACAGCGAGCAGACCCTGGCGCCGTCCGCGCGCGCGTAGCCGGGCGCCAGCAGGCTGTGGCCGTGGCGGAAGTCGTACAGTTTCTGGTGCAGCGCTTCGTGCAGCAAGTGCTCGGCCAGCCACCAGGGATTGCCGATCAGTTCCTGGTTCAGGAAGAGGCTGCCATTGACGCGAAATTGCGAACTGGACGCCTTGCCGCGCCAGACGCCCAGCTTGGGAAACAGGGCGATCAGTTGAACGTGAGAAAGTGCGCTGGACGTCAGCCGGGGCAGCAGGGTTTCCAGCAGGCACAAGCCGCGGCGCAGCAGCGCCCGTTCATGCGGCGTGGGCGTGGCCAGCGGCGCGCCGTAATTGACTTCCATCACAGCAAGGAAAGCGGAAGCATAAGGCGTGCCATCCTGCCAGGCATGCCATATGTGCGTGTCTGCTTCGCTGCCCGCGTCGGCGTCTTTGTCGCCCATGGCGCGCCGCTTCCGCTCTTGGTGCAGGCGCGCCATGGGCGGCAGATGGGCCGTCAGCGGGCCGCCGGGCAGGCCCGCGTCCAGGTGCGCGCTGGCCGCCTGGAACAGGGCCGCGCATTGCGGCAGCGGCAAGCCGTAGTCGTCGCCCAGGTGCAGCTGGCGCATGGCGTGCTGCACGGCGCAGCGCAGCACGGTGTCGCCGGTCAGCTGGCGCTGGCGCGCGGGCGTCGCCCCGTCGAGCCGCCGCGCCAGCTGCCGCGCCGCGGGCATGCTGGCACCCACCTTGTGCAGCCGTCGCCGGTAGGCCACGGCCAGCTGGTCGCGGATATAGACGCTGTCGCCGAAGGCGCGGTGCCGCACCAGCGCCGTTTCGACGGCGTCGAGCACGTCGGGGCCGGGCAGGGCGGCGCGCAGCGAGTGCACGGGCGGGCGCCGCGTCAGGCGGCCGTCGGGTGGTCGTGGTCGTGGTGGCCGTCGCCCTTCATGCGCAACTCCATTTCATCGACTTCCGTCTGGATTTTTTGCAGATCGTCGTCCGTTACGCCGTCGAGCAGGCGGCCGAGGACCATGTGCAGTTTGGCTTTGGCGTTGCTGGCGCTGCCGGGTGTGCTGTCGCTCATGATGTTTTCTCCTTTAAATTCACTTGGAGGGGAGGGCCGGGACTTAGGTTTGCCTGAAAAATGGCCAAATTGAGGCAAATCAAAGGTTTTTTGCCCGAAATCTTCGCCGTGAGCGCATTTCTTTGTTTCGGACGGAGCGCCAGTTCGCATATACTAATGAACGAAGCAGGCTGGAAAGCCTGTCTCTGGCGAAATAATGAATGCCGGGGCAAGAGTAAAGACAGGGCAGACCCAGGCTGTGGCGATTCGTTCGTCACCGCTGGCATCCTCTGTGGCCGGGCCGCAAAGCCAGCCACTTCTCCGAAGTCCTTTGTTATAATGCCACGCTTTACCGAATGATGGCCGGCCCTGCGATTTAATGAGAAGCATGGCTGGACGCTCGGAGCCCTGTCGCAGCATTGCAAGCGGCGGATTGTTTGGTGCCTGGTGCGGGTTTTCCCTCAGCCGGGTAGACCAGGTCCATCGTCCTGCTTGCAATGCTTTTACAGATGAATATGCGAGCGAGTGAAGCTGGACCCAGGTCTTGCCGCCAGTGATGGCGCAAGGGGTCGGGTCTTCTTCTCTCGTACCAACAGTGTTTATTTTTTGGACGATTTTTTACATGGCAACTGCAGTCGAAACCTTGGGCAAACTCGAACGTCGTATCACGATCTCCTTCCCGCTGACGGACGTCCGCACGGAAGTTGAGAAGCGCCTGAAAGTGCAAGCCCGTACGGCTAAGGCACCGGGCTTCCGTCCGGGCAAAGTGCCGTTGAAAATGGTCGCAGCACAATACGGCTACCAGATCGAATCCGAAGTGCTGAACGACAAAGTCGGCCGCGCTTTCAACGACGCCGCCAACGAAAACAACCTGCGCGTGGCCGGTTTCCCGAACATCGTGCCGAAAGAAGAAGCGGCCGAAGGCCAGCTGGCTTTTGACGCCACGTTTGAAGTGTATCCGGAAGTCGCCATCGGCGACCTGACGGCCGTTGAAATCGAAACCGTGCAAGCCGATGTGTCGGAAGCCGAAATCGACAAGACCATCGACATCCTGCGCAAGCAGCGCGTGCACTTCCACACCAAGGGCGAAGCTGGCGAACACGGCGACGGCGGCGAGGCTATCGCTGCCAACGGCGACCGCGTGACCGTCGACTTCGTCGGCTCGATCGACGGCGTTGAATTCCCAGGCGGCAAAGCTGAAGGCTACGCTTTCGTGCTGGGCGAAGGCCGCATGCTGCCGGAATTCGAAGCAGCGACCCTGGGCCTGAAAGTGGGCGAATCGAAGACTTTCCCGTTGTCGTTCCCTGAGGACTACCATGGCAAGGACGTGGCCGGCAAAACCGCCTCGTTCACCATCACGCTGCAAAAGCTGGAATGGGCGCACCTGCCGGAAGTTGACGCCGAATTCGCCAAGTCCCTGGGCGTTGCCGATGGCGACCTGGCCAAAATGCGCGAAGACATCAAAGTCAACCTGCAGCGCGAAGTCGCTGGCCGCGTGAAAGCACGCAACAAGGAAGCCGTCATGGACGCGCTGATCAAAGTTGCTGAGCTGGAAGTGCCAAAAACGCTGATCGCCCAGGATTCCGAGCGCCTGGCCGAAATGACCCGCCAGGACATGGCGCAGCGCGGCATGAACGTCAAGGACGTGCCTTTCCCGGCAGAACTGTTCGCGGAAAAAGCCGAGCGTCGCGTACGCCTGGGCCTGATCCTGTCGCAGCTGGTGGGCGACAACAAGCTGCAGGCTACGCCTGAGCAAGTCAAGGCGCAGATCGAAGATTTCGCCCAAAGCTACGAAGATCCGCGCGAAGTGCTGAAGTACTACTACAGCGACCGTCGCCGCCTGGGTGAGATCGAAGCCCTTGTTTTGGAAGAAAACGTCGTCACTTACGTGTTGGGCCTGTCGAAAGTCACGACGAAAGCAGTTGCTTTCGACGAACTGATGGGAAGCAACGCACAAGCGTAAACCAGTTGGTATCCGGATGCCGCTCCCGGCCGTAGGGCCGGGGCGGCGCCCTCTAACTGCTTCACAAGGAAATGAAATGACAGGTATGAACCGTAATCCGGCGCTGGACACAGAGATGCTCGGCCTGGTGCCGATGGTGGTGGAACAAAGCGGCCGCGGCGAGCGCTCGTATGATATTTACTCGCGCCTGCTGAAGGAACGCTTGATTTTCATGGTCGGCCCGGTCAATGACCAGATGGCCAACCTGGTTGTCGCCCAGCTGCTGTTCCTGGAAAGCGAAAATCCGGAAAAGGAAATCTCGCTCTACATCAACTCGCCAGGTGGCTCGGTTTCGGCCGGCATGGCCATCTACGACACCATGCAGTTCATCAAGCCGGACGTCTCGACCCTGTGTACCGGGATGGCCGCCTCGATGGGCGCCTTCCTGCTGGCCGCCGGCGCCAAGGGCAAGCGTTTCTCGCTGCCGAACTCGCGCATCATGATTCACCAGCCGTCCGGTGGTTCGCAAGGCATGGCGTCGGACATCGAGATCCAGGCAAAGGAAATCCTTTACCTGCGTACACGCTTGAACGGCATCATGGCCGAGCGCACGGGCCAGTCGATCGAACAGATCGCCAAGGACACCGACCGTGACCGTTTCATGTCCGCCGACGAGGCCGTTGAGTATGGTTTGATCGACAAAGTGTTGACCAGCCGCGCTTGATGAGCCCCTACCGATATTGCTAGATAAGTAATTAAGCGCCCGGGCGATCAAACGTTCGGGCGTTTCGCTTTTATTTCGGGTAGCATGGAGCTTGTGCACGTTGTTGACTTGCGCCATGGGTAGCGGCCTTTTGGGCAACTACCGCCATCCGGCTTGCGATTTTGCAATATTGTTAATGCAGTTCCAACCAAAATGCCTTATGTCAGACAAAAAATCCTCTAGCGGCGAAAAATTACTGTATTGCTCGTTCTGCGGCAAAAGCCAGCACGAGGTGAAGAAACTCATCGCCGGGCCGTCCGTGTTCATTTGCGACGAGTGCATCGACCTGTGCAACGACATCATCCGTGATGAAACGTCGAGCATCGAGACGGTGACCGGTACCAAATCCGACCTGCCGACGCCGCAAGAAATCGCCGCCTTGCTCGATCAGTACGTGATCGGCCAGCAGACTGCCAAGCGCATCCTGTCGGTGGCGGTGTACAACCATTACAAGCGCCTCAAGCACCTGGGCAAGAAAGACGACATCGAACTGGCCAAGAGCAACATCCTGCTGGTCGGTCCTACCGGTTCGGGCAAGACCCTGCTGGCGCAGACCCTGGCGCGCATGCTCAACGTGCCGTTCGTGATCGCCGACGCCACCACCCTGACCGAAGCCGGTTACGTGGGCGAGGACGTGGAAAACATCATCCAGAAGCTGCTGCAAAGCTGCAACTACGATGTCGAGAAAGCCCAGCGCGGCATCGTCTACATCGATGAAATCGACAAGATTTCGCGCAAGTCCGACAATCCGTCCATCACGCGCGACGTGTCGGGCGAGGGCGTGCAGCAAGCCTTGTTGAAACTCATCGAAGGCACGATGGCTTCCGTGCCGCCACAAGGCGGGCGCAAGCATCCGAACCAGGATTTCGTGCAGATCGACACGACCAACATCATGTTCATCTGCGGCGGCGCCTTCGACGGCCTGTCGAAAGTGATCGCCAACCGCTCCGAGAAGAGCGGCATCGGCTTCTCGGCCACCGTGCGCAGCAAGTCGCAAAGCTCGGCCAGCGAACTGATGTTGCAGGCGGAGCCGGAAGACCTGGTCAAGTTCGGCCTGATCCCGGAACTGGTCGGTCGTCTGCCCGTCATCGCCACCCTGGCGGAATTGACGGAAGAGGCGCTGATCCAGATCCTCGTCGAGCCGAAGAATGCGCTGATCAAGCAGTATTCGAAGCTGCTCGAGATGGAAGGCGCGGAACTGGAGATTCGTCCGGCCGCCCTGCACGCGATCGCCAAGAAGGCGCTGGCGCGCAAGACCGGCGCCCGTGGCCTGCGTTCCATCCTGGAACATGCTTTGCTGGACGTCATGTACGAACTGCCGAGCGAACAAAATGTGGTGAAGGTCGTCATCGACGAAAATACCATTACCAGCGGCGCCAAACCTTTGTTGATTTATCAAGAGACTGCCAAAGCCTCCGGAGAAAATTGATTACTGCTGAGACAAATGCTTAAAAAGGGTTTTGATTCCTTAAGGCATGGCAGTACAATTTAAATCAATGAGTGCAGGCTTCAATCGGAAAGCCACTCGCGGCGCTTAGCTGCGCGTGGCTTTTTTACTGTGATAACTGCATTTGTTACCGTCATGCGGGTGTGTTTTGCGAAATAGACTTTATGTTTGTTTCACAGAATTATTTATTCTCGCCGGTCTTGTGTTTTGGCAGCGAGCGCCAACATCGTAAACACGCTTTCTATAAGGTACGCCATGACAACTTCCAAATTAACTGAGCAAACTCAACTGCCGTTATTGCCGTTGCGGGATGTCGTCGTTTTCCCGCATATGGTGATACCGCTGTTCGTTGGCCGTCCAAAGTCGATCAAGGCGCTGGAAGCTGCGATGGAGCAGGGCAAGAGCATCATGCTTGCCGCTCAAAAAGCAGCCGCGAAGGACGAGCCATCTCCTTCGGATATCTATGAAATTGGCTGCGTCGCCAATATTCTGCAAATGCTGAAGCTGCCCGATGGCACCGTCAAGGTGCTGGTCGAAGGCGCGCAGCGTGCCCGCATCAACCACATCAGCGATGCGCCGACGCACTTCATCGCCGACCTGACGCCGCTCGAGTCCGAGCCGGGCGACGAGTCGGAAGTCGAAGCCATGCGCCGCGCGATCGTGCAGCAGTTCGACCAGTACGTCAAACTGAACAAGAAGATCCCGCCGGAAATCCTCGCTTCGCTGTCGGGCATCGACGACGCCGGCCGCCTGGCCGACACGGTGGCCGCGCACCTGCCGTTGAAACTTGAGCAAAAACAAGTCATCCTGGAAATTTTCAGCGTGGCCAAGCGCCTCGAGCACCTGCTGGGCCAGCTCGAAGGCGAACTCGACATCCTGCAGGTGGAAAAGCGCATCCGCGGCCGCGTCAAGCGCCAGATGGAAAAATCGCAGCGCGAGTACTACCTGAACGAACAGGTCAAGGCCATCCAGAAGGAACTGGGCGAGGGCGAGGACGGCGCCGACCTCGACGAGCTGGAGAAAAAAGTCGCTTCGGCCAAGATGCCGAAGGAAGCGCTGGACAAGGCCACCAACGAGCTGAAGAAGCTCAAGCTGATGTCGCCGATGTCGGCCGAAGCCACCGTCGTGCGCAATTACATCGACACCCTGGTCAACTTGCCTTGGAAAAAGAAATCCAAGGTCAATAACGACCTGTCGAATGCGGAAAAAGTGCTCGAAGGCGACCACTACGGCCTCGACAAGGTCAAGGAACGCATCCTCGAGTACCTCGCGGTGCAGCAGCGCGTCGACAAGCTCAAAGCCCCCATCCTGTGCTTCGTCGGCCCTCCGGGCGTCGGCAAGACCTCGCTGGGCCAGTCCATCGCCCGCGCAACGAACCGCAAGTTCGTGCGCATGGCCCTGGGCGGCGTGCGCGACGAAGCCGAGATCCGCGGCCACCGCCGTACCTACATCGGCTCGATGCCGGGCAAGATTTTGCAATCGCTGTCGAAAGTCGGCGTGCGCAACCCCTTGTTCCTGCTCGATGAAGTCGACAAGATGGGCGCCGATTTCCGTGGCGATCCCTCGTCGGCCCTGCTGGAAGTGTTAGACCCGGAACAGAACCACACGTTCTCCGACCATTACATCGAAGTCGATTTCGACCTCTCCGACGTGATGTTCGTGGCCACGTCGAACTCGTACAACATTCCGCCGGCCTTGCTTGACCGCATGGAAGTGATCCGTCTGTCCGGTTACACGGAAGATGAAAAGACCAGCATCGCGCAGCGCTACCTGCTGCCGAAGCAGATCAAGAACAATGGCCTGAAGGAAGACGAAATTTCGGTGGCCGAGTCGGCCTTGCGCGACATCATCCGCTACTACACGCGGGAAGCCGGCGTGCGTTCGCTCGAGCGGGAAGTGTCGAAGATCTGCCGCAAGGTGGTCAAGATGCTGCTGCTGAAGAAATCCGACAAGAAAGTCATCGTCAACTCGAAGAACCTGGATAAATTCCTCGGCGTGCGCCGCTATGATTTCGGCGTCGCGGAGAAAGAAAACCAGGTGGGCCAGGTGGTCGGTCTGGCATGGACGGAAGTGGGCGGCGATCTGCTGACCATCGAAGCCGTGTCGATGCCGGGCAAGGGCAATGTCATCCGCACGGGCACGCTGGGCGACGTGATGAAGGAATCGATCGAGGCGGCCCGCACCGTCGTGCGCAGCCGTTCCGCGCGCCTGGGCATCAAGCCGGACGTGTTCGAGAAGAGCGACATCCACATCCACGTGCCGGAAGGGGCGACACCGAAGGATGGTCCTTCGGCTGGCGCGGCCATGACGGTGGCCATGGTGTCGGTCTTTACGGGCATTCCCGTGCGCGCCGACGTGGCGATGACGGGCGAGATCACCTTGCGCGGCGAAGTGTTGCCGATCGGCGGCCTGAAAGAAAAGCTGCTGGCGGCCCATCGCGGCGGCATCAAGACGGTGCTGATTCCGGAGCAGAATGTGAAGGACCTGGCCGAAATTCCGGACAACGTCAAGAACAAGCTGGAGATCGTCCCCGTGCGCTGGATCGACAAAGTGCTGGAAATCGCCCTCGAGCGCATGCCTGAAGCGTTGACGGAAGTCGCTGCGGTGGAGGCTGTCACGGCCGCCGCGGCCAAGCCTGACGCGGCCGGCGAGGTAGTAAAACACTAACGTTTTACCCCTGTTTTCCCCAAACAAGCGCTTTTAGAGCGCTTGTTTTATATTGAAACGTGAATTGCGCCCCCAAAGCGCTTGACACATATACAGTGTGGCTTGTTTAATACGCCTGCACATTTTTTTCGCCGGACAGCTGTGGTGCCAAAAGTGCCGCAACGATACGGTAAACGTTTTATACCTTTGTAATTGGGGATGCTAGTGAACAAGACTGAATTGATCGACCACATTGCTGAAAAAGCTGACATTTCCAAAGCCGCCGCTGCGCGCGCACTCGACGCTGTTATCGGCGGCGTGACGGAAACTTTGAAAAACAACGACAGCGTGACCCTGGTTGGTTTTGGTACCTTCTCGGTGAGCGAACGTGCTGAGCGTACCGGCCGCAATCCGCGTACCAAAGAAGCGATCACGATCGAAGCTGCAAAAGTCCCGAAATTTAAAGCTGGTAAAGCTTTGAAGGATGCTGTAAACTAACGGACTTCGGTGAGGTGACAATCACCGGAAACATTTGGCGGCGCCTCCGGGTGCCGCGATTTCAGGATCGGAGTTCCTTGAATGACGATCCTGGATGCAAATGCAAGTAGTACTGTGTATTTTTCGGAGTGGTAGTTCAGTTGGTTAGAATGCCGGCCTGTCACGTCGGAGGTCGCGGGTTCGAGTCCCGTCCGCTCCGCCAAAAAAAATACGCTCTCAAGGAGTGGTAGTTCAGTTGGTTAGAATACCGGCCTGTCACGTCGGGGGTCGCGGGTTCGAGTCCCGTCCGCTCCGCCAGAATATAGAAACCCGCGCTGCCGAATAAGCAGCGCGGGTTTTTCTTTTATGCGCCCGATTATCTTTGCGCTTTCCCTTTTTAATTCCGCCGCCGCGCTTTTTTCGAATCGGGGGCGCGCGCATTTAAATCCGCTTTAAGCTTTGCCGTGTTTAATGTCCAGGCTGCCGTCTTGCCGGCCATGCGCGCGTGCGCTGATTTGCGGCGCGGCACGCGGCGCCGGGGCAGGGCGCGCGCCCTGATTTACTCTTGCTATAGCGCTATGGGCATTGTAGAATCAGGAGATAATGGCTTGGGCGTCAGAATCCTGCTTTAGTTCCAGCGCCAAGTTGTTGAATCTAAAGGGGAAGTGGACATCTGTCCCGTCCATTCCGCCGAAGAAATCAAGGCGAACGCATGTTCGCCTTTTTTTATAGTGATCCACTCATCCCGAATTGGCTGACCATGTTTGAATTTATTCGTACCCATCGACGCTTGATGCAGTTTCTTTTGATGCTGGTCATCGTCCCGTCTTTTGCACTGGTCGGTATCAGCGGCTACCAAAGCTTCGGCGACGGCGCGAACACCATCGCCAAGGTCGGCGACCAGGTCGTTACGCAGCAGCAATATGAAGAAGCGCAACGCCAGCAGATCGACCGCTACCGCCAGATGATGGGCGAGCAGTTCGACCAGAAAATGTTTGACACGCCGGAAGCCCGCAAGAGCATCCTCGACAACCTGATCGCCGAGCGCGCCGTGGCTGCCGAAGTGGGCCGCAGCCGCCTCGTCATCAGCGATGCCGTGCTGCAGAAGGAAGTGCTGGAAATCCCCGGCTTGACCTTGCCGGACGGTAAATTCGACCTGGAACGCTACAAGGCCATGCTGGCCGCCCAGGGCATGACGCCGCAGATGTACGATGCGCGCCGCCGCAGCGACCTGGCCCTGCAGCAGCTGGCCGGCGCCGTGCAAGGCACGGCCTTCGCGCCGGCCACCGTTGCCAAGCGCCTGTCGGACATCACCTCGGAAGAGCGTGAAGTGCAGGAACTGCTGTTGCCGCTCGCCCAGTACGTGCCGCAAGTCAAGGTCACGGACGCCATGGTCAAGGATTTCTATGAAAAGAACGGCAAGTTCTTCGCCATCCCGGAACAGGCAAAGATCGAATACGTGGTGCTCGATGACAGTGCCGCCGGCGAGCAGGTCGACGTCACCGACGCCGATGTGACCGGCTACTACACGAAGAACCAGAAAGCTTATACGACGCCGGAAGCGCGCCAGGCCAGCCATATCCTGGTTGCAGTCAAGAAAGACGCATCGGCCGCCGACAAGGCCGCCGCCAAGGCCAAGGCCGAAGCCATCCTCGCGGACGTGCGCAAGACGCCTGCCAGCTTTGCCGCCGTGGCCAGGGCCAAGTCCGAAGACCCGGCGTCCGCCGAGCAGGGCGGCGACCTGGGCGTCATCGGCAAGGATGGCCTGCCGGCGCCGCTGCTGAGCGCTGTCAACCAGCTCAAGCAAGGTGAGATCAGCGACGTCGTCGCTTCCGATTTCGGCTACCACATCCTGACCGTCACCTCGCTCAAGCCGCAGCACGTCAAGGCGCTGGACGAAGTACGGGGCGAAATCACGGCTGACCTGCGCAAGCAATTTGCAGCCAAGAAATATTCGGAAATGGCGGAAACCTTTACCAATACCGTGTACGAGCAATCGGACAGCCTCAAGCCGGTGGCCGACAAGCTGAAACTGAAAGTGGAAAGCGTCGCCAACCTGTCGCGCACGCCGTCGCCGGCACTGGGCAAGGCGCCGTTCAACAACGCCAAGTTCCTCGCCGCCATCTTCTCGAATGATTCGCTGAAGGACAAGCGCAACACGGAAGCCGTCACCGTGGCGCCGAACGTGCTCATTTCCGGCCGCGTGGTGGAGTTCAAGCCGGCAACGAAGCGTCCGCTGGCCGAAGTCGAAGCGATGATCCGTCAGCGCGTGACCATGGAAGAAGCGGAAAAGCTGGCGAAGAAGGCCGGCGAAACCAAACTGGCGGCCCTGAAGGCGTCGGGCGACGCCACCGGTTTCGGTGCGGCGCAATGGGTGTCGCGCAGCAAGCTTGACGGCATCAACCGCGCCGCCATCGCGCAAGTAATGAAGGCCGACACGAGCAAGCTGCCAGCCTACGTGGGCGTGGACTTGCCAGCCCTGGGCTACGGCATCTACCGCATCGGCAAGGTGCAGCAGCCGGCGCAAGTCGATGCGGCGCGCCGCCAGCAAGAGAAAGACCAGATCAGCGGCATCCTGGCGCAACAGGAAATGTTCGATTACGTTGAGTACCTGAAAGCCAAGGCCAAGGTGAAGATCGTCAAGCCGGTCACCGCACCAGCCGCCCCAGCGTCGGAAGCGCCGTAAGATTTAGTTTCCACGCATAAAAATAGCCGCTCTTGAGCGGCTATTTTTTTGTCTGCGAGTCGGGAACTTTATATAAGCCACCGGCGTAAGACTGGGGTCGGCCGCTTCGCGGTTGCAAGACGCTCCATTGGAGCGTCTTGCCACTCAGGGTCCGACCCCGGCAGTTCGGTCTTCGGGGTGAAAATTGAGTGAACTTATGAACCGGCTTACTTCGCCCCCAGCAACGGCGCCAGTTGTGGCCAGATATTTTTCAGGATCGCCGGATGCGCCTTGGCATTCGGGTGCATGCGGTCGGCCTGGAACAGCTGCGGCTGGTCGGCGATGCCTTCGAACATGAAGGGTACGAGCGGCGCCTTCCATTCCTTTGCCAGCTTGCCGTACACGCCATAAAATTGCTCGCCATAGGCGCGGCCGTAGTTGGGCGGCATGCGCATGCCCACCAGCACCACCTGCGCGCCTGTTTTCCTGGCCGCGTCGCCCATGGCGCGCAGGTTCGCTTCGGCGGCCGCCACGGGCAAGCCGCGCAAGCCGTCGTTGGCGCCCAGCTCGATCAGCACCACGTCCGGCCGGTGCCTGGCCAGCAGGGCGGGCAGGCGCGCGCGGCCGCCGCTGGTGGTCTCGCCGCTGATGCTGGCGTTGACGATGCGCGTGTCGTTCTTTTGCGCTTGCAGCCGCTGTTCCAGCAGCGCCACCCAGCCCGTGCCCCGCGCCAGCCCGTACTCGGCCGAGAGACTATCGCCGAGCACCAGCAGCGTTTTTGGTGCAGAATAGGCGTTCGTCATGCCTGACGCCAGGAGCAGGGCTGCCGCAGGAAGCAAGGACAGGGTGCGCCGCCGCAGGCGGTTGCCGCCCTTGACACTTATTTGTTCACGAAATTTCTTAAGATAGATCAGCATGCCCGAATTCCCTAAAGCGACTTCCACCAGTTTTCTCCCGTCCGAGACAGCAGCACGGCGGGCCGCCCAGCAGCCCGCCGCAAGCAACAGCCAAAACGGCCAAAATGCCCGGCCGGCCATCGAAGTGGTCCAGCTGGCCAAGCGCGTACCCGATGCCGATGGCGAGCTGACCATCCTGCATCAAGTCGATTTTACCGTGCAAACGGCCGAGACGCTGGCCATCGTCGGCGCCTCCGGTTCCGGCAAGTCGACCTTGCTCGGCCTGCTGGCGGGGCTGGACACGCCCAGCGCAGGCAAGGTGGTGCTCGACGGCACCGATATCTTCGCCCTCGATGAAGACGGCCGCGCCGGTTTCCGCAAGGACAAGCTCGGTTTCGTGTTCCAGTCCTTCCAGCTGCTGGCCCACCTGACGGCGCTGGAAAACGTCATGCTGCCGCTGGAATTGCGCGGCGACCCCGATGCGAAGGAAAAGGCGCAAGCCATGCTGGGCAGAGTGCACCTGGGCAGCCGCCTGAAGCATTATCCGAAATACCTGTCCGGCGGCGAGCAGCAGCGCGTGGCGCTGGCGCGCGCGTTCGTGACGGAGCCGCCGCTGCTGTTCGCCGACGAGCCGACGGGCAGCCTGGACGCCGCCACCGGCGAAGCCGTGATCCAGCTGATGTTCGAGCTGAACCGTGAACGGGGTTCGACCCTGGTGCTGGTCACGCATGACAATTCGATTGCGGCCCGCTGCGGCCGGACGATTACGATCTCAGCAGGCCGTTTGATCTAGCGCAGTGATCATGCCGACAAGGCATTGATCAGCTTGCGGATGGCCGGGATCAGTTCCCCGGCCGTCAGGCCGATGGGGCCGTTGCCCGCCGCCACCAGCGCATCGGCGGCCGCGCCATGCAGCCACACGGCGCCAAGCGCCGCTTCCCATTCCGGCCAGCCCTGCGCCAGCAGGCTGCCGCACAGGCCGGACAGCACGTCGCCCGTGCCGGCCGTCGCCAGCGCGGGGCCGCCCGTGTTGTTGATGACGATGCCGCCATCGGGCGCGGCGATCACCGTGCCCGATCCTTTCAGGACGACGATCACGCCCAGCTGCGCCGCCAGCTGGCGCGCCGCGCCCGGGCGGTCGGCCTGCACCTCGGCCACCGTCAGGTCGAGCAGGCGCGCCGCCTCCAGCGGATGCGGCGTCAATATCGTCGCGCCCGCGCCCGTGCGCACGGCCAGCGCCGATTGCAGCTCCGGCTCGGCCGCCATCAGGTTCAGCGCGTCCGCGTCCAGCAGCAGCGGGCTGTCGCTGTCAATGGCACGCTGCAGCAGCTCCACCGTATCGGCGTCGTCGCCCAGGCCCGGTCCGGCCACCAGCGCGGCAAAGTGCAGGCCCGAGAAATCCACGTCCTGCGCACGGCGGCACATCAGTTCCGGCTGGCCGCTGTCAAACGCGGGCGGTGCGTCGGGAAAGGCGATGTACACTCTTCCCGCGCCCGCATGCAGGGCCGCGCGTGCCGCCAGGATGGGCGCGCCGGCCATGCCTTGCGCGCCGCCGATGACGGCCACGCTGCCGTAGCTGCCCTTGTGGGTGTTCTGGCGCCGTGGCAGCAAATGGCGCGCAAACAGGTGCAGGCCGCCCAGCTGCGCCCTGGCTTCCGGCAGCAGGGCGGGATCGATCGCCAGCGCCGCCACTTCCACTTCGCCCGCATGGTCGCGGCCATGCGCCGTGTGCAGGCCCGGCTTGTCGCCGATGAAGGTCAGCGTGTGCGTGGCGCGGATGGCCACGCCGTCGACGGCGCCCGTGTCCGCGTGCAGGCCGCTGGGCACGTCGAGCGCCAGCACGGGGCAATCGAGCTTGTTGACCAGTTGCGCCATGTCGCGGCATTCGCCGTCCAGGGGGCGCGTAGCGCCGATGCCGAACAGGCCGTCGATGACGAGGTTCCATGGCGCCGCGGCCACGGCGGCCGCAGCCGTGCTGGTGGCCGCCTCCATGCAGCGCGCGGCGCTGTTGCGGGCGCGGCTCAGCGCCACTTCGCGTTCGGGCGAGGTGGCGTGCGCCGCGGGCGCCAGCCAGACGAGCACTTCGATGCCGCTGCCGGCCAGGTGGGCGGCAGCTTCGAGCGCGTCGCCGCCGTTGTCGCCGGGGCCGGCCAGCACGAGCGCGCGCATGTGGCCCGCGCTGGCGCGGTCTTCCTGCCCGTGCAGCAGCTTCAGGGCGGTGCTGGCGGCGGCCTGCCCGGCGCGCTGCATCAGGGCGCCCTGCGGCAAGGCCTGCGCTGCCGCCTGTTCGATGGCGCGGATGTCGGCGATGGTGTACAGCGGGGTGGCGGAGTCGATCAGGGTCATGGCGTCTTCCATTAGTCAGTATTCCTTCAACATAAGGCTGATCGGCGCGGAAGGCAAGGCGCGCACGCCTGCCGCGTGCCGCAAATTGTGCGGCTACAATAGCCATCTCACATAGCGCGGGAGGCAGGACGATGGACTGGCAATTCTGGATCGACCGGGGCGGCACCTTTACGGACATCGTGGCGCGCCGTCCTGACGGCAGCCTGGCCACCTGCAAGCTGCTGTCGGAAAACCCTGGCCAGTACCGCGACGCGGCGCTGGCCGGCATGCGCCAGCTGATGGGCCTTGCGCCGGGCGCGCCGCTGCCCGTGGAGCGGCTGGGTGCCATCAAGATGGGCACGACCGTGGCGACCAATGCGCTGCTCGAACGCAAGGGCGAGCCGACCGTGCTGGCCATCACGCGGGGGTTCCGCGACGCGCTGCGCATCGCCTACCAGAACCGCCCGCAGCTGTTTGCGCGCCAGATCATCTTGCCCGAACTGCTGTACGGCGCAGTGATCGAGATCAATGAACGCATGGGCGCCCACGGCGACGTCGTCATGCCGCTCGACGAGGATGCGGCCAGCGCGGCGCTGCGGCGCGCGCATGCGCGCGGCGCGCGCGCCATCGCCATCGTGCTGATGCACGGCTACCGCTACCACGCGCACGAGGCGCGCCTGGCGCAGCTGGCGCGCGAGGCGGGCTTTACGCAGGTGTCCGTGTCGCACGAGGTCAGCCCCATGATGAAACTGGTGGCGCGCGGCGACACCACCGTCGTCGACGCCTATCTGTCGCCCATCCTGCGCCGCTACGTCGATCAGCTGGCGATGGAGCTGCCCGGCGTGCACCTGCAATTCATGCAGTCGAACGGCGGCTTGACGGATGCGCGCGCCTTCCAGGGCAAGGACAGCATCCTGTCCGGCCCCGCCGGCGGCATCGTCGGCATGGTGCGCGCCAGCGCGCTGGCCGGCTTCGACAAGGTCATCGGCTTCGACATGGGCGGCACGTCCACCGACGTGTCGCATTACGCGGGCGAGTTCGAACGCGTGTTCGAGACGCAGATCGCCGGCGTGCGCATGCGCGCACCGATGATGAGCATCCACACGGTGGCGGCGGGCGGCGGCTCCATCCTGCATTTCGACGGCGCCCGCTACAAGGTGGGGCCGGACAGCGCGGGCGCCAATCCCGGCCCGGCCAGCTACCGGCGCGGCGGCCCGCTGGCCGTCACCGACTGCAACGTCATGCTGGGCAAGCTGCAGCCGGCCTTCTTCCCCCGCGTTTTCGGCCCCGATGCCGACGAAGCGCTGGATGCGGCCACCGTGCGCGCCCAGTTCGAAGCGCTGGCGCGCGCGGCGAGCGCCAGCGGCGGCGCGGCGACCACCGCGGAACAGGTGGCCGAAGGCTATATCGCCATCGCCGTGGGCAATATGGCCAACGCCATCAAGCAGATTTCCGTGCAGCGCGGCCACGACGTCACCGAATATACCTTGACCAGCTTTGGCGGCGCGGGCGGCCAGCACGCCTGCCTGGTGGCCGATGCGCTGGGCATGCGCACCGTCTTCATCCACAGCCTGGCGGGGGTGATGTCGGCCTACGGCATGGGCCTGGCCGACCAGAGCGCCATGCGCGAACAGGCCGTCGAAGCGGCATTGGGCGCATATCCGGCCCTGGCGCGCGATGTCGCGGCCCTGGGTGAACTGGCGCGCGGCGATTTGCTGCGCCAGGGCGTGGCGCTTGACCGCATCGCGCTCGTGCCGCGCGTGCACCTGCGCTACGAAGGCACGGATACGGCCCTCGTCGTGCCGTTCGATACGGTGCCTGGCATGCAGGCGCAGTTCGAAGCGGCGTACAAAAAGCGCTTTTCCTTCCTCATGCCGGCGCGCGCGCTGGTCGTCGAAGCCATTTCCGTGGAAGCCATCGGCGCGTCCGATGCGCCGCCAATGGCCGCGCCGGCCCATGCGCCCCGCGCAGGCGCGCTGGCGCCCATGGAAACGGTGGCCATGTACTGCGCCGGCGCCTGGCGCGACAGCGGCCTGTATGCGGCGGACAGCCTGCGTCCCGGCGACGCCATCGACGGTCCGGCCATCGTCAGCGACGCCAACGCCACCACCGTGATCGAGCCGGGCTGGCGCGCCGAGGTGACGGCGCACGGCCATTTGATCCTGCGCAGAGTGGAGGCCTTGCCGGAGCGTGTCGCCATCGGGACGAATGCCGATCCCGTCATGCTGGAAATCTTCAACAACCTGTTCATGTCGATCGCCGAGCAGATGGGACTGCGCCTGCAAAATACGGCCCATTCCGTCAACATCAAGGAGCGCCTGGACTTCAGCTGCGCCATCTTCGACGCCCAAGGCCAGCTGATCGCCAACGCGCCGCACATGCCCGTGCACCTCGGTTCCATGGGCGAGAGCATCCGCACCGTGATGACGCGCAATGCGGGCGCCATGCGGCCCGGCGACGTCTTCATGCTGAACGACCCGTACCACGGCGGCACGCACCTGCCCGACGTGACGGTGATTTCCCCCGTGTTCGATGAAAACGGCGAGGCCATCCTGTTCTATGTCGGCTCGCGCGGCCACCATGCGGACATCGGCGGCACCACGCCAGGCTCCATGCCGCCCGACTCCACGCGCATCGAGCAAGAGGGCGTGTTGATCGACAATTTCAAGCTGGTCGACGGCGCCACGGGGGCGATGCGCGAAGCGGAAACCCTGGCCCTGCTGGCGGGCGCCAGCTGGCCGGCCCGCAATCCCCGGCAAAACCTGGCCGACCTGCGCGCCCAGGTGGCGGCCAACCAGAAGGGAGCCGAGGAGCTGCATGGCATGGTCGCGCATTTCGGCTTGCCAGTCGTGCAAGCCTATATGGGCCACGTGCAGGACAATGCGGAGGAAGCCGTGCGCCGGGTCATCACCACCCTTAAGGACGGCAGCTATGCTTTGGCGCTGGACAACGGCGCGCAGATCAAGGTGGCGATCACGGTCGACGCGGCCCGGCGCAGCGCCGTCATCGACTTCACGGGCACCTCCGCCCAGCTGCCGAACAACTTCAATGCGCCGTCCGCCGTCTGCATGGCGGCCGTGCTGTACGTGTTCCGCACCCTCGTCGACGACGACATTCCCTTGAACGCGGGCTGCCTGAAGCCCTTGACCGTCATCATCCCGCCCGGCTCCATGCTCAATCCGCAGTACCCGGCCTCCGTCGTCTCGGGCAACGTGGAAACCTCGACCTGCATCACCAACGCCCTGTACGGCGCGCTGGGGGCCATGGCCGCCTCGCAGGGCACGATGAACAATTTCACGTTCGGCAGCGAGAAATATCAGTATTACGAGACGATATCGGGCGGCTCGGGCGCCGGCCCCGGCTTCGACGGCACGGACGTGGTGCAGACTAACATGACCAATTCGCGCCTGACGGACCCGGAAATCCTGGAATGGCGCTTCCCCGTGCGCCTCGACAGCTACAGCATCCGCGCCGGTTCGGGCGGGGCGGGGCGCTGGCAGGGCGGCAACGGCGGCGTGCGCCGGGTGCGCTTTCTGGAACCGATGACGGCCGCCATCCTGTCGAACAACCGGATTATTGCGCCGTTCGGCATGGACGGCGGCGCGCCGGGCGCGCTGGGGCGCAACTACGTCGAGCGCGTGGACGGCACGGTGGAGCAGCTGGCGCATATCGGCAAGACCGCCATGCACCCCGGCGACGTGTTCGTCATCGAGACGCCGGGCGGCGGCGGCTACGGCAAGCCGGAATAGGCGGTACCGGCGCCGGCGTTGGCCCCGCTCAGCTGCGCGCGCACCAGGCCCACGTCGCGCATGGGCGCGCGGCCGAACTGGCGGCTGTATTCGCGGCTGAACTGCGATTCGCTGGCGTAGCCGACGCGGTAGCCGGCCGTGCCGGCGTCGATCTGCTCGACCAGCATGAGGCGCCGCGCCTCCTGCAGGCGCAGCAGCTTCTGGTACTGCATCGGCGTCATGGCCGTAATCGCCTTGAAGTGGTGGTGCAGCGAGGACATGCTCATGTTCGCCATGCCGGCCAGGTGCTCGATGCGCAGCGGCTGCGCGTAATGGTGTTTGATCCAGTCGATGGCTTGCGCCACCTGGTGCGACTGGCTGCTGGCCAGCGCCATGTGGCGCAAACGCGCGCCCACGGGGCCGTTGAGCAGGCGGTAGGTCAGTTCACGGCGGATCAAGGGCGCCAGGGCGGCGATTTCGCCCGGTTTGTCGAGCAGGCGCACGAGGCGCAGCATGGCGTCGAGCAGCTCGGGCGAGACGTCGCTGACGGAAATGCCGCGCGTGGCGGGCAGGATCTTCTGCTGCGCGCTGCCAACCGCGCCGCCGGCGCTTTCGCTGTCGAGCAGGGCCGCCACGTCGGCGATGTCGATGCCCAGCACCACGCACAGATGCGGCTGTTCCTCGCTTGCCTGCGCCACGCGCACCTGCACGGGCAGGTCGACGGACGTCAGCAGATACTGCATGCGGCTGTAGTGGAAGGTGTCGCTGCCCAGGGTGACGTCCTTCGCGCCCTGCGCGATGATGGCCACGCTGGGGCGCGCCGCGTGGAACAGCGACTCCGTGACCGAGGACTGGCGGTGGAACGTCAGGTTGGCGATGGCCGTCGCGTAGTCGCCGTTGCGCGGCGCATGGCGGCTGATCAGGGCGGCGATTTCATCTTGCGGGAGGATCTGTGCGGACATGGGGGCAGTATGCGTCAGGCGGGGAGGGCGGGGCTTGATCTTACGCAGATTTGGAGGATCGTGCAAAGGTCTTGCAGGATCGCGGTAACGGCGGACCGGCATCTCGGGCACACTTGTGCAATCGCATGCATGGCACGCGTTCCCCTCGTCACACATTACAGATACAGGAGTTTTCATGAGCACCATCGCCAAAGGCTACGCCGCACTGGGCCCCGCCTCCGCACTGCAACCGTTCACGTTCGAGCGCCGCGCCCCGCGCGAAGACGACGTGGCCATCTCGATCAAATATTGCGGCGTGTGCCATTCCGACATCCACCAGGCGCGCGACGAATGGGGCGGTTCCGCCTTTCCCATGGTGCCCGGCCATGAAATCGCCGGCGTCGTCACGGCTGTCGGCGCCAATGTGAGCAAGTTCAAGGTGGGCGACCACGTGGGCGTGGGCTGCTTCGTCGATTCCTGCACCACCTGCAAGACGCGCAACGTGGACCTGGAACAGTACATGCCGGGCCTGATCCAGACCTACAACGGCGTCGAAGCGGACGGCAAGACGGCCACGCAGGGCGGCTATTCGGACAGCATCGTCGTCAAGGAAGGCTATGTGCTGTCGATTCCCGACAACCTGCCATTGGACGCGGCCGCGCCCCTGCTGTGCGCCGGCATCACCCTGTACTCGCCGCTGAACCACTGGAAGGCCGGCCCTGGCAAGCAGGTGGCCATCCTGGGCATGGGCGGCCTGGGCCACATGGGCGTGAAAATCGCCCACGCCATGGGCGCCGAAGTGACGGTGCTGAGCCAGACCCTGTCGAAGCGCGAAGACGGCCTGCGCCTGGGCGCCGACCACTACTACGCCACCAACGACGCGCAAACGTTCAGCAAGCTGGCCGGCACGTTTGATTTGATCATCTGCACCGTGGGCGCGGCCATCGACTGGAACCAGTACATCAACCTGCTGAAAGTGGACGGCAACATGGTCATCGTCGGCATCCCCGACGGCGCCGTGCCGCCGATCAGCGCCTTCGGCCTGGTGGGCGCGCGCCGCAGCCTGTCCGGCTCCATGATCGGTTCGATCAAGGAAACCCAGGAAATGCTGGATTTCTGCGGCAAGCACAATATTGTCTCGGACATCGAGATCATCCGCATCCAGGATATCAATGAGGCGTTCGAGCGCGTCGTCAAAAGCGACGTCAGATATCGTTTCGTCATCGACATGGCGTCGTTGGCTGAGTAATTTGACAAGGGGGCAGGCCCGCCGGGCCTGTCTCCCTTGGTCCCCGCCATCGCTTCATCCCCGCCAAAAATCAGGTTCCCGCGTCAATTGGCCGTCGTCAGCAGCGCCCGCCATGCGGATCAACTGTGGCATGCACTGATCTGCGCCTGCTGGCGCGGCATCGCGCCCCGGGCGGCAGCGCGGCCGCTGATCAAGGCAATGCCCGCAACTTGCTCAGCGTGCCGCTTCCGGCGCCGTCCAGACCAGGTTCCACAGGTGGCCATCGATATCCTCGAAGCCCTGGTCATACATGAAGCCATGGTCCTCGGGCGGATGCGGTATGCGGCCGCCGGCGGCAGCGGCCCTGGCGATCAGGCTGTCCACCTCTTCCCGGCTTTCGCAACTGAGGCAAATGACGACTTCATTGGCTTGCCTTGCATTCGCCACCGGCTTGTCGATCAGGGACTGGAAGAAGGGTTCGGTCGTCAGCATGGCCTGGATGGTATCGCCGACGATGTGCATGAACGCCGCGTTCTCTGCGCTGAAGCGGGGATTGAAGGCAAAGCCGAGAGCGGAAAAGAAGGCCCGGGATTTGTCCAGGTCCTTCACGGGCAGGTTGAGGATGATCTGTTTGTTCATGGTGCCTCCTTGCCAGGGTGGAATAGGGCGGACCAGGGGGAATGGGCAGGCGGCGCCTCATTCCTGCGGCTACGGTCCGTCACGACTGTACCTCATTTGACAGCGCAGCGGCAGTCAGTTCAATTCTGAGTGGCCGCAGCATGTTCAATTAATCAACATTATATATAAGTGCTTATGTAAATCATGCTACCATGGCTGCATGCAATCGTGACTGTGCACACCATCGTCGTGCGCACTTTTTCACACAACGATAAGACGATTCGTAGTCCAACTTGGAGGAAAGATATGTCAGGCAAAAGGAAGTTTGTCGCAGGCGTCGTATTGGGTGCCCTGTTGTCGTTGCCCGCCTTCGCGGCGCAGGACGCCGCCTTGAAAGCAGCCGATCGCGCCGCGGTCGTGCAGGCGCTGGCGGAGAAAATGAACGCGAATTACATCGATCCCGCCGTGGCCGAACGGGTCGGCAGCGCGATCGCCAGGAAAAATGCCGAAGGGGGCTATGCGAGCGCCGCCAGCGCGCAGGCGTTCAGTGCGGCCTTGGCGCAGGACTTGCGCGCATTGAGCGGCGACCTGCATTTCGGCGCCATGCTTGACCAAGGTTTCCGCGAGCGCGGCAACGCCGCCGAGGTGCCCACGCGCGCCAGGATGGACGAAGCGCGCGAGCAGGCCGGGCGTTGGGGCTATGGCATCGAGAAGGTCGAACGCCTTCCCGGCAACGTCGGCTACATCGAGCTGCGCGGCTTCGGGCGCACGGAATTCGTCGGCCCGGCCTACTCGGCGGCCATGTCGCTGATGGCGGGAACGGAGGCGCTGATCCTCGACCTGCGCCGCAACGGCGGCGGCAGCCCGTCCAGCGTGGCTTACCTGATCAGCCATTTCTTCCCGCTCGGCGACGAGCGTCACCTGATCGACATATACAATCGCCCGAGCGATACGACACGGCAGATCTTTACCGTGGCGACGGTCGCCCAGCGTTACGACAAGCCCGTGTACGTGCTGACGTCGGCCCGCACGTTTTCGGGCGGGGAAGACTGCGCCTATAGCTTCCAGGCGCAGAAGCGCGGCACGGTGGTCGGGGAAACCACGGGCGGCGGCTCCAATCCCGTGGGCCGGTTCAGCGTGGGGCAGGGCATCGTGGTCGTGATTCCCACCTCGCGCACGACCAATTTCGTCACCAAGACCAATTGGGAGCACGTCGGCGTCAAACCGGACATCGCCGTGCCCGCGGCGCAGGCGCTGCAGACGGCGCATGTCGCCATCCTGCGCAACTTGGTGTCGTCCGAAAAGGACGGCGACGAGCGCAAGGAACTGCAGCGCGTGCTGGCGATGGCAGAGAAGGGGGAGTCCGACAAGCCTGTCTACACGCTCAGGGGCGAGCGTTGATCTAACCGCTGCGCGGGCGGGAAGTGCCTGCCCTGCGCGCCGGGTACGACGGTGACCGGCGCACACCCACGGCCAAGCCGGCGCGGCGCCGATACGCTGGGCACTGCGCCCGGTCAGGCGACCTGGAATGCGCACATGGCCAGATACAAGGCCCGCTGGGTGCTCACGGCGTGCGTGCAGCACGTGACGTCAGCGCCGGCTTTATCGTCCTCGAAGGCCGTCATGTACGGCGGTTTGGACCCCAAAGCGGACGTTTACAGATCGACTTCTCAAGTTCAAAGTCGTTGTTCAGCTAATCGTCGCCATCGCTAACGTCATGAGGACCATAGATGTCGAGATCGAACTTGATTCCGCGTGAACCAAGCGCAAGCATGGTTTCCGGACTGAGGGAGAGGCCGTCGTTCGTGCTCTGCATGAACGCGCCACAAAACATGTCTACGTCACAGGAAGAGGTCAGGGCCTGCCAGACCATGAGATCGTCAGTCATTTTGGCCATCAACCATTTGATCTGACCATCAAGGTCTTCCGGCTCCGTCCTATCAGCCGTAAGAAAGCAACTCCTGCAGGTCATTGTTCGCTCCCTTCCAGAAGGATACTTGATCACTTCTCCCTTTACTCTTGCTTGGGTTGGTTCGCATTTCAACATGCGCGAGATTTCCGCCGGCTGGAGTTTGTCACCAAAAATTCTTAGGCTTGCTGCTGATTGACGGAGTAGTCCCATAATTTAGTGTGATCGTTCGTTATACCGAGTTAAAAGGTCGGTTTCGGTTGATGCTTCAAAGTCCGTTTTTGGCCGATTACCGCCTAGCCGAAAACCTGTATATACCAATACATTTTCGGAGCAGCAAACCAACTTTCATTCCTGGCATTTCTAAACTGAGCCAGCTGTTTCATGGGTATTTGATACCGGGCAAAAAGCGCTAGCAAGTCCCGCAAGGACGCTTGACTGAGGTTCGAAGATTTCATCACAAGAGCATCCTGCTCCCAGCGAAGCGTGCCCGAAATTTGCATGCCCCACTCGAACAAATGTCGTTCGTCAAGTTGCGAGGCGAAGGTGATACCAGAACAGTCAAGTCGAACCATCAATTCTTTCCATTCTTTGCTCTGATTGCGGTCCAATGGCGCTTCTGGCCGCTTCTGGCCGACTTCGGTCGCTAGCGACTATATGCCCCAAAGCGGCAGGTACTGAATATGTCTATGCTCGCTTGCCACGTTGACATGAAAACATCAGAAACTCAACATTTTCTGGTTCCGCAAGCCACCTTGCTGCGATTTCGGCGCCGGGATTTTCTACGTTCAGTACGGCTATGTCGGATTGCCACTCTTTATCGTCCGGATCACCGAATCCGACCTTGCAGCCGGAATGAATAAGGGCATTGACCACGCGTGCCACGACTGACGGAAGCTCGTCACTTGTATAGTTCGCCCACCGAACCTCCGCTAGTGATATATCCGAACCAATATAACTTATGGCAAGGTGACATTTTTCGCTTGCGCCTCTGTTGCGATCTTGGATTCGAGCAGTTTCCACGCTCGTTCTAACGCAGCATATAAAACATCGGCTTTACTGATGGTAGTTGGTCCAAGCAAACAGTTGGCACGTATTTCAGCAGATTTGTTGCCACCAGCCATGAAAGGAATACCGTCCAATGACAATAGTTGTACCTTGAAATCGCTGGCAGCTTTCTTGCGTTCGGCCTCCAGCGCTCTGGCGTCGTCATCGGTAATGCTGGCCTTGACCATAAAGACTGAAGCCTCCACCTCTGTCCATGTACCTGCTTTAATCAGCACAGCTTTCATCCCATTCAGCTTGGCGCGGTAGTACTTATCCTGGTTTTTGAATTTTTCTAGCGCGCCATTCAATTCGCCCTTAAAGCCTGCAGCATACTGCTGTGCGAATTCGGGGCGATCACAGTCCTCGTTATGTCCCGCTTGAGCTTGAGTATTCAGCAAGGAGGTCGATAGCAGTAGCGCAGCGGAAATTATTCTCATGAATATGGACTATAAAATAATGATTATGACATTGGTCCGCAATGCGGCTATGTCTGTTATTGGCCGCAAACGGGCTCCAAGCAAGCTACATGCCCAGCCTGGCTAAAAAGTGGTGCCTGCTAAGGCGCAGGCGAAGATGACACTGCCGGGGCGCTGGCGTTCACGCCATCGATAAAGCCTTCAGAAAATTCATCCCATGCGCCGCAGACCAGCCACAGACAAGCTGCGAAGGCAAGCAGTTTTCGATCGTTTTTCCTGAAGCCGAAAATGAGCAGGGCAGCACCTGCGACAAAGAATAAGGGAGTGACAATATACATGCAGAGCCTTCGATTGATTGTTCATTGCTAATTTTCATAAACAGCCAGACGCACTGCGACAGCGTCGCGTCATGCCCGGGCGGCTCGTGGTTGCGAGCAGCAGGGTAACAAATTGCCAAGAGGAAAAATTCACACATTGTCACATGGGTGCGCATGGGCGCCAGCCCAGGCTCGGCACAGGCCGGCGCATGCGATTGTTGCTTTTCGAGTAATGAAAAGGTGTTGTCAGGCGCGCTCAACCCGAAAGCAGGGGGTGGGGGCTGACCTCCAGGGCCGCCCCCCGGAAGATAAACAGGCCAGCGAGCAGGCGCCAGTCAGGTCGCAATACCGTACTTGTGCTGCGTGGCCGCATACTGCTGCCGGAGCGACTCCAACTGCGGATGCCTGGGGTCGATCTTGCGGATCATCTGCATCTGGTGCTGCGCCTGTTCGGCCAGCGGCGCTTCCCAGCCCAGCATATTGAGCTGGCGCAAGATGGCGTCGACGGAAGCGAACAGCACGGGCAGGTTGCCAGGCGTCTTGCGCAGGGCCTGGCGCAGCACGAAGACGGCGCCCTTGAGCTCTCCGCTTTCCGCCTTGCTGGCCGCATCCTGCATCAGTTCCTGCACCTGGTGCGTGATTTGCTGGCCCATGCCTTGCGCCAGGTCATGCCGGCCCGCTTTCTCAAACACGTCCACGGCCGCTTCCATCGTCACGTCGCTGTCCGCTTCATTGACGAGTTTCATCATGACCTCGGACGCCGCCTGCTCCAGGTTGTTCTTCAGGCAGCTCTGCACGAGGCCCACCTTCAGCTGGGTCGACAGGCCGTGCGCGCCGTCGAGGGCGGCGGCGGCCAGCTGCAGTTCGTTGGCGGCGGCGATGTCGTTGCCCGACAATTCATGCAGCATGGCGGCCGAGATGGCGCGGCACGCTTCCACGTTGGCGTCGCCGCGCAGCGAGCGCTCCATGTCGCGCAGCACGCCGCTGGCCTGTGGCGCGTCGCCCTTCTTGACCAGCGTTTTCACCAGGTTGACGTGGTCTTCCGGGTCGCGGAACTCCGAATACTTGGCTTTGGTGACCACCTGCTTGTAGGCCCGCTCGGCCGCGCCTATGTCGCCCGTGTCGAAGGCGATGCCGCCCAGGTGGCGCAGGCGGCGCACCATGTGCGGCGAAATGGCCACCGCGTCCTCAAGGATTTTCTTCGCCTGTATCTGCTGGCCCATGGCTTCGTGGTTTTTCGCCAGCAAGTCGTAGGCGGCCATGTAGCGGGGATTGACTTCCACCAGTTCCAGCAGCGCGTCCTGCGCCTCTTCGTGGCGCTGCTGTTCGAACAGGGTGCGCGCCAGTCCCAGGTGGGCCCAGGCCATGGGGCGCGAGGCCAGCATGTCGGCGTAGATCTGTTCCGCTTCCGTCCATTCGCCGAGCGACAAATGCAGCTCGGCGCGCAGGCGGGCGAAATCGGCCGCCAGGCGCGGGTGCTGCAATTCGGCCGCGCGGCAGCTCTTCACGGCTTCGCGCAAATCGCCCTTCTCGATCAGCTGGTAGGTGGGCAGGAAGAGGGCGCGTCGTTCGATGGCGCGCGCGATGCGCCCGCTCAGCACATCGACGGTAAACGGCTTCAATATATAGTCGGACGGGGTCAGCTCGGCCGCGCTGATCACCTTGCTGTGGATGGCTTCCGACGTGAGCATGATGAAGATCGTCCACAGGCCGATCAGTTTGTGATGGCGCAAGTCTTCCAGCAATTGCTGGCCATCCTGGCCGTCCGTGCCGCTGCCCAGGTCGTATTCGCACAGGATGATGTCGAACGGCTTCTTCGTCAGCAGGCGGATGGCCGTGCCGGAATTGATCGCGTATTCCACCTTGGTGATGGCCGCCTGGTTCAGCATATTGTGCAGATTGCCCCGCATGCTGGGGTTCGGGTCGACGATCAGGACAGATAAGTCGCTATGTTCTGGCATTGTTCAGCTCTCGTTCATCTGTGTGGTCATCCGCGGCGCCATTCTTGTATGTGCCTGGCAGAATTGTTTTTTGTCAGCATACTGCAAAGCCGCCCGGCCTTGCCAGCAAAATGCATGCAATCGGGCATCGGGCGCGGGGGCAGGCGTGCCCGGCGGCGTCCGGCGTTGTATTTCACGACATGGGCAGCTGTCGCAAGGGCGCTGCGCCTCTCGTTCGGCGCGCAGTTGACTAGCGTGATAGTATTCTAAAAGCAACTATCGTTGGCTGCCGCGCCATGCCGCGGCCAGGATGCGCAAGGCCGTAGCGGGCGGCTTATCTGTTTCCGGTGTTGATACCCGTCATGCGCGTTGCTGATCTTTGCGCCAGCGCCGCCGCCATGCCCCTCGCGCCTGGCGGCGACAGCGCACGGCAGCACGCCTGTATTGGTGTCGATCGGCAAGGGCGTGGCCGAACCGGAGCGGGGATGTTGCAAGTTGGCAAAAACTGCCGGTTTCAGGGGCAAAATGGCCGCAAAGCCATAAGTTCCGGTAATAAAGCAGGGGTAAAACGGGTATAATGCGCGCAAAGGAAATTTGCCGTACGAAAGATATTGTCATACCTACCTTTAACCCGCAGCCACGCTGCATCAACCACCTTCCAACCATGTTGATACTGCCGGGTTCCAATGCCCTGTCCCATTTCCGTAGCCACCGTCTGTTAAGCCAACTGCAAGCCGTCTCGCCTGCGATCGTTGCCGTACAAGCACGCTATGTCCATTTCATCGATGCCAGCGCGCCCCTCACGGCCGACGACAGCACGCGCCTTGGCGCCTTGCTGACATACGGCGAGCCGGCCCACGCTGACAATACGGAAGGCGCTGCCGAAGAATTCTTCGTCATCCCCCGTTTCGGCACGATTTCGCCGTGGGCCTCGAAAGCCACCGACATCGCGCACAACTGCGGCATGGCGCACATCAAGCGCGTCGAACGGGGCATCGCCTTCCGCATCAACCTGAAATCGGGCATCCTGGGCAGCGCCATCGGCGCCGGCAAACTGACGGACGAGCAGGTACAGGCCGTGGCCGACCTGCTGCACGACCGCATGACGGAATCCGTGCTGCGCAGCGCCGACGACGCCAGGGACCTGTTCCGCACGCTGGAAGCGCGTCCGCTCGAATCGATCGACTTGCTGGGGCAGGGCAAGGCCGCGCTGGAAACGGCGAACGTCGAGCTGGGCCTGGCGATGTCGGAAGACGAAATCGACTACCTGGACGCCGCCTTCACCAAGGCCGGCCGCAACCCGACGGACGTGGAACTGATGATGTTTGCGCAGGCGAACAGCGAGCATTGCCGCCACAAGATCTTCAACGCCGACTGGACCATCGACGGCGTGGCGCAGCCTAAGTCGCTGTTCGGCATGATCAAGAACACGCACGAACTGCAGCCGAAGGGCACCGTCGTCGCCTACAGCGACAACTCGTCCATCATGGAAGGCGCCACGGTCTCGCGCTTCTACCCGCGCGGCGCCAGCCACGAATACGCGGCTTCCACGGAACTGACGCACACGCTGATGAAGGTGGAAACGCATAACCACCCGACGGCCATCTCTCCTTTCCCTGGCGCCTCCACGGGCGCGGGCGGCGAGATCCGCGACGAAGGCGCGACGGGCCGCGGCGCCAAGCCGAAGGCCGGTTTGACGGGTTTTACGGTATCGAACCTGTCGCTGCCGGACGCCGTGCGCAGCTGGGAAACGGCCGCTTCCGTGACGGCGCCATTGGCCGCGCGTACTGAGGCGGATCAATACGGCAAGCCGGAACGCATCGCTTCGCCCCTGCAGATCATGATCGAAGGCCCGCTGGGCGGCGCCGCGTTCTCGAACGAATTCGGCCGTCCTGTCCTGGGCGGCTACTTCCGCACCTATGAACAGAACGTCGGCGCAGACAAAGATGCCGTGTTCGGCTACCACAAGCCCATCATGATCGCGGGCGGCATCGGCAATATCTCGGCGCAGCACACGCACAAGAACGACATCCCCGTCGGCAGCCTGCTGGTGCAGCTGGGTGGCCCGGGCATGCGCATCGGCATGGGCGGCAGCGCCGCCTCGTCGATGACAACCGGCAGCAACACGGCCGACCTGGACTTCGACTCCGTCCAGCGCGGCAATCCGGAAATGGAACGCCGCGCCCAGGAAGTCATCAACGCCTGCTGGCAAATGGGCGCGGACAACCCGATCATCTCCATCCACGACGTGGGTGCGGGCGGCTTGTCGAACGCTTTCCCGGAAATCACCAACGACGCCAAGCGCGGCGCGATTTTCGACCTGCGCAAGATCCCGCTGGAAGAATCGGGCATGGCGCCGAAGGAAATCTGGAGCAATGAATCGCAGGAACGCTACGTCCTCGCCATTGCGCCGGAAAGTCTGCCATTATTTAAAGCCATGTGCGAACGCGAACGCTGCCTGTTCGCCGCCGTGGGCGTGGCCACCGAAGAGCGTCAATTGAAGCTGATCGACCCGGAACTGGGCAATGAACCGGTCGACATGCCGATGGATGTCTTGCTGGGCAAGCCGCCGAAGATGCAGCGCGACGTGGTCCACGTGGCCAACGACTTCCCGGCGATTGACCTGACGGGCATGGACCTGGTTGATGTAGCGCAAAAAGTGCTGCTGCTGCCGACCGTGGCCGACAAATCGTTCCTGATCACCATCGGCGACCGCAGCGTGGGCGGCATGACCGTGCGCGACCAGATGGTGGGACCGTGGCAGGTGCCGGTGGCCGATTGCGCCGTCACCACCATGAGCTTCGAGGGCTACCTGGGCGAAGCGATGGCCATGGGCGAACGCACGCCGCTGGCCGTCATCGACGCGGCAGCTTCGGGCCGCATGGCCGTGGGCGAAGCCGTCACCAACATCGCCGCCGCCGCGATTGCCGATATTTCCGACATCAAGCTGTCCGCCAACTGGATGGCCGCCTGCGGCCAGCCTGGCCAGGACGCGGCCCTGTACGACACGGTCAAGGCCGTCGGCATGGACCTGTGCCCGGCGCTGGGCATCAGCATCCCCGTCGGCAAGGATTCGCTGTCGATGCGCACGACGTGGAAAGACGAGAACACGGGCGCGGCGAAATCCGTCACGTCGCCGGTCTCCCTGATCGTCTCCTCGTTCGCGCCGGTAACGGACGTGCGCAAGTCGCTCACGCCGCAGCTGAAAACGGACCAGGGCGACACGTCATTGATCCTGATCGACCTCGGTCGCGGCAAGAACCGCCTGGGCGCCTCGGCGCTGGCGCAAGTGTTGCAGCAGTTGGGTAATGAAACGCCGGACGTGGACAGCGCGGAAGACCTGAAAGGCTTCTTCGCCGCCATCCAGAAGCTCAACAGCGACGACAAGCTGCTGGCCTACCATGACCGTTCGGACGGCGGCCTGTACGCCACCCTGACGGAAATGGCCTTCGCCGGCCACACGGGCATGTCCGTCAACCTCGACATGCTGACCATGGAAGGCGAGCATGCCAGCGACTGGGGCGACGCCAAGAACTGGGCCGGCCAGGTGGCGGAACGCCGCAACGAACTGACCCTGCGCGCCCTGTTCAGCGAAGAGCTGGGCGCCGTCATCCAGGTGCGCGCGGAAGAAAAGTCGCTCGTCATGGACGTGCTGCGCACCTTCAACCTGGGCGCCTGCAGCCATATCATCGGCAAACTGAATGACCGCGACGTGATCGAATTCACGCGCGACGCCAAGCTCATTTACACCCAGCCGCGCGCGGACCTGCACCGCCTGTGGAGCGAAACGAGCTGGCGCATCGCCCGCCTGCGCGACAACCCGGCCTGCGCGGACGCCGAATACGACCGCCTGCTGGACGTGCAGGATCCGGGCATGTCGCCTATCGTCACGTTTGACCAGAACGACAACATCGCCGCGCCATTCATCGCCACCGGCGTGCGTCCCCGTGTCGCCATCCTGCGCGAGCAGGGCGTCAACTCGCATATCGAGACGGCTTACGTGATGCACCAGGCAGGTTTTACGGCTGTCGACGTGCACATGAGCGACCTGATCGCGGGCAGAGTGAAACTGGACGACTTCCAGGGCGTCATCGCCGTGGGCGGCTTTTCGTACGGCGACGTGCTGGGCGCGGGCGAAGGCTGGGCAAAGACGATCCTCTTCAACGCCAGCCTGGCGGAACAGTTCGCGCGCTTCTTCAACCGCACGGACAGCTTCGGCCTCGGCATCTGCAACGGCTGCCAGATGATGAGCAATTTGAAGTCGATCATCCCCGGCGCCCACGCCTGGCCGAAGTTCACGCGCAACAAGTCGGAGAAATTCGAAGGCCGCTTTGCCATGGTCGAAGTGATGGATTCCCCATCGATCTTCTTCAACGGCATGGCCGGCACGCAAGCCGGCATCGCCATCGCCCACGGCGAAGGCTACGCCGACTTCTCGCAAACGGGCGACATCACCCAGGTCACCAAAGCCATGCGCTTCGTCGACAACAAGGGCGCCGCCACCGAAGCGTACCCGTACAACCCGAACGGCTCGCCGGAAGGCATCACCTCCGTCACCACGCCGGACGGCCGCTTTACAGTGTTAATGCCGCACGCGGAGCGCGTGTTCCGCAGCGTCCAGCAGTCCTACCACCCTGAAGCATGGGGCGAGGATTCGCCGTGGATGCGCATGTTCAGGAATGCACGGAAGTTTGTGGGGTAATTAGTTTGCTTGCAGGGCAGCGTCTCGGTTCGAGGCGCTGCTGCTGGGGTAGGAATGAGAAAGCCGCTGTCGGGAGACAGCGGCTTTTTTACATTTATTTTTACAATTAAAACCAGAAACTTCAAAATGTGATTTCATGCTGTAATTTTTCTGGTTTTTTTCATTAAATTGCAATAATGATAATAATGTATTATTATTTATAAAAAAGCATATATCTTTATTTCAGGAACTGTCGGCTGAGGCTAGTGCTGTGCTATATTGTTGAAATAATTCATACAACATAAGAATGGTTCTGGATATGGCGACTGGTGAGCAGCAAGTTCCGCAGTTAAACTCTGTAGAAGTTGACCAACTTCTTGTTCTCTGTGAAGAGGTAATGAGAGCGACTCCTGAGGGGGCAAAACGGTTTATTGAGCCAGCACCAGGGGTGCTATCCAGAGCAAAATCTAAGCAACATAATATTATTTTTGGTAGGCGCGGGTCGGGAAAGTCTAGTTTGCTCAGGAAAATGGCTGCAGATCTTACTGTGGATCGTCGACCAATTGCATTCGTTGATATGGAGACTTTTAAAGGCCACTCTTATCCTGATGTTTTAATAAGTGTCTTAATTAAAAGCCTTTATGAATTTAAGCGATGGCTCACCGATGTCGCCACGACACCGGCAACAAAGACGTCTTTTTGGAGCAAGTTGTTCGGTACTAAACCGTTACGACCACCTTTCAATAAGCAAAATACAGCATCCTTAACGGCAGAGTTGGAAAAGTTAATTGGTAATTTGGAGGAGCAGTTGCGAGCTCCTGAATCAACAGAAAAAGTGACAAGAAAAACTGTTTCTGGTGAAAAAAATTCAGGTCTGGATGTAGATATTGATTTTGGAGTTGAAGGAAGTTCCGTAAAAAGTAAATTAAGTGCGGGAAATAAGTCTGGAAACGCTAGCGAAGAGCAGTCGACTTATATTTCTCATAAAATTGAATATTTGCATCAACACATCTTAAGCTTTCAGAATTTTTTTCAGGAATTGTCAAAACTCTCAGATGGCCCTTCGTTTTTAATTATTGACGATCTATATCATATAAGAAAAAGCGATCAACCAAAGGTGGTCGACTATTTTCATAGAATAGCGAAGGGAAATGGTATGTGGTTGAAAGTTGGCACGATTAAGCATAGGAGTCAGTGGTATCAACATTCGGATCCTCCAATTGGTATGAAATTGGGCGATGATGCAAAAGAGATAAATTTAGATATTTCGTTAGAAAAATTTGAGACTTTGAGAGAGTTTTTGAGAAAAATTTTGGCTAATCTTATGGCCGAGGTCCCTCCTTTAAGTATTAAAGAATTGATGAATAAAACCGCTATTGATCGCTTGATAGTTGCTTCGGGTGGCGTGACTAGAGATTTTATTGGTATATTTTCTGGAGCAATTTCTCAGGCAAAGAACAGGCGAGCTGGTGATTATCGAGGCCCTAAAATTGGTGCCGAAGATGTTAATTTGGCCTCTGGTGACTATGATCCAATGAAGCGCGAAGAGTTCAAGCTTGACACGGATTCGGATAGAGAAATTCTTGAGGTTGCTTTTCAAAAATTAGTCACATTTTGTACGGAAAAGTCAAAGTGTAATATTTTTCTGGTTTCGCAAAAACTTAAAGGTTCAGTGAGAGATTCTGTTGATCAGCTAATTGATCTGCGCCTTATTCATCCAGTTAAGTCACGAGTGACTTTGAAAACCGGGGCGAAAGGAGAGTTATTTGAAGCTTACATGCTTGATTTGAGTCAATATACGGCTGCTCGTAAAGTGCAAAAATTTCAAATGCTTGATTTAAGTGAGAAAGAAACTAGCGAGGCAATGAGGAAGGCATCATTTATTTATGATGGTGAGTAATATTTTCTCACCTAGTATTCTCCGTTAGGGCTGTGGATGTTGAGCACTGAATGAGCGTAAGACGGGGATGGGACACATGGGAATTATCGCGTAGCAAATCTTGCTAGTTTCTTTAACTATAGTTATTTGCTTGCATTCCACCCCAGCGCCCCCAGCTTGAAGGCAGTGGTAGCCTGTAGCGCTACCTCATTCGAACTAACCAGGAGAACCGCCATGAGTTTCGATTCCTTTCTGTCCAAGCTGAAGTCCAAGGCAAGCGAACTGAAAACCGAGGCCTTGAAGTACAAGAACAAGGATTTCCTCAACGCCGCGATGGCGGGCTCGGCCCTGATCGCCATGGCCGACGGCAGCGTCAGTGCGGAAGAGAAGCAGAAGATGGTGAAGTTTATTGAAAGCAATGACGCGCTATCCGTGTTTACCACCAGCGATGTCATCAAGGCTTTCCAGGAGTATGTCGGCCAGCTGGAGTTCGACAAGGATATCGGTGAAGCCAAGGCCTATCAGGCGCTGGGCAAGATGAAGTCGAATGTCGAGGCGTCGCGCCTGCTGGTGCGCATGATTATCGCCGTCGCTTCGTCGGACGGTAATTTCGACGCCAACGAGCAGCGCGTGGCCGGCAAGATCGCGCGCGAGCTGGGCTTGACCCCGGCGGAGTTCGAGCTGCAGTAACAGCCGGGCCAGCCGGCTCCGGCTGGCTTAACTCTTGTCCCACCACGGCGGCGTGCTTGACGACCAGGGGCACGTCATGTCCACTTCGCTGATCCTGTAGCGGATCTCGATCACCTGGCCAGGGCTGAAGGGACCGCGTTTCCAGTCGCCGGAATCAAAGACGTAGCCTTTGCCCTTGATGCAAAGACTGGTCGGATTGTTGCCGATGGGGCCGGTCGAGTGCAGGGTGACGCGCACTTCGCCGTTGGCGTCCAGCGGGGCGTCGCCGCCCGTGAAGAGTGGATCCGAGCCGACGTCGCAGACACTGGTGCTGCCTATCTTGCTGCAGCGCTTGATGTACGTTTCCTGGCGCGCATTGGCCAGGTAATCGTCATGCCGCATCGGCTTGCCGTCGTCATAGGTAAAGCGCAGGATGACTTGCGTGGGCTCGCTGGCAGGATGGCGCGTGGTGCTGGTGCAGGCGGCGCTGACCAGGGCCAGCAGGGGCCAGGCCAGCAGGCGCAGGCCGCGGCGCAGCAGGGATCGGGATTGACTGCCGGATGGATGCTGCATGGGGCGTTGCCATTTGTCTCATGATCGGGGCGCCGATCATAGCATGCGAAGGCGGCGGTTCCGCTAGGACGCGCCGCGATTCAATTCCTGCAGTACTTTCTTGCACAACATCCCATAGCCCACGCCCGTGCCGCGCTTGTGCGCGGCCAGGTCGTAGCCGGGGCTGATGTCGTCCCACGCCACGCTGCCGGGCAGGGGGCGCAGCTTGTCGTCGAGGTCCATCTCGAAATGAATGAAGCGGCCGTCGGCGCTCAGCAGCTTGCCGTACACGGCGGGCATGCCGGGCCAGGCCAGTTGCAGGTCGAGCATGAGGGCCTTGTCCAGCGCCACGCCATGGCTGGCCGCGCACTGGCGCAAGGCGTCCGGCAGGGGCCGCGCGCGCCACCAGGCCGCCGTCTGTCGGATGGCAGCGAGGGTCAGCGCGTTTTGCTGTTGCACAGAATACTGTCTGCTCATGGCTGCCACCCATGCGGAATGCGCTGCGGGCTGGTGCTGCCTGCACCGGCCCGGCGCCTGCCGCTTAGCGCGACGCCAGGCTCATGTTTTGCACATGGGCCGGCACGACCTCGCCGCTGGCCAGGTTTTCGGCCGGTACCATCATCAGCACTTCGCCGCCCACGCTGCCATCGTCGCGCAGGTCGATGCGCATGGCCAGCTGCTGGTCGAGCGCCACGAAGCTGTTGCTGCCGGTGGCGACGATGCGGTGTTCTTCCTGGTTGTCGATGCGCGCGTACATGAGGGCGCCGATGCTGCTCATATTGCGCAGGTGGAGCACCTGGCCGTTGGACAGCTCATAGCCGCCGCGGAACGGGGAAAACGTTTCCGCACTCATGAAGTATCTGTGTGCCGGCAGTTCTATCGTCTGCAGGCGTCCGCCCGGAATGACGACGGTCTGGCTGTCGGGGAGCGATTGTGCATTTGCCAGCAGGGCGCATGCGCCCAGGGTGCCGGCCAGGATCCATGTTTTCATTTTCCAGCCCATCCTTGAAATTTGGCGCCGTGCGCTGACGGCGCGGCGATGTTGATGTGGGTGCCAGGGAAATCGAACCGGCTTGCCCGCGTGCGCTGCTGTCACATTGGCAAGGCGCGGCCATCCGGTCTTGTAAGTGTAGGCAGGCAAGATGCGGCGCGCATCATCCGATCGGATGACACAGCCTCAGGCGTTGAAGGCGGCCAGGTGCGCCGTCGTGCCGTGGAACAGGGCGATCAGTTCGCCCTGGCGCCGCGTATCCGTCTTCAGGTAGGCGTGGTGCAGGTGCGTCTTGACGGTGTTGACGCTGATGCCGCAGCGGGCCGAGATTTCCTCGATGGTGGCCCCTTGCGCCAGGGCCTGGCCCACTTGCGCTTCGGCTTGCGTCAAGTCAAACAGCTGGCGCAGCGCGGGTATCGACATGTTCGACAGGGCCGGATCGCGCGCGATGACGAGGGCGCACGGCGTGCGCCAGGCGGGGAAGGGCGCTACCGTCAGCACCAGCGCCGGGGCCTGGCCGCGCGGCAGGCGCAGCGACTGGCATTGCGGCGCGCCGTGCATGCTGGCAATGACCAGGCGCACGGCGCGCATCAGGGCGGGCGGCGGCCCCAGCCGCAGGGGCGCGTCGAGCAAGGCGTGGCCGGCGGCGCTGGCGAACAGCACGCGCAGGTGTTCGTCGAGCAGCAGCGCGGCGGCACCCATGGCGTCCAGCGCGGCCAAGCCGCAGCGGCCCGCCAGGCGTTCCTCCTGCAGGCGCTGGCGCAGGCGCAGGGCGCGCTGCAGCTGGGGCACCAGGTCCTGCAGCTGCCGCCTGGCGCGCCGCTCGCCGCACGGCGGCGCGGGCTGGCGGCAAATGGCCAGCACGGCCATGCTGTGCGCGCTGACGGGAATCATGGCGGCCAGCGGCTGGCCGGCACACGGCGGCGCCGCCGCGCCGCCCAGCACCTGGCCGGCCGGCTCGTCGCCGTAGAGGGTGAGAGTGGCGCCGGCGGCGCCGAAGACGCGGGCGATGTCGCAGCACACAGCCGGCCAGCAAGAGTCATCGCCGGCCGCGTCGAGCAGCTTTCCGATCAGTTCGCCCCAAACACGCTGGGCCTGGCCTGGCGCCGTCATGTCGTTCCCATACTCTGGTTGCACAGTATCGCCTGGCGTGCCGGTGCGTGACTGGGTAAGGACTGCGGCGCAACGGGGGCCGGCCGCCTTTGTGTGGGCCGGACCTGCCGCTGCCATCTGGCCTGGGCAACTATCAAGATAGTACAAACACCGTGCCACCGCAATGCGGCGCTGGCGGCATGGCGCTGCCGATGCAATCGCGCTCCCCCTTTAAAAATTCCCAGATATAATAAAAATATTGTTAAAAATATAAACCCGCTATGGGACGGGAGTCGCATGTCATTCATTTGTCGAAAGTATGTATGCAGCCATGCCAGCAGTATCCGACGAAGCATGCGCGGCCGCGGCGCCGCAATGGCCGCTTGCGACTGACGCCGCAGACGCTCCCTGCGCTGGCCCTGGCCCTGTGCGCGGCGCTGGCGTGTACCGGCGGCAACACCATTGCGCAGGCTGCCGACAAGCCGCCGCAAGCGGCCGGCGCGGCGCGGCAGGTCAAGGTCAAGCCCGCCGACACGGCCAAGCTGGTCAGCCATCTGCGCCGCGTGATCACCGATGAAACGAATGACACGCCGCCGCGCATCCTCAATGCCTTCGTCGCCACATACCAGCAGCGCGCGCTCGATGCGGGCATCGACGACCTCGACCGGCAGACGCAATATGTGCTGCTGGCCCTGTACACGTCGGGAAAAGCGATGGAACAGCCACAGTTCATTGCCATGATGAAAAATCCGCCCGCCTCGCTGGACGCCTTTTACGACGCCTTGCACGCCTTGCCGACTGCCGTCTGGGAGGCCGGACCGCTGTTGTGGGATGCGCAGGCGGCGAAATAGCACATGGATTGACAGATGCTGCATGGACGGCATCCATGCGCGATGATTGAGGGAACCATATGGCAAGCAGTATTTTTTCGATGAAACGGCTTTTGATCGGTTTCCTGTGTCTTTTCATGGCGGCTTCGTATGCCGCAACGGGCAAGGAAAGCCAGGAGTTGACGGTCAATCTAAGCGGCTACAACCATACCGATCACGGGATAGGCAGTTATGAGGTGACCTTGCAGAATGGCGCCAGTGCGGGGGCGGGCTATCTGGATGCGGGCCAGGGCGGCGGCGGGCATACCTGTTGTCTTTCCCTTCCCCGCCTGTGGCAAGCTGGAATGACGGCAAATATCGTCATGCATACCATCAAGAAAGGCAAGGAGATCCGCGTGGAACAAACCGTGCCAGTGCCGAAGTATGCGGCTGGCGATGCGGGAATGTTCATCGTGCATTTTCTGCGCAATGGCAAATACAAGGTGTTTGTCAGCCGATACCTGCTCGGTCATCGAAAATACCCGCTGTCAGGGAAAGAGGCGCAATTGGAGCCGGGCGTTCCAGTTAAAATTATCTGGGAGTAAAGATCTTGCGGCGCAGAAGTGACATGGCGAGCATGGCGTCGGCAGTTACAGCGTGACACTGGCCGATGGCTCGTCGGCGGGGGCCGGGTATCTTGGTCCCGGCGAGGGCGGCGGTGGAGACACTTGCTGCCTTTCGATACCGGCGGCATGGAAGCCGGGGATGCGGGCGGCCGTCGTCATGCATACGGTAAAGGACGGCAAGGATGTCCGCGTCGAGCAAAGCGTGGCGGTTCCCCCGTATGCTCGCGCCGATGCCGGCCGGTTCGTCGTGCATTTTCTTCACGATGGCAGCTGCAAGGTCTTCGTGAGCAAATACCCGCTGGGGCATCGGAAATATCCGCTGTCCGGCAAGGAGGCGGAGCTGGAGCCGGGCGTGCCCTTGGAAATCATCTGGCAATAGCGCTGCTATCTTCACGATGCACGTCGCGCGCCGTCGGCTATCAGGCCTTGCAGGAGCATGCGCGATTTCGCATCCGTGGCGCGCACCTCGTCGATCCGGGCGGGCAGCTCGGCCGGGTCAAATTGCTTAATTAACTTGCAATAATCCTCTGTTTCTCGCGGACAGAATTCGAGTTCCAGCAACGCAACGGTTTTCGCTGTCAAGCCACGCCGTTGCACTTCAGAAAGTAACTCGACACCTTGCTTTAACGCCCTGGCGAAACCGCTCTTGATGCGTTTCCCGAAGGGCATGGCAGGGTCTTTTGTCAGTATCAGGACGGCGATGCGCACGGCAGTGGCGTTGTCGTTGCGGCTTTCCAGCGCCACCTGCCTGCACAGCTGCGACAGGCGAAGCCCCGGATGCGCGATGGGCGGGCCTGCTTCGAACTGCTGCAGCTTTTCTCCAAGGAATTCTTCCAGTTCGTCCAGGTTGGCGATAGGTATCATCATCAAGTTTGCTTATTGCAAAGACAGGCCAGGGGCGGTCCCCGCATCATGGCGCAATACTGCCGATCAGCGCCGGGAATTGCGCCATGAAGCCGTCGCGCGCCAGTACGCCGGCAGAAACGTCCTGCGGGTCCGACGCGTCGCGCCGCATCAGGCGGGCGTATGTGTAGGTCTTGCCTTTTTTGGATGCCCACCCGACATACCAGCCAAAACCGGACGCCGCCCCCGTCTTGCCATGTAGTTCCCAGCCAGCAAGCGGTTTGTCCTGCTTCGTCAGCGCCTCGGTCATGGCATAAGCATGTTGCGTCACGTCAAGCTGGCGATTCACCACTTTCCTGAGAAAAATCAGCTGTTCCAGCGGCGAAATGCGCAGCGACGACGAAATCCAGGCCATCGTCAGTCCATCGTGTTCGGCATCGCCGGCAACGTTGGCGTTTCCATATTCAAATTTTCTCGTGTACGCGGCAAAACGCTCTTTGCCCAAGGACCGGGTGAGGTGTTGCGAATACCAGACCACGGAATCCTTCATCCACTTTTGCGGATTCGTTGGATGTTTCCACGATGGGAGCCAATCGACGTATCCAGGCTGATACGGGCGTTCCGGCGTGTACTCGTCTTTCAGAAATCCCGCGTCATAGCCCATCAGGCTGATGGCGATTTTAAAGGTTGATGCAGGCGTCACCTGATTCCGGCAATCGCCACGCTGGAGCACAACTGCACCGCTGCCGGCGTCCGCTATTGCCATGCATATTTCCGCGGCATGCGCCATTGAGAACAGGGAAAACAGACCGATAAAAGCGATGCGATTTTTCATGACACCCATTTAGCCTCCCCAAGTTAAACAATCGATGGTCTGCAGTTGGCCGTTACCGTGCGACTTGAATGGCGCAGTGTAAGAGATTGTTGCTTTCATTGCAAGTTCGCCGGGCGCGCGATGGGCGAGGGACGAAAAAATCCCGAAAAATTGGCACTTTGATAGCGCATGGCGCTATCCGCAGCAATCGGACGCATGGAAAACATATCCATAGGGTAAGCTTCGGGCCTAGGCTATTTCGCAACTCTATCAAAAATACATGACTTCCATAATGATCCCTGACGTCGCCCTGGTCGACAATACCGAACAACGCACGCCGCTGGTGCTGGTGCTGGACTGCTCCGGCAGCATGGCGGGCGAACCCGTCTCCTTGCTGAACGAAGGTCTGGCCTTGCTGGAACAGGAACTCAAGTCCGATGTGATCGCCGCCAAGCGCGTGCGCATCCTCGTGATTCAGTACGGCGCGCACGATGAAGCCGTGGTGGCCAGCAACTGGTGCGACGCCATGGACTTCACGGCGCCCCGTCTGGAAGCGAACGGCACCACGCCGACGGGTGCGGCCGTGGAGCTGGCGCTGGCGGAAATCGAGCAGGAAAAGCAGCGTTTCCGCCAGGCAGGCGTGGCGTACACGCGGCCGTGGCTGTTTTTGATGTCCGACGGCGAACCCACCGATCCCTGGCTGCGCGGCGCCGAGCAGGCGCGCGCGGCCGAGCAGGCCAACAAGGTGGCGATCTTCCCCATTGCCGTGGGCGACAACGCGAATACCGATACCCTGGGGCAGTTTTCCAGCCGGGGCGAGCGGGGCGTGAAGCAGCTGAAAGGCTTGCAGTTCCGCGAACTGTTCCTGTGGCTGAGCGCCAGCATGCAGGTGGTGTCGCAGTCGCGTCCCGGCGCGCAGGCGCAGCTGGCCTCGACGGACGGCTGGTCTGTCGTGAATACGTGAAGGCCCGCTGATCCATGACTGCGGTACACAATACCTGGCGCGTGTTCGGCGCCTCCGTCACGGGCAAGGCGCACCTGGATAAGGACATCGCTTGCCAGGATGCGCATGCGCACGCCGTCGTGAACGACGTTTTGGTGGCCATCGTCTGCGACGGCGCCGGTTCGGCCCGCCTCAGCGAGCAGGGCGCGCAGTTTGTTGCAGAGCAAACCGTGCAGGCGCTGGCCGGACGGCTGGAGCAGGGCGCCACCGTGCGGGATCTGCATGACGGCGCGCTGGCGGGCACCCTGGCGCAGATACGCGCCGCGCTGGACGACATCGCCCGCGCCGCCAACGCCACCCTCGATGACTACGCCTGCACGGTCGTCGGCGTGGTCATGGGGCAAGATACAGGCTTCTTCTTCCACCTGGGCGACGGCCTGGGCGTGGCGCAGCTGCTGGACGGCGGCGAGCTGATCTCGCTGCCCGCCAACGGTGAATACGCCAACGAAACATATTTCATCAGCGGCGCGCGCTGGCGCGAACAGCTGCGCCTGCTTGCGATTCCGCAAGCCGTGCGCGGCGTCGTGCTGATGTCGGACGGCTGCATGCCCTTTGCCATGAGCAAGAACAATGCAGCGCTGTACGCGCCGTTCATGGATGCCGTGCAAGGCTATCTGCGCGCGGTCGACAGCGTGGAACTGGGCAATACGGCGCTGGCGTCCACCCTGGCCGACCCGCGCACGCACCAGATCACGGGCGATGACAAGACCTTGCTGCTGGCCTTGCGCGCATGAGCCGGAAGCAGGGAGTCGCGCCCGGTCTGAGTCCGGGCGGCAAGATATGGCTGGATAAGGTCCGCAGTTTGATCTTGGGCAAACTGATCAAGAGCGGCGGCGCGGGCAGCGTGTATCTGCTGCCCGGCGCGCCCGCGCAGGTGGTCAAGCTGTACCACCCGCACCTGGACCGGGCCGCCAACCGGCGCAAGCTCGAAGCGATGCTGGAATTGTCGCCCGAATTGCCCGACCAGCTCGAAAACGGCAAGCGCTACGTGCAGATCGCCTGGCCGCAAGCGGCCGTGTTCGACGGCCAGGGCGGTTTTGCCGGTTTCGTCATGCCCCTGCTTGACATGGCGCAAACGGCCGAGCTGGAACAGATCATGCAGGAGCGGCAAGCGCGCGCGGCGGGCTTGCCCACGGGACTCGGTCCCAAGCTGACCCTGGCCGCCAACCTGGCCGCCGTCCTCGACGCGCTGCACCAGCAGCAGCATTACGTGGTCGACTTAAAACCCGTGAACCTGCGCTTTTACCGCGATTCGCTGTACATCGCCATGCTCGATTGCGACGGTTTCAGCATCCAGGGCCATGCGGAGCGTTTTCCTGCCGAGCAATTCACGGCCGACTACCTGGCGCCGGAATTCCAGCGCAAGGGCATGCCGGCGGGCACGGAAATGGCGCAAGACCGCTTTGCCCTGGCCGTCGTCATCTTCCAGTTGCTGAACTTCGGCATCCACCCGTACAGCGGGCGTCCCGGCAATGCGCAGGTGGCCACCGATATTCCCGGCCGCATCCGCGACGGTTATTATGCGTATGGCGTGAAGCGCCACAAGCTGCTGGCGCCGAACGCCACCAGCGGCCACGCGCTGATGCCGCCCGAACTGCGCGCCATGTTCGACCGCGCATTTTCCCAGTCGCCAAACGCCCAGCGGCCCTCGGCGGCCGACTGGGCGCAGTTGCTGCGCGGCTATGCGCAGCGCAGCGGCGGCAAGCTGACAATTTGCGCCGTCAATCCGGAACACCAGCATTTTGCGGGCCAGGGCTGCGCGGCCTGCGCGCGCGACAAGGTCATCGGCGCGGCCGCGCAAGCCTCGGCTCAGGCTGCGGCGCAGGCAAGGCAGGCGGCGCCGCAGCGTTCGCGCGCCTTGCCTGGCAAGCCGGCCCCGGCCCCGCAAGGGCAGTCCGCCGTGTCGGATACGGCCTGGGTGGTCATCATCATCCTGATCGTGTTCTTCGTGATCGGCTTTGCGATCTGGACCGCCGTACCGGACGATGCGGAAAAGAAAACTGAGCAGCAAGCCACGACGGTACCCATAGCCGGGCTGGAACAGCTGGAATGGCATGCGCGCAAGGCCGGTGCATTGCAGCAGTCGGACGTGCGGCGTGCCGTGCGCAGCCTGTCGCAAGCCATGGGCAAGGGCGACGATGCCGCCGTCGCGCGGGGCTTGCAACTGTTGTACCGCAGTGAGCGGGAAAAATCGTCGGGCTACAGCGGTGACCTGGCGCGCACGCGCTTGCGCACCTCGATGATGGAAAGCATGGGCTGGCTGCCCGGCTATCAGTCCAGCTTGTCCGATACCTATCTCGACTTGCTGCAAGCCGATCCGCGCGACCACCTGGCTGCGGCGGCGCTGGCGCGCACGCACCTGAGCCTGAACGAGCCGCAAGCGGCGCGCCAATACTTCGAGCAAGCCGTGTGGGCCCGTCCGACCGATGGCGTGGCCTGGCTCGGCATCGCAGCCACGGCGCTGCTGCGCGGCGGTGGCGGCGAGCAGGATGCCGCCAACCTGGTGGCGCTGGCGCAAGTGACGGCGCAGCGCCATGCGGCGCAGAATGCCATGCCGGCCGCAGAAGGCGAAGCCGCCGACAACGGCGCCGAGCGCACGGCCGGCCGCATGGAGCGCGCGGCCAACATGCTGCGCCTGGCCCAGCCGGGTGCCTATCCGAAACGCTGGGACAAGGCGCTGGCCGACGGTGCCGTGCTGGCAAAGAAGCTCGCAGCCTTGCCGGCGCCGCCAGACCAGGGCGCCAGCGTGCAGCGCGACAGCATGGCCACCGTCGCCTACCGCGTGTTGAGTGAGGCGCAGGCCAGCGGCGAAAGCCGCCTGACCTTGTCCATCGCTGCCGATGGCAGCCTGACCGCTGCGCGGGCCGAGCAGTTCATGGAGCCCATGCTCAACAAGGTCATCCTGGATAGCCTGAAGAGCTGGACTTTCAACCCGTCCGTGAAAAATGGACAATTCCAGGACGGCAAGGTTGACGTGCTGGTGCGCTACCGCAATGGCCGTGCCAGTTTCGTGCCTGCCGACGCGCCCGCCACGACGGAAAATTAAAGGAAGAGCATGAAAATCAAGACCCTATGCGTGCTGCTTGGCGCTTCCCTGTTGTACTCGGGTATGGCGCAGGCGGACATCGTGCAGCGCCAGGTGCTGGCCAGCATGGCCGGCGAACCCGACTATGAAGGCGGCGATGTGTTCACTATCGCGGGCACGACGGCCTGCGGCGGCAAGCAGATCCGCATGGATGCGCGTTCAGTGAACCTGGACGAGGCGCCGTACGAGGCGCTGAAGGCCGAACTGGCCCGCCACATCCGCAGCAAGACGCCCATGCTCGTCACCGTGAAAAACTGCCCCGAGGATGCGAGCGTGCCCATCGTGCGCCAGATCGCCGCCTGCACGCCAGCCGCCTGCGCCGATGGCCGGGCGCGGCTGTACCTGCACGAAGGTTTCTACCCCATCGAACAGGAAAACGCACCGAATGTGCTGTTGCTGCCCTTGCCGAAAGGCAAGCTGCCAGGCACGTGGAAGGTCGAGATTGTCAGCGTCGCCGGCCACAAGCTGCGCCTGTCGGGCCAGGTCAACCGCGCCGATTATGCCTCCGGCGAGCTGGTGGGCGGCTATGTCACGTATTACCCGAATGGCAAGATCGAGAAACAGGTGGCGCAGGATGGGCAGGGGCGTCAGGACGGTGTTACCAGCCAGTATTTTGCGGATGGCACCCTGGAAAAGCGCGGCAACTGGCGCCACGGCTTGCCTGAAGGCGAACACCAGTTGTATCACGCCACGGGCAAGCTGCGCGAAACGAGCAGCTACCGCGATGGCAAGCAGCTGGACGGCCCCAAGCAGATCTCGGCTGAAAATGGCAAGCCGAGCACGAGTTATGTACTGCGCGGCGGCAAGATCGAAGGCGAGATGCTCACGTATTTCCCTGATGGAAGTATTTCCAGCCGCTCCGCAATGAAGGAGGGGAAATACAATGGTTTGACGACAAACTATCACCCTGATGGCGCCGTGCGCGGCACAATGACCTTGCGCAATGACTTGCCCACGGGCGAGGCGCTGGAATTCTATCCGGACGGTAAGGTGCAAAGCCGCCAGCAGTATGCCGACGATGGCGGCTTGCTGAGCCTGCAGCGCTACAGTCCGCAGGGCGTGCTGGTGCTGGAACGACGCTGGGATGCGCAATGGCGCGAGCAGGGCACGTCGCGCTCGTGGTACGAAAGCGGCAAGCCCGAGCAATCGATCGAGTACGTGAACGACCGGCGCGACGGCTGGAGCCGCAGCTGGCACGAGGATGGCAGCCTGAAAAGCGAATGCCAGTATGTGGCCGGCAAGGCCCAGGGCGGGTGCGGCGAGGCGCCGCCAGCGCCGGAACTGCAGCGCAAGGAGCAGGCATGGCGCGCCTTGTGAAGCACGTGCTTGGCGCCATGCTGCTGTTGCCGGTGCTGGCCCAGGCTGAGATCGTGCAGCGGCAAGTGGTCAGCGCGATCCAGGCCGAGCCCGGCAAGGGCGGCGGCGACGTGCTGACCCTGGCCGGCGACAGCGGCTGCGGCGGGCGCCAGGTGCGCATGGATGCCCGCTCGGTCGGGCTGGATGCGGCGCAATACGCGGCCATGAAGCAGCAGCTGGCGCCGTTGATACGCGAGGCGACGCCCTTGCTGATGCGCATCAGATCGTGTCCGGCACCCGGCGCAGCGCTCGCCATGCCCGAAGTCAGCAAGCTGGGCGGCTGCGAGCCGCAAGCGTGTGCCGATGGCAAGGCGCGGCTCTACCTGAACCACAACCTGTCGCGCGGCGAAGTGATGGAAGAGGCACGCTATGCGCTGATCCTGCCGTTGCCGCCCGGCAAGCTGCCCGGCACCTGGCAAGTCGAGATCTATCACGTGCGCGAAGGCGAGCCGAAGCGGCTGACGGGCCATGTCGACGCCCCCGATAACCTGCGCGGCAAGCTGGTGGGCAATTACAGCATGTATTACCCGCATGGACAGCTGGAAATGCAGGTGGAGCAGGACGGGCGCGGCGTACAGGAGGGCATGCAGACCCGCTATTATCCGGACGGCCAGATTTCCATGCGCGGCACGTGGCGCAATGGCGTGCAGGAGGGCGAGGAGCAGACTTATCACCAGAGTGGCAAGCTGATCGAGTCACGCACCTACCGCAACGGCGCCCGCGCCGACGGTGTGGTGGAAACGTTCGATGAAAACGGCAAGCTGCGCACGCGCATGACGCGGGTCAAGGGCGAGACGGACGGCGAGCTGCTGCTGTTCTATCCCGACGGCACCGTGGAAAGCCGCAGCCAGCATGTGAATGGCATCATGACGGGCCCCAGCACCGGCTATTTCCCGGATGGCAAGGTACGCAGCACGGCAAGCTATGTGGACGGCAAGCCCGCCGGCGACAGCGTCGAATATTATCCGGACGGCAAGGTCGCCAGCAAGCGCACGCACAGCGGCCACTACGTATTGCGCAGCGAACAGCGCTTCAGCCGGGCCGGCGTATTGCTCGTGGACAAACGCTGGAACGCGGGCGGGCGCGAGGAGGGCGCATTGCGCTCGTGGTACGCCGATGGCAAGCCGAGGCAGCTGATCGAATATGTCGATGGCGAACGCCAGGGCTGGACGCGGCATTGGAACGAAGATGGCAGCCTGGAAAGCGAGTGCCGCTATGTGGCGGACGAGCCGCAGGGGGAGTGTACGGGTGCGTCTGCCAAGTTTTCCTATACGGAGGATGGCATCGAGCCGCTGACGCCGGAATCGTGAACGGGGCAAGTCATTGCCGTTCGATCAGTGATGCGTGGCCAGCCTTTTTGCCAGGCATGTACAGGTATCGGAAATGACGCCCCAAAGCAGTCGGCCGTCGCGTCAAGAATCGATCTGTTCAATTACTAAATCCGTGCACGCGGCCAGTTGCGCCTTAATAAGAGCACTCAAATCAACGTTCACGCCCACATCTTTAACATGTGCAAGCGAACCGATTATCAGTTGAAAACAATCGTCGGGGACGTCCCTCGTATCGAACTCTGGAAGGGGCGGCGCCAACAAGGCAAGTTCGAGTCCGAGTGCAAAGGCAAGGTAGGCCGGATATTCCTCGTATTTTCCGCCTTGATCATGGCAAAAGCTGATTCCGAGTGCCTCGCCCAACACGGCAACGGTCGCTTCGAATGATAGCGTAGGGCGGATGCTTAAGCATCCGGTGAAATTGCTTCCCTTTTGATATAGGTCCATAAGCTCATAAGGAAAAATTTGAGGTTCTATGTGGCAACGGGCAAAGGCTTCGAATGGCAGCTTCTGGCCGGAGGCTGCCTACATTTACAAGCGTCCGTCGTTAGAACCATGGATCGACGTACCCGGAAGCAGAAGCCTTGCTTCCCTCAAGGGCGCAGCAAACCGAAACACGGCGCCAGACGTTGACAGCACCAACACCAAGCCGCCCTTGGTTACTATTTGATCAAATGGATTGGATTGATCCGAAACAAACGTCCAAACAGGTTCATGATTTTGCAGCGATTCCAAAACGACTACGCCGATTGAGCCGTGTTCCGCAGCCTCGCCGCACTTGACGATGTATTGTCCGCCATACAGCTCTTCTTGCGCCAGAATCGCGACATTGAGCCAACCGCCAAGTTCCTGTTTTTCACGTACTCTGGCCATTCTGGTTTCTTGCACGTCGTAGATATCATCATTGCCGCACAGGAGGCCATTGTGGCTTCGCACCTCCTGGTTCTTCCACTTTGTTGCCATCACTGTCATTGATTCCATATGTAGGCATGGGCGACTGCATGCCCTGAATTAAACAAGCTCGATTCTATCGAGCGGCTGCTTTTGCAGCAGTTAGCCTCGCTGAAAGTAGCCCGGGAAAATTCGACGCAAAATCGACTTGAGTTCAGAATCGTTGCAGACGATTGTGTTCTTGCCCGTAAAGGCAGGCAAGAAGCAGCGCATGCCTGTTCAACGTCCGCTTGTGACCGCTTGAAGCCACCTCAAATTCCATAGCTGTTCCGGGCAGCGGCCTCAAGCGCAGCCTGCGGCAAGCCTGCTTGCCGCCAGAATTCAAAAAAATACTCCAATGTTTCGGCAGTAGCGCCACTATCCATCGGATGCAAGACGCATATGGCCGTTCTGATTTTCAAGACGTCCGGCGCGTCCGATTGGTCACGCCCTTCAATTGCTCGCCAGAGACGTACACGCTCAGCGATGACTTCCTCAGCCGTCGCCGCACCGGTCATGTATCGATACGCCACCGCTGCCGCTGACCTGGCAAGCGCAGGCAATTGCTCAGTCACTCTGCCGATAGCGTCAATCATGAAGCGCTGAGCTGAAGTTTGTTCTGCAGGATCATCCAGGTCCACCGCAGATGCAATGGCATCAAAAAGTTTCTTATTCAACATGTGCATTAGTTTCGGTGACTGCGCGATGCCTGCAGCAGGGCCGCCTGTGGCAAATGGCGTGCCCCCAGACCTTGCATGGTTTCCAGGATGGAAGGGCCTGGTGGCTTAGCGGTGCGGCGGCGTCAGCACGCTGGCGATGGCCTTCGGCAAGGTTTCCGGATAGTCTCGGCTGAAGTGCAGGCCGCGGCTTTCGCGGCGCGACAGGGCGCTGTTGACGATCATCGAGGCTACGTCGACGAGGTTGCGCAATTCCAGTAAATCGTGCGTGATACGGAAGTTGCGGTAGTACTCGTCGATTTCTTCCTTCAGCAGGGCGATGCGGTGCTGGGCCCGCTCCAGGCGCTTGGTCGTGCGCACGATGCCCACGTAATTCCACATGAAGCGGCGCAGTTCGTCCCAGTTGTGGGAAATCACCACCTCTTCGTCGGCATCGGTGACGCGGCTTTCATCCCAGTCGGGCAAATACGGCGTGCCCAGCTTTTCCTTGCTTTCGATATCCTGCGCGCAGGCGCGGCCGATGACTATGCATTCGAGCAAGGAATTGCTCGCCAGGCGATTCGCGCCATGCAGGCCCGTGCACGCCGTCTCGCCCACGGCGTACAGGCCGGGCAGGTCGGCGCGGCCGGCCAGGTCCGTCACGACGCCGCCGCAGGTGTAGTGGGCGGCCGGCACGATGGGAATCGGCTGCTTGGTGATGTCGATGCCCAGTTCCAGGCAGCGCGCGTAAATCGTGGGGAAGTGTTCGATGAGGAAGTCGGCCGGCTTGTGGCTGATGTCCAGGTGCACGTAGTCGAGGCCGCGCTTCTTGATCTCGAAGTCGATGGCGCGCGCCACCACGTCGCGCGGCGCCAGCTCGGCCCGCTCGTCGTGGGCCAGCATGAAGCGCGTGCCGGCGGCCGCGCCCGCTTCGGGCGGCAGTTTCAGCAAGCCGCCTTCGCCACGGATGGCTTCCGTGATCAGGAACGACTTCGCGTACGGGTGGTACAGGCAGGTGGGGTGGAACTGGATGAATTCCATGTTCGACACGCGGCAGCCGGCGCGCCAGGCCATGGCGATGCCGTCGCCGCTGGCCGTGTCGGGATTGGTTGTATATAAATACACTTTGCCGGCGCCGCCCGTGGCCAGCACGGTGTGCTCGGCGGCAAAGGTCAGCACCTTGCCCGTTTGCTCATCCTGTACATACAGGCCGTGGCAATGGGGCTGGGCGTTGCGCTGGGCCGGTTTCATGCCCAGCTTGTCGGACGTGATCAGGTCGATGGCGCAATGGTGTTCAAACAGGCTGATGTTCGGGTGCGAGCGCACCTTTTCTTCCAGCGTCACCTGCACGGCGTGGCCCGTGGCGTCGGCCGCGTGGATGATGCGGCGCTGGCTGTGGCCGCCTTCGCGGGTCAGGTGGAAACCCAGCTCGGCCGTGGCGTCGCGCGTAAACGGCACGCCTTGCTCGATCAGCCATTCGATGGCTTCGCGGCCGTGCTCGACGATGTAGCGCGTGGCGCTCTCGTCGCACAGGCCGCCCCCGGCCACCAGGGTGTCTTCGATGTGCTGCTGGTGGCTGTCGCCCGAGTCCAGCACGGCCGCGATGCCCCCCTGCGCCCAGTTGCTGGCGCCGTCGAGCAGCGCGCGTTTGGAAATGATCGCGACGGTGCGCGTCTCAGCTAAATGCAGTGCAACCGATAAACCCGCCAGGCCACTGCCGACAATCGCTACATCAAATTTCATGACATTTATCTCTTTTAGGGGATGCATACTATATTCCATTTCCCCTGATTCGGTAATGTGTTGAGATAAATTCTACCGGCGAAAGATAGCCGGGCCCGTAGCTTGTTGCGTATCAATGCCTGCGCGGAACAGTCCGCCATGATGGCTGGACCGGAACCATGCCGCCGTGCGTCGGCGCGGCAGGCGCCGGCCGCTTCTTGCCGCAGGGGGAACCATGATCCGCATCTTCAGCCATTACGTCTCGAAAACAGCGTTTATCCTGCTGTTGCTGGAAATCCTGATCCTGCTGCTGTCGGCCACATTGACATCGCTGTTGTGGCTGGCGGACGGCAGCCGCCTCGTGCGCGCGGGCGAGGTCTATCTGTCGTCCACGATCTTCGCGCTCGTCATCGTCCTGAGCATGAGCACCCTGGGCATGTACCAGCACCGCTCGCGCGACGACATCCGCAACACCTTGCTGCGCATCCTGCCGTCGTTCGCCCTGGGCTTTGCCGTGCTCAGCGTGCTGATACGCTTCATACCCGCGCTGCAGTTCGGCCGCGGCAGCGTGCTCGTCTTCGGGCTGGGGGCCATCGGCGTGCTGCTGGCCCGTCTCGTCGTGTTCAAGTCTTCGCAGTCGGCGCTGATGGAAGGGCGGCTGATCCTGGTGGGCGGCGGGGCGCTGGCGCGTGAATGCATGGACTTGGCGGCCAGCAAGATCGGCTTCCACCAGTTCACCGTGGTCGGTTGCATCGCCGTGGCCGGCGAGCAATGCTGCGTGCCGGCCTCGGCAATGTTGCCGACGGAACCGTCGCTGCTGGCCATGGCCCAGCGCCACGATGCGCACGAGATCGTCGTGTCCGTCAGCGACCGGCGCAATGGCGCGTTTCCAGTCAAGCAACTATTGGAATGCGCGCTGGGCGGCGTGAAAGTGATCGACGCGGCCACGTTCTTCGAGCGCGAAGCGTGCCAGATCCGCATCGACTCCTTGCAGCCGAGCTATCTGATCTACGGCGGCGGCTTCGATCAGAGCTTTTTCCGCGCCGCCTCGAAGCGCCTGTTCGACCTGGCCGCCAGCGGCATCATCTGCCTGGCGGCGCTGCCCGTGATGCTGGCGACAGCCGTGTGCATCCGCCTGGAAGACGGCGGTCCCGTGTTTTACCAGCAGGAACGGGTGGGGCGCGACGGCTTGCCCTTCCGCGTGCTGAAATTTCGCAGCATGCGCTGCGACGCCGAGCGCGAGGGCACGCCCGTGTGGGCGCAGGCCGACGATGCGCGCATCACGCGGGTGGGCCGCCTCATCCGCAAGCTGCGCATCGACGAGCTGCCGCAGGTGCTCAATGTGTTTCGCGGCGAGATGAGTTTCGTCGGCCCCCGTCCCGAGCGCGCCTACTTTGTCGAGCAGCTGAAGGAACAGGTGCCGTACTACAACATCCGCCACAGCATCAAGCCCGGCATCACTGGCCTGGCCCAGGTGCGCTATCAGTATGGCGCTTCCGTCGATGACGCCGTGAAGAAGCTGCAATACGATTTGTATTATGTGAAAAACAACAGCCTGTTCCTCGACTTGCTGATCCTGCTCGACACGGTACAGGTGGTGCTGTTTGGCAAGGGCAGCCGATGATGCGGGCGCAGCCGGCCTGGCTGGCGGCGGCCGACGCGGCGGCGCTCAGCCACGGGCTGGCGTCGCTGGCCTTCTTCGTGCTGGCGCTGCTGCTCATCAGCAACTGGCGCGCGCGGCAGAACGCGCGGGCGCTGCTGGCCGCCTGCCTGGCGACGGGCGCATGGGCGACGGGCACGGTGGTGCTGGTGCTGCTGGGGCGGCGCATTTCGCTGGCCGGCGACGCGCTGGAAATGCTGCGCACGGGCGCCTGGCTGGTGTTCCTGCTGCTGCTGATCGCGCCGTCGCGGCCCCGCTTGCGTCTCGTGCTGGCCGGCATCGTCCTCACGGCGCTGGCGCCCGGCCTGTCCGCGCTGGCCTCGGCGTGGCTGGCGTTGCCTTTGCCGGCGCGCATCATCGCCAGCGTCAGCCGTTTGCTGCTGGCCGTGCTGGGCATGCTGCTGGTGGAACAGTGGTACCGCAACACGCCGCCCTTGCAGCGCTGGGGCGTCAAGTTTGCCTGCCTGGGCGTGGGCGGCCTGTTTGCCTATGATTTTTACCTGTACAGCGACGCCTTGTTGTTTCGCGCCATCAATGACGACATCTGGGCCGCGCGCGGCATCGTCGACGCCTTGTGCGCGCCGCTGCTGGCCATCTCGGCCGCCCGCAACCCGGCCTGGGCGCTGGGCCTGTCCGTCTCGCGCCAGGTGATGTACCGCTCGGCCGCCTTGCTCGGCTCGGCCATCTATCTGCTGGCCATGGCGGCCAGCGCCTATTATCTGCGCTATTTCGGCGGCACCTGGGGCGCGCTGATGCAGATGGCCTACCTGGGCGGCGCGGCCCTGCTGCTGGCCGGCGTGCTGTTTTCCGGCAGCCTGCGCGCCAAGCTCAAGGTCAGCATCAACAAGCATTTCTATAACGCCATCTTCGATTACCGCGAGGAATGGCTGCGCTTTACGCGCGCGCTGTCGGAAGACGGCCCGGCGCTGGGCGAGCGCACGATACAGGCCATGGCGCAACTGGTGGAAAGCCCGGCCGGCGCCCTGTGGATTTTGCGCGAAGGGGGCCAGTTCGCGGCTGCCGCCAGCTGGAACTGGCCGCCGTCCGCCTGGAGCGAGCCGGCGTCCGGTCCCCTGTGCCGGTTCCTGGAAGCACGGCAGTGGGTGATCGACGTGCCCGACTGCCGGCAGAATCCGCGCCGGTACGGCGGCCTGGTCCTGCCGCCCGCGCTGCTGGCCTTGCCCCAGGCGTGGCTGCTGGTGCCGCTGATGCTGCACGGCCAGCTGTTCGCCTTTGTCGCGCTGGCGCGGCCCCGCACGCCCATCGGCCTGAACTGGGAAATCCGCGACGTGCTGAAAATTGCCGGCAGCCAGGCCGCCGGCTACCTGGCGCACCGCGAGTCGCTCGACTCCCTGATGGTGTCGCGCCAGTTCGAATCGTTCAACCGCATGTCCACTTTCATCGTGCACGACCTGAAAAACCTGGTGTTTCAATTATCTCTATTACTGAGCAATGCGGAAAAGCACCGCGCCAATCCCGCTTTCCAGGAAGACATGCTGCGTACCCTCGATCATTCCGTGCAGAAAATGAAGACCCTGCTGCAAAAGCTGGCCCACGGCGAGGCGGCCGAGGCGCCCGCGCCGCTGCGCCTGGACGGCTTGCTGCGCCAGGCCGTGGCGGCCAAGGCCAGCCTGGCGCCGGCGCCGCGGCTGGAAATCGTCGATGCCGGCCTGACGGTGCTGGCCCACCGCGCGCGCCTCGAACGCGTGCTCGGCCATCTGATCCAGAACGCCATCGAGGCGACGGCCAGCGACGGCACGGTGGACGTGCGGCTGCGGCGCGAGCATCGCACGGCCGTCGTCGAACTCGACGATACGGGGCAGGGCATGAGCGAGCAGTTCATCCGCGAGCGCCTGTTCAAGCCGTTCGATACGACGAAGACGGCCGGCATGGGCATCGGCGTGTTTGAAAGCCGCGAATACATCCGCGAAGTGGGCGGCAGTCTGGAAGTGCGCAGCGCACCGCGCGTCGGCACGACGTTCCGCGTGGTCTTGCCGCTGCATGCCGCATGAACAGAAAGGAAGAGCATGGGCAAGCAAAAACTGCTGGTCATCGAAGACGATCCCGGCCTGCAAAAGCAGCTGCACTGGAGTTTTGACGGCTACGAGGTGCTGCTGGCGGGCGAGCGCGAGGCGGCGCTGGCGCTGGTGCGGCGCCACCAGCCGGCCGTCGTGACGATGGACCTGGGCTTGCCGCCGGACCCGGACGGCGCCACGGAGGGGCTGGCCACCCTGCAGCAGATCCTCGCGTTGGCGCCGGACACGAAAGTCATCATCCTGTCGGGCAACCAGGAGCGCGCGCATGCCTTGAAAGCCATCGCGCTGGGCGCCTACGATTTCCACCAGAAACCGTTCGACGCCGACATGCTGGGCCTGGTCATCGCCCGCGCCTTCTACCTGCACGCCATGCAGCAGGAAAACCGCCGCATGCTGCAGACGCAGGCCGATTCGCCGCTGGCCGGCATCGTCAGCCGCGACCCCGGCATGCTGAAACTGTGCCGCAGCGTGGAAAAAGTGGCGCCTTCGTCGGCCAGCGTGATGCTGCTGGGCGACTCGGGCAGCGGCAAGGAGCTGATCGCGCGGGGCCTGCATGCGCTGTCGAGCCGCCACGCCCAGCGTTTCGTCGCCATCAATTGCGCGGCCATCCCCGAAAACCTGCTGGAGAGCGAACTCTTCGGCTATGAACGGGGCGCGTTTACGGGCGCGGCGCGGCAGACCCTGGGCAAGATCGAGCTGGCCCACGGCGGCACCTTCTTTCTCGATGAAATCGGCGACATGCCGCTGGCGCTGCAGGCGAAATTGCTGCGCTTTCTGCAGGAAAGGGTCATCGAGCGCGTCGGCGGGCGGGGCGAGATCGCCGTCGACGTGCGCATCGTCTGCGCCACGCACCAGGATTTGAAGGTGCTGGCCGGGCAGGGGCGTTTCCGCGAAGACCTGTATTACCGCCTCAGCGAAATCGTGCTGCGCATCCCGCCGCTGCGCGAGCGGGCCGGCGACGCGGCCTTGCTGGCCCACCATTTCAAGAACAAGTTCTGCGCCAGCGAAGGGCGGGGCAGCCTGCATTTCAGCGCCGGCGCGCTGCAGCTGATCGAAAGCCATGACTGGCCCGGCAACGTGCGCGAAGTGGAAAACTGCATCAAGCGGGCCGTCATCATGTGCGACGGGCCGCAGATCGCCGCCGACGACCTGGGCTTGCCCGCCAGCGCACAGGCGGCGCCCGTGGACGCATCCATCAACCTGCGCCAGGCCCGCGAAGCGGCCGAATACAAGGTCATGGTGCGGGCGCTGGCGCGCGCCGACGGCAATATCGCCCGCGCGGCCGAACTGCTGGGCGTGAGCCGGCCCACCCTGTACGACCTGATGGGACACCACGGCATCAAATAGCGTCCGTGCACTGATGTGTATCAAATATCAAGATTGTGTAAGGCGTCGCACATACGCTGGCGCCGCTCCGGTGCATCCTAGCCTCATCAACAACGAGGAGGCGTCATGAATGCGATCAATTTACTGCTGAAGGACCACAAGGCCGTCAAGGCCCTGTTTGCGCAATACGAGAACCTGAGCGACCGCTCCTTGGCAACGAAGAAAAAGCTGGCCGACCAGATCTGCCAGGAACTGACCGTGCACACGCAGCTGGAGGAGGAAATCTTCTATCCGGCCGTGCGCCGTCCCATCCGCGACGCCGACCTGATGGATGAGGCCCTCGTCGAACACGCGAGCGCCAAGGAACTGATCGCGCAAATCGAAGCGATGGACCCTGCCGACGACCTGTACGACGCCAAGGTCAAGGTCCTGTCCGAGCAGATCGAGCACCACGTGGGCGAAGAAGAGGGGGACATGTTTCCCAAGGTGCGACAGGCTGGCGTCGACCTCGAGGCGCTGGGCCGGGAAATGGCCGCGCGCAAGGAACAGCTGACGGGCGTCGCCGCCTGAAGCGCCAATAAAATCATCAATCAAGGGAGTATTCCATGCAAGCTACGCAATTGTCCGAGTCGGACCTGAATCACCCGGGCGTGTCCTGGGGCGCCGTGCTGGCGGGCGCGGCGGCCGCCGCCGCCCTGTCCTTCATCCTGCTGATCCTCGGCGTGGGACTGGGCCTGTCGTCCGTGTCGCCATGGTCGTTCAACGCCACGGCCATCGGCGTGTCGACCATCGCCTGGCTGGCCTTCATGCAGCTGGCCGCGTCCGGCATCGGCGGCTACATGGCGGGCCGGCTGCGCGTGAAATGGAGCGCCGTGCATACGGATGAGGTGCATTTCCGCGACACGGCGCACGGCTTGCTGGCCTGGGCCGTGGCGACCCTGCTCACCGTAGGCCTGCTGGCCGGCGGCACGCGCGCCGTCCTCAGCGGCGCCATCGATGCGGGCAGCGGCGTGGCCGCTGCCGTTGGCCCGGCCGTAGGGGCGGGCGCAGGTGCTGCAGGTGCAGCCAGCGCCAAGCAAGGCGAGGGCGGCGGCGCCAATCCGCTCGATTATTTCTCGGACATGCTGCTGCGCGCCGCGCCAGCCCCGGCTGCCACGGAGCCGGGCGTCACGCTGGCCGAGCAGCGCATGGAAATCGGCAAGATCTTCGCAAGCAGCCTGTCCACGGGCAGCCTGGCCGCCGATGACCGCGCCTACCTGGGCCAGGTCGTGGCCAGCCGCACGGGCTTGAGCCAGGCCGACGCGGAAGCGCGCGTCGACGCCGTCTACGGGCGCGCCGCCAAGGCCGCCGCCGATGCGAAGGCTGCGGCCCAACAAGCGGCGGAAACGGCGCGCAAGGCCGGCGCCCACACGGCCTTGTGGATGTTCGTTGCCTTGCTGCTGGGGGCTTTCGTTGCCAGCCTGGCCGCCACGTTCGGCGGCCGCCAGCGCGACCATGAGCGCGTGCTGCGCCACGTCACCATCTGAACCCCCACTATCGTTAAGGAGTCTGCCATGCGTTCCATCCTCTTGCTGCTGCTGGGCATACCATTGCCCATCGTCATACTGATCGCCCTGTTCGTGCGTTGACAAGGTAAAACACAGGAACCGGCGCCCGCTGCAAGGCGGGCGCCGGTTTTTGCATGAAAGCGGCCGCGTGTGTAAGATGGCGCCATCTTTCCACCGAGACTATCCATGAACGTGACCGTCCTGCGTCCCTTGCTGAAAACCGCCGCTATCGCCGCCATCGCCTGCTCGATGCTGGCTTCGTGCTCCACCCTGATCGGTCCGCGCGACGTGAATGTGTCGCTGAGCAAGATGCAGCAAGGCCTGGAGCGCCGTTTTCCCATCGACAAGCGCGTGCTGTCCGTGCTGGACGTCAGGCTGACGCATCCGCAGCTGTCGCTGCAGCCCGAGCGCGAACGGGTGGCCCTGAGCGTGGACGCCAGCGTCATGCCGCCGTTCATCCGCCAGACCTGGCGCGGCAGCCTGGCCATGTCGGGCCGCCTCGTGCTCGACGCGCAGCGCAATGCCGTGTACCTGAGCGAGGCGAGCGTGGACAAGGTGAGCATCGACGGAATGGACGAGTCGCAGCAGCGCCAGTTCGCCAAGGTGGCCAGCCTGGTGGCCGATCAGCTCATGCATGAAACGCCCATCTACACCTTCAAGCCCGACGAATTGCGCTATGCGGGCGTGCAATTCGTGCCGACGCAGATCCGGACCACGGGCAATGGCTTGACGGTGACGTTCGAGCCGGTGAAGTAGCTTAGGGCTGGCATGCGGGCGCGGCGATTGGCGTGGCCGTGTTGTTGCGCGGCGTGGCCTCTTCATGGAACAGGTCCGCCAGGTATTCGCACAGGGCATCTGCTTGAATATCGTCCGGAATAATGAAATCGGCGGGGCGGCGCTTGCCTTCCGCGCCCAGGTAGAAGGCGCGCCATGCCCCCGGATTTCCCCGGACGGCGATCAGCGTGCCGAAAATATTGAACCGCAATTCCTGCATCTGGCTGCTCCAGTCTGAGAATGGCTAAATAGAGACGGCAGGCCGGAACCGCCGCCGCATGCGCTCGAACGGCATCGCCGGACGGGGAGAAAGCCGTGAATTTCCCCGGCCTGGCTAGCATATTTATTGTACTATAGTAACATTTACTTATCTTTGGGTGGGCGACGATGCATATCAGCACGGCAGGAATCCGGTCCGGGGCGCTGTCTGGCGCAGAAGGCAATAAAACACCATCGGACAAGGCGCCGGCCACGCAGGCGCCTGCCGCCACGGCCGCCGTGGCGGACGATGTCGTGATCTCGACCCTGGCCGGGCGCTTGTCGGCGGCCGAGAAAGCCACCAGCGCCACCATCCGGGGCTACGACCACGCGACGCTGGGTGCGTGGGTGAATGACAATACCGCCGACATCCTGTATCCGCTGGACGCCGAACACATGGCAGCCGCCGCAAAGCAGGTGCCGCAACCGAACGATGCGGCAGCGGCAAAGTCGACCGCCGCCGCCACCGCTTATGTCGAGAGAAAGGGCCCCAATCCGTTTGCCGGGCTTTCGCGCGAGCAATTGTCCGCCATTTCGAACGATGACAGCGGGACCTTTACCATCAACGAGCGGCGCGCCGCCTTTATGCAGGCGTATCAGGAAGAAGAGGCCTGGCGCACGCAAGTCGTGGCGCAAGCGATGCATGAATACAATACTACCGGCAAGACGACCAATTTCTTCAAATCCGTGCTGGCGCATTACCATGCATTGCCCCAGCTGGAACAGTCGCAATATCCGGCCAATTATGCGAGCGACCTGGAAGACAAGATCAAGCTCGATTTTAATTATTTCAATCATGCGGCCGGCAATGGCGGGCCAACGCCGGGTTCGCTTGCGGACATGCTGAAAAATCAGGATAAAAAAGGCCTGGATCTGTTTGATCTGCTGATCCGCTGATCTCCGGAATTGTTCAACTGTCATTGTTGCCCGCAGGCAGGCCGACTATAATCCGGCCTCTCATGGCTGGACGCAGCATGTGCTCCAGCATGCAATTAAAACAATTAAGGGACTCTTCGTGAAACGTTCACTCATCAGCGCCGCCTGCTGCGCCTTGCTCGCCTTATCCTCGCCCTCGCTGTACGCCCAGCAAGGCGCACACGCTGCTGCGCCAGTCTCCGGCATCGACCTGAAAACCCTGGACCCGGCCGTCAGCCCCAAGGATGATTTCTATGGCTACGTCAACGGCGTATGGACCCGCAATACGCAAATCCCGGCCGACAAATCCGTCTGGGGCACGTATATCGAATTGCGCGAAATCGCGCAGGGCCAGCTGCGCGGCCTGATCGAGGCGACCGTGAAGAACCCCGGCAAGCCCGGCAGCGAGGCGCACAAGATCGCCGACTTGTACACGAGCTTCATGAACGACAAGGCGCGCAATGCGGCCGGCTTCAAGCCCTTGAAGGCCGAGCTGGCCCGCGTGGCCAGCGTGAAGGACAAGAAGGACTTGCCGGCGTTGTTTGCCTTTATGCAAAGCAACGGCATCCAGACGCCGTTTTCCGCCTATGTGGCGCCCGATGCGCAAGATCCCGAGCGCTACACCGTCAACATCAGCCAGTCCGGCCTGGGCTTGCCCGACCGTGATTACTACCTGAAGGACGACGACGCCAAGCTCAAGGCCGTGCGCGAGCAATACCTCAAGCATATCGAGACCATGCTGGCTTTGAGCGGCGACAAGGCCGCGGCGGCCCATGCGGCGCAGGTCCTCGATATCGAGACGCGCCTTGCGGCAGCGCAATGGACGCGCGTGCAGATGCGCGACCCCGTCAAATCGTACAACCGCGTCGATTTCGACCAGTTCGCCGCACTGGCGCCGGCCTTCGACTGGAAAGCCTACTTTGCCGCTGCCGGCCTGGCCGTCAAGGAAACCTCGGCCGTGGTGCGCCAGCCCAGCTTCCTTGGCGGTTTTGCCGAGACCGTGGCGGCGATTCCGCTGGCATCGTGGAAGAGCTATGCCAGCTGGCGCATCATCGAAAGCTATGCTTCCTACCTCGATAGCGCGACCGTCAAGGAGCGCTTCGCCTTCGAAGGCACGGTGCTGCGCGGCGTGCCGCAAAGCGAACCGCAGTGGCAGCTGGCGCTGCGCTTCACGGATAACGCCATCAGCGACGCCGTCGGCAAGCGCTACGTGGCCATGTATCTGCCGCCGGAAACCAAGCCGCGCGTGATGGCCATGTTCGACAATTTCGTCGCCTCGTTCAAGGACGGCATCGAACAGCTGGACTGGATGGGCCCGGAAACCAAGAAGGAAGCCCAGCTCAAGCTGGCCGCCCTGAAGCCGAAGATCGCCTATCCGGACACCTGGCGCGACTACAGCAGCATGCAGACGCGGCCGAACGACCTGATCGCCAACGTGCGCGCCGCGCGCGCGTGGAGCCGCCAGCAAAACCTGGAGAAGCTGGGCAAACCGGTGGACCGCGAAGAATGGTCGATGACGCCGCAAACCGTCAACGCCAGCTACAGCCCGGCCCTGAACGCCATCACGATCCCGGCCGCCATCCTGCAGCCGCCGTTTTTCAACGTGAAAGCGGAAGACGCCGTCAATTACGGCTTGCTGGGCATCACCTTCGGCCATGAGATCAGCCATGCCTTCGACGATTCCGGCAGCCAGTACGACGCCAAGGGGCGTCTGCGCAACTGGTGGACGGCGCAGGACCGCGCCGCCTTCAAGGCGCTGGCCGCCGGCCTCGTCAAGCAATACGGCGCCTACAGCCCCGTGCCGGGCTACCACATCAATGGCGAACTGACCCTGGGCGAAAACATCGGCGACAATTCCGGCCTGTCGATCACCTACAAGGCGTATCAGCGTTCGCTGGGCGGCAAGCCGTCGCCCGTCATCGATGGCTTGACGGGCGAACAGCGCCTGTACATCGGCTTTGCGCAGAAATGGCGCGCCAAACTGCGTCCGGAAGCGGCCATCGCGCAGATCAAGAGCGACCCCCATTCGCCGGGCGAATTCCGCGCCAAGGGCACGGTCAAAAACCAGCCCGGCTTCTATGAGGCCTTCGACATCAAGCCGGGCGACCCCATGTATCTGCCGCCCGAGCAGCGCGTCATCATGTGGTAAATCAGGTGCTAAACCCGTAGTGCAGTCGCGCACCGCGCCGGGGACTATTCCTTGGCGTGGTTGAGCGTGTAGCGGGGCAGTTCCACCGTCAGGTCTTCCTGGCTGATGCGGGCCTGGCACGACAGGCGCGAGTGGGGCTGCAAGCCCCAGGCCTGGTCGAGCATGTCTTCTTCATTGTCGCCCAGTGCGTTGAGCGAGTCGAAACCGCGCACCACGACGACGTGGCAGGTGGAACAGGCGCCCACCTGGCCGCACGCGTGTTCGATGTCGATCTTGTTGAGCAGCAAGGCGTCGCAAATGCTCATGCTTTCCGGCGCGTCGATGACGGCGCCGTCGGGGGCCAGCTCGGGATGGGGTAATACAGTGATGGTTGGCATACGATAATCTCCTTGAATATCGCTACCTTGAACCTTCCCGCCTGGAGAAGGTCAAGCGCATTTTGCGCCTGACCAGGGACTTGCCGCGGCTACAGCTTCGAGGCCGGATGCTCCGCCAGCGGAACAAATTGGCCGGTCGATTCGTCCAGCGCGTCGAGCGAGCCGTTTTCGATGTCGTACACCCAGCCATGCAGGGTCAGCCGCTTTTGCGTGATGGCCAGGGCCACGGAAGGGTGGGTGCGGATGTTGTTGAGCTGGGCCACGACATTGGCCCGCACCATGCCGTCGATGCGCTCCTGTTCCGTGGCGTGCTCGACGGATTCGTTGATCATGCGCGCCGCATCCGCGTGGCGCAGCCAGCTCTTGACGGCAGGCATGTGCTCGAGGCAGGTGCAGGTGGCGATGGCTTTCATGGCGCCGCAGTCGGAATGGCCGCAAATGACGATGTCCGTCACCTGCAGGGCCGCCACGGCAAATTCGACGGAGGCGCTCACGCCGCCCGGTTCCGGGCCGAACGAGGGCACGATGTTGCCCGCGTTGCGGATCACGAACAGTTCGCCAGGTTCCCGTTGCGTCACCAGTTCCGGCACCATGCGGCTGTCGGAACACGAGATGAACAAGGCCTTCGGCGTCTGGCCCGTGGCCAGCGTCTTGAACAGTTCTCGGCGTTCAGGAAAGACTTCCTTCTGGAAACGTAGAAATCCGGCAATGATGTCGCGCATAAATAAAGAGGAGAGTGGTGGAAGCCGGTATTATCGCCGATTTGGCGCCGCTCCTGCTTGCGGCCCGCCAAGGCAGCGGTCTATATGCGCGAGCAATTGCAGAAACACGCGCTTATCGGCCATGTGATTCATCGTGTTGCTCACGAAAACGTCGCCGGCGGCCGCTGCCAAGGCGCTGCGGGCCTGCGCGCAGGCGGCATGCAGTTGCGCGCGGTCAAGCTCAAGCAGCGCCGCGGCGATGGCTTCACGCGTGAAGTCGAAGGCGTCGATGCCGCAACAGCCGGCCACGCAATGGGTTTCCAGGCGGCAGATCAGCGGCCACAGTTCCCCCAGCAAGGCATCGATGTCGACGGCCTGGTCATAGCGTGCGTCAAGATCGATGTATTCGATCCAGGCGTCGTCGCCGATCTGGATATCGTACTGGCGGTCGCGTTCGGTCATTTTCACCTTCTCCTGCTCAATGGCATCGCATGATAAAAAAACCGCCCGAAGGCGGTTTTTGTCAAACCGGCAATGCCGGTGTCTAGATAAAGTAGATCAGCGCGATCACGGCCGCGACGAGGGCCACGCGCGTGACCTGGTAGGCCGTCTTGTTCCACGCCTTGAAGCGGCGGCGGTACTGGCCCATGGTCCAGGAAATCTGGAACAGCTTGCTCACGCCGCCCACCTGGTCGCCCAGCTCGTTGGGCGAGGCGGCGGCCGTCATCAGGGTGCGGCCCAGCCAGCGGTTCAGCGCCTGCGCCCAACGGTAGCGCATCGGCCGCTCGATGTCGCAGAACAGGATGATGCGGTCGCTGTCGGCGTCGTTGCGGGCCCAGTGGATATACGTTTCATCGAACATCACGGCCTGGCCGTCGCGCCAGCTGTGGCGCTCGCCATCGACGTCGATGAAGCAGCGGTCGTCGTTCGGCGTCTGCAGGCCCAGGTGGTAGCGCAGGGAACCGGCGAACGGGTCGCGGTGCGGGTTGAGCTTGCCGCCTTGCGGCAGTTCCGCGAACATGGCGGCCTTGATCGAGGGTATCGACTGCAGCAGCGCATAGGTCTGCGGGCACATCTGTTGCGCCGACGGGTGGTTGGCGTCATACCATTTCAGGTAGAAACGCTTCCAGCCATACTTGAAGAAGGAATTGAAGCCCACGTCATTGTTCTTTTCCGCCGCCTTGATCTTTTTCATTTCCTGCATGCGCAGCGCTTCATCGCGGATGATTTGCCAGTTCTGCTGCAGCGGCGCCAGTTCCGGGAATTGCTCGACGGACAGATAAGGCGTGGCCGGCACCCTGGAAAAGGTGTGCATGAACAGATTCAGCGGCGCCATGAACGAGGAGTGATCGAAGATCTGGCGGCGAAACGGCAGGCGCACCTTGCCCCGAAAATGAATATGTAAAACAGAAAACACAAAAATGCCCAGCAAGGCCCACTTCATACACAACCTCGTTTTGAAAGAATGGGGCAATTATAACCAGTTAATGCCAGCGCCACCCCGTGCCAGGGTGAAGGAAAGATGAAGCGGCGCGCGCGGCGCGGCTGGCCTACAATGGCTTTATTTCAACACCTAGCAAGGGTCATCATGGAAATCTGGCACGCACCGCTCGACCTGGCCGCCCTCAACGCCGCCAGCGAGGGCACGGCCATGCGCCACCTGGGCATTGCCTTCACGGCCTTCGGCCCCGACTGGATCGAGGCGACCATGCCCGTCGACCACCGCACCATGCAGCCTTTTAAGCTGCTGCATGGCGGCGCTTCCGTGCTGCTGGCCGAAACCCTGGGCAGCATGGCCGCGAATGCCTGCCTGGACAGCCGCCGGCACGTGAGCGTGGGCCAGGAAATCAACGCCAACCACGTGCGCGGCGTGCGCGGCGGCCAGGTGACGGGGCGCGCCACGCCCATCCACCGGGGCCGCAGCAGCCAGGTATGGGAAATCCGCATCGTCGACGACGGCGGCAAGCTGTGCTGCATCTCGCGCATCACCATGGCCGTCATCGACGCCCCAGGCGCGGCTGGACACGGCGCTTCTTGATTTGCATCAAGGCATTAAAAGTGGGCGCGTGGAATCATCCATAACGCTGTTCGCTTATAATTCAGTGTGCTCTTGTGCCGTGCGGGTGTGGTCCGCGCGCGTCCACATTGCCCGGAATAGAAGCTGACTGCCCAAAAAACGCCAGTTAGAGACCCATCCTGCGCCTTGCAGGAAAGGCAACACGACGGTGAGCAGATCGCCGGTGTCCGGCAAGCCCTGGCGGGACTTGTCTGGCGGAACCGGCAACAATCAACTTTATACAGGGCAATAACAACAATGATGTCATTCAATCGTTTGACGATAGGCGCGCGTCTGAGCGCAGGCTTTGCCGCGCTGGTCATCCTCATGCTGGTGCTGGCCGCGTTCGCGCTGCTGCGCATGGGCGCCATCGCCGACGCCATGGGCGCGCAGGACAGGGTACAGCAGGAAAAACTCGAACCGCTGTACGTGGCGCGCGAAGCGCTCGACCAGACGGGCCTGGCCGCCCGCAACGCCTATATTTTTCATGACCAGGCCGCCGCCGAGAAAGAGCTGGCCATCCTCGACAGCCAGAAGGCGCTGTACCTGGAAGCGCTGGCCAGGCTGGCGCCGAAGTTCGCCGGCGATGCCCAGTTCGAGAAAGTCAGCACGGGCCTGAAAACCATGGCGCAGGAGCTGCAGCGTCCGCGCCAGTTCCGCGCGAGCGGGCAGATGGAGCAGTACGGCACCTTCCTCGTCGAGGAATGCAGCCCCCTGCGGCGCCAGATCGTCGCCGACATCGATGCCGTGCTGAAAACCGTGCAGCAGGAATCGGACCAGGCCAGTGCCGGCGCGCAAGCCATCTACGGCCAGTCGCTGCGCTGGATAGGCGCGCTGGCCGCGCTGAGCGTACTCGTCTGCATCGCCGTCGCCGTCGTCATCACGCGCGGACTGCTGCGCCAGCTGGGCGGCGAACCGGCGTATGCGGCCTCCATCGCGGGGCGCATCGCCCAGGGCGAGCTGGCCATCGACGTGCACACGCGCCAGGGCGACGACAGCAGCCTGCTGTTTGCCATCAAGACCATGCGCGACAACCTGGCCGCCATCGTCGGCAAGGTGCGCCACGGCACGGAAAGCATTGCCACGGCCTCGACCGAGATCGCTTCCGGCAACCGCGACCTGTCGCAGCGCACGGAGCAGCAAGCCGGCTCGCTGGAAGAAGTGGCCTCGTCGATGGAAGAGCTCATTTCCACCGTGCGCCAGAATGCCGATAACGCGCAGCGGGCCAACCGCCTGGCGCGCGAAGCGTCGACCGTGTCGGAGCAGGGCGGCAAGGCCGTGGCCGAAGTGGTGCATACCATGAGCCTGATCAATGCCTCGTCGAACAAGATCGTCGACATCATCGGCGTGATCGACAGCATCGCCTTCCAGACGAATATCCTGGCCCTGAACGCGGCCGTGGAAGCGGCCCGCGCGGGCGAGCAGGGGCGCGGCTTTGCCGTGGTGGCGACGGAAGTGCGCAACCTGGCGCAGCGCTCGAGCGCCGCCGCGCGCGAAATCAAGGCCCTGATCGACGATTCCGTCAGCAAGGTGGGCACGGGCACGGTGCTCGTCGAACAGGCGGGCGCCACCATGCACGAGGTGGTGGCCGGCATCGGCCGGGTGACGGGCATCATGGCCGAGATCAGCCACGCCACGCAGGAGCAGGGCGCCGGCATCGAGCAAGTCAACCGCGCCATCGTCGACATGGACCGCGTGACCCAGCAAAATGCGGCCCTGGTCGAGCAGGCGGCGGCCGCCGCGCAGGAATTGCAGCAGCAGGCCGCCCAGCTGGAGCAGGAAGTGGGCATTTTCAAGCTGGGCAAGCCGGCCAGCGGCCCCTTGCGCCTGGCAGCCTGACGCGGCGCCATGGAATGGCGCGGCGTGCCACGCGCCGCGCCGCGCGCCAACAGCCATGCGCCAATAGTCGTATTCCGCGCTACAATGGGAGCTGGATCACCGCCAGGACATCTCATGCAAGTGCATAGCAGCAACGATGTTTCCAACCCGGAAGACGCCGACAAGCCGGCGCCGCCCGTGCTGCACCAGGCCTTGGCCGGCCTCGGCTGGGGCTTGCTCACCTGCATGCTGTGCTTTGCCATCCTCATCGTCACCAAATGGCTGCTGCCGCCCGAATACTGGGGCGCGCACACGGGCCTGGCCAAGTTCAAGCGCGAAATGTCGCTGCCCCTGCTGGTGTTCTGGGTCGTCATCTACTCCCCCATCCTGGAAACCTTCCTCGGCCAGCTGCTGCCGCTGGAAATCCTCAAGCGCCTGGGCGCCAGGCGCCAGCTGAGCGTCTTTATCGGCGCCGTCCTGTGGGGCATCGTGCACTTCATCAGCGGCGGCTTGCTGCACGCCATCGTCGCGCTGGGGTCGGGCGCCATGTTCAGCTTTGTCTACCTGCGCTACCGCGAGCCGGGCGTGGCTGCTGCCTATGCGACAACGACCTTTTCCCGCGCCTGCAACAATATCGCCGTCCTGGTTGCCGTGTTCTACGGCCTCGACACCTAGACACCCTCCAAAACCTGCTGCGCGTCGGTACAGGCGGCCTGCGACGCTCGCCAGCCCGGCGCCCCCGTACTCGAGTACGGTTGCGCTTATCGACCACCTCTACCTTCCGCTCGCTACGCTTTTGTTAGGCGCCTTTCTTTCTTCCTGAGCAGGTACGGCACCAGCGCGGCCAGCGCCACGGCCAGCCCCGCCAGGCCGTGCAGCAACTGGCGGAAGGCGGCGTCGTAGCTGGCGCGCAGCAGCGCTTCCTGGCCGCCCAGCAGCTGTGTTGCCTGTTGCATATCACCGAGCGCGGCGCGGCTGGCGGCGGCCAGCAGGGGCAAGTCGCTGGGCAGTTGCCGCGCCAGCGCCGCCCCGATCAAGCCGGCCAGCGTGGCGCCCGCCAAGGCCAGCGCCACGCCGTCGGCGCTGATGCGCACGGTATTGAAGATGCCCGTCGCCATGCCGGCCCGGTCCGTGTCCACCACGCTCAAGGCCATGCCATCCATCAAGCCCCACGGCAAGCCGATGCCGGCGCCGACCAGCAGCAGGGGGCCGGCCAGCGCCGCGGTGCCGCCATGGCCCGGCACCTGCGCCAGCCAGGCCAGGCCCGCCGCGGCCAGCAGCAAGCCCGCCGCGCACAGGGTGGCGGGCTCGAACCAGCGCAACAGCAGCGCCGCCAGCATGGGCACGAGCAGCAGCGGCGCGGCCAGCGCCGTCATCAGCCGGCCCGCCGCCAGCGCGGACATATGGTCGATGCCGATGAAGCGCCCCGGCAGCATGACGATGAGCACGATGAACAGGAAGGCGGGCGAGGCGGCCAGCACTTGCACGGCGACAAAGCGGCGCTGGCGGAACAGGGTCAAGTCCAGCATGGGCTGCGCCGTCCTGCGTTCGATCCTGATAAAAATGAAAAACAGCAGCACGGACGCGGTGATGGACAGCAGCACGCCCCCGCTGCGCCAGCCGTGTTCGGGCGCCAGCAGCATGGCCAGGGTCAGCAGGGCCAGCGCGACGCTGAAGCTGATGGCGCCAGGCCAGTCCGGCCGGCCCTTGCCGCACGGCGCATCGGCCGGCACGCTGGTCCATACCAGCAGCATGCCGCCGCCGCCCAGCGCGGCCGTGGCGTAAAAGACGGCCGGCCAGCGCGCCAGCTCCAGCATGGCGCCGGCCGCCAGCGGGCCGAAGGCCAGGCCCAGGCCGAAGGTCGTGCCCAGCACGCTCATCACGCGGTTGCGGGCGGCGCCGCGGAACAGGGGCGCCAGCGAGGACATGGCGGCGGCAAACGCGGCCGCGCCGCCCAGGCCTTGCAGCAGGCGCAGCGCGGCGATCCACGCCACGGACGGCGCGACGGCGATGGCCAGGGTGGCCGCGCAAAACAGCGCCAGCCCGGCCAGCCAGACGCGGCGCCGTCCCAGCACGTCCGTCAGGCTGCCGGCCACCATCATGGCGCTGCCATAGCTGAGGATATACGCATTGATGACCCAGTTCAGGGCCGTGGCGCTGCCGCGCAGTTCGGCGGCCAGGGCGGGCAGCACGACGGCCGGACCCGTGAAGCACAGGGGAATGAGCAAGCCCGTCAGGCAGGCGGCCAGCACTTGCAGTGTCAGCATGAAATGTGAAGAGGAGGGCATGGGTAGGGGAGCAGAAAGAAGGAGCGGCGAGTATGGCGCGGCCGGCATTGAAGAAAAATGGGCTAAACTGACGAACATATCGGACAAAAACGTCTTCAATGGGGTTCATATGGATAGCCTGGGCGGCATCGCCATGTTCGTGCAGGTGGCCGACAGCGGCAGTTTTTCGGCCACGGGGCGGCTGCTGGGCCTGTCATCGTCGGCCGTGGGCAAGAGCGTGGCGCGCATGGAGGCGCGCCTCGGCGCGCGTTTGTTCCAGCGCAGCACGCGGCACCTGGCGCTGACGGACGAGGGCGAAAAATTCTTGCAGCGCTGCAAGCGCATCCTGGCCGAGGTGGAAGCGGCCGAGCGGGAATTGAGCGAGTCGAGCAGCGGCCCCAGCGGACGCCTGCGCATCAGCCTGCCGCGCTACAGCGGCTTGTTCGAGCCGGCCATCGCCGCCTTCATGCTGGCGTATCCCGCCATCGGGCTCGACCTCGATTTTTCCGACGCCATGGTCAATCTCGTCAGCGACGGCTATGACGCGGCCGTGCGCACGGGCGAACTGGCCGACTCGGGCTTGATGCGGCGCAAACTGTGCACGTTCCGCCGCCTGCTGGTGGCGTCGCCCGCCTACGTGGCGCGCCATGGCCGGCCCGCCGACGGCGCCGAACTGCTGCGGCACCAGCGCCTGCACTACCGTTTTCCCGCCACGGGCCGCCTGGAGCCGTGGCCGCTGGTGGACGAGGCTGCCCAGCCGCCGCCCGGCATGGTGTGCAACAGCGTGGAAATGCGCGTCTTCCTGGCCGTGCAGGGGCAGGGCATCGCCTACCTGCCCGCGTTTGCCGTGCAGCGCGAACTGGCGGCGGGGCAGCTGGTGTCGCTGCTGGACGAGCACACGCAGGCGCACACGGCGTTCTGGCTGCTGTGGCCGGCCAGCCGCCACCTGCCGCCGCGCCTGCGCGCCTTCATTGATTTCCTGCTGCAACAGCTGCAAGACCAGACTTATGGAGCACCGCCATGACGGCAGATTCTTCCCTGACAGCGTTGCAGCGCCACGTGGCGGGCGCCACCGTCAGCCACGACCATCCGTTTCCCGTGCCGCCGCAGCCGCCGCAGGAGCCGCTGACGCCGGACTTGCGCGACGCCTGGGTCCGGCCCCTGTACATGGGCTTGCACCTGCCCCAGGCGGCCGCATGCGTGGCGCGGCTGGCACAGGCGGACGACGCCGTCATCGCGCGCCTGCTGGGACAATTCGACTGGCGCAGCCGCAAGGCGGGCGCCAGCCTGGCCGCATGGATGCAGCGCCCCCACTTTACGGCGCAGCTGGGCGGCCTGCTGCTGGCCAGCGAAGTGTGCTATGCGGGCAGCGCATACTGCCTGGCGCTGGCCGCCTTCGACACGCCGGACAGCCGCGATTATCTGCACCGCTATCTGGCCTACTATTTGCGCCAGCCCAAGCTGCACTTTGAGCAGGCGCAAGCCATGGCCGCCATCGCCTGGCTTGACGGCAGGAACGGCAGGGACGAGGCGGCCCGTCACGCCCCGGCCTGGCGCGCCTTCCTCGCCAGCCGCCCGGGCCTGACCCTCGACGCGTCGCTGGCGGCGTTCGCGGCCGACATGGACCGCTTGCGCGCCCTGCAAGCCCTGGCGCGCGCCGGCTAGCATCGCTCTGGCCGGCGGCTACACGGCGCCGCGCCATCCCCCGGCCCCACGCGGCCGTTCCCTCCCCACATCCCGCTTTCATGACATTTGCGTGACAAATGGCAGTGCTTCCCCGCCCGGGCTGTCACTGCAGGGTGCACGCTGAACCTGCTTTTCGATGCGGCACGACTTTGCCCTCCATGCCGGCTTGCGCCGACATGTCCACTCGTGATTTTTAAGTTTAACGACAGGAAACTGCAACATGACTGAAAAATTTGAATCCGCCGCCTTCGCGCCGTCGGCCGAAGCGGCCGGCGTGTCCGCCATCGACGCCTGCCTGAACAGCCTTGCGGCCCCGCAGCGCTTCATCGGCACGGCCGGCGCCGATGTGCTTAGCGGCACCACGGGCGCCGACGTGCTCGAAGGCCTGGCCGGCGACGACACGTATTACGTCAACCACAGCGGCGACGTGATCGTCGAGCTGGCCAATGGCGGCAGCGACAAGGTGTATACCAGCGTCAATTACACGGTGGCCGAGCATGTCGAGAACGTGTACCTGACCGCCGCCGGGCTGACCGTGACGGGCAGCGCCAACACCAATAATGTGTTTCACGTCGACAGGGCCGGTGGCAACAGGATAGATGGCGGCAGTGCGGGCAACTCGGTCGTTTATTTCGATTCCAGCGTGGGCGTGACGGCGACGCTGCTGGGCCCGAATGACCTTCAGACGGCGCCAGCGGGCAGCGATGTGCTGGTTAACCTGATGAGCATCGCCGGCAGCAAATTCGACGATGTCCTGACCGGTAACGAGCTCAAGAATGCCCTCTCCGGCGGTTTCGGCAACGATACCTTGCGCGGCGGCAAGGGGGACGACCTGCTGATCGGCTTGCAGGGTGACGATACCTATATTTTTGCCCGGGGCGACGGCGCCGATACCCTCGTGGAAACGGAGGAGGCGGGCAGCCGCAACGTCGTGTCCTTCCTGGCCGGCGTCAGCGCCGACCAGCTGTGGTTCCGCCGGGTGGGCTCGGCCCTGGAAGTGAGTACCATCGGTACCGGCGACAAGATCACCATCAATGCCTGGTTTGTTGGCACGGCGCCGCGCATCCATGAATTCCGCACGGCCGACGGCCGCGTGCTGCTGGGCAGCGATGTGGATAAACTGGTGCAGGCGATGGCCACGCTGCAGCCGCCGCCGGCTGGCCAGCTGACTTTGCCTATCTACGAAGCCACCGTCCTCGCTCCCGTGCTGGCGCAGAACTGGCGCACGGAAGGCCCGAAGCAGCCGACCAACGGCGTTTTTGCCGGCACGGCGAACCCGGACATCATCAAGGGCACGGCCGGCGCCGACGTGATGGCGGGTCTGGGAGGCGACGATATCTATTACGTCAACCATGGCTACGATATGGTGATCGAGCCGGCTGGCGGCGGACGCGACACCGTCTACACCACGGTCGATTACACGCTGGACGCCAATGTTGAAGAGGTGCATGTCAGCGCCGCCGGCTTGGCGGTGACGGGCAACGGCAACGCTAACGTCTTCCACGTCGATGCTGCCGGCGACAATGTGCTGCGCGGCATCGGGACAAACACCTCGGCCACCTATGCCGCCTCCAGGGCTGGCGTGACGGCCACCATGATTTCCATCAACGATGCTGCCACGGCCCGCCCGGGCAGCGATGTGCTGGTCAATATTTCCAGCGTGACAGGCAGCGCCTATTACGACGTGCTGTCCGGCAACGAACTGGCCAACACCCTGTCCGGCGGCCTGGGCAACGACACCCTGCAAGGCGGCAAGGGCGACGATCTTCTCGTCGGCGGCCTGGGCGACGACACCTATGTCTTCGCCCGCGGCGATGGCGCCGACATCATCGCCGAGTCCTCGGCGGATGCCAATTACGATGCCATCACCTTCCTGGCCGGCGTCAATATCGACCAGCTGTGGTTCCGCCAGGCGGGCGCGGACCTGGAGGTGAGCACCATCGGCACGACGGACAAGATCACCATCCGGGCCTGGTCGGCGGCCACGCCGAACATCGAGCAATTCCGCACGGCCAGCGGCCACGTGCTGCGCGGCGCCGAGGTGCAGCTGCTGGTGCAGGCGATGGCGAACCTGGCGCCGCCGCCGCTGGGCCAGCTGACCCTGCCTGCCGCCACGGCCAGCGCCCTGGCGCCCGTGCTGGCCCAGGCCTGGCACTTCAACGGCCCCACGCAACCGACGGGAGCAACCTTCACCGGCACGGCAAACGCCGACGTCATCAACGGTACGGCCGGCGCCGACCTGATGCAGGGCCTGGGCGGCGACGACACCTATTCTGTCAACCACGCGGGCGACTTCATCGTCGAGGAGGGCAACGGCGGCAACGATACGGTGTACACCAAGGTCAACTATACGGTGCCCGACAACGTAGAAATCGTCCGCCTGAACGGTGCCGGCCTGACCGTGACGGGCAGCGCTTATACCAGCAACATCTTTTATGTCGATACGCCCGGCGGCAACGTGCTTGACGGCGGTGGTGCCGGCAATATGCTCAATTACACCGGCGCCAGCGCGGGCGTGACGGCCGCCTTTGCGCCCGTCGGTGGCCCCGTGATTGGGCGTCCCGGCGTCGACGTGCTGGCCAATTTCAGCATTGTCATCGGCAGCACCTTCGATGACGTGCTGACCGGCAATGAGACCAAGAATACCCTCGTTGGCGGCCTCGGCAACGATACCTTGCAAGGGGGCAAGGGCGACGACGCGCTGGCTGGCGCGCTGGGCAACGATACTTATATCTTTGCCCGCGGCGACGGCGTCGACGTCATTACCGAGGCCGACGAGGCGGGCAGCCGCGACGTGGTGTCCTTCCTGGCCGGCGTCAGCGCCGAGCAGCTGTGGTTCCGCCAGGTGGGCACGGCCCTGGAAGTGAGCACCATCGGCACCGGTGACAAGGTCATGGTCACGGGCTGGTACGAAAGCGCGCCGCGGCGCATCGAGGAATTCCGCATGGCCGATGGCCGCGTCTTGTTGGGTAGCAACGTGCAAAACCTGGTGCAGGCGATGGCGGGCCTGACGCCGCCGCCGGCCGGCCAGCTGACCTTGCCTGCCGGCACGGCCGCCGTCCTGGCGCCCGCGCTGGCGCAGAACTGGCGTGCTGCGCAGCAATTCGGCGTGGCCATGCAGGACGGTTCCGGCGCTTGGCAAGCCGATCCGGGCCAGCTGGTGCAGGCCATGGCCGGTTTCGCCGTGCCGGCAGCCGCATCGGCGCCGTGGTCCGGCCACGGCAGCCCGTCGACGCAGATCCAGCTGGCGGCGGCGCATTAATCGCTTGAGCACGTAGTTCCACCCCCGCGCGGCCGGGCCGGCCCTGCATGTCCCGGCCTGGCTGCGCCATTGACTTCTTGATATCGCCCGATGACAGCTTTCTCATACCGCAACGATCCGCCGCCCCTTGAACCCACATCGCCCGACACGGGCCTGCTGTCGCTGCTGCTGATGGCCAGCCTGCACGGCGTCGCCGCCGACGGCGCCCGGCTCAGGCACGCGTTCGGCCAGGCCGTGTTCACGCGGCAGACCATACTGCTGGCAGCCAAAGACCTGGGCTTGACGGCCAGGCTGGTGCGCCAGGCGCCGCAACGGCTGGCGCAAGCGCCGCTGCCCGCCATCGCCATCGGCCACGATGGGCGCTTCTTTATCCTGGGCAAGGTCGACAGCAGCGACGGCAACGTGGGCAAGGTGCTGGTCCAGCATCCGGGACAGCCGCCGCAAATCCTCGGCCGCGACGATTTCCTCGCCGCCTGGACGGGAGAACTGCTCTTTTTCACCAGCAAGGCCAGCTACGCGGGCGAGACGGCCCGCTTCGACTTCAGCTGGTTCATCCCCGCCATCGTCAAATACCGCAGGCTGCTGGGCGAGGTGCTGCTCATTTCCTTCGTGCTGCAGCTGATCGGCCTGGCCACGCCCCTGTTTTTCCAGGTGGTGATGGACAAGGTGCTGGTCAACCACGCCATGCAGACCTTGAACGTGGTGGCCATCGGCCTGATCTGCGCCATCGTCTTCGAAGCCGTGCTGGGCATGATACGCACCTATGTTTTTGCGCGCACCAGCAGCAAGATCGACGTGGAGCTGGGCGCGCGCCTGTTCCGCCACCTGCTGGCCCTGCCGGTGGCGTACTTCCAGGCGCGCCGCGTGGGCGATTCCGTGGCGCGCATCCATGAACTGGAAAATATCCGCTCCTTTCTCACCGGCAATGCCATGACCCTGGTGCTCGATGTGCTGTTTTCCTTCATCTTCATCGCCGCCATGCTGTGGTACAGCGCCGCCCTCAGCGTCGTCGTGCTCGCGTCGATTCCCGTCTACGCGGCCCTGTCGATGCTGCTCACGCCCGTGCTGCGGGGGCGCTTGAACGACAAATTCAACCGCAGCGCGGAAAATCAGTCTTTCTTGGTTGAAACTATCAGCGGGGTCGACACGCTCAAGTCCATGGCCGTCGAGCCGCGCTGGCAGCAGCAGTGGGAAAAGCAGCTGGCCGGCTATGTGTCGGCGGGTTTGTCGGCGAACAACATCGGCATGCTGGCCAGCGGCGGCGTGACATTGGTAAGCAAACTGGTGACGGCGGCCATCATGTGGTGGGGCGCCACCCTCGTCATCGACGGGAAAATGACGGTGGGCGAACTGGTGGCCTTCAATATGCTGGCGGGGCAGGTGGCCACGCCCATCCTGCGCCTGGCGCAGCTGTGGAACGATTTCCAGCAGGTGGGCATCTCCATGAGCCGCCTGGGCGACATCCTCAACGCGCGGGCCGAGGCGGGCAGCCAGAAGGCGCGCCTGCCGCGCATCGCCGGCGCCATCGACTTCCAGCAGGTGGGTTTCCGCTACCGCCCGGACGCGGCCGAAGTCTTGCGCGATGTGTCGATTGCCATCGCGCCCGGCGAGGTGATCGGCATCGTCGGGCGTTCCGGCTCCGGCAAGAGCACGCTGACGCGGCTGGCGCAGCGCCTCTACATTCCCGAGCGGGGCAGGGTGCTGATCGACGGGCAGGACATCGCCGTCATCGACACGGCTTCGCTGCGGCGCCAGATCGGCGTAGTGCTGCAGGAAAACATCCTGTTCAACCGCTCCGTGCGCGACAATATCGCCCTGAGCGACCCGGCGCTGCCCATCGATGCGGTCATTGCCGTGGCGAAACTGGCGGGCGCCCATGATTTTATCTGCGAGTTGCCAGAAGGATACGACACCATGGTGGGCGAACACGGCACGGGCCTGTCGGGCGGCCAGCGCCAGCGCATCGCCATCGCCCGCGCCCTGATCGGCAATCCGCGCATCCTGATCTTCGACGAGGCGACGAGCGCGCTCGATTACGAATCGGAAAAGATTATCCAGGACAATATGCGCGGCATCTGCGCGGGGCGCACGGTGCTGATTATCGCCCACCGCCTGTCGGCCGTGCGCGAAGCGAACCGCATCGTCGTCATGGAGCGGGGGCAAGTGGCGGAACTGGGCAGCCACAACGCGCTGCTGAAGCGGCCGGGCGGCATCTACGCCCACCTGTACAGCCTGCAGCAGGGCGGCGCCGGGAGCGCAACAGGGGACGCAACATGAGCGCCGGCCACCGTCTCGCCGCGTATGGCGAATTGTTGCAACGCTATGGCCAGGTACTGCGGCACAGCTGGCGCAACCGCGCCAGCCTGGGCGGCCCCGTGCTCAGCGAAGACGAGGCGGCCTTCCTGCCTGCCGCGCTGGCGCTGCAGGAGCGGCCCGTGTCGCCGTCGCTGCGCCTCACTGCGCGTGTGCTGATGCTGCTCGTCGCCTGCGTCGTGCTGTGGGCCGTGTTCGGCAAGGTCGACATCATCGTCAATGCGGCCGGCAAGATCATTCCGTCCGGCAACACCAAGACCATCGCCTCCGTCGACGTGGCCGCCGTGCGCGCCGTGCACGTGCGCGAGGGGCAGGCCGTGCAGGCGGGCCAGCTGCTGGTGGAGCTCGACAGCCGGGGGCCGGACGCCGAGCGCGACAAGGCGGCCGGCGACGCCGTGGCGGCCGCGCTGCAGGCGGCCCGCGCGCGCGCGCTGATTGCCGCCGTCGATACGCTCGCGGCGCCGCAGCTGGCCGCGCCGGAGCACGCTTCCGTGGCCGAGCGCGCAGCCGCGCAGGCGCATGTGGACGGCCAGTACGCGAGCTTTCGCGCCCGGCTGGCGCATCTCGACGGCGAAATCGCCCGCTATGCGCAGGCGCTGCCGCTGGCCGCGCAGCGCGCCGGCGACTACCGGGCGCTGGCGGACACGCGCGACGTGGCCGAACACGCGTGGCTGGAAAAGGAGCAGGCGCGCATCGACCTGGCCGGCCAGCTGGCGTCGGCCCGCAGCGAACGGGCGGCCCTGGTGGCGCAGACGAGGAAAGACGCGTATGACGCGCTGGCGGAAGGGGCCAGAGTGGCGGCGGCCAGCGGCCAGGATGCGCGCCGCGCGCTGGCCCGCGGCAGCCTGCTGCGCCTGACGGCGCCCGTCGACGGCACGGTGCAGCAGTTGAAACTGCACACGGTGGGCGGCGTGGTGCCGGCCGCGCAGGCGCTGATGCAGATCGTGCCGCGCCAGGGCCGGCTGGAAATCGACGCCATGCTGGAAAACCGCGACGTCGGCTTCGTGCAGGCGGGGCAGGCCGTGGCCGTCAAGATCGACGCGTTTGATTACACGAAATACGGCACCGTGCCCGCCGTCGTCAGCAGCGTCTCGCGCGACGCCATCGAGGACGAGAAGAAGGGACTCGTGTATGCCGTGAAAATCACGGTGCAGCAGCCGGCCATCGTCATCGACGGCAGACTGGTGCCGCTGTCGGCCGGCATGGCCGTGCGGGCGGAAATCCGCACGGGAACGCGCAGGGTGATCGAATACGTGCTCTCGCCGCTGGTGCAGCACCAGAAGGAGGCCCTGCATGAACGCTAGCCTCCGCGCCATGGCCTTGGCCGCCGGCCTGCTGGCCGCGCTGCCCGCGCAGGCCGGCGATGTGTTCCCGCGCCTGGACGACCCGCTGGCCACGCAGGCCGGCTTGCCCGACGCCGGGCGGTTGCTGCCGGGCGACAGCCGCGCCGCGCCGTGCCCGCCCGCCCATGATGGGGCCGTGCCCTTGAGCCTGCCGGCGGCCGTCGACCTGGCCCTGTGCCATAACGCGCAGGTGCATGGCGCCTGGGCCGGCATCAAGCTGCAGGCGGCCGGCCTGGGCGAGGCCCGCGCCGCCTACCTGCCGACCTTGAATGCCGGCCTGAGCCGCGTGCATGACCGCACCGCCTATCCCGGCGCCGCCACGGCTTCCAGCAGCCTGGGCAGCAATACTGGCTCGCTGAGCCTGTCCTGGCGCCTGTTCGATTTCGGCGGCCGCGACGCGGGGCGGCGCTCGGCCACGGCGCTGCTTGACGCGGCGCTGGCACACCGCGACGCCGTGCTGCAAGCGACCCTGGCGGCGACGGTCAGCGCGTATTTCGAGGCGCACACGGCGCTGGCCAGCCTGCGCATGCGCGAACAGCACCAGGCGCTGGCGCAGGAAACGGTGGCGGCCACGCAGCGCCGCGCCGGGCGCGGACTCGGCGCGCACAGCGACACCCTGCAGGCGCAAAGCGCCCTGGCCAAGGCGGCGCTGGGCGCCAGCCGCGCCGCCGGCGACTACCGCAAGGCGCGCGCGGTGCTCATTTACACCTTGGGCTTGCCGGCCGGCACGGACGTGACCCTGGAAGAGGACGCGGGCGAGGCGGACGGCGACCTGCGCGAGGACTTGCGGTCCTGGCTGGCCATGGCGCAGGAACGGCATCCGGCCATCCTGGCGGCGCGGGCGCAGCTGGCCGCCGCGCGCGAGCGGGTGGCCGTGGCCCGCTCGGAGGGCCGCCCCAGCGTCGACCTGACGGCGAACATCTACCAGAATGGCCGCCCGAACCAGGGCTTGTCGCCCGCGTCCACGCGTGAAACCCTGGTCGGCATCTCGCTGAACATCCCCCTGTTCGACGGTTTTGCCCGCGGCTACAAGGTGCGCGGCGCGCTGGCGCAGGCCGGGCAGAAGGAAGCCGAGGCGCAGGAAACGCAACAGCAAACCTTGCTTGACCTCGTCAGGACGCACGCGGAAGCGTCGATGGCGCTGGGCAACCTGGCCGCGTCGCAGGACTGGCTGGCCGCCGCGCAGGAGGCGCAAGCCAGCGTGCAGCGCAAGTTCGGCCTGGGTGCGGCCGATATCCTGGAAATGCTGAACACGCAGTCGGCGCTGCTCGAGGCGCGGCAGGAGCGCATCCGTTGCCTGGCGGAATGGCGTTCGGCCCGGCTGCTGCTGCTGGCCAGCGCCGGCATCCTGGGACGCGGGGATTTGGCGCAAGAGGGTGGCGCAAGCGGCGGCAAATCGGGCGCCCCGCCGATGCGATAGTGACTATGATGGAGCACTGGCCTTCCCGCACAGGGAAGGTGTTTCTACGTCGACCAAGGGAGACATCATGCACAGCATCCAAAAGATTACCCCATGTTTATGGTTCAACGGCAACGCCGAGGCGGCGGCCCGGTTTTATACGGAAGTTTTCCCCAATTCCAGGGTGGGACAAATCCTGCGCTACGGCGAAGAGGGCAAGGAAATCCACGGCCAGGAGCCGGGCAGCGTGCTGACGGTGGCGTTCGAGCTGGACGGCCAGACGTTCACGGGCCTGAACGGCGGGCCGCAATTCCGCTTTTCCGAAGCCATCTCGTTCCAGGTCAATTGCGAAACCCAGGATGAGGTGGACCATTACTGGAACCTGCTGTCCCGGGGCGGGCCGCCGGAAGCCCAGCAGTGCAGCTGGCTCAAGGACCAGTTCGGCGTGTCCTGGCAAATCGTGCCCACCATCATGGTCAAGCTGCTGGGCGACCCCGACCCCGTCAAGGCGCAGCGCGTGATGAAAGCCATGATGGGCATGAAGAAGATCGACATCGCCGAGATCAAGCGGGCGTACGCGGGCTAGGCCGGGCCGCGGGGCGGGAGAGCGGGGCGCACGGCAGCGGCGCGCCCTGTCCAAGATGGCCGGCATTTGCTATAGTTCCGGCCATCTTTCCATTGCCAGACTGACCCTGCCCATGACTATCCGCACCAGCACTACCGGCACCATCGCGCCCCGCACCTTCGGCACGCCCCTGTCTTCCACCGCCATCAAGGTCATGCTGCTCGGCTCGGGCGAGCTGGGCAAGGAAGTCATCATCGCGCTGCAGCGCCTGGGCGTGGAAGTGATCGCCGTCGACCGCTACCCGAACGCGCCTGGCCACCCGGTGGCGCACCGCTCGCACGTGATCGACATGAGCGACGGCGTGGCCCTGGCCGCCCTGATCGCGCTGGAAAAGCCGGACCTGATCGTGCCGGAAATCGAGGCCATCGCCACCGACACCCTGGCCGCGCTGGAGGCTGCGGGGCAGATTACCTGCATCCCGAACGCGCGCGCGGCCGTGCTGACGATGAACCGCGAAGGCATCCGCACCCTGGCGGCCGAGACCCTGGGCGTGGCCACGTCGCCGTACCGCTTCGCCAGCAGCCTGCAGGAGCTGCAAGTTGCTTGCCAGGAAATCGGCTTTCCCTGCGTCGTGAAACCCGTGATGTCGTCGTCGGGCAAGGGCCAGTCCAAACTGGATGGCGCCGCAGACGTGGAAACGGCGTGGGCGTATGCGGCCAGCGGCGGCCGGGTCGATACGGGGAGGGTCATCGTCGAAGGTTTCATCGACTTCGATTACGAAATCACCTTGCTGACGGTGCGTGCCGTGGGCGCCTCGGGGCAGATCGAAACGCAGTTCTGCGAGCCGATCGGCCACTTGCAGGTGCACGGCGACTACGTCGAATCGTGGCAGCCGGCGCGCATGGCGCCGCTGGCCCTTGAGCGCGCGCGCGACATCGCGCGCAAGGTGACGGACAACCTGGGCGGCCTGGGCCTGTTCGGCGTGGAGCTGTTCGTCAAGGGCGACATGGTGTGGTTCTCGGAAGTGAGCCCCCGTCCGCACGACACGGGCATGGTCACCATGGCCAGCCAGGTGCAGAGCGAATTCGAGCTGCACGCGAAAGCCATCCTGGGCTTGCCCGTCAATGTGGCGCTGCGCTCGCCCGGCGCCTCGGCCGTCATCTACGGCCAGCTGGAGGCGCCAGGCATCGCCTTCGAAGGCGTGGCCAACGCCCTGAGCGTGCCGGGCGCCGACTTGCGCCTGTTCGGCAAGCCCGAATCGTTCGCCCGCCGCCGCATGGGCGTGGCGCTGGCCACGGCCGACGATATCGACACGGCCCGCGCGCGCGCCGTGCTGGCCGCCTCCAAAGTGAAACCCGTGGCGCAGTAAGCCTGTTTGCCGATACAGCATCATCGACATGGAAGCCGGCGCATGACGGAACTCGATACTTATCTCGCGCAGTACTATCTGGACGAGACGCAGCTGGCGGCAGCCGCCGCCCTGGACATGGACGAAATCGATGCCCTGATCCGGGCTGGCCTGGTACCCGCGCCTGCATACGTGGTCGATGGCGGCGGCAATCTGTGTTCCTTCGTCTTTGGCGCCATGGCGGCGCCCGGGTCCAGGGCCGGCCGCTATTTTCCGCCGTCCCAGCTGGGGTGGATCGCCATTGCGCGCCACGCCCTCGCCGAAGGGGCGGAAACGGCGCAAGCGCGCCTGAAGGCGCAATTTACGTCGCGCTATGCGGCCGCGCTGGCGACCCTGAACCTGACGACCTGGCGCCTGCGCGACAGTTTCGACGACAGCGGTGCGCCGGTCGCCGACGGTTTACTGGCCCGTACCGACAGCGCCTGGACATATTTTTTGAACGGCACGTTTTCCCTGTGCGTGGCCTACCCCATGTCGGAAGCCCACATCGCCTGGAAAGAAGTGCTGCAGGAAAAGCTCGCGCAGCAAAGCGGCAACGGCAGCAAGACGCTGCTGCCGCAGCGGCAGGCGCAGGAAATGCTTGCCCTGATCGATGCCTATGCCGCGGCGGCCATGCCTTTTTCGCCCGTCGAATATGCCTTGAGCAGCCGCAAGCGCCTGGTCGAGGACTTGCGGGCCAACATACGCGTGGCCGAAACGGACCCCGCATGACTGCCGCAGCGACGCAGCACAGCCTGCCGCTTGCCGGTGCGGGCGGCGACGAGAACAAGCGCAAGCTGCGCGGCCATATCGCGCGGCGCAACCTGGCCGGCGCCGCCAACGACTGCAAGTGGAACGAGCTGCTGGCCTTCATGCGCGGGCGGACCGACTGGGTGCCGTCGTACCGCTACGGCTCCGTGTCCGGCTACGTGTCGCGCTGGGACACGGAATGGGACTACCACCCGCCGTTCCCGTTCATGGGCGTGGAATGGTTCGACATCAGCCTGTATTCGGAAGAACACGTGGCCATGCTGCTGCCCAAAAAAATCATCGACCATGGCGTGTGGATCGTGCCGGAACTCGAACGCATCGGCTTCGATTTCGAGGTGCGGGACCGGGTGGCGCGCCTCTGGGGCTATCTGCCCCGCAATTATCACGATTTTCCTCCCGCCGACTAATTCAACGACCAATCTCATGCCTGATAACGACATTGCCCAAGTACCGCAGCCGGACGACGCCGTCGTCGGCAAGGAAGCGGGCGCGCAGATGCTGGCCGCGGCCTGCGCCGCGCGCGACGCCTTTTATGCCACCCTGGGCGCGGTAGACACCGACGTGCTGGCGCCGCTGGTCAACCCGGCCTTCATGGGCGGCCCCCGCTGGCCATCGCTGCGCCAGGCCTGGCGCGTGATCCGCCGCGCCGATACCATCATCATCGCCAGCGACGGCCTGAGCGATCCGTTCGAGGATGACGACGACGTGTTCGTGCCGCGCGGCCACCTGCTGGAAGTGTGCATCGAGGCGCCGCTGGCCGCCTTCGACGGCCAGCCAGTGCAGGCATCGTGGCTGTTTGACGTGATCTACCAGGTCAGCCAGAACGTGGCCGACCACGGCTCCATCGATTTGCTGCTGCAGCGCCACGGCAGCGTGTCGATGGTGCTGGACGTGCGCGATGCGCCGGCAGGCCTCGAAGACGGGGAGGAACAGGTGGGCGTGCTGCTGGCCCAGGGCGCAAGCACCATTGCGCCATCGTTCGATACGCCATATGGCGCAGTGATGCTGCTGACGGTGACGGTGCTGCAGCCGGCCGAACTGGCGTTCATCAGCGCGGCCGCCGACAAGGCGCAGTCGCGGCGCGACCTGGCCGCCGCGCTGGCCGCCTCGCCGACGGGGCACTGGAGCGTGGCCAGGCGGCCGGCCGTCATTCCCCGCTAGGTTTTTCGGCCGGCGGCACGGCCGGTGCTGCCGGTTCGGCGGCCGCCGCGTCAACGGCAGCGGGCGCGGGCGAAGGCGGCGGTTCGCGCCACTTGCCCGCCGCCTTCAGCTTGTTCTTCAGCCCCGGCAGGGGAAAGCCCAGCGCATAGGCTTTTTGCGCGTGCGCGCTGGCCTTCTCGTATTCCTTCTTTTTCACGTACATCAGGCCCAGGTTGTACTGGATGGTGGCCTGCTCCGGCGCCATGCGGCTGGCCGCGTCCAGCTGTTCCAGCGCCGGCGCGTCCTGGCCCGTGGCCAGCAGGTAGTTGCCAAACACCATGCGCGCCGTCACGTCCTGCGGCGCGAAGGCGATGGCGCGCTCGAAAAAGCAGCTGACCGTGTAGCGGGCGCCGGGCGGCTGCGCGCTTTTCAGGCGCAAGCCCAGTTTCGCCATCGACGCCAGGGCCCGGTGGTGGTTCGGGAAGTGTTCCAGCGTGTAGCTGATGTCCGCGCCCAGGCTGCCCGTCATGCCTTGCGTGAGCGTTTCCACGGCCCGCGAAAAGTGGAATTGCTCGACCACGGACAGGCCCTCGCGGTCTTCCGCGCTCGTATAGTCGCCGCCCGGCGTGCGCTTGACGTAGGGCGGGCAGCCGGCCGCCGCCGCGGCGCTGCCGCAGCCGGCGGCAAGGGTGCAGGCAAGTATCAGGCGTTTCATGCTGTTCTCCTGTGGCTGACCTGGTCCAGCAAGTCGGCCAGGGCGTTGCTGCGGGCTTGCCGCGATTGCAGGGCGATGGCAGCCTGGCTGGCCAGCGGCGCGCGGCCCTGGCGCGCCAGCTCCAGAAAGCGCAGCAGCGCGCGCGCGCAGTCGCTGCTGGACGCCAGCTGGCCGATGGTGTCGATGCCGCAGTGGCGCAGCTTGGCCGCGCTGTCGCCCGCCAGGTCGGTCAGGGCCAGCACGGGGCGGCGGCAGCGCAGGTATTCATACAGCTTGGCGGGAATCTGCGCGTTGCAGTTGGCCGCCTGCAGCAGCAGCAGGCCGTCGGCCGCCAGCATTTCCTGCAGCGCCGCGTGGTGCGGCTGCAGGGGCGCCAGGGTGACCAGGTCGGCGACGCCGTATTTGGCCAGCAGGCCGGCCAGCCATGCATCGTGGCCGGTGGCGCGCAGCACCAGCTGGAACGTGGCGGCGGACAGCTCGCCGTCGCGGCGCAGGCGGGCCAGCGCCTCGAACAGCGGCTGCGGATCGCGCTCGGACGGATAGACCACGCCGCTGTGCAGCAGCAGGAAGCGCCGGCGGCGGCCGCTTGGCCCGTCCAGGCCCGCCGCGCCGAAACCGTCTTCGTCGTAGCCGTTTTCGATCAGCGCAAGGCGCTCGCCGGCCAGGTGGGCCAGGCGCCGCCGGTGCGCTTCGATGGCGCCCGGCGTGGTGCAGACGATGGCCGCGCTGCGCGCCGCGATGCGCTGCTCGATCCATGCGTGCATGCGGTGCAGGCGCGCTTCGGGCGGATACGGCGCCAGCGGATCGCTGTCGTCCAGCATCGGGTCGCGCTGGTCGGCGATCCACGGCAGGCCGCTGAGTTTTTGCAGGGTCAGCGCGATCAGGTGCGCCGTGGCGATCGGATACGTCGACCAGATGGCGTCGGGCCGGTAGGCGCGTATCATCCGCAGGCCGGCCGGCACGGCGCTCAGCCACCAGGAACTCCAGCGGTCGGGCAGGGCCAGGCAGCGCGGATAGCGCCCGGCGATGGCCAGGTGGCGCCCCGCGTCGAGCGCCAGGGTGCGCCGCACGGTGGCCTGCGCGCCGAGCTGCGCCAGCTGCGCGTCGTCCTGCTGCGCATACGCGAACGGACGGGGGCTGAGCACGAGCGGCTGCCAGCCGCATTCGGGCAGGTGGCGCGCAAAGGCCAGGGTGCGCAGGATGCCGCTGCCGCCGGCCAGCGGCGGGAAATGGTAGGCCACCATCAGCACGCGGCGCGGACCGGTCACCATGCGGCGATCCAGTGCGCGCACAGCCGCTCGACTTCGCCGCGCCAGGCGGCGCTGGCGAAGGTGTGGTTGGCGCCGGCCACCTGCGCCTGCGTCCATTGCGCGCGCGCGGCCACGGCGCGCCAGGCAGGATCGCCGTCGAGCAGGGCTTGCCACTCGCGCGCGCCCAGGTCGCCGCCGCTGAGGATCAGCAGCACCTGGCCCTGGAACTGCGCCAGCGCCCGCAGCAGGGCCGGCGCGGGCGCGTCGGGCGGCTGCGGCGCGGGGC
>NZ_JBWKUZ010000014.1:0-139221 GCF_059421435.1 Janthinobacterium sp. GW821-FHT03A03 | reverse complement strand
CGGTTAAGCTACCTACTTCTGGTAAAACCCGCTCCCATGGTGTGACGGGCGGTGTGTACAAGACCCGGGAACGTATTCACCGCGACATGCTGATCCGCGATTACTAGCGATTCCAACTTCATGCAGTCGAGTTGCAGACTACAATCCGGACTACGATACACTTTCTGCGATTAGCTCCCCCTCGCGGGTTGGCGGCGCTCTGTATGTACCATTGTATGACGTGTGAAGCCCTACCCATAAGGGCCATGAGGACTTGACGTCATCCCCACCTTCCTCCGGTTTGTCACCGGCAGTCTCATTAGAGTGCCCTTTCGTAGCAACTAATGACAAGGGTTGCGCTCGTTGCGGGACTTAACCCAACATCTCACGACACGAGCTGACGACAGCCATGCAGCACCTGTGTACTGGTTCTCTTTCGAGCACTCCCCAATCTCTCGGGGATTCCAGCCATGTCAAGGGTAGGTAAGGTTTTTCGCGTTGCATCGAATTAATCCACATCATCCACCGCTTGTGCGGGTCCCCGTCAATTCCTTTGAGTTTTAATCTTGCGACCGTACTCCCCAGGCGGTCTACTTCACGCGTTAGCTGCGTTACCAAGTCAATTAAGACCCGACAACTAGTAGACATCGTTTAGGGCGTGGACTACCAGGGTATCTAATCCTGTTTGCTCCCCACGCTTTCGTGCATGAGCGTCAATCTTGACCCAGGGGGCTGCCTTCGCCATCGGTGTTCCTCCACATATCTACGCATTTCACTGCTACACGTGGAATTCTACCCCCCTCTGCCAGATTCTAGCCTTGCAGTCTCCAATGCAATTCCCAGGTTGAGCCCGGGGATTTCACATCAGACTTACAAAACCGCCTGCGCACGCTTTACGCCCAGTAATTCCGATTAACGCTTGCACCCTACGTATTACCGCGGCTGCTGGCACGTAGTTAGCCGGTGCTTATTCTTCAGGTACCGTCATTAGCAAGAGATATTAGCCCTCACCGTTTCTTCCCTGACAAAAGAGCTTTACAACCCGAAGGCCTTCTTCACTCACGCGGCATTGCTGGATCAGGCTTTCGCCCATTGTCCAAAATTCCCCACTGCTGCCTCCCGTAGGAGTCTGGACCGTGTCTCAGTTCCAGTGTGGCTGGTCGTCCTCTCAGACCAGCTACTGATCGATGCCTTGGTAGGCTTTTACCCTACCAACTAGCTAATCAGATATCGGCCGCTCCACGAGCATGAGGTCTTGCGATCCCCCACTTTCATCCGTAGATCGTATGCGGTATTAGCGTAACTTTCGCTACGTTATCCCCCACTCCAGGGTACGTTCCGATATATTACTCACCCGTTCGCCACTCGCCACCAGAGCAAGCTCCGTGCTGCCGTTCGACTTGCATGTGTAAGGCATGCCGCCAGCGTTCAATCTGAGCCAGGATCAAACTCTTCAGTTTAATCTCTGTTACTTTGCCGTTTTACCGGCATGGTCGAACTATTTAACTAGTTCAAACCCCTCGCATTGCGAGGTGTTTGCTCACTCAAAAACAACTGACAGGCCACTTCTTGCGAAGCGTCCTATTTCATTTATTTATTCGTGAACATTTGATATTTTAAGTATGACGCCAATCCGAAGATCGGCGCTGCACTTGCATCAAATGTCCACACTTATCGACTGTTAATTGTTAAAGAACTGTATTCGGTTACTGCTTTCGCGCTATCGACAAAGCGTTGTGTTTGTCAGCTGCGAAGAAGGAAGAGTATGAAGCATTTCGCTACATCCGTCAACTCCTTCTTTTACTACTCATCGCCGTTTCCGGTGATCCTCAACTGCCGCATTTGACTGCGTCTCATTGGGGAGGCGAACTATAGCAAAGCGCCCCCGTGGAAGCAAGGCTTTTCCGGGGTATTTGCGGCCAACTGCTACAATTTCGCCCCCTCCGCGCCAAACGGCGCTTGCCTATATATATATAGAACCATTATAGAACCATAGAAGATTCACCATGAAACAACAAGCTCAAGGATCAGGCCTGACCCTGAAACGAGCTGGCTTTACCACTGGCTTCGGCGTGCTCGCCGCCACCCTCGGTTCCGCAGTCGGTCTCGGCAACATCTGGAAGTTCCCCTACCTGACGGGCGCCAATGGCGGCGCCGGCTTCCTGCTCATCTATCTGCTCGCTACCTTGTTAGTGGGATTGCCCGTGATGATCGCGGAAATCACCCTGGGGCGCCGCGCCAAGGTCAATCCCATCTCCACCATGGAACGGCTGGCACCGAAGGGCAAGCCCTGGTGGCTGGTCGGCGTGATCGGCATGGTCGCCGCCTTCCTGATCGTCGCGTTCTACTCGGAAGTGGTGGGCTGGGTGTTTGCCTATATCGCCAAGGCCATCGATGGCTCCATCTTGAGCAGCGACAAGCTGGTGACGGAAGCGGCTTTCGCCTCGCTGATCAGCAATCCTTTGCAATCGCTGTTCTGGCAATGGGGCGTGCTGCTGTTTATCGGCGGTATCTTGATGCTGGGCGTGACCAAGGGTATCGAGGCGATCGCCAAGAAACTGATGCCGCTGCTGTTCCTGCTGCTGCTCCTGCTATGCGCGGTCAGTCTGTCGCTCGATAAAGCGGGCGAAGGCCTGGCGTTCCTGTTCCGTCCTGACTTTTCCAAGCTGACGGCTTCCGTCGTGCTGACGGCCATGGGCCTGGCCTTCTTTAAATTGTCCGTCGGCATGGGCACGATGATGACTTACGGCAGCTATTTCCGCGACGATCAGAATATTCCCGTTACCACCTTGCGCGTGATGGCAGCCGACCTCGGTGTATCGATGCTGGCCGGCATCGCCATCTTCCCCGCCGTGTTCACGTTTGGCTTTGCCCCCAGCGCGGGACCGTCGCTGGTGTTCATCACGATTCCCGCCGTGTTTTCGCAAATTCCCATGGGCCAAGCCCTGATGGTGGTGTTCTTCATCCTCGCCGCCGTGGCCGCCACAGGGGCGATGCTGTCGCTGATGGAAGTGCCCGTGGTGATTTTCCATGAACGTTTCGGCTGGACGCGCACGAAGGCCACCGTCGTGACCATGCTGCTGCTGGCCGTGCTCGGTTCCGTGTGCGCCCTGAGCAACAGCACCCTGGCGGACTTCAAGTTATTCAATTTGAATATGTTTGATCTGTTCGACTTCGTCTCGTCGAATATCTTCCTGCCCGTGGGCGGCATCGCGATTGCCTTGTTTACAGGCTGGGCCTGGGGCAAGCAGCATTTCATCGAGGCGATCAGCAATCATGGCCAGCTGCAAAATCAAACCCTGGCGCATGTGCTGCTGTTCCTGCTGCGCTTTGTCTCGCCCGTGCTGATCCTGATCGTGATGCTGAAAGGTTTAAAGGTCTTCTAATCAGAGTACCCGGGTGTAGGTCTGGCGCACCGGCACCCGGTCGCCGCAATCGAAATGCCACCATTCGCTGTTGATGCCGAAGAAACCCGCCTGGAACATGGCGTCGCGCAACAGGCGGCGGTGTGCCACCTGCTCCTCGGCAATTTCTCCCTTTTCCAGCAAAACCAACTCCAGTGCCGGATGCGAGCGCTCACTCAGGTCATCAAAACCCGTGCCCATGTCCAGCTCCTGCCCGTCCGGCCCGACGATGGTGATGTCGAGCGCCATGCCGAACGAGTGAATCGAGCCGCGCGAGGGCTCGGCGATGTAACCGAGCAACTCCGTTCCCTGCAATGCATCCCACAGTTGCTGCTGCACCCGCTGCGGGCGCAGGGCGTCGAGCACCAAGAGATGATGATCGGGGCGCTGCGCGGCCAGCCAGGCCACGGCCCGTTCCAGCGCGGCGGCCGCATCGCGGTGCAGCCAGGCGCAATCGATGGGACTGTATAAGTCGCGGCCGACGAAATTGTCGGGCGTGGCATAGCGCAAGTCGACGGCAATGCCGGCGATACTGCTCAGGTGGCGAAATTGCGGATCGCTGCCGACCGCTTCCAATTGCAAACTTGCAACAGACATCAGACTTCTCTTTCCAGGCAGTTGCGCGCCGCCACGCCGATGCTGTCGGCCAGGCGCCGCGCGCCATGCGACAGCGGCGAGTGGCTCGCCGTCAATAAATACAGTTGGATCGGTATCGTGGGCGCCCAGGGACGGCGCTGCAGGCGCTCGGGCGAGCCGGAGGCGGCCGTAAACGGGTCGACCACGGCCATGCCGGCGCCCGCTTCCACCAGGGAACGGGCGATTTGATAGGTTTGCACCACGGTGGAAAACACGGGGTGGATGTCCTGTGCCTCGCAGGCGGCCACCACCAGTTCGCCCAGCGGATCGTTGTCGGCATGACCGATCAGCTCGCCATTCAGGCCATGCGCCGTCAACGGCGTGCCGCAATCGGCCGCATGCCAGGTGCCGGCCGGGGCGATCACCGTCATGACACCGTGCGCCAGCGGTTCGGCCACGATGCCCGGGTGGCGCGGGTCTTGCAGCGACACGGCCAGGTCCGCTTCACCGAGGCGCAGGGTATTGACGATCTCGCCCGTGTGATGGGTGGCCAGCTGGCATCGCGTGTGGGGAAAATCGCGCCGCCACTCCGTCATGGCAAACGGCAAGACGCTGATGGCGAGCGTCGGCGTGGACACCAGGCGGATGGTTTCCACCGCATGGCCCTTCAGGCTGGCCGCCAGGCGGCGGATTCCCAATAGATCGCGGTTGAGCTTTTCCGTTTCGACAAACAAACGGTGCGCCTCGGGCTTCGGGTACAGCTTGCCCCGCACACGCTCGAACAGCGGCATGCCCAGTTGCAATTCGCAATGCTGCAAGACCTTGGTCACGGCCGGCTGCGAGATATGCAGCACCTGGGCCGCGCCGCTGATGGTGCCAACTTGCATGATGGCGTGAAACACTTCGATATGACGCAGCCGCATGGGCTATTCCTTTACCTTGCCGTGGCCCCGTGGGCCGTCAATGTTCAGCATATAAGAAAAAGTCATGGGCTGGAACGGCCGTGCTACTTTGTTGCAACAGCTGTGGCCGGCGTCGTCAGCACTTCCAGCAGGGCCGCCGTCTCGCCGTCCGGCATGCCGTCAAACCGCGTATTGCGGTATTTCATCTGGAAGGCGATCAGGACATTGCGCGTCGCTTCATCGAACACGCCCGTCTGCGGCGTCGCATAGCCATGCTGGGCCAGCTTTTTCTGGAACCAGACGGCGTCCGGCACTTGCTGCTCAAAAACGAGGCGTTGCGCGGCGACACGGTTGGCATCGGGCCAGACGATCAGGCCCGCATCGGCCAGTTGGCGCCATGGAAACAGCGGTCCCGGGTCCTGCTTGCGCTGCGGGGCGATCTCGTTATGACCGAGGATATTTTCCGGCGCGATGTTGTAGCGGGCCTGGATATCTTTCAACAGCGGAATCAGCTCATCAATCTGTGCCTGCGGGAATGGATACCAGAGGCGGCCTTCCGGCGTGTCCTTGTAGCCGGGGTTGACGATCTCGATGCCGATCGAGCTGACATTTAACTGTGTATAAGTCTTCCAGTTACTCACACCCGCGTGATTGGCCTGGCGCGATTCGTCGACCAGCACGTAAAACTTCGGCTTGTCCGTGTCGGTCAGCAAATAATGGCTGCTGACCACTTGTTCCGTCAGGATCTTGATCGAGCGGGGCAGGTCGCTCACCGTGTAATGGATGACGATGAATTTCACGCGCGGGCTCTGGCTGCGCGCCGTCAAGCTATGGTCGAGGTGCGGCGCGGGCGTGCTACAGGCGGAAAGCAGGGCCACCAGCAGGGCGAGGGCGATTTTTTTCATGAAAGATCCGTGTTCGGGTTAATAAAATGTTCAGTTCTTGCCAGTACGCTGGCCTGCTGCCCTGGCCGCCACCTTGGCCGCAGCCTCATGCGAACGGGCAACTTTTTGCTCCATCTGCAACGATACGGGCAAAACGGCCCGCATGGCAGCCGCGATGGCCGGGTGCAACTGCGCCGCGCGGCCCGCCAACACCACGGGACGGGGACCATGGCGCGCCGTCAGGGCCAAGGCCAAACGCGCCAGTTCCTGTCCCGCGCGCTGCAAGATGTCCAGCGCCAGCGGGTCGGCGTCCGCGCTAGCGGCCACGGCCAGCGCCAGCTGGCCGATGGCGCCCCGGTCCTGGCCATACATGAAGGCGCGCGACAGCGACCAGTCGCTGCCACCCAGTTGCGCAAACACGGCCCCGGCCATGGGCGAGCCTTGCCAGCTGCCGGGCGCCTCGTCTTCACGGCGCCAGATGTGGCGCAAGGCTTCGCGCGCGATCCAGTAGCCGCCGCCGCCATCGTCGAGCAGCACGCCGCGCCCGCCCGCGCGGTGAAACACGCCCTCCGCATCGATCCAGGCGGCGATCGAGCCCGTGCCTGCGTAGACCAGATAACCTTCGCCTGGTTCAAAACTGTCGCGATAGGCGATTTCAATGTCGTTGCCCAAGCTGACGTCGGCGGCGTCCAGCGCCAGCAGCGCGGCCAAGGTTTGCGCCAGCACAACATCATCGCCGCCAAAGCCCGTCAAACCCGCCACCACGGCGCGCGGCTGGCCGATGGCCAGCACTTGCTTGCACAACGTTGCAAACGTGGCATGCACGGCGGCGCGGCCCGCCTCGCTGCTCATTTGCAAGGCAGACAAGCCTTCCACGGCGCCGTCGGCCACGATGATGCCGTCGGCGGTAGCCAGGGCCCAGCGCGTCTGCGTGCCGCCCGCGTCGATGCCCAGCCCGAGCACGGCAGAGTCAGTATTGCTTGCAGAGAAGGAAATCATGGCATGAGTGTAAAGCCAAGCGAAGCTTGCAGGCATGAAAGCTTGCGCATGTTTCATGCCTGCAGGTTATGGACTGCCGGTAATCCGGCAAAGTTACTTGGCGGCGGCCGCAAACGGTTCGCGCACGGTGACGCGGGGGCTTTCATTGCCGAGGCGGTCCACGGCGCTGACCACCACCGCGTTGACTTTGCCGGTGGCATCATCGACCAGGGTCAGTTCGCCCTGCACGCCCGTGACTACGGTGAAGCGCCAGTCTTCGCCATAGCGGGCCCAGATCGCATATTGCGCCACAGGTTTGCCGCCGCCCGCCGTCAGTTTCATATTCAGGCTGGTGGAATCGCGGCGCAAGGCCAGCGCGGGCGTGCCCGGTGCTTCCTTGCCCAGCCACGGCGTGGCGGGGATCAGGGCAGGGCTTAGATAGACAGTTGCCTTGAGTTGCTCGCTGACACCCTTACGGTTCTGCATCAGGGGCACCATGCTGAAATGCACTTGCCCATTCGCCCCGGGGCGCGTGCGCGTCACCTCGATCTGCTTGATGATCTCTTGCGGCGTGAAGGACTTGGCGGAATTGTCGATACGGCTCGTATATAAACCGGGCCACACGTGGCGGCCATACGGATTTTGCGCCAGCCAGTAGTCGAGCAGCACGCCAAACGCCTGCGGCGCCTGCGCCACGGGCCAGTACAGCTGCGGCGACAGATAATCGAGCCAGCCCTTGGCCAGCCACAATTCCGCATCCGCATACAATTTATCGTACTGGCTGAAGCCGACGATGCCGGCAGGGCGGCGGTCGGGACGGCCGATGCCGAACGGGCTGATGCCGAAACGCACCCAGTTCTTTTCGCGGTGGATGCCCGTATATAAAGCTTCGATCAGCTGGTTGACGTTCTGGCGGCGCCAGGAAGCGCGGTCCAGCTGGCCGCCGGCCAGCAGATATTGCTGCCAGGAAGGCTCATCGGGGAAGGGCAATTCGCGCTTGGCGCCGCCATTGCCCGCGTCCAGCGCGGCCGTTTCCGCACCGGCGCCGGCGCCGGGCGCGTCGATCGGATACGGATAAAAGTAGTCGTCGATGTGCACGCCATCGATATCGTAGCGGCGCACCACGTCGAGCACCACGTCCGTCGTGTGCTTCGAGGCGGCGGCGTCGCCCGGGTCCATCCACAGGTAGCGGCCGTATTGCTTGACGGACGCCGGATTGGTGGACGCGAAACTGTCGCGCGCCAGCGGCGACTTGGCCGTCGCGTGACGGGCACGATAGGGGTTGAACCAGGCGTGCAATTCCAGGCCGCGCGCATGCGCCTGCGCCACCCAGAAGGCCAGCGGGTCATACAGGGGCAATGGCGGCTGGCCTTGCTTGCCCGTCAGGTATTCCGACCACGGTTCCAGCTGCGACGGGTAAATCGTGTCCGCGCTGGGACGCACCTGCAGCACAATCGCGTTCAGATTCAAGGACTTGGCGCGGTCGAGGATGGCGATCGCCTCGGCTTGCTGCTTGGCGACCGGCAAGTTATTGCGGCTGGGCCAGTCGATATTGGCGACCGTCGAGACCCAGGCGGCGCGGAACTCGCGCGGCGCCGGCGGCGGCACTTCGCCCGTGATGTGCTGCACGGGCGGCACGGCCGGCAAGCCTGCTTCGCCTGGCGTCACTGCGGAAGGCATTTTGGTGCTGGTACAGCTGCTGAGCAATGTGGCGGTGGCCAGCGCGGCCAGTACGCCGGTCGTGGCGCCCAGGCGTTTTTTAAAAGTAGACAACAAAACAATTCCTTGCAGTGGTGAAGCGCAGGTCGATCGGTGGAGCATTTTACTGTGCGCCCGCCATCCTTGCGGGCGCACGGTTCAAAAGAATCAGGCCTCGGCCTTCTTGCCGAATTCCGGATCGATCTTGACCAGCGCGGCCATGATGAAGGCGGGAATGGTGGCGATGCAGACCCAGATGAAGAAGTGCTGGTAGCCGAGCATTTGCTGTATCCAGCCGCTGGCCATGCCCGGCAACATCATGCCCAGGGCCATGAAGCCCGTGCAAATGGCGTAATGGGCCGTTTTATGGGCGCCATCGGACACCATGATCATGTACAGCATGTACGAGGCGAAACCAAAGCCGTAACCGAATTGCTCCAACGCAATGCCCCCCGCGATCACATAGATATTGCTGGGCAAGGCGCAGGCCAGGTACACAAACACCAGGTCGGGCAGATGGACGGACAGCACCATGATCCACAGGCAACGTTTCAAGCCGAAGCGGGAAATGATGAATCCGCCCAGCAAGCCGCCCAGGGTCAGGGCGATCACGCCGATGGTGCCGTAGACGAGGCCCACCTGTTCCGTACTGAGGCCCAGGCCGCCCTTGGCGACGGGGTCGAGCAGGAAGGGCGCAGCCAGCTTCAACAGTTGCGCTTCGCCGAGGCGGAACAGCAGCAAGAAGCCGAGGATGACGACAATATCCTTCTTCCTGAAAAACGCGGCAAAGGTGGCGACGAACTCTTGCAGCGGAGAAATACCAGCGTCCTGGATGCTGGGGCGGTCATCCTTCGGTTTCGGCAAGACGAAGTAGTGGTAGAGGAAGAGGGTGATGAACAGGCCCGCCAGAATCGCAAACACGACGGACCAGGCCAGCTGCACATTGCCCGTCGCATGCGTCAGATAGCCGGCCAGGAACACGAGCCCGCCCTGGCCCGCGATCATCGCCAGGCGGTAAAACGTGCTGCGCACGCCGACGAAGGCCGCCTGCTGGTGTTCTTCCAGGCCCAGCATATAAAAGCCGTCGGCGGCGATATCATGCGTGGCGGAACTGAAAGCCATCAGCCAGAAAATGGCCAGGCTGATCTGGAAAAAATGGGGCAAGGAGGTCGTCAGGGCCACCAGCGCCAGCGCGGCGCCGATCACCAGCTGCAGGCCGACAATCCAGAAGCGCTTGGTGCGGTACATATCGATGAATGGCGACCACAGGGGCTTGATAACCCACGGCAAGTACAGCCAGCTCGTATACAGGGCGATATCCGTATTGGAAAAGCCGTAATTCTTGTACATGATCACGGACAAGGTCATGACCACGACATAGGGTATGCCCTGGCCGAAATACAGGGAAGGGATCCACAGCCACGGTTTGTTGGCGCGCGCCGCAGTGGGTTGTTTCACTAGCTCCATACATCCTTCTTGGTCTCCCAGACAGAAGAATGCCGCGCCATCGGATCAGTCCGCCAGTGCCGCCCGCACACTGCCGTCCGCTCTGGCCAACAATGCCTGTGCCTGGTTGGTGTTAATTTTTTTGATCAAGGCAACAATCGCCACCTTGACGTGATAGTGGCATTGCTCCAGCACGGCCCTGGCCTGCGCCTCGCTGGCGCCGGTGGCATGCATGGTCAGACGCACGGCCCGCCAGATCAGCTTGGCGTTGGTCGGCTTCAAGTCTACCATCAAGTTTCCGTACGTTTTGTGCAAACCGACCATCAGGGCGCTGGAAATCGTGTTCAGGGTGATTTTTTGCGCCGTGCCCGCTTTCAGCCGCGTGCTGCCGGAAATGACTTCCGTGCCCGTGTCGAGGACGATGCCGCATTGCGCCTCGTGCGCCACGGGGGCGTCCACGTTGTTGGCGATGCCGATGGTCAAGGCGCCCGCCTTGCGCGCGGCCAGCAGGGCGCCCAGCACGTACGGCGTGGCGCCGGAGGCGGCCAGCAGGATCACCACATCGTTTTCCTGCGGCAACAGGGCCAGCACATCGCGCTCGCCTTGCTGTAAATCATCTTCCGCGCCTTCGACGGCCGTAAACATGGCGCCCGCGCCGCCAGCCAGGATGGCGACGGCCCGCTCGGGCGGCCAGGAAAACGTGGGAGTCAATTCAACGCTGTCGAGCACGCCCAGGCGCCCCGACGTGCCCGCGCCCACGTACAGCAGGCGTCCGCCGGCGGCGATGCGGGGCAGGGCGGCCGTGATGGCGGCCGCTATCTGCGGCGAGGCCAGCCGCACGGCTTCGACGGCCCAGAACTGGTCATCGACCAGCGCCGCCACCAGTTGCTCTACCGGATACAGGTCCAGATCCGGATGCCGCCGGCTCGGGGTTTCAGTTTTCAACATGATTTCAGAACATGGTTGAAGGTGAAACCAGTTTAATACCGATGTGCAAGATCAGCCATGAAAGGATGGCAGGCGGGCATAACGGGAGTTTATGGCTAGTGCAGGAAGATGGTGTACTACTTGTACTTCGATACGCTCCCGTTTGTGTCTATACTTCGCTTCGACGCCACAATCCACGACACGCCCCATGATCGCTCGCCAATTGCTGTTCCTGTTTAGCGCCCTGGGCGCCATCAACGGCATTTTCCTGGCCGTCTATTTTTTCAGCCGCCGGCCTCGCTGCCTGGCCGACTGCATGCTCGGTGCATTGCTGCTTGCCGTAGGGGTGCGCACCGCCAAATCCGCGTTTCTCTACTTCAACCCGGCGATCGCACTCGAGTTCCGCCAGCTGGGCCTGTCGGCATGCCTGCTGATCGGTCCCTTGACCTATCTCTATGTGCGCTCTTTCCTGGCCGGACTCGCGCAACAGCCTGCCGGCCAGCAATGGCGCTGGCATCTCGGCCTGTCCTTCCTGCTGATAGGCATAGGCGTTGCCTTTCCCTATTCCGCGTATCGTCCTGTATGGGACCGTTCCAGCCATGCGATTCATCTGTTCTGGCTCTGCTACCTGCTGGCGGCCGCCAGCTTGCTGTGGCAAAGCCGCCATGCATGGCTGAACGAGGGACAGCGGATGGCCACCAGCAGCATGCTGATGCTGAGCGTCTTCGCCGGCAGCTGTGTCATGCTGGCGGCATACGCGAGCACGCCGTTCACGTCGTATATAGTCGGCGCCTTGTCGTTCACCTTCTCGCTGCATGTCGCCGTCATGGTCTTTCTGCTAAGAAAGGAAACCTCGACGCCTGCCGAGCCGAAGCCGAAATACCAGAACAGCCGCCTGACGCACGACGAGGCGCTTGCCGTGCTCGCCGCGCTGGAACAACAGATGAGCGGGCAGAAATCCTATCTGAATCCGAACCTCACCCTGGCGCAACTGGCCAAACGGGCGGGATGTACGCAGGCGCAGGTGTCGCAGGTGCTGAATGACAAGCTGGGCAAGAGCTTCACTACCTACATCAACGAATTCCGTATCGCCGAAGCGAAACAGGTCTTGGCCGACGAGCCGCAACTGAACATGGATACCGTTGCCGAGCGCTGCGGTTTCAATTCCAGTTCCACCTTCTACTCGACCTTCAAGAAAGTGGCTGGGCAGACACCCGCCAGCTTCCGCGCCCAATCCAGCCCAGCGGCCAGGGCCGTTTCCCCCTAAAACCGCTCCGGAATCGCCATTCCGGAGTCTGCAATCCTGTTTGGCGACATCAATTCCCCTGCATTTCGATAACTTATCGACCAGCAACGACCTGAAATAGTCGTTGCTCCGATAAACGCAGTTATTCATTGAGGGTAAAGTCATGATTCAGTTTTTATTGCGAACGGTGCTCGCCTGTTGCTTGCTCGGCAGCGCCGCCGCCGGCACCGCCGCAACCGCCGACCAGGACGACAATGCCATCCGGGAGACCGTGCGCTTGTATCTGCACGGCACCAGCTTCAACGTACCGGACGAGATCAACCAGGCCTTCCATGCCACCGCCCGTCTTTACCTGGACGGCAAAAACGATGCGGAATGGGAGCTCAGCGGTCCGGAATACGCCAAACTCTTTTCCCCAGAGAAAATAGGGCAATTCAATGGGCGCCACGGGCGACTGATCAAGGTGGAGGCGAGCGGCAAGGTGGCCACCGCCAAGGCCGAGATCCACATTCCCCAGCAAGGGGTGCGCTATGTGGACGTATTTCTTTTGAAAAAGATCGGCGGCAACTGGAAGATCATCAGCAAGTCGGCCGATCGCGAGCCGGCAGCCCCGCGCCAGACACGCAAGGTGCTGCTGGTCGTATCAAATGTGCATCAATATCCCGGCACAAAAATTAACGCAGGCAATAACTTTCCCGAACTGGCCTATACCTATGATGCCTTTCGCAAAGCAGGGTACGCGGTCGACTTCGTCAGTCCCGAGGGGGGCGCCATTCCCCTGGAAATGATCGTCACGTCGGACGAATTGCTCAAAAAGCATCTGTACGACAGTGATTTCATGTGGGCACTAGCCCATACCAAGCCCGTTTCCGAGGTCAGGGCCGACGAGTATGCGGGCATGGCTTTCGTCGGCGGCGGCGCGGCCATCGTCGGCATCCCGGAGAACAAGCCGCTGCAGAACATCGCTATGCGTATCTACGAACAACAAGGCGGGGTGATTGCGGCCATCTGCCATGGCACCGAGGGCATCAAGAACCTGAAGCTCAGCGACGGTACTTTCCTAATCCAGGGCAAGGTGCTCACCTCGTTCCCCGATGCGTATCTCAACAAGGAGTCACCGATATACAAGGCCTATCCGTTTTCGGCGGAAGCGAGCATCAAGCGCCATGGCGGCATCTTCCGGCACGGCGCCAATGGCAAGAGTCACGTCGAGGTCGATGGCCGGCTGGTGACCGGCATGAGCTGGGAGTCGTCCGTCGGCGTGGCCGAATCGATGATCCGCCTGTTCGGACAGTAATTCAGGCAGCGGAATTACGGAGAACGGCGCATTTCCGCCACGAAGTCGTAATGGTCGCTGCGGCAATACGAATGCGTCAGTTCCACCGCTTCGCCCGTTTCCAGGTAGGCGATACGCGTGATGAACAGCACGGCCTGGCCATCGGGGATGCCCAGTTGCTCGGCCAGCACGTCCGTCGCATTCATGGCGCGGATGTGCTGCAAGGCGCGCACGGGGGCCTTCTTGATGCTGCTCAAATATTCATACAGCGAATCGCCCACGGCGGCCGGATCCGGCACCACGCTGAACGGCAGCACGCTCACTTCATACGCCATCACCACGTCGTCGGCCAGGCGCAAGCGCTCCAGGCGCGCCACTTTCGTGTTCTGCGCCAGGCCCAGGCTCAGCTGCTCGTCGCTGCTGGCGATGACGACATCGCGCTTGAGCCAGCGCGAGCCGGGACGGTAGCCGCGCTGCTGCAGCTGCTCGGAAAAGCTCGACAGGTTCGACAGCGGCTGTTCGATGCGCGGGGCAATATAGTTGCCCGAACCGCGGCGGCGCACGACGAGGCCTTGCTCGACCAATTGATCGATGGCCTTGCGGGCAGTCACGCGCGATACGTCGAGCAGTTCGGACAGGGTACGTTCGGATGGCAGGGCCTGGTCTACCTGGTAGCGGCCGTTGCGCACGTCATCGCTCAGCTTGCGGGCGATCTGCATATATAAAGGCGAATTGTCATTTAAATCGACCTTGAGTTCTACGCTGGTCTGGCTCATACAGTTCTCCTTGTCCTCCTAGTGTAATAGCGATGACGCTTGCGCGTAGCCCGTCCACCCATGAATAAATGGAAAATGGGCATAAATAACGGTTATACACTTAAAAAAACGATGTTTTACCGTACGTATAGCTTTGCATTATAGATAAATAAGCAATTTTCATTAGCCATGGAAACCATCGCGCTCTATGCTGGCGGCGCCTCCACCACAGCGCGACACAGGGAAACATGCATAACAAAATGACGGGTTTATTGGGCTTGCTACTGCTGGGCACCACCTGGACGGCGCTGGCCGCCCCGTCCGGCAGCGGCACTGAGCAGTTGCTGCAACACGAACAGCAGCGCGCCCTCGATGCGGCCCTGGCCGCCATCGTCGATGATCGCGCGCATCCGCTGGCCAGCCTGTCCGTGCTGGCCATTCGCCGGGGAAAAGTATCGTATCAGCAACAATTTGGCTACCGGCACATCGGCGCCACGCCGGCGGAAAACCTGCCCGTGACGCCGGCCACCCTGTTCCGCATCGCTTCCGTATCGAAGATGATGACGACCCTGGGCCTGATGCGGCTGGTCGAACAGGGCAAGCTGAGCCTGGACCAGGACGTGGGCATCTATTTAGGCTTTTCGCTGCGCAACCCGCATTTTCCCCAGCGGCCCGTGACCCTGCGCAGCCTGCTCAGCCACACGTCCTCGCTGCGCGACGCGGGCGGCTATGCCTGGGGACCCGAACGCAGCCTGCGCGACGTGTTGACGGCCGGCGGCGACGCGATGTGGGATTCCAGCGCCGCGCCCGGCAGTTACTTTAGCTATTCCAACCTGAACTGGGGCGTGATCGGCACCGTGATGGAGCAAGTCACGGGCGAGCGCTTCGACCTGCTGATGCGGCGCCTGCTGCTCGATCCCCTGCAGTTGCGCGGCGGCTACCACCCGGCGGCATTTTCCAGGGAAGAGCTGGCGGACACGGCCACCCTGTACCGCAAGCGCGCGCCGGACACGGAAGCGTGGCGGCCAGCCGGCCCCTGGATCGCCCAGGCCGACGATTTTGACCAGCATCCCCCGGCCGGCCTGGCCAACTACGTGATCGGCAGCAACGCCACCGTCTTCAGTCCCACGGGCGGCTTGCGCATTTCCGCCGCGGGACTGGGCAAGGTCATGCAGATGCTGCTCGACGGCGGGCGCTACCGGAATCAGCAGCTATTGCAGCCGGCCAGCATCGCCTTGATGTTTGACCGCCAATGGCAGCTGGCACCCGATGGCAGCAATGGCAACAGCGAACGGGGCTTGTACCGCGCCTGGGGCCTCGGCAACCAGCAGTTCGATGCGGTGGAAGGACAGGGCAACGGCCTGGTCGAGGGAGGCAGCTTTTCGGCCGTGGGCCACCTGGGCGACGCGTATGGCCTCGTCTCCGCCTTCGTGCTCGATTTCAAGCACAAGCATGGCATGGTGATGCTGGTGGGCGGTACTGGCAGCGATCCGGAACGCTATCCGGGCAGCTATTCCGCCATGGGCCGCAGCGAGGAATTGATACTCACCACCTTGTACCGCGGTGCGATTGATAATAATCAATAGTGCGACAAGATGGTGCATTCCTGAAAGTTATGGCTGCACCATGATGTTTCATTGGCTGCCGGGATGACCAGCCTCTAAGCTCTCATCGAATGCTTCCGCACCATGGGAGCGCAACGCAGCGAGGCAACATGCAGCAACACGTCATCATCATCGGCGGCGGCGTCGTCGGTCTGACTTCGGCCTGGTGGCTGGCCGAGGCCGGCTACAGGGTCACTTTACTGGAACGCAATGAACAGGTGGCGATCGCCGCCAGCTACCGCAACGGCGGCCAGCTCAGCTATCGCTATGTGGCACCGCTGGCCGACGCGGGCGTGCCCTTGAAAGCTTTGCAATGGCTGCTGCAGAAAGACGGTCCGCTGCGCTTCCGTCCCGAAGCGGACTGGCGCCAATGGCGCTGGCTGGCCAGCTTCCTGCGCAATTGCAATGCAGCCAGCAATGCCCGCACGACGGCCAAGCTGCTGCAACTGGGAGAACTGAGCCGCGCCGGCATGGCGCAGCTGGAACTGACGGTGCCGCCCGAAGCGTATGCCTGGCGCGATGCGGGCAAACTCATCGTCTACCGCTCGCCCGCCATCTTCCAGCGGGCCGTGGCGCGGCCCGAATCAGAAGAGGCGCGCATCGTGCTGTCTCCCGCTGAGGCCGTGCAGCGCGAACCGGCGCTGGCCGCCTTGCAGGGCGCGCTGGCGGGCGGCATTTTTACGGAAGGCGAGGCGGTGGCCGATTGCCACGCCTTTTGCCTGGCGCTGGAAGCGCGCTTGCTGCAGCACCCGAACTGCTCGCTCATCCTGAAAGGCGAGGCGCGCCGCCTCCTCACGCACAAGGGCACGATCACGGGCGTCGACACCAGCCTGGGCCTGCTGCAAGCGGACCACTACGTGCTGGCGGCCGGCATCCAGAGCCGCGACCTGGCCGCCACGGCCGGCATCTACCTGCCCCTGTATCCGCTGAAGGGCTACAGCCTGACGGCGCCCATCCGCGCGCAGGACCGGGCGCCCGAGATCAGCATCACGGATTTCGAGCGCAAGGTGCTGTATGCGCGCATAGGCGGCGACCTGCGCGTGGCCGCCATGGTCGACATGGTGGGCGCCGACAACAGCATCGACTGGAACCGCATCGCCGGCCTGACGCGGCTGGCGCGCGAAGCCATGCCGCACGGCGCCGATTACGACCAGGCCACGGCCTGGGCCGGCCTGCGCCCCGCCACGCCGAACAGCGCGCCGCTGGTGGGCGCCAGCAAAGTCGGCAACCTGTGGCTCAACGTGGGCCATGGCCCGCTGGGCTTTACCTTTGCCGCCGGCACGGCGCGCATCCTGGCCGACTTGATGCAGAACAAGGCGCCGCCGTTCGCGCTGGACTTCCTCAGTCCAAAAAGATAGCGCGCCGGCGGCCGGCGCCGCCGTTATGGCGGATAATTGCGGAACTTTCCTGTTCCCTCTTTTCTGTTCCATATCGTCAGCGCATGCCCACACCCTCGAAATTGTCCGCCTGCCCCTGCGGCGGCGCCTCCTACGCCAGCTGCTGCGGCCCGTATCTCGCGGGCGACGCCCTGCCGCCCACGGCCGAAGCCCTGATGCGTTCGCGCTACACGGCGTTCACCTTGCGCGACGAGCCCTACCTGCGCGCCACCTGGCACGCCAGCACCCGTCCCGCCGACGCCTTGTTTGCCGACGAAGAAAAAGTCCACTGGCTGGGACTTGAGGTAAAATCTGCTTTACGTTTACGTCAACGTAAAGCAGTATCAGCAGATCAAGCCGAAGAGATACATCGCGACACCGTGGAATTCGTGGCCCGCTACAAGGTCAACGGCCGCGCGCACCGCCTGCATGAGGTGAGCCGCTTCGTGCGCGAGGCGGGCGAGGGCGGTGGCGCCCTGCGCTGGTTTTATCTCGACGGCAGTTTTCCCGAATAGCGCGACCCGAGAGACCGGGCGATAATAAAAAGGAACCGCAATGCCGCACATCGAAAGCAAACTCAATCCGCGCAGTGAAGATTTCAAGGCCAATGCCGCGGCCATGCAAGCCATCGTCGACGATTTGCGCGACAAGGTGGAAAAAATCGCGGCCGGCGGCGGCGAAGCTGCCTGCGCCAAGCATGTCGCGCGCGGAAAACTGCTGCCGCGCGACCGCGTGCAGATGCTGCTCGATCCCGGCACGCCCTTCCTCGAGTTTTCCCAGATGGCGGCCTACGCCATGTACCAGGACGCCAAGGGCGTCGATGCGGCGCCCGCCGCCGGCATCATCACCGGCATCGGCAGGGTCTCGGGCCAGGAATGCGTCATCGTCTGCAACGACGCCACCGTCAAGGGCGGCACCTACTACCCGATGACGGTCAAAAAGCATTTGCGCGCCCAGGAAATCGCCGACCAGAACAACCTGCCCTGCATCTACCTGGTCGACTCGGGCGGCGCCAACCTGCCGAACCAGGACGACGTCTTCCCCGACCGCGACCATTTCGGCCGCATTTTTTATAACCAGGCGAACCTGTCGGCCAAGGGCATCCCGCAAATCGCCGTCGTGATGGGCTCTTGCACGGCCGGCGGCGCCTATGTGCCGGCCATGAGCGACGAGTCGATCATCGTCAAGGAGCAGGGCACGATTTTCCTCGGCGGCCCGCCGCTGGTCAAAGCGGCGACGGGCGAAGTGGTGACGGCCGAAGACCTGGGCGGCGGCGACGTGCACACGCGCCTGTCCGGCGTGGTCGACCACCTGGCGCAGAACGATTTGCATGCGCTGTCGCTGGCGCGCACCATCGTCTCTAACCTGAACCGCAAAAAACCGCAGCAGATGGCCCTGCGCGAGTCGGTCGAGCCGAAATATCCGACGCAGGAGCTGTATGGCGTGATCCCCGTCGACACGCGCAAACCGTTCGACGTGAGGGAGGTGATCGCGCGCATCGTCGACGGCAGCGATTTCGACGAATTCAAGGCCCGCTACGGCACCACCCTGATCTGCGGCTTCGCCCACATCTATGGCGTCAAAGTCGGCATCATCGCCAATAACGGCATCCTGTTCTCCGAATCGGCCCTGAAAGGCACGCATTTCATCGAATTGTGCTGCCAGCGCAAGATCCCCCTGGTGTTTTTGCAAAATATCACGGGCTTCATGGTGGGCCGCAAATACGAAAACGAGGGCATCGCCCGCAATGGCGCCAAGATGGTCACCGCCGTCGCCACGGCGGCCGTGCCGAAGTTCACCGTCATCATCGGCGGCAGCTTCGGCGCCGGCAACTACGGCATGTGCGGCCGCGCGTTCTCTCCCCGTTTCATGTGGATGTGGCCGAATGCGCGCATTTCCGTCATGGGCGGCGACCAGGCGGCCTCCGTGCTGGCGACCGTCAAGCGCGACGGCATCGAAGGCAAGGGCGGGCAGTGGAGCGCAGACGAGGAAGCGGCCTTCAAGCAGCCGATCAAGGAGCAGTACGAGCACCAGGGCCACCCGTATTACGCCACCGCGCGCCTGTGGGACGACGGCGTGATCGACCCGGCCGACACCCGCATGGTGCTGGGCCTGGGCCTGTCGGCCGCGCTCAACGCGGAAATCCCGGACACGAAGTTCGGCGTATTCCGCATGTAAGCGGCATTCAGGGAGAAGAGCATGGAATTTGAAACCTTAAAGCTGGTCATCGAGGGCAATGTCGCCACCGTGACCCTGAACCGCCCCGACGTGCGCAACGCCTTCAACGAGACGACGATCGCCGAACTGGCGCGCGCCTTCGAGGGCCTGGGGCGCAGCGAGATGGTGCGCGCCATCGTGCTGGCGGCCAATGGCGCGGCCTTCTGCGCCGGCGCGGACCTGAACTGGATGAAGAAGATGGCAAGCTACACGCATGCCGAAAACCAGGCCGACGCGCTGCAGCTGGCGCAGATGCTGCGCACGATTTACCTGTGTCCCAAGCCCGTGGTGGCGAAGATCCAGGGCGACTGCTATGCGGGCGGCATGGGCCTCGTCGCCGCATGCGATATCATTCTGGCTGCGGAAGACGTGCATTTCTGCCTGAGCGAAGTGCGGCTGGGACTGATCCCGGCCACTATTTCACCGTATGTCATCAAGGCCATGGGCGAAAACGCGGCACGCCGCTATTTCCTGACGGCGGAGCGATTCTCCGCCCAGGAAGCGCTGCGCATCGGCTTTGCCCACGAGGTAGTCGAAGCAAGCGCGCTGGACGCAAAAACGGCCGAGGTACTCAAAGCGCTGACGGGCAACAGCCCGCACGCCGTGGCGCAAGCGAAAACGCTGGTGCGCGAGATCGTCGGCCTGCCCGTCGACGACGCGCTGCTGGCGGACACCGCCGAACGCATCGCGCAGATCCGCGCCTCGGAACAGGGACGCGAAGGCGTGCAATCGTTCCTCGACAAGCGCAAGCCGGGTTGGCTCATGGGCTAGCGCATGGATTAAGAAAATCATTGGAGCAGTTTTGAAAGCAGAAAAACAATCGGGCTGGGTCGAACGCAGTCTGCGCAGCGTGTGGCACCCTTGCACACAAATGCAGCACCACGCATCGGCTCACGACGCAGTCCCCTTGATCCCCGTCAGCCATGGCCGCGGCGCCTGGCTGTATGATCACGAAGGACGACGCTACCTGGACGCCATCAGCTCCTGGTGGGTGAACCTGTTCGGCCATGCCAATCCGCGCATCAATGCGGAACTGAAGGACCAGCTGGACCGCCTGGAACACGCAATGCTGGCCGGTTTTACGCATGAACCGGTGATCGAGCTGTCGGAAAAGCTCTCCGCCTTGACGGGCGGCGTGCTTGGCCACAGCTTTTACGCGTCCGACGGGGCGTCGGCCGTGGAAATCGCCCTGAAAATGAGTTTTCATGCGTGGCGCAACAGCGGCAAAGGTGAAAAACAGGAATTCGTCTGCCTGAAAGGCAGCTACCACGGCGAAACCATCGGCGCCCTGGCCGTCACCGATGTCGCCCTGTTCAAGGATGCCTACGGCCCCCTGCTGCGTGCCTCGCAGACGGTGATGTCGCCCGACTTCCGCCAGGCGGCCGAGGGCGAAACGGCGCAGGACGTGGCGCGCCGCGCCGCGGCCGACGTGGAACGGCTGTTCCAGGAAAAAGCGGACAAAATCGCCGCCATCATCATCGAGCCGCTGGTGCAGTGCGCCACCGGCATGGCCATGCACGACCCGCTGTACCTGTCGCTCGTGCGCGCCCTGTGCGACCGCTATCAAGTCCATTTGATCCTCGACGAAATCGCCGTCGGCTGCGGCCGCACGGGCACGTTCTTTGCCTGCGAACAGGCCGGCATCTGGCCCGACTTCGTCTGCCTGTCGAAGGGCATCAGCGGCGGCTATTTGCCGCTGTCCCTCGTGATGACGCGCGAAGACATCTACCAGGCGTTCTACAGCACCGACGTGCGCCGCGGCTTTTTGCATTCGCACTCGTACACGGGCAATCCGCTGGCCTGCCGCGCGGCGCTGGCGACCCTGTCGATTTTCGAGGAAGACGACGTGCTGGCGGCCAACCGGGAACGCGCCGCCAGGATCACGCGCGCCCTGGCGCCGCTGGCGCAGCATGAAAAAGTCAAGAATTTCCGCCAGCAGGGCATGATCTGGGCCTTTGACGCCGTCGATGCAGCGCCCGACTTTTCGCGCCGCTTCTTCAGCACGGCGCTGCAACACGAACTGTTGATGCGCCCCATCGGCGCCACCGTCTACCTGATGCCGCCGTACATCCTCGACGACGCAGAAATCGCGGGCCTGGGCCAGCAGACGCTGGCCGTCTTCAACAAAGTGATCGGAGCCTGAAATGGAACTGCTCACGCGCTTGAAGCAGCAATTGCAGGGACTGGAAGAGCGTAGCCTGATCCGCCGCCGCCGCACCGTCGACACGCCGTGCGCGCCGCGCCTGACGGTCGATGGCCGCGCCATGCTGGCCTTTTGCAGCAATGACTACCTTGGCCTGGCGTCGCATCCGCGCATCGTCGCCGCGCTGAAGGAGGGCGCCGACCTGTATGGCGCCGGCAGCGGCGCTTCCCACCTGATCAGCGGCCACAGCCGCGCCCACGCGCAGCTGGAAGAGCGCCTGGCCGATTTCGTGGGCGCCAACCTGGAAAACGCCCGCGCGCTGTATTTCTGCACCGGCTACATGGCCAACCTGGCCGTGCTGACGGCCCTGGCGGCCGGTGATGCCGAAGCCGAGATCTTCTCGGAAGCGCTGAACCACGCCTCGCTGATCGACGGCACGCGTTTGTCCCGCGTCAAGACGCGCGTGTATCCGCACGCGGACCTCGATGCCCTGGCGCTCCTGCTGGCGGCCAGCACGGCACAAACGAAAATCGTCGTCACCGACAGCGTCTTCAGCATGGATGGCGACCTGGCGCCGCTGCCCGCGCTGCTGGCCCTGTGCGAACAATATGGCGCCTGGCTGGTGGTCGACGACGCGCACGGCTTCGGCGCGCTGGGAGCCAATGGCCGCGGCGCGCTGGAACACTTCGGCCTGCATTCGCCCTACCTGGTCTACGTGGGCACGCTGGGCAAGTCGGCCGGCGTGGGCGGCGCCTTTGTTTGCGCGCACGACGCCGTGATCGAAACGCTGATCCAGAAGGCGCGCCCCTACATCTTCACGACGGCGGCCGCGCCCGCGCTCGCGCACGCGCTGCTGGCCAGCCTGGACATCATCGCCGGCGAGGAAGGCCGGCAGCGCCGCGCCCACCTGGCCGCACTGGTGGCGCAATGGAATGACGGCTTGCAGCTGCGGCGCTGGCAAGCCTTGCCGTCGCTGTCCGCCATCCAGCCCGTCATCATCGGCGAGAATGCGGACATGCTCGATATCGCCGCCACCCTGTACCAGCAGGGCCTGTGGGTCGGCGCCATCCGCCCGCCCACCGTCCCTGCCGGCACGGCGCGCCTGCGCGTGACCCTGTCGGCCGGCCACACGGCGCAGGAAGTGGCGCAATTGATCAACGCAGTCAACACCCTGGAAAGGACTCGCCATGAGCCTTGATGACCCCATCGTGGCCGAAGTGCTGGCGGACCTGGCGCCGGCCGTGCAGCCAGCCCCCGCCACTGCCGGCTTGCCCTCGCGCTTTGCCTGTTTCGTCACCGGCACGGACACGGAAATCGGCAAGACATTGACCTCGTCGGCCCTGCTGCACGCGCTGGTGGCGCGCGGCGTGCGCGCCTGCGGCATGAAGCCTGTCGCCGCCGGCGCCGAGATGCGCGACGGCGAACTGCATAATGAAGACGCCGACAGCCTGATCGCCGCCGGCAACGTCACCATGCTGCGCAGCCTGACGACACCCTACATGCTGAAGGAACCGGCCGCGCCGCACATCGCCGCCGCCCTCGAAGGCGTGAGCATCGAATCGGTGCCGATCCTGGCCGCCTACCTGGAAATCGCCGCCGCCTCGGACGCCGTCGTGGTCGAAGGCGTGGGCGGATTCCGCGTGCCCCTGTCGCCCGGTTTCGACTCGGCCGACCTGGCGCAGCAGCTCGATTTGCCCGTCATCCTCGTGGTCGGCATGCGTTTGGGCTGCATCAGCCAGGCCTTGCTGACGGTGGAAGCCATCGAAGCGCGCGGCCTGAAGGTCATCGGCTGGGTCGCCAACACGCTTGAAGTGGAAATGCGCTTCCTCGATGAAAATATCGATGCGCTGATCGAGCGCATCCCGGCGCCGCTGCTGGGCAGGGTGCCGCGCCTGGCGCAGCCGAGCGCGGAAGCGGCGGCCGCGTATCTCGATTTCACCGGCTTGCCGAACTGGCCGGCGCAACAGTCAAACATTTAACGTATTTAAAAAATAGAAGCGAAGGAATCACATGTCTCACGTCCAAGAAGCAGCAAAAACCGTCGAACTGCACCGCCCAGCGGCGCGCATCACCGTGCCGGAAGCGGCCACCTGGCCCGTCGCCGATGTGCTGGCCCTGTTCGACCTGCCATTCAATGAGCTGATGTTCCAGGCCCAGCAAACCCACCGCGCCAACTTCCCCGATGGCGACGTGGAACTGGCAACCCTGTTGTCGATCAAGACGGGCGGCTGCGAGGAAGACTGCGGCTACTGCCCGCAGGCGGCCCGCTACGACACGGGCGTGGAAGCGAAAAAAATCCTCGACATCGACACCGTGCTCGACGCGGCCCGCCAGGCGAAAGCCAACGGCGCCACGCGCTTCTGCATGGGCGCAGCCTGGCGCAGCCCGAAAGAGCGCGACATGGAAAAAGTCGAAGAGATGGTGAGCAAGGTCAAGGCGCTGGGCCTGGAAACGTGCGCTACTTTGGGCATGCTGGAAGAGGGACAAGCGGACCGCCTGAAAAACGCGGGCCTGGACTTCTACAACCATAACCTGGACACGGCGCCCGAGTTCTACGACAACGTCATCTCCACGCGCGAATACCAGGACCGTCTGGACACGTTGGGCCGCGTGCGCGAAGCGGGCTTGAAAGTGTGCTGCGGCGGCATCGTCGGCATGGGCGAGACGCGTCTGCAGCGCGCGGGCCTGATCGCCCAGCTGGCGAACCTGAATCCGTACCCGGAATCGGTGCCCGTGAACCACCTGGTGCAGGTGGAAGGCACGCCTTTGTATGGACTGGAAGCGCTGGACCCGTTCGAATTCGTGCGCACGATCGCCGTGGCCCGCATCACCATGCCGAAGGCGCGCGTGCGCCTGTCGGCGGGCCGGCGCCAGATGGGCGAAGCCGTGCAGGCCATGTGTTTCCTGGCTGGCGCCAATTCCATCTTCTACGGCGACAAGCTGCTCACCACCGACAACCCGGAAGCGGAAGACGACCGCGTCTTGCTGAACAAACTGGGCCTGCAGACGCGCGGCGCCATGCTGGACTCGGTACAGAAAGAGAAGTGCGGCTGCTGATCCAGCCCATGGGATGCGTCCCGCCCGGGCGCATCCCCTCCCAGCGACACCTCAGATAAAAAACTTCCAGCCACGAGCTGCAAAGAGAGAGACCATGTTCACTAAAATCCTGATCGCCAACCGCGGCGAAATCGCCTGCCGCGTCGCCGCCACCGCGCGCCGCATGGGCATCCAGACCGTCGCCGTGTATTCGGAAGCGGACGCCAACGCCAAGCACGTCGCCGTCTGCGACGAAGCCGTGCTGATCGGCCCCGCGCCGGCCAAGGAAAGCTATCTGTGCGGCGAGAAGATCATCGCCGTGGCGCTGGCCACTGGCGCCCAGGCGATCCACCCCGGCTACGGCTTTTTGTCCGAGAACGCCGACTTCGCCGACGCCTGCCACGCGGCGGGCCTCGTCTTCATCGGCCCGCCGGCTTCCGCCATGCGCGCCATGGGCTCGAAATCGGCGGCCAAGTCGCTGATGGAAAAAGCCAATGTGCCGCTGGTGCCCGGCTACCACGGCGAGAATCAGGATGCGGACTTTTTGCACGGCCAGGCCGACAAGATCGGCTACCCCGTGCTGCTGAAGGCTTCGGCCGGCGGCGGCGGCAAGGGCATGCGCGTCATCGAGAACAGCGCCGACTTCAAGGCGGCGCTGGCCTCGTGCAAGCGCGAAGCGATCAGCTCTTTCGGCGACGACAAGGTGCTGGCCGAAAAATACCTGTCGCGTCCGCGGCATATCGAAATCCAGGTGTTCGCCGACACGCTGGGCAACTGCATCTACCTGTTCGAGCGCGATTGCTCGGTGCAGCGCCGCCACCAGAAGGTGCTGGAAGAGGCGCCGGCGCCGGGCATGTCGCCTGACCGCCGCGCCGCCATGGGCGAGGCGGCCGTCGCCGCCGCCAAGGCCGTCGGCTATGTCGGTGCGGGCACGGTGGAATTCATCGCCAACCAGGATGGCTCGTTCTACTTCATGGAGATGAACACGCGCCTGCAGGTGGAACACCCGGTGACGGAAATGATCACCGGCACCGACCTGGTGGAATGGCAGCTGCGCGTCGCCTTTGGCGAGCCGCTGCCGAAAAAACAGAGCGAACTGACCATCCACGGCCACGCCATCGAGGCGCGCATCTATGCGGAAAACCCGGAAAAGGGCTTTTTGCCGTCGATCGGCACCCTGCGCCACATGCAGTCGCCATCGGCCGTGACGTTCGAACTGGGCGGCACCGTGGTGCCGGCGTCCGTGCGCATCGATTCGGGCGTGCGCGAAGGCGACGCCATCTCGCCGTTCTACGACCCGATGATCGCCAAGCTGATCGTCTGGGGCGCGGACCGCCGCGTAGCGCTGGCGCGCATGGCGCAGGCGCTGGCCGACTACCAGATCGTGGGCCTGGCCAGCAATATCGCCTTTTTGAAGCGTTTGGTCGAAGGCCAGGCCTTTGCCAGCGCCGACCTCGATACGGGTTTGATCGAACGCAATCAGGCCTCGCTGTTCCCCGCCCTGCAGGCGGCGCCCGACACGGCCCTGGCGCTGGCGGCAGTCAGCCTGCTGACAGAAGAAAAAGCGGCGTCCGAAGCGCAGTCGGGCAACCCCGCCGACCCGTGGGGCAATGCCCTGGGCTGGCGCCTGAACAGCACCCTGGGCCGCAGCCTGGCGTTTGCCGACGAATTCGCGCTGGCTGGCGACAGCAAGGCCTATGCCGCGCGCATCGCCTACAAAACCGATGGCTGGCTGTTCAACGGCGAGCCCCTCACCTTGACGGCGCGCAAAGGCAACGAGCTGCACATCAAGCTCGGTGAACGTGCCGTGCACGGCACGGTGCTGCGCGACGGCGAGCAGTTCCACGTATTCACCGGCGGCTTGCATTACACGCTGCACTACAGCGACCCGATGGCCCATGCGGGCGAAACGGAAGCAGAGGGCGGCCGCCTGACGGCGCCCATGCCCGGCAAGGTCGTCGCCGTGCTGGTGAACAAAGGGCAGGACGTCAAGAAGGGCGAGCCGCTGGTCATCATGGAAGCGATGAAGATGGAGCACACGATCGCCGCGCCGCACGACGGCCTGGTGGAAGACGTGCTGTACGCGGTGGGCGACCAGGTGGCCGATGGCGCGCCGCTGCTGGCCTTCAAGGCCGCCGCGTAAGGGGCGCCCTTGGAAACGTCCATGCGCATTCTTCTACAACGGTCGGACGGCAAGGAGGCGGCGTGGATCGCCGACTTTAAAGACTTGCTGCCCGAAGCCGAGATTGTCTTCTGGCGCGAAGGCGACACGTTCGCGCCATGCGACTACGCCGTCGTGTGGCAGCCGCCCGCCGCCATGCTGCCGGCCTTGCGCGAAGTCAAAGCCATCTTCAACACGGGCGCCGGCGTCGACGCGCTGTTGAAGTTCGGCGAGGCGCTGCCCGCCCAGGTGCCGCTGGTGCGCCTCGATGACGCGGGCATGGGCGTGCAGATGGCCGAGTATGTGAGCCACGCCGTGCTGCGCCACTTCCGCCGCTTCGACGACTACGAGGCGCAGGGCCGCGCCGGCATCTGGCAGCCGCTGCCCGCCTTCGACAAGATGGATTTCCCCGTCGGCGTGCTGGGCATGGGCGTGCTGGGCGCGCGCGTGCTGCAGGCGCTGGCGCAGTTCGAGTTCCCCTTGCGCGGCTGGAGCCGCAGCCGGAAGCACATCGACGGCGTGCAGTGTTTTGCGGGCGAAGAGGAGCTCGAAGCCTTCTTGCGCGGCACGCGCCTGCTGGTGTGCATGCTGCCGCTCACGCCGGAGACGCACAACCTGCTCGACCGCGCCCGCCTGTCGATGCTGCTGCCGGGCGCCTACGTCATCAACGTGGCGCGCGGCGCGCATCTGGCCGAACCGGACTTATTGACCCTGATCCGCTCCGGGCATATCGCCGGGGCGACCCTGGACGTGTTCCGCAACGAGCCGCTGCCGCAGCAGCACCCGTTCTGGCAAGAACCGCGCATCACCATCACGCCGCATATTTCGGCCGCCACCCTGCGCCGCGAAAGCGTGGCGCAGATCGCCGCCAAGATGCGCCGCCTGCACGCCGGAGAGCTTGTGGCCGGCATCGTCAACCGTTTGCAAGGATATTGAGATGAACCCAACTACCAGTTTGCCCAAGCAGGTCAAGATCGTCGAAGTGGGCCCGCGCGACGGGCTGCAAAACGAGAAGGACACCATCAGCGCCGCCGTCAAGATCGAGCTGGTCGACCGCCTGACCCTGGCCGGCTTCGCCAATATCGAGGCGGCGTCGTTCGTCTCGCCGAAATGGGTGCCGCAGATGGCCACCAGCGCGGAAGTGATGGAAAAGATCGCGCGCCGCCCGGGCACCATTTATTCGGCGCTGACGCCGAACATGCAGGGTTTTGAGGCGGCGCTGGCGGCAAAGGCCGATGAAGTGGTGATCTTCGGCTCCGCCTCGGAGGCATTCTCGCAAAAGAACATCAATTGCTCGATCGCCGAATCGATCGCCCGCTTCGAAGGCGTGGCGAAGGCGGCCAAGAAACACGGCCTGCGCCTGCGCGGCAGCATCAGCTGCGCCTTCGGCTGCCCCTACCAGGGCGACGTGCCGCTCGACGCCGTGGCCGACGTGGTGGGCCGCATGCGCGACCTCGGTTGCGACGAGATCGACATCGCCGACACCATCGGCGTAGCCACGCCGAGAAAGACGCAGGCGGTAATGGAACGCGCCATCGCGGCTTTCCACGTGGGCGGCCTGTCCGGCCACTTCCACGACACCTACGGCCAGGCGCTGGCGAACATCTACGCCAGCCTGGAAACGGGCATTGCGATTTATCATTCGTCCGTGTCGGGCCTGGGCGGCTGCCCCTACGCCAAGGGCGCCACCGGCAACGTGGCCACCGAGGACGTGCTGTACATGATGCAGGGACTGGGGATAGACACCGGCATCGACCTGGATCTGGTGGTCGACGCGGGCCAGTTCATCTCGCAGCAGCTGGGGCGCAAGGGCTCCAGCCGCGCCGGCAACGCGATTGCGGCGAAACGCGCAGCTTAAACGAAAGGGGCCGACGGCCCCTTTTTACTGCATGCCGCATGTACGAAAGACAGACGAAAAAAAACCCAAGAGCCGAAACTCTTGGGTTTTTTTCTACAAATTTGGTCGGAGTACAAGGATTCGAACCTTGGACCCCCTGGTCCCAAACCAGGTGCGCTACCGGGCTGCGCCACACTCCGAAGACCAAGATAATACAGGCCGTATCGACTTCGGTCAAGGGTCAGGTGAAACTCTGTGTAAATTATTTACGCGCGGCACTGCGACTCATGTATTTTTCAAAACGATTGAAGTATGCGACACTGGCTTGGCAAGTTCTCCCGACAGACATGATGGCGACGACGGCAATGGAGTTCAGAATAGAAAGAAGCGGCGGCGGCCAGCCCATGCCGTATCGCCGCGGCATCGCGCTGGGCGTCGGCGTATCCTTGCTGCTGCATGGCGCCTTGATCTATCTTTGGCGTCATGTGCAGCCGCCTGCGCCGCCGGACACCGCGCCGCGCGTGGAATCGATCGCCGTATGGATACGCCCGCTGGCCGCCAAGCCTCCGCCGCCGCCCGTCGAGGTGGTCAAGCCGAAGCGGGAAGCCAAGCCCGTCAGCAAGCCGAAACCCGCCGCTGCCCGCGAAGCGCCAGCGTCCAGCCCGCAAGCCATCACGGTCGTCCCGGCATCACCGGCCACGCCGGCGGCCAGTCCCGATACCTTCAGGCAAGAAAGCCCGGCAACGCCGAAATTCGACATGGAAGCGGCCAAACGCACGGCGCGCACGATGGCGGGCGAGCGCGACCCGTCCAAGGTGGGCACGGCCGTGGGGCAAATCCCCGACAAACCGCTGCAAACGGAAAGCCAGCTGGCGCGCGACATCGCCCAAGGCAAGCGCGGCGACTGCCGCAGCGCCTATTCCGGCGCAGGCTTGCTGGCGCCCGTGCTGATGTTGCTCGACAAGAAGGATAGCGGTTGCAAGTGGTGATTATTTAATAACATACTCACTTGGGCAGGATCCTACACAATATGGGTATGCTGGAATCAAGCTATTCCTGCCCCTTCAACTGCAACGCCCGCTCATACAGGGCGTTTTTCTTGCGCCCCGTGATCTGCGCCGTCAGGTTCGCCGCCTGCTTGACGCTGCATTCGGCCAGCAGGATGTTGAGGATGCGTTCCGCTTCCACGTCTTCCGCGTCCTGCGCCTCGGTCGCGCCTTCGAGCAGGATGACGAATTCTCCTTTTTCGCGGTGCGCGTCGGCACGGATCCAGCTTTCCGCTTCGGACAGGGGGCAGCGGTGGATTTCCTCGAACAGTTTCGTCAGCTCGCGCGCAAACACCACCTGGCGCGTCGGCTCGAACGCTTCGGCCAGGGCCGTGGCGCAATCGAGGATGCGGTGCGGCGCCTCGTAGAACACCATCGTCGCCGTCACGCCGCGCAAGCCGTGCAGCATGTTTTCGCGCTGCTTGGCCTTGGCCGGCAGGAAGCCGACAAAGTAGAACTGGTCATTGAGCAGGCCGCTGGCGGAAATGGCGGTGATGGCCGCCGACGGGCCGGGCAGGGGCAGCACGCGCAAGCCGGCCGCGCGCACGGCGTCGACGATGCGCGCGCCGGGGTCGGAGACGGCCGGCGTGCCCGCGTCGGAAACGAGGGCGATGCGCTCGCCCGCGTGCAGGCGCGCAATCAACGTCTGCGCCACTTCGCGTTCGTTATGTTGATGTGCCGCAATCAATGGCTTGTTCAGGCCAAAGCGCGTCAGCAGGTGCGCCGTATTGCGCGTATCTTCACAGGCGACGGCGTCGGCAAGGCTCAGCAAATGCAGCGCGCGCAGGCTGATATCGGTCACATTGCCGATCGGCGTGGCCACTACATACAATGTTGCGATAGGATAGACCTGGTGCGCCGCCTCTGTCATGATGGGCAGGCTGGCGATGGAACTGATTTCTTGTACGGTCATTTTGGAGGTTGAATGCTTGCTAATAGTGTGAAGTTACTGCTTGTTTGTGCCGCGACCGGCATGCTGAGCGCTTGCAGCACGCCTTGCGACGCGCCCGGGCAATTGTGCGCGCCTATTGAATCTAACACAAGGCCGCTCCCGCCACCGAAGCCGCTGCCGCCCCCCGTTCCGCCCAAGCCGCCCGCACCCGAACCCGTGACATTCGCCGTGGCCGTGCCCGATATTACCGCGTATGACGGCAACGGCGCGCCGCTGGCGCCCATCACCAGCAAGCCGGCCACCGGCACGCCGCAGGACATGCCGGCCGCCACGGCGCCGGCGCCGGCCGACGGCAAGGTCCACCACATCGGCCTGCTGCTGCCGCTGCGCTCGGACACCCTGGGCCCGGCCGCCGAATTGCTGCGCGCCGGCTTCATGGCCGCGTATGAGCGCGACCGCAGCGGCTTTGAAGTGACGGTGATCGACACGGGCGACGGCAGCACCGACGTGCTGAACAAGTTTGCACAGGCGCAGGAAGAACAGGACATCGTCGTCGGTCCCTTGTCGCGCCCGGCCGTGACGGCCGTCGCGAACAGCGACCTGGTACGCAAGCCCACGGTCGCCCTGAACCACCCGGACAACCGCGGCGAGGCGCGCCTGCCGGCCAAGCTGCTGGTGATGGGCCTGTCGATCGAGGCGGAAGCGCGCCAGGTGGCCGCCTGGGCCGCCAGCGAACAGCCGGGCGCCAGCGCGCTGATCCTGTCGGCCGGTTCGCCGTCGCAGCGCCGCACCAGCGCCGCCTTCAAGCAGGAATGGCTGCGCCAGGGCGGCAAGATCGAAACCATGGACTTGACGGCCACGAACGGCTACCTGAGCGATGCGGAACTGGTGCAGCTGCGCGCACGCCTGGCTGCCACGCCGCCGGGCCTGCTGTTTGCCGCGCTGGACGCGGACCAGGCGCGCCAGCTGCGCGTGGCCATCGGCAGCGACCTGCCCCTGTACGGCACCTCGTCGCTCAATCCCGGCGCCGGGCGCGGCGCCAGCGGGCCCGAACTCGACGGCGCGCGCCTGCTGGACCTGCCATGGCAGGTGCAGCGCGACCATCCGCAGGTGATGGTGTATCCGCAACCGCCGCAGCCGGGCGAACGCCGCCTGACGGCCGACATGGAACGCCTGTACGCGCTGGGCATCGATGCCTTCCGCGTGGCGCGCGAACTGGCGCTGCGGCCCAATGCGCCTTTCACGCTCGACGGCGTAACGGGCCGCCTGGCCGTGCGCTTTGAGAAGGATCAAAGCGTGTTCGAACGGACGGAGCAGGCCGCCAGCTACCAGCAGGGCGTGCTGGGCACCTGGCCACCGGCCCCGCCGGCCGCGCCGCCGGTACAATAAGGACTGGCGCCATGCCGCCCTTCTGGACCAAACGGGAACAGGGACGGCAGGCGGAAGACGATGCGCTCGCGTATCTGCTGCTGCAAGGACTGGTGCTATTGCAACGCAACTATCTGTGCCGGGGCGGCGAGCTGGACCTGATCATGCGCGACGGCGCCGCCATCGTCTTCGTGGAAGTGCGGCAACGCTCGGGCGCGGCCTACGGCGGCGCCCTGGCCAGCATCACGCCGGCCAAGCAGCGGCGCATGGTGGTGGCCGCGCAAACCTGGCTGCAAGGACAACAGACACTGCCGCCGTGCCGCTTCGACGCCCTGTGCATCGACGCCGGGCGCATCAGCTGGCTGAAAAACATTCTGGATATGTAAGCATTTTTAACAGTGCTTGTCCGCCATGCCGCGCGGCTGCACTATAATCGGCAGACTATGAATAATCAACGCATCCTCTCGCACTTCCACGAAAGTGCCGAACTCAAGATCCAGGCCGCCACCGTACTGGCGCAACCCATTGCGCAGGCGATCGACCTGATGTTTTATGCATTGTCCAACGGCAACAAGATCCTCGCCTGCGGCAACGGCGGTTCCGCCGCCGACTGCCAGCATTTCGCGGCCGAGCTGGTCGGGCGCTTCGAGCGCGAACGCTTTCCGCTGCCGGCCCTGGCGCTGACGACGGATACATCCATCCTGACGGCCGTGGCCAACGACTACAGCTACCGCGAAATCTTCTCGAAGCAGGTGCAGGCCTTCGGCCAGGCCGGCGACATCCTGCTGGCCATTTCCACGTCGGGCAATTCGGCCAACGTGATGGCGGCCGTGGAAGCGGCGCTCGAGCGCGAAATGCGCGTCGTGGCGCTGACGGGCAAGGACGGCGGCGCCATCGGCAAGATGCTGACGGACGCCGACGTGCACATCTGCGTGCCGGCCGAGCGCACGGCGCGCATCCAGGAAGTCCACCTGACCACCATACACTGCATCTGCGACGGCATCGACGTCGCCCTATTCGGAGGAGACGTGAATGACTAAATTCGGTACTGGCCCAGGCTGGAAACGCGTACAGCGCCCGCTGGCCACCGCACTGCTGTGCGGCGCCATGCTCACTTCGCTCACCGGCTGCATCGAACTGATGGTCGGCGGCGCGGTGATGGGCGGCGTTGCCGCGGCGGACCGCCGCACCCTGGGCGCCCAGACCGAAGACAAGTCGATCGCCCTGAAGGGCGAGTCGCGCGTCCCCTCCATCGTCGGCGACGCCGGCCACGTGAACGTCACCAGCTTCAACCGCCGCGTCCTGCTGACGGGCGAAGTGCGCGACGAGGCGATGAAAAACGCCGTCGAGCGCGAAGTGCGCAATATCGAAGGCGTGGAATCGGTGGCCAATGAGCTGATCATCGCCGGCCCCGCCAGCTACACCTCGCGCTCGAACGACGCGCTGATCACGGCCAAGGTCAAGGCCAGCCTGGTGGACATGAAAACCATCTCGGCCGCCTCCTTCAAGGTCGTCACGGAAAACGGCACCGTCTTCCTGATGGGCAGAGTCACCCAGCGTGAAGGCACGGTCGCCTCCGACGTGGCGCGCGGCGTGAGCGGCGTGCAGAAGGTGATCAAGCTGTTCGACTACATCTCGGAAGCGGAACTGAAGCAATTGCAGCCCGATCCGCCGCAGCAGCGCACGACGAACACGGTCAGCGATACGGTGCAGCAGTAAGCGCCTCCGCCGTTTGACCTACGGCAATGGCGCGACGATGCAGCTATAATGACCGCATCGTCGCGCTACTCTAGTGACTTATTTCAACTTCGCCATGTCCACTTCGCCATCCGCAAGCAAGTCCTGGATCAAGCCAGCCCTCATCGCCGTCTTCGTGGCGGGCGTGGCGGCAGCCGGCTATCTGTCGCTGAACGACAAGCAAAGCGCGCCGGACGTGACGTTCCACGGCATCCATGGCGAGAAAATCACCTCCGACAGCCTGCGCGGCAAGGTGGTGATGGTCAATTTCTGGGCCACGTCGTGCACGACTTGCGTGGCGGAAATGCCGGAAATGATCGACACCTACAACAAGTACAAGGGGCAGGGACTGGAATTCGTGGCCGTGGCCATGAAATACGATCCGGCCAACTACGTGCTGAACTTCGCCGAAACGCGCCAGCTGCCGTTCAAGGTGGCGCTCGACGTGACGGGCGAGGCGGCCAAGGCCTACGGCGACGTGGCCCTCACGCCCACCACCTTCGTGCTCGACAAGCAGGGCAAGATCCTCAAGCGCTACGTGGGCAAGCCGGAATTTGCCGAACTGCACAAGCTGCTGGAAACGGCCATCGCCGGCTAAACGTCTCACATAAGCTGCTGCGCGTCGCGATTTGCAGCCTGCGATGCTCACTGTGCTCAAGCACAGTTCCGCTTCTCTGCCGCAACTCGCTTCCGCTCGCTACGCTTCTGTGAGACGTTAAAGGCGGGAGAACACCGCACAAAACCTTGTTGCTAAAGGTTGCCAATCTGTTATAACCTTCCCAGGCGTGATCCCATTCACCTCGTGAAGGCCAGCCGTGTCCCTCGCCGCCCATCAGCCCGACCCGCAGCAACTGAAAACCTGGCTGCTTGCCGCCGGCAACAAGGACGCCACGGCGTTCCGCCAGCTGTATAACTCCACTGCATCGAAACTGTTTGGCTTCGCGCTGCGTATATTGCATAAGCAAGAGCTCGCTGAAGAAGCCTTGCAAGAGGGGTTCGTCGCCATCTGGAACAACGCCGCCGCTTACCAGAGCCATCTGGCCGCGCCGATGACCTGGATGGCCACCATCGTGCGCAACAAGGCGTTCGATGTGCTGCGGCGCAGCGACGATACCGTGGAAATCGATGCCGACCAGTTTGATAGCGAAGTCATGAACGCACTCCGGGACCCCCAGGCCACGCCGATCGAAGCGCTGCAGCTGAGCGGTGACGCCAAGGCGCTCGCATTTTGCATGTCAGCCCTGGAAGGGCTGCACCGGCAGGTGGTGGCGCTGGCGTTTTATCACGACCTGTCGCACAGCGAAGTGGCGCAGCAGATGTCGCTGCCGGTCGGCACCGTCAAGACGTGGATACGCCGCAGCCTGGAACGGCTGCGCACATGCCTGGCGAAACGGGAGGCATCATGAATATCCGCGGCAATGACCCGCTGCGCCAGAAACTGGCGGCCGAATACGTGCTGGGCACCCTGAAAGGGGGCGCGCGGCGGCGTTTCGAAGGCTGGCTGCACAACGACGCCGATTTGCGCCATATCACGGCGCAATGGCGCCAGCGCCTGGAACCGATGGCGGAATTTGCCACGCCCGTGGCGCCGCCCGGGCGCGTGTGGCGGCAGATCGAGCAGCGCCTGCACCTGAAGCCGCAGGGCCGCTGGTTCCTGTTCCGCGATGCGCTGTCGTTCTGGCGCGGCCTGGGCATGGCGTCGAGCGCCATCGCCGCCTTGCTGGTGATCGTCTTGGCCACGCGCGTGATGGAGGCGCCGCAGATCAGCTATGTGGCCAGCCTGACGGACGAGAAGGCGCAAACGGCATTGCTACTGACGGCCGACAGCCGCCACGGCGCGCTCGAGGTGCGCATGGTGGCCAACGCGCCCGTGCCCGCCGACCGCGACCTGGAACTGTGGGCCGTGCCGAAGAGCGGCAACCCGCGCTCCCTGGGTTTACTGGCCGACAAGGGCAACGTGAAACTGGCGTTGTCGCAGCGCGCCATCGGCAGCGACGTGGCCTTGCTGGCCGTTACCCTGGAGCCGAAAGGCGGTTCGCCGAATCCGGACGGACCGACGGGACCAGTCTTGTATAAAGGTAACTGGGTGAAAATGTAAGCTTATTTAGGATACAGGATCATCTGCGTGCAGCGGAACAGGGCGATGGTCTTGCCCGTTTCCTTGCTTTTCACCACGGCATCCCACACCTGCGTGTTGCGGCCCTTGTGCTCGACCTTGGCCGTGCAGGTCAGCGTGCCTTCGCGGGCCGTGCCCAGGTGGTTCGATTTGAGCTCGATGGTGGTGAAATTAATCGCGCCTTCGGGCAGATTGGCGATGCAGCCATAGCCGGATGCCGTGTCGGCCAGGGTCACCACGCTGCCCGCGTGCAAATAGCCATTCGGCGCCAGCAAGTGCGGCAGCACGGGCAATTCCGCCGTCAGCTGGCCGTCGCCCACGGCCGTGATGACGATGCCCAGGTGGCCGGGCAGGCGGCCCGTGCCGCGTTCATTCAACATGGCTACGGTGATCTCGGGATTGCTCATGGTCTCTGCTTTTCCTTGTTGTCGTGGTGATGCCGGACAGCGGCAAGGCTGCCGGAAAATACTATGATGATAGCAATTTTTCCGGCAACGGTTTGGCCGCCGCTTATTTCCGGCCGCGCCGCCGTTTCCACCACACCAGGGTGCCCGTCAGCAGGAACAGCAAGGGCATCAGGCCAAATACCGTCATGAAGGCGCGCCCGGCCACGCCAAACGCCTGGCCCGTATGCAGGGGGAATTGCCAGCCCAGGAAGACATCGCCGGCCGGCGCCTGCAAGGGATCGCGTATGCGCAGGGGCAAGCCGCTGCGCGCGTCCAGGGTGATGCGCGTGGCGCCGTCGCCGTCGGCGATCTCGCCGGGCTGGCGCACGCGGATCTCATAGGGCTGGTCCTGTTTCGCCGGCAGCACGATGCGCGACACGCGCGCCTGCGGATACAGCTGCTGCGCGGCGGCCATGGCCTGGCCCGCATCGAGCACGGCGCCCTCCTGCTGCACATTCTTGAGTTTTGCCGTGTCCGGCGCCGCCGACACCAGCCCCACCACGGGCACGATCAATTGCGGCAAATTGAAATAGATGCCGGAAAAGGCGAGCACGGCCAGCACGGGCGCGGCAAAGAAGCCCGCCGCCTTGTGCAACGTGTAGTTAAACCGGGGCCAGGAGCCGCCATGCGACACCGTCAAGGCACGCCGGATCGCCGTCCACTGCAGGCGCGGCCACCACAGGCAGATGCCACTGACGGCCATCAGCAGCAGGGCCACGCCCGAGATCCCCGTGATGGTCTTGCCCGCGTCGCCGGACAATACATAGCGGTGCAAATGAAACATGCCCGACATCAGCAATGGGCGCGTGAGGCCGAAGCGGCCCCAGTCGCGCTCGCCTTTCACCTGCAAGGTGTAGGGGTCGACCATCACCTGGCGCACGACGGCCTGGCTGAACGGGGACGGCTTGCCAGCCTGGCGGTACGAAGCCACGTACACGTCGCGCGCGTCGGCGGGCGGATTGAGCTGGCTCGGCTTGCCGTAGGCGGGGTCGGCCGCGAGTCCATCCACCACCGCCTGCAGCGTGCGCGGCGTCACCTGGAACACCTGGCCCGGCGCGGGCGTGCTCGCCTGCAACAAGGTCGGATTCAGATACGCGTCGAGTTCCGGCATCCAGGCGATGGCGGAACCCGTCAAGCCCAGCAGGACGAACAGGGCGCCGAACCACAGCCCCACGTACAGGTGCAGTTTGCTGAGCAACCACTTGAGCGGGCGTCGGGACATGGAATCTTTGGGAAATTTTTGGCTGCGGAACGATAGCATGAAAGCCCCGCGGGGAAAATCACGCGCAGCAAGAAAGGAAGGAATCGAACAACACGCTCATGGCAACGGCGGATTCGCATAAAAACGAGCGTTTCGGCACCATCAGCGAGCGCATCGGCATCGCGCGGTTATGTTGCGCGGCATACACTTTCCCCTATACTGATCGAAAGGAAAACTATGACCGCCTCCCGCCTCCTCGCCGTCACCTTGGGCCTCGCTCTTCACCTGGGCGCCCATGCGGCCGATTTCACGGTCGCCAGCACCGACATCGCCCCCGGCCAGCGCCTGGCTTCCGCGCAAGTATTCCGGGGCTTCGGCTGCACGGGCGGCAACCTGTCACCGCAATTGTCGTGGAGCAATGCCCCGGCCGGCACGAAAAGCTACGCGATCACCCTGTACGACCCGGACGCGCCCACGGGCAGCGGCTGGTGGCACTGGAGCGTGTTCAATGTGCCCGCCAGCACCACCTCCTTGCCGGGCGGCGCCACGGCCAGCACCCTGCCGGCGGGCGCCGTACAGGGACGCAACGATTACGGCGACAGCGCCTACGGCGGCGCGTGCCCGCCACCGGGCGACCAGCCGCACCGCTACCAGCTCACCGTCTGGGCGCTGAAAACGGAAAAATTGCCATTGGATCAACAGACTAGCGGCGCCATGCTCGGCTACATGCTCAACGCCAACGCGCTGGGCAAGGCGCAGCTGACGGGACTGTATGGCAGATGACATGGAGGCGGTGGCCCTGAGCGAGCTGCGCATCGCCCACGGCACCATCGAGGCGCGCCGCGCGCAAACGCTGCGCCGCGTGCCCGTCTTCCAGAGCGCCCTGTGCCGCGTGCGGCAGGGAACGAAATTGCTGGAATGGGGCGCGCGCCAGACCCGCGCCGGCACGCGCGACGTGGTGCTGATGCCGGCGGGCCAGGAACTGGGCGTGGCCAACCTGCCCGGCGCGCAGGGCTACCGGGCCGAGGTGCTGAGTTTTTCGCCGGCCCTGATCGCCCGCTTCCGCGCGCGCCATGGCGGTCTCGTCGATACCCAGCTGCGCCAGGCGGCCACGGCCAGCCTGTGCGTGCCGCTCGATGCCCACGCGGCGCTGGCCTGGGACCAGCTGACGGCCAGCCTGGCGGGCAGCACACCGCCCGCGCTGCTGGCGCACCAGGCGGAAGGCTTGCTGCTGGCCCTGGCACTGGGCGGCCATTGCGGCCCGCTGTTGCTGGACCGCCGCGACCCGCTGGCCGCGCGCGTGCAGCAAGTGCTGCTGCTGGACCCGGGCGCCGACTGGAGCGTGGCCAAGGTCGCCAGCCAGCTGCACCTGGGCGCCTCCACCCTGCGCCGCCAGCTGGCCCTGGAACAGCGCCATTTCCGCGCCATCCTGGAAGACGTGCGGCTGGGACTGGCCTTGCAGGAATTGCAAGCTGGCATTTTACCCATCGGCGACATCGCCGCCGCCTGCGGCTACGCCTCGCCCTCGCGCTTCGCGGCCCGTTTCCGCCAGCATTACGGCCTGTCGCCGCGCGACCTGCGCGCCACCTTGTAGGTTCGCGCTGGCGCAAATCACGCAGCAAGCGCTGACAGCGGAGCGATTTTCTTGCTACTATGCCCCCATGTCTACCCGCCAGCCATCCCGCAAGCCTTCCCCGGCGTCCGCCCTCGCGCGCACGCCGTGGCAGCTGTGCGTGGCGCTGTTCAGTGCGCTGGCCCTCGTGTTCCTGCTGTCGACGGCCGCCTCGCACCTGCACAAGACGACGCTCGACGCGGAAGAGTGCGCGCTGTGCGCCACGGTCATCGACAAGGTGGCCGACATCGCCGTGCCGCCGGCCATCAGCGAGCCGCCCGCCCAGTTACTGCCGTACCGCCTGCTGGCCCTCGCGCCCGCTACCCTGGCGCCCGTCGCCATCCTCGTCCTGCCGCCCGTGCGCGGCCCGCCTGCCGCCTCACTGTAGTTCCCACGCCGTTTTCATCCTTTTCAGGCTGCCCTTTGCCGCGCTTTGATGCGCGCCGGGCCGCCTGGCGTTGACTATTTTCGAGGTTTACCATGCAACACACTCCACGCCTGAGCGCGCTGTCGCTCGCCCTTGCCAGCCTGTTTACCGTTTCCGCCCATGCGGCCGAGCCTGCCGACGCCAGCAGCGATGCCGCCCCGCCGGAAATGCAAAAGGTGGAAGTCACGTCCGCCCATCTGAAAAGCGCGCGCATCGAACTGTCGCCGAAGGTCGGCACCACCATCTACAGCATCGACAGCCATATGGTCGACATGCTGGGCCAGGGCGACAACACGCCGTTCAATGAAGTGCTGCTGCGCCTGCCGGGCGTGTCGCAGGATTCAAAGGGATCAGGTGCTTTGCACGTGCGCGACGACCATGCCAACGTGCAATACCGCATCAATGGCGTGCAATTGCCCGAAAGCATCAGCGGCTTCGGCCAGTCCATCGACACGCGCTTGATCGACAAGACGGATTTCATGACGGGCGCCTTGCCGGCCCAGTTCGGCCTGCGCACGGCCGGCATCGTCGATATTGAAACGAAGGAAGGCGGCATGACGCCCGGCGGGCGCATCGGCATCATGGTCGGCAGCCACGACCACGTGGAGCCGAGTGCCGAATTTTTCGGCAGCGTGGGCAAGTTCAATTACTACCTGTCCGGCAGCTACCTGGGCAATGCCCTGGGCGTGGAAAACCCGCAGGACACGCGCAGCGCCCTGCACGACAAGACGCGCCAGAACAAATCGTTCGGCAGCCTGTCGTATTTTCTCGATGACAACACGCGCCTGGGCGCCATGTTCGGCACCTATAACGGCCGCTTCCAGATCCCGAACAACCCGGACCAGGCGCCGGGCTTCTCGCTGGCCGGCCACAGCGACGCGCAGGCGGGCACGTCCACCTTGCCGTCGTCGCAGCTGAATGAAAACCAGCGCGAAGTGAACCGCTTTCTCGTGCTGTCGCTGCAAAAAAGCCTGGGCGACGTCAATTACCAGGTGTCGGCCTTCCACCAGTACTCGGAACTGCACTTCACGCCCGATTCCATCGGCGACCTGATCTACAACGGCGTGGCCTCGGATGCGCGCCGCGCCAACAGCGCTTCCGGTGCCCAGTTCGACATCAGCTACAAGTTGCACCAGGACCACACCGTGCGCGCCGGCCTGGCCTACACGCGCCAGAAGACGACGAGCGACAACACGGTGGCCGTCTTCCCCGCCATTGACGGGGCGCAAACCTCCACCACGCCGGTCAGCATTCTGGACAACAGCGGCAAGACGGGCACCCTGGCCAGTGTCTACCTGCAGGACGAATGGCATATCAGCAAGCCATTGACCCTGAACTACGGCGCCCGCTTCGACAAGGTCTCGGCCTACACGAACGAGCAGCAATGGAGCCCGCGCGTGAATCTGGCCTACCAGATCGCGCCGGGTACGGCCCTGCACGCGGGCTACTCGCGCTACTTCACGCCGCCGCCGCAGGAGCTGGCCGCGCAGGGCAGCATCGACCTGTACGCGAACACGACGAATGCACCGGAAATCGGCCAGTCCGACAACGTCAAGGCCGAGCGCACGCACTACTATGACGTGGGCATCAGCCACCAGGTGAATGCGAAACTGACCGTGACGGCCGATGTGTATTATAAAAAAATCAACAATCTGCTCGACGAAGGCCAGTTCGGACAGGCATTGATTTTGACGCCGTTCAACTATGCGGATGGCTATGCCAAGGGTCTGGAGCTGTCCGCCATCTACAGCGAGAAAAACTGGGGCCTGTTCCTCAACGCCAGCACGCAAAAGGCGCAAGGCCGCAACATCAATTCGGGGCAAGCCCTGTTTGGCGCCGATGAGTTGAACTACATCAGCAGCCACTATGTCTACCTCGATCATGACCAGAAATACACGCTGTCGGGCGGCGGCCACTATCACTTCGGCGATTCGCAAGTGAGCGCTGACTTCCTCTACGGCAGCGGCCTGCGCATGACGCCGGACGGCGGCGCACCGAATTCCGGCCATCTGCCGAGTTACTTCACCGTCAACACGGCGCTCACGCACACGTGGAAGAACACGCCGGTGGGCAAGGTCGAGGGACGGCTGGCCCTGATCAACCTGTTCGACAAGTCGTATTTGCTGCGCGACGGTTCCGGCGTGGGCGTGGGCGCGCCACAACACGGTGCCCGCCGCAGCATCTACGCAGGCCTGTCCACCAGTTTTTAACACCTGACAGTACCTACTGCGCGGCGTGGGGCGCGGCCTCCGATGCTCACTGTGCTAAAGCACAGCTGCGCTTCTCGGCCACGCCGCACATCCGCTCGCTAAGGTTCTGTCCAGGTGTTGTAAGTCGCGCGAAGACAGCGGCAGGGAGCAACGCCTGCCGCTGTCGGTTGCCGTCAGGAATCAGCCATCACCCCAGGCGATAGGCGCCTGGCCATGCGCCTGCAGATACGCATTCGTCAAGCTGAACGGCTTGCTGCCAAAGAAACCTTTACTGGCCGACAAGGGAGATGGATGCGGCGCCGCCAGCACCAGGTGCTTGCCGGGGTCGATCAGGCTGCGCTTGGCTTGCGCGTAGCCGCCCCACAGGATGAACACGAGGTGTTCGCGCTCGGCGGACAGATGGCCGATGGCGCTGTCCGTCAGCTTTTCCCATCCCTTGGCCGCGTGCGAACCGGCCGCTCCCGCACGCACCGTCAGCACGCTGTTGAGCAAGAACACGCCTTGCTCGGCCCAATCGGACAAATCCGTGCGCGTGCGCGCCACGCCCACGTCGCTGTGTAATTCCTTGAAGATATTCTGCAGGCTGGGCTGCGGCGGCGTGCCGTCGGGAATCGAAAAGCACAGCCCCATGGCGGCGCCCGGCGTGTGATACGGGTCTTGCCCCAGGATCACGACTTTGACTTGCCCGAACGGCGTCAGGTCGAAGGCGCGGAAGATGTATTTACCCGGAGGAAAACACGGCCCCTCCGCGTACTCTTCCTTCACGAAAGCGGCCAGGCGTTCCCAGTAGGGCTGGGCAAACTCCCCCTCCAGCCGCGCCTTCCACGATGCGTCGATGCGTACGTCCATGGCTCCCCCGTCAAGCATGTTTTTAAAACATCATTGATCAGTATAGCCGCGTCACGTCCGCTACCGCGTTACGGTACGGCCGGGCAATGCCTATTTGTCGTCATAGTGATAACGGCAGGCCGCCACGTAGATGCAGCCCGCGTCGGGCAAATACACGAGCCGGTGCTGGCGGTCGATGCGGCGTGACCAAAAACCCGTCAGATCGCCTTTCAGCGGTTCCGGCTTACCCGTGCCCTTGAATGGATCGGCCAGGCATTCATCGAGCAAGTCATTGATTTTTTGCAGGATTTTCAGGTCGCTCTCTTGCCAGAACAAATAATCTTCCCAGGCATGATCGGTCCAGGCCAGCACGGCGGCGCGCGCCTGCTGCTTGTTTTCAGTCTTCCGGTTTTTCATGCCGCGCCAATGCTCGTGGCTGCGCCTTGCCCGCCTTGATCTGCGCCACGGACGCCATCAGCCGGCTGGCATTCTTGGCCGTGCCCAGCAAATACAGGGTTTCCTCGATGCTGTTGTAGTCCGACAAGGACAGCATCACCACGTGTTCGCCATTCACGCGCGTGATTACGGTGGGCGTATGGTCGTTGCAGACGTCGTCCATCACGCTTTTCAGGCCCGCGCGCGCCTCGCTGAAAGTCAGGATATTCATGCCGTGCCACCGTCCCATTGAAAGTACATGCCAATAATTGTACAGGATGTTGTACATCACTTCAATCAGGCAAAAAAAAGCCGCCAGCGCGATCGCGGGCGGCTTTGATCTGGCGCAAGGTGCTTAGAAATTCAGCGCCGATTCCACGCCGGCGCTGTGCGCCTGTTCATCCGCGTGGTACGAGCTGCGCACCATGGCGCCCACGGCGGCGTGGGTGAAGCCCATTTTATAGGCTTCTTCCTCGAACATTTTAAACACGTCAGGGTGCACGTAGCGGCGCACGGGCAGGTGGCTGTTCGATGGCGCCAGGTACTGGCCGATGGTCAGCATGTCGATGTCGTGCTCGCGCATGTCGCGCATGACTTGCAGGATTTCCTCGTCCGTCTCGCCCAGGCCCACCATGATGCCGGACTTGGTCTTCACGTCCGGGTACATGGCCTTGAAATCCTTCAGCAGTTTCAGCGAGTGCATGTAATCGGAGCCGGGACGGGCTTCCTTGTACAGGCGCGGCGCCGTTTCCAGGTTGTGGTTCATGACGTCAGGCAAGCCGTCCTTGAACAGATTCAACGCTTTTTCCAGGCGGCCACGGAAGTCGGGCACCAGCACTTCGATGCGGGTGTTCGGCGACAGGGCGCGCGTTTGCTGGATGCACTCGACGAAATGGCCGGCGCCGCCGTCGCGCAAGTCATCGCGGTCGACGGAGGTGATGACGACGTAGTTCAGGCGCAGCTTGGCGATGGTTTTCGACAGGTTGGCAGGCTCGTCCTTGTCCAGCGGGTCAGGGCGGCCATGGCCGACGTCGCAGAACGGGCAGCGGCGCGTGCACTTGTCGCCCATGATCATGAAGGTGGCCGTGCCCTTGCCGAAGCACTCGCCGATGTTCGGGCAGCTGGCTTCCTCGCACACGGTCACGAGTTTATTTTCGCGCAACACATCCTTGATTTCATAGAAACGGGTCGAAGCCGAAGCGGCCTTGACGCGGATCCAGTCCGGCTTTTTCAGGCGCTCGACTTGCTCGATCGGAATGATCTTGATCGGGATGCGCGACGTCTTGCTGGCGCCTTTTTGCTTTTCGCTCGGGTTGTAGGCGGGAGCTGCGGGGGCGGTGCTGGAAATGGTCTCAGAAGTCATGGCTGCAAGCCCTTGACGGGCATGTTGGTTTGTTTGCTCAGGCATCCGCTGCCTGAGGCGCGCCTGCGGCGCTGTTTACTTCGCTTACATCGAGTAATACGGTCAGTTCCTGGGCCAGGGCCCGCTGCACCTCGGCCAGCGGCGCCACCACGCCCATGCTGCGCATGTCCACCGTCTTCAGGCCGGAATAGCCGCAAGGGTTAATCCAGGAAAACGGCGCCAGGTCCATCGCCACGTTGAGCGACACGCCATGGTAGGTGCAGCCGTTGCCGCGCACTTTCAATCCCAGCGCGGCGATCTTCGCACCCTTGCTTGGTCCGCCGGCGATATAGATGCCAGGCGCGCCATCGATGCGCTCGCCAGCGAGATTATACGCCGCCAGCACGTTGATGATGGCTTGCTCGATTTTATGCACGAACTGGCGCGCATACAGCTTGCCGCCCGGCTTGTTGCGGCGCAAGTCCATCAGCAGATAAATCACCACCTGGCCGGGGCCGTGGAAGGTGACTTCGCCGCCCCGGTCCGTCTGCACCACGGGCACATTCTCGGCGCCGGCCAGCAGATGGCCGCGGTCGGCCGCCAGCCCCAGGGTGAACACGGGCGGATGCTCGACGATCCACAGTTCGTCGCGCGTGTCCGTCGTGCGCGCGTCGGTAAACGCGCGCATGGCGGCAAAGGTCGGCTCGTAATCGACGCGGCCCAGCTCGCGGATCAGCGCCGTTTCGGTGCGGGTGGTGGTCATGACAGATTCTGTAGTCAGCTGCCGGCGCCCTGCGGACGCTGCGGCGAAGCCGTGATTATAAGCCAGGCGGCCGTTTCATTGAGCCGCGGGCGCCGGCAACAGCAGCAAGCTGCCCAATTTTTGCGCAGCGTGGCGCACCTGGGCCTGGCTCAGGGCCGTGTAGCCGAGCAGCACGGCCGGCGCCAGTCTGGCGCTGTGGCAAAAGTCGCTCAGGGGCTGCAGCGCCAGCCCGTCCTGCGCGGCGCGCGCGCAAAACGCCCGCTCGTCGGCATCCGGCGGCAACCACAGCACGCAATGAAAACCCGCTTGCTGGCCGGAAATAGTGTAGCGCCCTGGCGCCGTCTGTTCCAGGCAGGCCAGCAGCAGGTCGCGCCGCTCCTTGTAGGCCAGCCGCGCCTGGCGCAGATGCCGCACGAAGGCGCCGTCCGCCATCCAGGCGGCCAGCGCCAGCTGTTCCGTGATCCCCACGGAACAGCCCGTCAATTGCAGGGTGCGCAGCAGCTGCGGGCGCAAGGCGGGCGGCAGCACCATGAAGCCCACGCGCAGGCCGGCAAACAGGGTCTTGTTAAAACTACCACAATAAATCACGCGCTGATATTGATCCAGCGCCTTCAGGGCCGCCAGCGGGGCGCTGTGGTAATTGAATTCGCTGTCGTAATCGTCTTCCAGCACCCAGGCGCCGCTGTCATTCGCCCACTCCAGCAGGGCCAGGCGGCGCGTGACGGACATGGTCACGCCCAGCGGCGACTGGTGCGCCGGCGTCACGTAGGCCAGGCGCGCGTCGGGATGCAGGCGCAGGGCGGCGTCATCGATGCCTTCGGCGTCGACGGCGATGTCCACGGGCACGGCGCCGGCGAGGGCGAACAGGGCGCGCGCGGCCGGGTAGCCGGGTTCTTCCAGGCACACCTTGTCACCATCGTGCACGACGTTGCGCGCCAGCAAGTCGATCGCGTGGCGGATGCCGGTGGTGACAACGATGTCGTGCGGATCGCAGCGGATGCCGCGGTACCTGGCGAGGAAATCGGCGATCTGCTGGCGCAGCTGGGGCAGGCCAGCCGGATCGGCGCTGCACAGCTGCTCCGGCGTGGCGGCGGCCAGCGCCCGCGTGGCGCACTTGAACCAGGCGGCCATGGGAAACAGGCTGGCGTCGGCGCGCCGGGCCACGAAGGGCAAGCCGTCGCGCACGCCCGTGTCCGGGGCGGGCGCGGGCACGGCGGCCGGCACGGCGGGGCTCTGCTCGCCATAGCCGGCCATCAGGAAGCGCTCCGGCACGACGGCGCACACGCGGGTGCCGGAACCGGGCACGCGCGTCACGTACGCTTCCGCATGCAGGCGGTCGAACACGGTTTCGATGGTGCCGCGCGACAATTCCCACCGTTCGGCCAGGGTGCGGCTCGATGGCAGCCGGCTGCCGGCCGGCAGCATCTTCGCCAGGATGGCCGAACGCAGCGCTTCATAGGCGCCGTCCTGCTTGTTGACACCGGCCTTGCCGAGCCAGCTGGTGGGGCGGGGCAAGTCCAGGGTGTGCGGTGATTTTCCTCGCGGCATGGTGATGATCGTCCAAGTGGTCCAATGAAATGAGTGCTGACCGGCACTTCGCATTACACCACAAACATTCTACTCTCGGCGTACCGCTGCGTCAGCGTGGCGCAACGTGCAATCTTACGTCTGGAAAAATGATCAAAAATACATCTCTGCCGCTGTGGGCCTGGGGCGGCATCGTGCTGCTGCTGGTCTGCCTGTCGCGCATCAGCATCGATATCTATTTACCCTCGCTGCCGGCCATGGCCGACGCCCTGCATGCCAGCGATGCCCAGTTACAGCTGACCCTGAGCCTGTTCATGGCCGGCTCGGCCGCCTCGATGCTCGCTTGCGGGCCGCTGGCCGACCGCTGGGGACGCCGCCCCGTGCTGCTGGCCGGCACGGGCATTTTTGTGCTCGCCAGCATCGCCTGCAGCGTGACTTCCGACGTGCACGTGCTGATCGCCGCGCGCGTGCTGCAGGCGTTCGGCGGCTGCAGCGGCACCATCATCGGCCGGGTCATGGTGCGCGACCGCTTCGATCCCGCCACGCAGGCGCGCATGCTGGGACGGATTTCGATGGTGATGGGCTTGTCGCCCATCCTGGCGCCGCTGGCCGGCAGCGTGCTCGACGCGGCCTTCGGCTGGCGCGCCGCGTTCGGCGCGCTGTGCCTGCTGGGCGCGCTGTCGCTGTGGCTGATCATCGTCTACGTGCCGGAAACGAAGCCAGCCGACGCCGCGCCGCCAGGCAATACCCTGGCGCTATACCGCCGCCTGCTGGGCAACGCGTATTTCCTGCGCTATGCGCTGGCCATCGGCTGCGTGTATTGCACGTATTTCCCCTTCATCGCGGAATCGTCCGTGCTGCTGCAAAGGGGCATGCACCTGTCGCCCGGCGCGTATGCACTGGTGTTCGGGCTGACGGTGAGCGGCTATATCGCGGGGTCGAGCCTGTTTCACGCGCTGGGACCGCGCCTGGGCGCCGACCACATGCTGGGCGTGGCGGTGCTGCTCAATGTGGCGGGGGCGGCCAGCCTGTTGCTGGCCGGTACTTTGGCGCCGCGGCACGTGGCGTCGCTGGTGGCGCCCATGCTGCTGGTGATGGTGTCGGTGGGCATGGCGATTCCCGCCTGCCAGCTGGCCGTGCTGCAGCCGTACGGCGCCCGGGCGGGCAGCGCCTCGGGCCTGTTCTTCTTCGTGCAGATGGCGATCACGGCCGTCTGCGGCGCCGTCATCGCCGCCATCACCGATGGCAGCGAAAAACCGCTGCTGTGGGTGACGGCGGCGGCCAGCGGCGCCTTTGCCGCCGTCTGGCTGCTCACGAAGAGCCGCGCCAGCGTGGCGGCAGCCAGCCTTACATGACGATCTTGACCATCGGGTGGCCCGACAGCGCCATGTACAGGGCGTCGAGCTGCTCGCGGCTGATGGCGCGCACGGTAACGGTCAGGCCCGTGTAATTGCCCTTGCCCGATGGGCGCTCTTCCATGCGGCCCGCGTGGAAGGTCGGATCGTGGCTGATGACCAGCTCCAGCATGGTCGGCGCGAAGTCGACATGCGTCGGACCCATGATCTTGATGGGAAAGTCGCTCGGGTATTCGATCAGCGATTCGCTGGGAGGAATCGTCACTTCGGTGGGTGGGGTGGTGTGCATAGTCTATCCAATCAATGCCGGTCAGAACAGGCGGCGCAGCATACATCGCGCGGCGGCTGCATAAAGACGTATTGTAGCCAACTTTGCGGGCGGCTGCGCCCGCCGCCATGGCGCCGGCGTGGCGGAAAAAAAAAGCCAGCTGGGTAAGCTGGCGAAAAACTATTTCGTTTGGACAAAATAGCCGGAAAAGTCGATGCTGTCACTTGGAGGATAAGCAGTGGTCGTACTGTAAGCACAATACGGCGGCTTTACCTCCGGCATGTGACGAACTGCACATTTCGCGGCTTGAACGTCGATACGGCGCGACAGACGGCGTGGCCGTCAGCGCTCCACTTCCTGCATCCGGCCGTTGCGGCCCGGACCGCCGCGCTCGTTGCCCCGCTCATTGCCGCGTTCACGGGGCGGATTGGGTCGCTCGGCACTGCGCGCCTCCTGGGGCGGACGCGCGGCAGGGGCCGGCATTGGCGGCGGCGCAGGGCGCGGAGCGGCCACGGGCGGCGGGGAGGGCAAGGACGGCGGCGGCGCCGTCTGCAGCACTGCGCGGCGTCCGCCACGCTCACCGTGCTCACCGCGCTCCCAGTGGCCGCCGTCCGGGCGCGGCGCCGCGGCGGGCCGCTCGACGCGGGACGGCTCCTCGCCACGCCAGCCGGGTCGGGCCACCGGGTCTTGCACGGGCGGCAAGGTTGGCGCCGCCGGCATCAGGGGCTGGACCGGCGCCGGCGGCTGTTGCGGCACGGGCGGCCGGCTCGGCTGCAGGGGACGGGGCGCCGCGTGCGTCTGGCCATCATCCGTCTGCAGGCGACCGGGACGGTTGACCTGGTCGTGCCGGAAGCCGTCGTCGCGGCGCGGCGTCTCGGCGGCGGGGCGCTGCCAGTTGCCGGCCGGCGCAGGCGCCGTACTCAAGGGCAAACTTTGCATGACGGGCGGCGGCATGGTGGTGCGGTTGCGGCGCGGCACGTCCACCGTGCGCGCGCCGCCAAAACGTTCGCCCGGCAGCACGGTCATGCCTGCGCGCCGTTCGCGCTCCCCCATGACGGGGCGCCGGCCGTCGGCATAGCGGTTGAGGCGGCGTTCATAGTCGGCGCTGGCGCGGTAACCGGGCACGTAGCGGTCGTGCGGCGACAGGGGGAACCAGCCGACGCCGGGCCCTGGCCGCTGGCCATGCTGCTGCCAGTCGTTGCCGCCGACCCAGCCCACCAGCGCCGGCGCCCACGGCACGCGGCCGCGCTCGCGGCCCGGCGCCCAGCCCCAGCGGTGGCCCAGCAGCACCCAGCGGCCGTAATGCGAAGGCGCATAGCCCCACGGCGCATTGTCGACCCAGGTCCAGCCCCACGGCGCGATCCACGTCCAGCGCCCGTCGCTGTACGGCGCCCAGCCGGCCGGCACCGCGCTGGGCAGCCACAAGGGGCCATATTCGGCGTCGTCCTGCCAGGCGCCGTAGCGGTCCAGCTCTTCATAGCCGGTCGTATCGTCCGTGACATAGCGCAAGGCCGGTGCCGCGACGGGCAAGGCTTCGGGCCAGTTGTCAAAGGCGATCCTCTGCACGGCGCCCGTGCGCCATTCCTCGTCCGTCAGTTCCGCGCGCTTGCCGGCGCGCAAAGTCACGCTACCCGTCGCGCCATCGACGTCGGCCGTGCCTTCCAGCACGCTGACGACGCTGACGCCGGGCGGGCGCCCCGCCTCGACGCGCACCCAGCCAGCCTGCGGCAAGGTCACGCGGGCCTGGTGCGTCGTCAGCGCCAGGCCGCGCAGCGCATCGGGATTGCGCACGCGCACGCTGACCGTGCCATAGCTGAGGTGCAAGCTGACACTGTCGTCATCGAGTGCGTTCACGTCCAGCTCGGAGTCGCCATCGAGGCGCACGGCCACGGCGCCCACGCGAAACTCGGCCAGCGCGCCGCGCAGGGTGGTCAAGCGGTTATCCGTCGTGACGGGCCAGTTCAGCAGGGCGTTTTGCACCTCGCCATCGCCGGCGCGCACCACGACCTGCCCTTCGACGGTGGAAATGCGCCCCACGCGGGCGGGCGGGTCCTGCGCCAGGGCAAGGGCGCACGCCGAGGACAGCAGCACGGCGCACACGGTGTTGAGCAGGGGAAGAGGCAGGGTCGGACGCATGGCAGCGCTCCAGGCAGGACGGACAGCAATGAAAGATGGACAACAGCCCGATTACATTCCTATCGGGCCGGCATCGCAAGCGGGCTTACAAATGTTTGCAAGTTGTCCTGTTTCAGGCGGCCGCCTGGCTGCCGCGCTTGACGAAGAACAAGGCCGTGCCGACGGCCATCAGCAGGCCGCCGAAGAAGCGGTTCTGCTTCTTCACGGCGCGGGCATCGCGAAAAAAACGCTGCATCGACGAGGCGAGGAAGGCGTAGCCGTGCATGACGAGCAGGTCGATCGTGCACATGGTGACGGCCAGGATCAGCAGCTGCGGCAGCAGCGGCGCCGTGGGGCTGATGAATTGCGGCAAGACCGCCACCATGAAGATGATGCCTTTCGGATTCGTCACATTGGTCAAAAAGCCCGTCAGCACGCGCCGGCGCAGCGACGGCAGCACGGCCGCCGCATGCAGGTCGCCCGTCACCGCCACCCGGGCGCGCCACTGCGACAGGCCCAGGTAGATCAGGTACAAGGCGCCCACCGTCTTGACGACATTGAACGCCACTTCGGAGGCCAGCAGCAAAGAGCCGACGCCGGCGCCGGCGATGCCCAGCACGACCAGCAGCCCCAGCTGCAGGCCCAGAATCGTCGCGCTGGCCTTTCTGACCCCGTACGACAGGCCGTGCGACATCGACAGCACGGCGCCCGATCCCGGCGAGACGGCGATGATGGAAGCGGCGAAGACAAAGGCGATCCAGGTGGCGAAATGCATGCGGTGTCCAGAAAACGGTGACGAGAAGCAATTTTAACCCGGCCAGTGCGACCCTGCCGGCCATCCCTGGGGTAAGATCGCAGGCGCGCCTTAGCGGTGCTTTTCCTTGCCGTACAACCAAGAATAACATCATGAAAAACAATACTTTCCTCGCTGCACAATTCCCTGCCACCGCCGCGGGAGCGCGCTGAGATGGCCGGCTCCAGCCTGCTGGCCCTGCTCGACGACATCGCCAGCATCCTCGATGACGTTTCCCTGATGACCAAGGTGGCCGCCAAGAAGACGGCCGGCGTGCTCGGCGACGACCTGGCCCTGAACGCGCAGCAGGTGGCCGGCGTGCGCGCCGAGCGCGAACTGCCCGTCGTCTGGGCCGTCGCCGTCGGTTCGCTGAAGAACAAGGCCATCCTCGTGCCCGCCGCGCTGGCCATCAGCGCGTTCGCGCCGTGGGCCATCACGCCGCTCTTGATGGTGGGCGGCGCCTACCTGTGCTTCGAGGGTTTCGAAAAGATCGCCCACACCTACCTGCACCCGGACGACAGCCACAAGGCCGAGCTGGCGCAGGCGCTGCGCGATCCGCAAGTCGACCTCGTCGCCCTGGAAAAGGACAAGATCAAGGGCGCCATCCGCACCGACTTCATTTTGTCGGCGGAAATCATCGTCATCGCCCTGGGCACGGTGGCCGCGGCCACCTTCGCCGAGCAGGTGGCCGTCGTCGTCGGCATCGCCATCCTCATGACGGTGGGCGTGTACGGCCTGGTGGCGGGCATCGTCAAGCTCGACGACGCGGGCTTTTATTTGTCCGCGCGCAAGGGCGCGGGCGCGCTGATGGATGGCGTGCGCGGCTTGGGCCGCATGCTGGTGTCGGCGGCGCCGAAACTGATGAAATTCCTGTCCGTGGTGGGCACGCTGGCCATGTTCATGGTGGGCGGCGGCATCCTGACGCACGGCTGGCCGTGGGCCAGCGCCATGCTGCACCACGCGGAAGAAGCGGTGGGCAGCGTGGCCGTCGCCGGCCCCGTGCTGGCGGCCGTCACGCCCAGCCTGATCAATGCCGTGGCCGGCGTCATCGCCGGCGGCCTGGTGCTGGCCGGCGTCACGGCCGTGTCGGCTTTGTTGCGCCTGGTCAAATCGGGCAAATAGCTTTTCTGGTCTGATGGAGCGGCAGGCGCATCCCTGCCTGCCGCCCCGGCCATGCCGGCGGCGCCGTCCGTCCATGGAGACCCTATGCAGACTTCCCCCGTCCCACGTCCCAGCAGCGCCTTCATCGGCGCTTCCTGGGCGGCACTGCTGATCGGCATCGTCACTTATCTGTCCGGCCTGTGGAACGCCAGCATGGCGCTCAACGAGAAGGGCTATTACTTCACGATCCTCATGTACGGCCTGTTCGCCGCCATCTCGCTGCAAAAATCCGTGCGCGACCGCAGCGAAGGCATCGCCGTGACGGGCATTTACTTTGGCCTGTGCTGGATTTCCGTGCTGCTGGCCTTGCTGTTATTGACTGTGGGCCTGTGGAACGCTAATCTGCAAAATAGCGAGAAGGGGTTTTATGCGATGGCATTCCTGTTGAGCCTATTTGCAGCCGTGGCCGTGCAAAAGAATGTGCGCGACGTGGCGCGCGCCCTGCCTGCCACCTCTGCCGAGGCGCCGGGAACCTAGCCGCCGCCCGCCTGTCTATGTCGGTATCCGGGTAGGGGAAAGGGCATGAGCGACCTGCAGAAACGATTACAGATGGCGCTGGAAGCGGCGCACATGGCGATCTGGGATTCGCGCATCATCGATGGCCGGGTCATCGACGGCACGGTCAGCTGGTCGGCCAAGGGCGCCGCGCTGCTGGGCCTGGAGGAACGCGCCCTGACGCAGCCGTTTCGCCGTTTTCTCGACTGCGTGCATCCCGGCGACCGCGACAAGGTGATCAAAGTGCTGCAGGACGGCGTGCGCCGGCGCGGCGGCTATGCGCTGCAGTACCGCGTCGTCTGGCCCGACGGCAGCGAACACTGGCTGGCGGCCAAGGCGCACGTCTTCGTCGATGCCGCCGGGCAACCCGAACGCACCCTCGGCATCATCTGGGATATCACCGAGCACATGGCGCGCGAACTGATGATCGCCGAGCGCAAGGAACTGGCCGAAGTGACGCTCAGCTCCATCGCCGACGGCGTCATCACCACGGACCCGCAGGGCAAGACGCGCTACCTGAACCGCGTGGCCGAGCTGTTGACGGGCTGGAGCAGCGACATGGTGCAGGGGCAGGACATCCGGGAAACCCTGAGCCTGATCGATGAACACACGGGCCAGCCGTCCGAGCACGTGGCCGTCAAGTGTTTGCGCCTGCGCCAGGCCATCGGCATGTCCACCCACACGCTGCTGCTCACGCGCGAAGGGCGGCGCATCGCCATCGAGGAGTCGGCCGCACCGATCTGGTCGCGCGAGGGCGACATCCTCGGCGCCGTCGTCGTGTTTCGCGACGTCAGTCACGAACGCAAGCTGAGCCAGGAACTGTCATGGCAAGCCACGCACGATGCGCTGACGGGCCTGCTCAACCGGCGCGAATTCGAACACCTGGTGGCCGGCGCCCTGCACACGGCCAAGCAGGACGGCCACGTGCATGCGCTGCTGTACCTGGACCTGGACCAGTTCAAGGTCATCAACGACACTTGCGGCCACGGCGCCGGCGACGTGCTGCTGCAGCTGCTGGCGAAGATGCTGCAGGGGCGCATGCGCGACAGCGACATCCTGGCGCGCCTCGGCGGCGACGAGCTGGGCGTGCTGCTGCCGCATTGTCCGCTCGAACATGCGCGCCAGATCGGCGAACAGCTGCGCCAGTCCGTGCGCGAATTCCGCTTCGCCTGGGACGAACGCAGCTTCGAGCTGGGCGTGAGCATCGGCATCGTGGAAATCAGCCAGGACAGCAAGTCCATGAGCGAGCTGCTCAGCGCGGCCGACCAGGCCTGCTACCTGGCCAAGGAGCAGGGCCGCAACCGTCTGCACGTGTACCGGGAGGCCGACGTCATGCTGGCGCAGCGGCATGGCGAAATGCTGTGGATTTCGCGCCTGAACGAAGCGTTCACGCACGACTATTTCCGCCTGTACGCCATGCCCATCGTGCACCTGCGCGACAGCCCGGAACACCACGACGAAGTGCTGATCCGCATCCGCAACGGCAAGGGCGACCTGATTCTGCCCGGCACCTTCATTCCCGCCGCCGAACGCTATGACATGATGCTGTCCATCGACCGCTGGGTCATCCGCGCCGTCTGCCAGCATATCCAGAGCGTGCGCGACAGCCTGCCGCCGCTGGTAGCCATGGCCGAAAGCCGCCGCCGCGCGCCGGCCCTGTATTCGGTCAACCTGTCGGGCATGTCGCTGGCCGACACGGGCCTGCACGACTACATCACCGAACAGTTCGTGCAGTACGCCGTCGCGCCCGAGCAGATCTGCTTTGAAATCACGGAAACGGCCGTCATTGCCAACCTGCCACAGGCGCAGGTGTTCATGCACAAGCTCAAGGCGCTGGGCTGCCGCTTCTCGCTTGACGACTTCGGCAGCGGCTTTTCCTCGTTCGGCTACCTGCGGGCCCTGCCCGTCGACTACCTGAAGATCGACGGCGTCTTCGTGCGCGACATCGCCAGCAATGCCGTCAACCGCGCCATGGTCAAGGCCATCAATGAAGTGGGCCACGTGATGGGCTTGAAAACCGTGGCCGAATACGTGGAAGACGACGCCACCCTGGCCATCATCCGCGACCTGGGCATTGACTATGCGCAAGGCTACGCCGTGGGCGGCTTGCGGCCGCTGACGGCGGGCGTGGACTAGCGGCCAGGCTTCAGAGCTCGCAGGCCGGCGCCGCCGCCACGCACTGCGCATCGGGAAACGCGCGCACGCGGTAGCGCACCGGGTAGCAATCGATTTGCTCCATCAGGCAGCCGCCGATGGCTTGCGCCTCGTCCCACGCCAGCAGCTTGCTGCCGCTGCGCTCGCCATGCTCGTCGCGCACCTCGAGCGCCACGACATCGGTGCGCGGCAGCAAGGTATGCACGTCGCGGGCCCAGCTGCTCACGGAAACGACGCGCTCGCCCGGCTGCCGTTCGATCAGCAGGCAGCTGGCGACGAAGACATCGTCGCCCGTGCTCGTGTTGAGTTGCTCCCACTCTGCCTTCTGCTGGTTGTAGAGATCGGCGCGCACGATCGTCTGGAAACGCCGCAGCGCCGTGGCGACGGCCGCTTCGGCCGGTTCGCAGGCGACGATTTTCCCGTCCCGCACGCCATACAGGGCGGTCGAGACCTGCCGCCCCTCGTCGCGCGCCAGCTGGTCGGCCAGGGCCACCATGGCCAGCTGTCCCGCCGCATGGTGCGACGACGCCAGCAGGAAGCGGCCGCGCGTGGGCACCATCACCAGCGGTTCGCCGCCTTCGCAGGCGCGGTACAGCAAGTCCGGCAGCAGCAGACGCGAAGAATCATAGGCGTCGTTCCAGTCGCCCAGCAGCAAGCCGTCGCCCAACGCGACGAAACTGTGCGCCGTGCGGTCGCGCAAATTGTCCATGGCCGCCGCCAGCGCCTGTTCGAACGTCACGCCCCACTGCGCCAGCGTAGCCTGGCCGATGGTGGCCATATTCGCTTCCGTATCGTAGGCCAGCATGACGACCGCATCCTCGCTGAAGTCCTGGCAGGCAGTGGCAAATGCCGGACGCTGCGGCTCGGTCTGCGCCAGCAGGCGCAGATGGTCGCCCTGCCGGCGGCTGCGCAGTACGGGCATCAGGCTGGCGCGGGCGTCGGCAAAGCTGGATGGCACGCCGGGAGCCGAGTAGATGCTCAGGTAGTGCTGCACGACGTGTGCCCGCTGCTTGCGCGGCGCGGCGCAATAGTCGCGGTAGGCATTGTCCAGATTGAAAACATGCCCGTCGTCGCTGCCCGACACGATGCGAAACTGTTCCCGTTCATAGCGGCTGCCGGATGCCAGGCCATCCTGGCCGATCTGCCGCAGGACGATCTGCGCAAAGGCATCGCGCGAGGGAGGGCTGCGGAAAAAATCGAATAAACCCATGGGTCTCCTGAATCCAAAGAAAGCCGCCAAGGCAAATAGTGCCTATTGGCAAAATAAATAGCCAATTTGGCACTATAAACGAAAAGCCGCCATGACGAAACCGCTGCTCGCTTGAGGGGCACGGTAAATTACCGAAGCCAATCTTGAGGATTTTGATCTACATCAATAAAAATGCGTAGTCGACTCCTTACACTGATCTCCGTTCTTGCAATCGTGCAAGTCTTACTCACCAATTGCTTATTTAACTGATCAGGAAGCCGCGACCATGCGCCAAAATTTGCCAGTGACTAACCGCGAAGTCCTCGTCCTGGACGACCAGGCCATCGTGTCGAAAACGGATATGAACGGCAATATCGTGTATGTGAATCCGTACTTCAGCCAGGTCAGCGGCTTCAGCGAGGCAGAGCTGCTCGGTTCGCCACAAAACATCGTGCGCCACCCGGACATGCCGGCCGAAGCGTTTGCCGACCTGTGGGCGTCGATCCAGGCAGGCACGCCGTGGACGGGCCTGGTCAAGAACCGCTGCAAGAACGGCGATTTTTACTGGGTGCGCGCCAACGTCACGCCCATCCGCGAAGCGGGCAAGACCATCGGCTACATGTCCGTGCGCGTGAAGGCGGACAAGGACCAGGTCAAGGCGGCCGAAGAGGCGTATGCGGCCATCCGCAGCAAGCAGGGCGGCAACATCATCATCAAGCATGGCCAGATCGTGCGTCCTGGCCTGGCGCACCTGCTGCACAGCCTGACGCACATGTCGCTGAACCTGCGCATCTGGGCCGCCACCTCCATCGTCAACTGTCTGCAATTGCTGGTGTGCCTCATCAGCCTGTTCGCCAGCGGCGGCCAGATCACCAACTACGCCATCTTCGGCGCCACCCTGTTCGGTTTCCTGATCAACGTCTTCCTCTGGTACACCTTGCGCATGTCCGTGCTCAAGCCGCTGGGCAAGGCATTGAACGGCGCGCGCGCCATTGCCGCCGGCGACCTGTCGGGCAGTTTCGAGACGGACAGCACGGATGAAATGGGGCAATTGCTGCGCGCGCTGCAGCAGATGAACAGCAACCTGATCGCCACCATCCGCGACGTGCGCATCAACGTCGAAACCATGGCCGTGGCCACCAGGCAGATCGCCGTCGGCAATATGGACCTGTCGGGCCGCACGGAATCGCAGGCGGCCAGCCTGGAAGAGACGGCCTCGAGCATCGAGGAATTCTCGTCGACGGTAAAACAGAACGCGGACAACTCCGTGCAGGCCAACGAACTGGCCGTGGCCGCCTCGAAAGTGGCGGTGCAGGGCGGCGAAATCGTTTCCGACGTGATCACCACCATGGACGACATCAACACCTCGTCGAAGAAGATCGTCGACATCATCGGCCTGATCGAGGGCATCGCCTTCCAGACCAACATCCTGGCCCTGAACGCGGCCGTGGAAGCGGCGCGCGCCGGTGAACAGGGCCGGGGCTTCGCCGTCGTGGCGGGCGAGGTGCGCAACCTGGCGCAGCGCTCGTCGGTGGCGGCCAAGGACATCAAGCAGCTGATCGAGATTTCCGTCGGCAAGGTGGGCGCCGGCATGCTGCAGGTCAACCGCGCCGGCGCCACCATGGAACAGGTGGTCAGTTCCGTCAAGCAAGTCACGGCCATCATGCAGGAAATTTCCATCGCCTCGCGCGAACAGAGCATCGGCGTCGACCAGGTCAACCAGGCCATCGCCCACATGGACCAGGTGACGCAGCAGAACGCGGCCCTGGTGGAAGAAGCCGCCGCGGCCGCCACCCGCCTGGCGGAAGAAGCAGCCAGCCTGTCGCAAGCCGTGAGTCTGTTTAATTTCGGCAAAATGCCGCCACCGCGCCGCGTCGCCATGCCTGGCGGCAAGTCGGGCGCTGCGGGCGCCGCGAATACCGGCAAGAGCGCCGGCCTGAAACGCCTGGCCGCCTAATCCTTTCAAGACCTCAAAACACATCATGCCTACACTACTCAGCAGTGCTTCCGCCGAACTCGATGCGGTCGTCGAATTCGACCCGGTCATCATCGGCAAGATGAGCCAGTCCGGCCCCCGCTACACGTCGTATCCGACCGCCGACCGTTTCAATACCGACTTTGGCTACGGAAACTTCCTCGAAGCGCTGGCCGCGCTGCGCATGCGCGGCGGCCGCCGTCCGCTGTCGCTGTACGTGCACGTGCCGTTCTGCGACACCCTGTGCTACTACTGCGCCTGCAACAAGATCATCACGAAAGACCGCAGCAAGGCCGCCACCTACCTCAGCTATCTGAAGCAGGAAATCGCCATGCAGGGCAAGCTGTTTGCCGGCATGAACCACATCGAACAGCTGCATTTCGGCGGCGGCACGCCGACCTACCTGAGCGAAAAGCAGATGGACGAGCTGATGACGCATTTGCGCCAGCATTTCGAATTCGCCTCCGATGAAGACGGCGAATATTCGATCGAAATCGACCCGCGCACGGTGTCGCGCGAACGCGTGTTTTCGCTGCGCGCGCAAGGTTTCAACCGCATCAGCCTGGGCGTGCAGGATTTCGACGCCGACGTGCAGAAGGCCGTCAACCGCATCCAGCCGGAAGCGGAGACGGTGGCCATCATGCAGGCGGCGCGCGACGCCGGTTTCCGCTCGATCAGCATCGACCTGATCTACGGCTTGCCCAAGCAGAATCTGGAAACCATGACGGAAACCTTGCGCAAGGTCATCTCCGCCAGCCCCGACCGCATCGCCCTGTACCACTACGCGCACATGCCGCACCTGTTCAAGCCGCAGCGCCGCATCCTCGACGCCGACATGCCCGACAGCGCCGCCAAGCTGGCCATGCTGGGCCTGTGCATCGCGCGCCTGACGGCCGCCGGCTATGTCTACATCGGCATGGACCATTTCGCCAAGCCGACGGACGACCTGGCCGTGGCGCAGCGCCAGGGCCGCTTGCACCGCAACTTCCAGGGCTATTCGACGCGCGCGGAAGCCGATTTGATCGCCTGCGGCGTGTCGGCCATCAGTTCCGTCGGCGCCGTCTACAGCCAGAATGAAAAGACGCTGGACGCCTACTACGAAAAGCTCGACGAAGGCGTGCTGCCGATCGCGCGCGGCATCAAGCTCGATACCGATGATTTATTGCGCCGCATCATCATTCAAATGCTGATGTGCAACTTCGAATTGTCGATCGCCACCATCGAGCAGGCACACCCCGTCAAGTTCCGCAGCTATTTCGCCAGCGAGCTGGAAAAGCTGCGCGAACTGGCCCGCGACGGCTTGCTCGTCATCGAGGAAGACTGGCTGACGGTGACGCCGAAAGGGCGCTTGCTGATCCGCAATATCTGCATGGTCTTCGACCGCTACCTGACCCTGGCGCGCGCGAACGCCACGCCGGATGCGCCGCAGCCGCTGCGCTACTCGAAAACGGTGTAACGCCGCCCGATGAACGCCCTGAGCCTCCTGCCGCTGTTCATGGTCGGCCTGGCCGGCAGCGTGCACTGCATCGGCATGTGCGGCGGCATCGTCGGCGCCCTGTCGATCAGCGGCAGCGCAGCGGCAGCGCCGGCCCGCCCCGTGATCGCCATCGCCGTGGCGCGCCCGGCATTGCAGACAACCGTGCAGACCAATGTGCTGCGCGTGCTGGCCTACAACGGCGGGCGCATCGTCAGCTACATGCTGGCCGGCGCCCTGGCCGGCAGCCTGGCGGGCGCCGGCATGCTGCACCTCGCGTCCTTGCAGGTGGCCGGCTACTGGCTGGCCAACCTGATGCTGGTGGCTTTGGGCCTGTACCTGATGGACGCCTGGCGCGGCCTGGCCCGCCTGGAAGCGGCCGGCAACGTCATCTGGCGCCGCGTGCGCCCCCTGCTGAAACCGCTGATGCCGATGGACACCGTCTTCAAGGCCCTGGCCGTGGGCGGCCTGTGGGGCTGGGTGCCGTGCGGCATGGTCTACAGCGCCCTGCTGACGGCCATGATGCAAGGTTCGGCCCTGAGCGGCGCGGCCGCCATGGGCGCCTTCGGCCTGGGCACCCTGCCCACCCTGCTGGGCATGGGCTTGCTGGGCACGCGCCTGCGCGCGCAGATGCAGCGCCGTCCCGTGCGTATCGCCAGCGGCTTGCTGGTGCTGGGCTTTGGCCTGCTGGGCCTGCTGCGCGCCGCCAACGGCGTCTCGCTGGGCTGGCTCGACGCCCTGTGCGTCACAGGCCATCCATGAAAAGACGCATGAAAACAAACCTATGAATGCTGTTTTACAATCCTCCGCCTGCTTCCATTGCGGCTTGCCCGTGCCTGGCGGCTCGAACTGGAACGTCACCATCGACGACGTGCCGCGCGCCATGTGCTGCCCCGGCTGCGAAGCGGTGGCGCAGACCATCGTCGACATCGGCCAGAGCGCGTATTACCGCGACCGCGACGAATACGCCGTCAACGCGGCCGGCGCCGCCATGGTGCCGCCCGAACTGCGTTTGTACAGCAATGACGACGCGCAATTCGCGCGCGACGCCAGCAGCTGCGAGGCGACGCTGTCCGTCGAGGGCATCCGCTGCGCCGCCTGCGTCTGGCTGATCGAGCGCCAATTGACGCGCCTGCCCGGCGTGCAGGCAGCCAGCCTGAACGTCGCCACGGAGCGCCTGTACGTGCGCTGGAGCCGTGCGCAATGCGAGCCGGGCGATATCCTGCAGGCCGTGCGGCAAGTCGGCTACACGGCCTACCCGTATGACGCCGTGCGCCATGGCGAACGACTGCAAAAGGCCAGCAAGACGCTGGGCCGCCAGCTGTTCGTGGCGGGCCTGTCGATGATGCAGGTGATGATGTACGTGGCGCCTTCCTACCTGGCGGCCGAAGACGGCACGCTGGACGAGAATATGGCCAGCCTGATGCGCTGGGCCAGTTTGCTGCTCACCTTGCCGGCCATCTGCTATTCGGCCATGCCGTTTTTCCAGGGCGCCTGGGCCAGCCTGCGCGCGCGCACCCTGGGCATGGACGTGCCCGTGGCGCTGGGCATCCTGGCCGCCTTCTTCGGCAGCGTGGTGGCGACGTTTACGGGCCGCGGCGAGGTGTATTACGACTCGGCCACGATGTTCATCTTCCTGCTGCTGTGCAGCCGCTATTTCGAGCTGCAGGCGCGCCGCAAGGCCGCCTCGGCGCTGGAACGGCTGCAGCACGCCTTGCCCGCGTCCGCGTCGCTGATGGCGGGCTTCCCCGACAACCGCGCCACCACCCTGGTGCCGGCCGGCAGCCTGGCCGTCGGCGACATCATCCTCGTCAAACCGGGCGAGGCGATCGCCGCCGACAGCGTCATCATCGAAGGCACGAGTGCGCTCGATTTATCGCTGCTGACGGGCGAAAGCGCGGCCCAGCGCCGCAAACTGGGCGAGCGGGTGCCGGGCGGCGCCATCAACGCCAGTGCGGTGCTGATCTTGCGCGTGCTCAAGCCGGCGCGCGAAAGCACCCTGTCCGATTTGTTGAAACTCATCGAGCGGGCCGGCAGCGGCAAGCCGCAGATCGCGCAGTGGGCCGACAAGGTCGCCGCCTGGTTCGTGCTGGGCCTGCTGCTGTTTGCCGTCGCCGTGTTCGCCTTCTGGAGCTGGCATGATGCAGCGCAAGCGTGGCCCGTGGCCATTGCCGTGCTGGTCGTGTCCTGCCCCTGCGCGCTGTCTCTTGCCACGCCGACGGCGCTGGCGGCCGCCACCGACAGCCTGCTGCGGCGCGGCGTGCTGATCGTCCAGCCGCACGTGCTCGAAACCCTGCACCGCGCCACGCACATCGTCTTCGACAAGACGGGGACATTGACCCTGGGCCGGCCCGTGCTCAAGCAGATCGAGGGCCTGGACAGCATGACGGAAGACGACTGCCTGCAGGTGGCCGCCGCGCTGGAGGCGGGCAGCGCCCATCCGCTGGCGCAAGCCATCCTTGACGCCGCCGAAGGGTTGCCAGGACCGCAGCCGCGCGCGCATGCGGAGCACCTGCAGGAAGTGCAGGGCCAGGGACTCGAAGGCGTGGTCGACGGCGTGCGCTACCGCCTGGGCAATGCGGCCTTTGTCGCCGCCGTCGCCGGTCCGCCGCTGGGCGACACGGCCGTCGGCATGCAGGGCATGACGCCGCTGTACCTGGGCACGCAGGGGCGCTGGCTGACGCGTTTCCTGCTCAGCGACGCGCTGCGCCCGGAAGCGCGCGACGTCGTCGCGTATTTCCACCGGCACGGCAAGCAAGTCGTGCTGCTGAGCGGCGACCAGGAAGCGCTGACGCAAAGCGTGGCGGCGGAGCTGGGCATCGCCACGGCGTGCGGCGAGTGCCTGCCCGATGAAAAGCTCGATTTCGTGCAGCAATTGCAGGCGACGGGCGCCGTCGTGGCCATGGTCGGCGACGGCATCAACGACGCCGCCGTGCTGAGCGGCGCCAACGTCTCGTTCGCCATGGGTTCCGGCGCCGCGCTGGCGCAAGCCCATGCGGACACGGTGCTGCTGTCGAGCCAATTGGTTTCCGTGCTGGACACGGCCAGGACGGCGGCGCGCAGCATGCGCATCATCCGCGAAAACCTCGGCTGGGCAACCCTGTACAATCTGACGGCCATCCCGGCCGCCGCGCTGGGCTTTTTAAACCCCTGGCTGTCCGGCGTCGGCATGGCTGCCAGCTCGGCGGTCGTCATCGCCAACGCCCTGCGCCTGCGGAAAGTCTAATGGAAGCTCTCTACCTCCTCATCCCCCTCAGCGTCGTGGTCGTCTTCATCGCCCTGTGGGTGTATTTCACGGCCTCGGACAGCGGCCAGTTCGACGACCTCGTCGGACCGGGCCTGCGCGTGCTGCAGGACGACGATACGCCGCCGGAAGCGCCCGCCCCGCCCGCGCCTCAGCGCGAATAACCCTGCGACCCCGGCCGCGCATCGAAGCGCCGGCCCCACCATGGTAAAAACACGGTATTGCCGCCGCGCGCGCGGAACCACGGCTGTTCGTGGTCGACGGGCCGCACGACGGCCGGCGGCGCCACCACCACGGCAGTCGCGCTCTCGCTGTCGCTGCTGCCCGCCACCAGCACGGGCCGGCCCACGTGGTTGGCATGGGCGATGGCCAGTGCCACGTTCGTCAACGCCGTGCCCGCTCCCGTCTCGCCCAGCAGCGCCGGCATGTTGAACGTCTGCTTGTTGAAGTCGAAGTCGGGCAATTGCTGCGTCAGGCTTTGCGCCAGCGGACCGAGGCGCTCCGACGAGGCAGGATAGACGGCGCCCGCATCGTGGATGACGTAGCCGATGGCGTCGTCGTTCAATTGCGCGTTCCGGGCGGCCGCGTCGATGGCAGCGCTCCACGCCTGCACGGCGCGCGGGGACTGTCCCTTGCCGGCGCTGAAATCGGCGACACTGCGCGTGGCGGGAAAGCCCAGCCAGGCCAGCGGCGCGCGCTGCGTCTTGTAGCCGGGGCCGGCCAGGACCAGCAAGACCATGTTTTCATTGATCTGCTCATCCCTGGGCGGATAGCTGGGCGCATCCCAGTTCATCACCCACACCGTCTTGTCGGGATTGGCCTGCAGGTAAGCCAGGCCCGCCGCCAGGGACGTAAAGCCCGCATTGGCACCACCCAGGGTCACGCGCACGTCGGGCGGCGTGGCCGTGGTCCAGGAATCGGGGCAATGGGGGTTGCCGATGCTGAAGGCATCGGTAATCGTTTCAACGACATACTTTCCCGCCTCGTCTGGATAAGGCGTCCAGCCGGCAAGGCATATTCGACGTGAATGCCCGCCAGTTCGCGGCGCGTGGATTTGTCGGTCAGCGAGTGTGCGTTGTAAAAATACTCCTGATTAGAAAAGTAAATATCATGAAACAACATAATCATTTTGTACACATATTTTTCGTGAAACCCTACGAATGATTCTTTCCCATTATTACCATAAGCAATCATGCCGACTGATTGCACTTTGCCAAAACGCACGGGGTTCTCTTTCACTTTGCTATCGTCCTTGTTCGGCTTGGCCAGGCCCAGCGTCCACAGCAGTTGCCATGCGGTCGGATAATCGCGCCGCTGCAGGGGATTGAGCCACTGCACGCCCACCACCTGCGCCATGTACGGCTGCGCGGGCGCAGCAGGGATAACGGCGGCAACCGGTGCCGCGATCGGCGCCTTGCTGGCACAGGCCGAGGTCAGGAAAAGGACGGCAAGCGCCAGCAATCCCGGCATCAACAATAATCGTTTCATCAGCAATCCTTCTTCAAGAGGAACGTCGACTGGCGGGGCCTGCAATACCGACCAGAGTGCAATACCAGACGCAAAGCTGAATACGCACATGCTCCAGCCCAGCCGACGAGGAAAAGTAGCAATCAAGTTGCGCATCAGGATGTCTCCGGGCGCTTGTACATACGTTCATCCACTATTTCGGCAGGCATGCTCCCGGTGCCGCCACCACATTGACCCATGCCAGCAAAGACATTTTCATAAACTTTCCAGTAGAGAAATATTCAAGAAATATCTTGCTAGATCCGTCCTTATCCGTATCCTCCGATAAGCGCCAATCAGCAGCAATCCTCAATTCCCGCATCGCCTCCTCGCTGATATGGCACACCCCGATCGCCACGTCATACGCCAGCGCCTTTTCCGCGTGCCGGGGATTGCTCAGGATGGTGGAGTGGTCGGTCGCATGCGTGTCGCAGGTGGCCGCCAGCTGCCCCTGGATTTCCTGCTTGCGCCATTGCAAATATTCCGGCGTGGCCGTGGACAGGTCGTCTTCCATCATCGCCTCGCCGTCAAGGCCGTCGAGCTTCCCGCGGCGGGCCTTCATGCGCAGGCGGGCATGGTCTTCGTAGCGCAGTGCCGCCTCGGTATCGCGGTCGCCCTGCGGCGTGCCGCCCACGCTTGTATCGGCATACGGCTCGCCTGCCGGGCGCGCCTTGCCCGCATGGCGGTGCGTGCCGGGCGGATCGAGATTCTGGTCGAACTGCGGGCTGGGTACGCCAAAGCGCACGGCCTGCGGTGTAAACACCTGCGGCAAGGCGGGCGCCGTCACGGGGATGCGCCAGTCGTCGGGCGGCACGGCATTGATGGGCGTCTTCAGCATCTTCATGAGGGCCGACATGGCGGCAGCCGTGCGCACGCTCGCCGCCTTGCCGGCCGCGCTGGTACTGGCGCGCACGCCCTTGTCCGGCTCGTATCTGGAGATCGGCGAACGGGGATGCCAGAAATCGGCGCTGCCCCGCGCGGGCTGGCGATAGTGATTGCTCCAATAATCATAATCGCCGTGCTGGCCAACGGGAAAGCCTTGCGCAAACACGCGCTGGCTGAACACGCCGGCGCCGCGCGTGGCCTTGATCTCTTCGGCGCTCAGACCCAACCAGCCCATGCCCTGGATGGGCGTGGCGGAAATCACCCGGTCGTGCGGATTGCAATACAAGGTGACGCGGCCGCGCGTCGTGGGCTGCGGGCCGCAGGCATAGGCGGCCCGGTCTTTCTCCAGCGTGAAATCATGGCGCACGTTGGCGGCCATGTCCGCCAGCGCTACAGACAGGGGCGGCTCCGTGGCCTGACCTCGCACGATGTCGAAGAACGCCGCCAGGGTCTTGCGGCGCGCCTCGCCGCTTTGCCGGCCCACATTGCCATCGACGTCCCTGACCTGCCCCTGCAGCCAGCCTTCCGTGTCGTTTCTGCGCAACAGGCTGTAGGGCGGGTTGCACAAGACATGAGTATCGGCCACGCAACGGCCGCTTTTGCCTGCCGCATCCCGCACCCTGGCCATCTTATTGCCCAGAAATGCGGCCGCCATGCCCACCATATTGCCCTGGCTGTGGCAGACGAGGGTAATCGGCACGTCGGCCTGCTGCCGGCGGATGGCCGCCACCAGGTGCGCCAGGCGCAGCGCGGCCAGCACGAAATAGGGGCGCGGCGGGCAGGCATGCACGATGCGGTCGTTGACGGGATTCAGATGCTCGATGTGGATGAACAGGAAGAGGGCGTCCGACAGGCCCTCGCCCCACAGGTCAGGCAGCGATGAGCAGCCATTGGCGAACGGGCCGCCGCCCCAGTAAGCGTGTTCGTTCAGGTAGACCGAATCGCCATATTGCTGCAATTCCCTGTCGCTGGCCTTGTAGCCCCAGCGGAACTGGATCACGGGCGAGAAATGCGCTTGCGGCCCGATGAAGGTGGCGGCCGTGTAGTCGGGATCGACATAGCCGTCATCGCTCAGTTCGCTACGGTAGCATACCGGCGTCAGCTGCCCCGCCTGCGCCGTGGCATGGACTATATGCTCGTCGCAGCGCTTCATGCGCGTGTTCAGGCCCTGGCACAGGCCGGCTTCGGCCGCGCGTTACCACTCGCCGTCGGAATTGACGCCATGCACGAAGATGACGATGCCCGGCGACGGCATCTGCTGCAGGCAATCGAGCAGGCAGTGACTGAACAGGGTCGTACCTTCGGCCTTGCCCACGACCATGTCCACCTGGGCATCAAACGGATCGCGGCGTTCGGGATCTTCCATGGCGGGCCTTGGGCGTGTCTGGACAAGCCACTGTAGGCCATTGCTTCCAGGTACGTTTTACGCCATGTCAAGCCAGCCGTTGCAGGGATCTTGCACGGCTTTTTTGACCGGAATATCACTTTATTTCGATGCCACTTCGCTACGCTTATTTCATCCGGGGAATTTTGATCCACATCAAAGTTTTTTCGCGGTCAAACACTTACTCTCTGGCCACCATCATAAATAGTAATTCCAGGGAGAGTCTTTGTGGATCAATCGCTGAACTATAACTACAAGATCGTGAAGCAATTCGCGGTCGCTACTGTGGTATGGGGCATCATCGGCATGCTGGTTGGCGTTATCATCGCCGCGCAGCTGGCCTGGCCTGCCCTGAACCTCGACATACCATGGCTGACATACGGACGTCTGCGTCCGCTGCACACGAATGCGGTGATTTTCGCCTTCGGCATCTGCGGCCTGTTCGCCACCTCGTACTACGTCGTGCAACGCACCTGCCAGGTGCGCCTGTTTTCCGACAAACTGGCCGCCTTCACGTTCTGGGGCTGGCAAGCCGTGATCCTGTGCGCGGTCGTCAGCCTGCCCATGGGCCTGACCCGCGGCAAGGAATACGCCGAACTGGAATGGCCTATCGCCATCCTCATCGCCGTCGTCTGGATCGCCTACGCCATCGTGTTCTTCGGCACCTTGATCAAGCGCAAGGTCAAGCACATCTACGTGGCCAACTGGTTCTTCGGCGCCTACATCCTGGCCGTGACGATTCTGCACGTGGTCAATGGCGCCGTCATGCCAGCCTCGTTCACCAAGTCGTATTCCGCCTATGCGGGCGTGCAGGACGCCATGATCCAGTGGTGGTACGGCCATAACGCGGTGGGCTTCATCCTGACCGCCGGCTACCTGGGCATGGTCTACTACTTCATCCCGAAACAGGCCGAGCGCCCCGTGTACTCGTACCGCCTGTCCATCGTCCACTTCTGGGCGCTGATCTTCACCTACATGTGGGCCGGCCCGCATCACCTGCACTACACGGCATTGCCTGACTGGACGCAATCGATCGGCATGGTCTTCTCGCTGGTCCTGCTGGCACCAAGCTGGGGCGGCATGATCAACGGCATCATGACCCTGTCGGGCGCCTGGCACAAGCTGCGCACCGACCCGATCCTGAAATTCATGATCGTTTCGCTGTCGTTCTACGGCATCGCCACCTTCGAAGGTCCGATGATGTCGATCAAGACCATCAACTCGCTGTCGCACTACACCGACTGGACCGTTGCCCACGTGCATGCGGGCGCCCTGGGCTGGGTCGGCTTCATCACCATGGGTTCGATCTACTACCTGCTGCCGCGCCTGGCGGGCCGCACGCAGATGCACAGCACGCGCCTGGTCGACGTGCACTTCTGGGTGGCCACCATCGGCATCGTGCTGTACATCGCCGCCATGTGGATCGCCGGCGTGATGCAGGGCCTGATGTGGCGCGCGGTCAATCCGGACGGCACCCTGACCTACACCTTTGTCGAGAGCGTGAAAGCAACGTATCCGTACTACGTGGTGCGCGTGGCCGGTGGCCTGCTGTACCTGTCGGGTATGTGCATCATGGGCTACAACACCTGGATGACCTTGCGCGGCAGCAAACTCCCCGTCGCCCGCATTCCGGAACTGAACGCGGCGCACGCCTGATAGGAGCAAAAGCAAATGAAATTTTCACATGCATGGATTGAGAGAAACCCCTGGCTGCTGATCGCCCTGGTCACGGTGGTGATCAGCATCGGCGGCGCCGTCGAGATCGTCCCCCTGTTCTTCCAGAAGAGCACGACGGAGCCGGTCGCCGGCCTGAAGCCGTATTCGCCGCTGCGCCTGGCGGGCCGCGACATCTACGTGCGCGAAGGCTGCTACAACTGCCACTCGCAGATGGTGCGTCCGCTGCGCGCGGAAACGGAACGCTATGGCCACTATTCGGTCGCCGGCGAGTTCGTGTATGACCGTCCGTTCCAGTGGGGTTCCAAGCGCACGGGGCCGGACCTGGCCCGCGTGGGCGCCCGCTACAGCGACGAATGGCACCGCACGCACTTGAACAACCCGCGCGACGTGGTGCCCGAGTCGAACATGCCGGCCTACCCCTGGCTGGCGAAGACCAAGCTGGTGCCCGACGACATCATGCCGAAGATGCGCGCCCTGAAGCGCCTGGGCCAGCCGTACAGCGATGAAGAAATCGCCGCCGGCCCGGCACAGCTGCAGGACAAGACGGAAGAGGACGCCCTGGTCGCCTATCTGCAAGGCCTCGGTACATTAATCAAAACAAGGAATTAGCATGGCAATCGAGAACCTGTTTGACAGCGCCAGCAGCGTCATGACGGTGGTTTCCTTTATGACGTTCGTGGGCATCCTGTGGTGGACTTTCAGCCGCAGCAATGGCGACTTCGACGCGGCGGCACGCCTGCCGTTCGCCGACGAGGCGCTCGACTATCCGGCCGAGGCCGAGATGAACCTGGCGAAGGAGCGCAACCATGGCTGACTTTACCAATGGCTTCTGGAATATCTATGTCATCGTGCTGTCCCTGCTGGGCATCATCGGCTGCGGCGTGCTGCTGTACTCGCAGTCGAAAGTGAAAGTGGCCGCCGGCGCCCCCGCCGACGGCACCACGGGCCACGTCTGGGACGAGGACTTGAAGGAACTCAATACGCCGATGCCGCGCTGGTGGATGTGGTTGTTCTACATCACCATCGTCTTCGCGCTGGCCTACCTGTTCCTGTACCCGGGCCTGGGCAACTATGCGGGCAGTCTGGGCTGGAAATCCACGGGCCAGTACGAGGAAGAGCTGAAGAAGGCGGAAGCCGACTACGGTCCCCTGTTCAACAAGTACCTGAGCCAGGACCTGAAGACGGTGGCCGCCGATCCGCAGGCGCAAGCCATCGGCCAGCGTCTGTTCCTGACCTACTGCGCGCAATGCCACGGTTCGGATGCGCGCGGCAACAAGGGCTTCCCCAACCTGACGGACAAGGACTGGCTGTATGGCGGTGATCCTGCCACCATCAAGACCACCATCCTGCACGGCCGCAATGGCCAGATGCCGCCGATGGGCGCCGCGCTCGGTTCCGAGAAGGATATCGAGAACGTGGCCCACTACGTGCTGAGCCTGTCCGGCTCCACCTCGGACCCCGTCAAATCCGTGCTGGGCAAGGGCAAGTTCGGCGCCTGCATGGCCTGTCACGGCGCCGATGCGAAGGGCAACCCGATGCTGGGCGCGCCTAACCTGACGGACAAGGTCTGGCTGTACGGCGGCAGCGCCGATACCATCATGGAAACCATCCGCAAGGGGCGCAACAACACCATGCCGGCATTCAGCGATTTCCTTGGGGAATCAAAAGTGCACGTGCTGTCAGCCTATGTCTGGAGCTTGTCGAATCCCCAGACGCCCGTGAAATGATGTAATGGAACCTCAAGTCATCAAGATGTATGCGGCCCGCGAGCAAATCTACCCTCGCGAGGCCAAAGGACGCTACGCTACCTGGCGATGGGTGTGCGTGTGGCTTACCCAGCTCGCGTTCTACGGCTTGCCGTGGTTGACCTGGAATGGCAGGCAAGCCCTGCTGTTCGATTTGACCACGCGCAAGTTCTACATTTTCGGCGTCGTGCTGTGGCCCCAGGATTTCATCTATCTGGCGGCCCTGCTGATCATCTGTGCCTATCTGCTGTTCCTCGTCACGGCCATTGCGGGGCGGGTGTGGTGCGGGTTTTCCTGCCCGCAAACGGTGTACACGGAAATCTTCCTGTGGGTCGAACGCCGCATCGAAGGCACGCGCAGCGCGCGCATGGCCCTCGACAAGCAGGGCCCGTCGCTGCGCAAGACGGCCAAGAAGACGGCCAAGCACCTGGTGTGGGGCGCCATCGCCCTGTGGACGGGCTTTACCTTTGTCGGCTACTTCACGCCGATCAAGGAACTCGCGCATTCCGTGCAGACCCTCAACTTTGGTCCCTGGGAATGGTTCTGGGTCTTGTTCTACAGCCTGGCAACCTACGGCAACGCGGGCTGGCTGCGCGAGCAGGTGTGCAAATACATGTGCCCCTACGCGCGTTTCCAGAGCGCCATGTTCGACCAGGACACGCTGATCATCACCTACGATGCCAAGCGGGGCGAACCACGCGGCGCGCTGAGCAAGAAGGCCGGCAACAACGACAAGCTGGGCGACTGCATCGATTGCACCCTGTGCGTGCAGGTGTGTCCGACCGGTATCGATATCCGCAACGGCCTGCAGTATGAGTGCATCGGCTGCGCCGCCTGCGTCGATGCCTGCAACAGCGTGATGGACAAGGTCGACCGGCCGCGGGGACTGGTACGCTACAGTACCGACCATGCGATGGAAAACAACTTCGATTCGAAGCAGATACGCCAGCGCGCCATGCGCCCGCGCGTGCTGATCTACACCTCCATCCTGGCCCTGATCATCATCGCCGTGTGTACGTCGCTGGCCCTGCGCACGCCCCTGAAAATGGACGTGATCCGCGACCGCGGTTCGATGGGACGCGAAGTGGAAGACGGCATGATCGAAAACGTCTACCGCCTGCAGATCATGAACACCTCGGAGCAAAGCCAGCATTTCAAGATCAGCGCATCGGGCTTGCCGGGCCTGACCTTGCTGACGCGCGAAGAAGTGACCTTGCAGCCGACGGAAACGCTGGGCTGGCCGATCCGCCTGCGCGTGCCGCACGGCGTGGGCGAAAAGGGCTCGAACAAGATTGCAATCGAATTGCAATCGCTGGACGACCCGTCGCTGCATGTGCGTGAAAGCGCGGTCTTCATCGTGCCGCGGTAACGGTGATGCGGGGTCGGGCCCTCCGGGTCCGCCCCCGGTATTTTCGCCGCAGGAGTATCATCAATCATGCGTTGGGTTGATTTTATGCTCAACCCGGAAGCAAAAGCCGGGGGCAGGCCCACAGGGTCTGGCCCCAAGGAGAACACAATGTCCGACAGTCTGAAACTGCAAGCCCCCGTTGCCCCGTGGTACAAGCACCGCTGGCCATGGCTGCTGATGATCGGTCCCGGCCTGTCCGTGGTCGTCGGCAGCTTCATGGGCTATATTGCGTTTACGCAACCCGATGCGCTGGTGGTGGGCGATTATTACAAGCAGGGCAAGGCCATCAACCAGGATTTGAAGCGCGACACGATCGCCAGCGACCTGGCGATGGATACGACCCTGGCGTATGACGTCGCTGCAGCGCGCCTGAGCGGCTCCGTGCACAGCTTCGGCAAGGCGTACCAGAAGCCTTTGCTGCTGCACCTGGCGCATGCGACCCTGCCGGAAAAGGATATCAAGCTGCTGGTGCAGCCCGATGCGGCCGGCAATTTCTCGGTGGCGCTGCCGATGCTCGAACGCAGCCGCTGGCAGGTGCTGGTGGAAAACGACAAGCGCGAATGGCGCCTGTCCGGCATCTGGACCTGGCCGCTGCAGCGCAGCATCGCGCTGCACGCCGATGAGGAACTATAACGTACAGTGGCGGGAAAACCGTAGCGAGCGGCAGTGATTTGTGGCTGAGAAGCACAGCTGTGCTATAGCACAGCGAGCATCGCAGGCCGCAAAGCGCGACGCGCAGTCGGTTTTGACGGTGCGGTTATTTGCAGACGTCCGTACCGGCCGTAATGGCCTTCAATTTCGCTGGCTGCAGGATTTCAATCTCGCGGTTCGACACGCGCAGCCAGCCTTCCTTCTTGAATTTCGACAATAAACGGCTGACGCTTTCGATGGTCAGTCCCAGGTAGTTGCCGATTTCCTCGCGCGACATGCGCAGCTGGAATTTGCTGCTCGAATAGCCGCGCGCTTCATAGCGCGACGCCAGGTTGACGATGAAGGCGGCAAAGCGCTGCGTCGCCTGCATGTTACCTAAAAGCAACATAACGCTTTGCTCGCGCGTGATTTCCTGGCTCATCATGCGGTGGAAATGGCGCAGCAGGGTCGGCATATTGCCCAGCAATTGTTCCAGGCTGGAAAACGGGATTTCACATACTTCGCTGTCTTCCAGCGCCACCGCATTACAGTGGTGGCGGTCGGCGCTGATGGCGTCCATGCCCAGCAGTTCGCCCGCCATCTGGAAACCCGTCACCTGCTCTTCGCCGCCCGGATTGATCTGGTAGGTCTTGAAGTGGCCCAGGCGGATCGCGTACAGGTTCTGGAACGAGTCGCCGATGCGGAACAGCGAGGCGCCGCGCGCGATCTTGCGGCGGCGGCCGATGATCTGGTCCAGCCTGTCCATGTCGCCCACGTCGAGGCCCATCGGCAGGCACAATTGATGCATGCTGCAGGTCGAGCATCGCGCACGCAACGCTTCCACGTTCACGGTGGGCAAGGTTGGAGAGAGTAGCGCTTCAGTCATGTCGGTACCTTTTAGAAAATGCAATAACAAGTTTACTGCATACACGGTTGCCGTGTGCCAATTTCACCGTAATTTCGCTGAATAAACGACGTTCGGACTTTAATTATATGGCAACATCGTCAAAAGCCCGTGCGGGGCGGGCCATTTGCGCGGCGCCGCTTGCCAAGTTGATGTATTGATAGGAAAATTCCTAACGGCATTATCTGCCGCCTGTAGCGCCCGGTACCGAAAAAGGAAATCATGAAGCCTCTCGGCATCAAAGCAAAAGTCGCGCTGGCAACCAGCCTGACCTCGATCGCCATGATCGCGCTGGTCACCATGATCCAGGTGCAGCACATGCGCGACGACTTCACCCGAGTTCTGCTGAGCCAGCAGTCATCGCTGATCACCCGCACCGCCGCCGAGCTCGATGACAAGCTGGCCATGCTGCTGCAAATCGTCACCCTGACGGCCAGGCAGCAGCCGCCGGAACTGATCGCGCAGCCCGCCCAGTTGCGCCAGTACTATTCGCGCCGCTCGATGCTGGTGCTGTTCGACGACGTGCTGGTGCTCAACGCGCACGGCGCCGTCGTGGCCGACATGCCGGAAGTGGCGGGGCGCGCCGGCATCAACGTGGCCGAGCGCGAGTACTTCCAGACCGTGCTGCGCACGCGCCAGCCCATGATCACCGAACCGATGCTGGGCAAGTCCAGCGGCATGCCCATCGTGCAGATGGTGGCGCCCGTGCTGGCCGCCGACGGCCAGGTGGCCGGCGTGGTGATCGGCGTATTGCGCCTGTACAAGGATAACCTGCTGGGGCGTTTGCGCACGGAAAAGATCGGCAAGAGCGGCTATTACTTCATCCTCACGCGCGGCGCCGTGCCGCGCTACGTGCTGCACCCCGACACCAGCCGCTTGCTGCAGCCGCGCAAGCCGAACGCCAACCTGACCACCACGCAGCTGCTGAAGGACGACGGCGAAGGCAGCATGGTCAGCACCAACAGCCGCGGCATCACGGCCGTCAACAGCTTCAAGCGCCTGAAATCCGTGAACTGGCTGCTGGCCGCCTCGCTGCCCCTCGACGACGCCTTCGAGCCGTTCGACGGCGTGCTGTACCGGCTGGTGCTGTGGAGCATCCTCGCCTCGCTGCTGGCCGCGTCGGTGCTGGGCTGGGTCACCGTGCGCCTGCTCTCGCCCCTGGTGCGCCTGCGCGACACCCTGCAGGCCCTGCGCACCAGCGGCAGCCGCTTCACCCCCGTTCCCGTGCAGCAGCGCGACGAGATCGGCGAGCTGACGGAAGCGTTCAACAGCCTGATGAGCGAACGCGACCGGCTGCAGCAGGAGCTCGAAGCGCGCGCGGCCGAGCTGGAACAGGAGCGTGACCGGGCCGAGGCGGCCAACCGCGCGAAGAGCGATTTCGTGGCCAACATGAGCCATGAAATCCGCACGCCCCTCAATGCCGTGCTGGGCATGGTGTATCTGTTAGGCAATACCAAGCTCGATACGGAACAGCGCAAATACCTGACCATGGTGCGCGTGGCGGGCCAGTCGCTGCTGGGCATCCTGAACGATGTGCTCGACTATTCGAAGATCGAGGCGCGCCGCATGGAGCTGTCGCCCGTCGAATTCGACCTCGACGAGGTCATGAACACGCTGGCCACGACGATGACGATGAATGCGGGCGAAAAGGAACTGGAGCTGGCCATCGCCGTCGAAGCGGACGTGCCGCGGCGCCTCATGGGCGACGCCCAGCGCCTGCAGCAGATTCTCGTCAACCTGGCCGGCAACGCCATCAAGTTTACTGAGAGCGGCGAAGTGGTGGTGGCCGTCAGCCTGGCCGACAGCCAGCAAGGCCGCGCCTGGCTGCGCTTCGAAGTGCGCGATACGGGCATCGGCATGACGGAGTTGCAGCAACAGCAATTGTTTGCCGCGTTTTCGCAGGGCGACCAGAGCATCACGCGGCGCTTCGGCGGCACGGGGCTGGGCCTGGCCATCAGCAAGCAGCTGATCCACATGATGGGCGGCGACATCGCCGTCGCCAGCAGCGAAGGCAAGGGCAGCCGCTTCTGGTTCAGCGTGCCGTTCGAGCTGCTGGCGCAGCCGGCCGAAACGCGGCGCACGCCGGCCCTGGGCCAGCTGCGCCTGCTGGTGGCCGACGATAACCGCACCACGCGCGAACTGATCGTCAAGCTGATCGAGGCCTGGGGCTGGAACGCCGACGAGGTCGATTCCGGCTTTGCCGCCATCGAGCTGTACCGCGAGCGCCTGGCGCAGCAGCAGCCCTACGACGTGGTGCTGGCCGACTGGCACATGCCCGTGATGGACGGCCTGGCCACGGCCAAGGCCATCCGCCAGGCGGCCGCCGGCCAGCGCCAGCCCATCGTCGTGATGGTCAACGCCTTCGCCCGCAACCACCTCGAGGAAATCTCCAGCGCGGCCGAGGCCGACGTCGTGCTGATGAAGCCGATCACGGGATCGAGCCTGTTCGACGCCCTGCACCAGGCGCTGATCGCCAAGCACGACGGCGGCGAACAGCACATCCTGCACCAGCCGCTGGGCACGCAACTGGCCGGCGTGCATTTCCTGCTGGTGGAAGACAATCATTTGAACCAGGCCGTGGCGCGCGGCATCCTCGAACACATGGGCGCCACCCTGGACGTGGTCGGCGACGGCTTGCAGGCCGTGGAACGGCTGCGCACGGAAGCGCTGCGCTACGACATCGTGCTGATGGACATGCAGATGCCCGTCATGGACGGCTTCAGCGCCACCCACATCATCCGCACGGAACTGCGCCTGACCCTGCCCGTGATCGCCATGACGGCCGGCGTGCTGGCGTCCGAGCGCGAGCGCTGCATGACGGCCGGCATCAGCGACTTCATCGCCAAGCCCGTGGTGGTGGAAGAGATGATGGCCGTCATCGCGCGCCACCTGCCGAAGCGCCCGCCAGTGCAGACGGCCGGGCCGGCGCGCGTCGCCGATGAAGAAGTGTTTTCCATGGCCCCTTTGATGCGCGTGATGGGGCGCGACGCCAAGGGGCGCGGCGTGCTGCGGCGCATGGTGGAAGACGCGCTGAACAAGGGCATGACGCCCCTGCGCGACGCCGAAACGGCCCTGCAGGCGGGCCGCCACAGCGACGTGGCGCGCATCCTGCACAGCGTGCGCGGCTCCGTCGGCACCCTGGGCACGAAGCGCCTGATCCGCGCCGCCTTCGCCACCGAGGAAGCCATCGACGGCGGCCGCCTGGACGAGGTGCCGGCGCTGCTGGCACGCACGGCGCAGGAGCTGGAGCAGGCGCTGGCGGCCGCGGCGGATTGGTTGTCCAGGCTGAAGGATTAAGCCTGCAACGTAAAACTGGGGTCAGACCTGCCGGGTCTGCCCCCGGAACCTGGTCAGCATCGCCGCTTACGCCGGCACGCCCAGGATCACGCTGGACGCCTTGAAAATCGCCGTCACGCTGCTGCCGATGGCGATGCCCAGGTCGGTGCTGCTCTGGTTCGTGATGATGGCGGCGATGGTGCCGCCGCGCGGCAAGTCCAGCACCACTTCCGTGTTCACGGCGCCCGTCTGCACGCGCGTGACGGTGCCGGTCAATTGGTTGCGCGCCGAAAAGCGCGCGCCCGCGCTGTCAGCGACGAGGATGATGGACGAGGCCTTGATCAGCGCAAATGCTTCCGCGCCCGGCGCCAGGCCCAGGCTGTCGCTGCTGCCCTGCGTGACGATGGCCACGATATGCTGTCCGCCCGGTAATTCCAGCGTGACTTCGTCGTTGACGGCGCCTTGTTTCATTTCAGCAACTTTGCCGAGGAATTGATTGCGTGCCGTGGTTTTCATGGCCATTCTCCGTATGAGTAAAAGATCGTCGGCGATGCCCTCCGCCTGGCTGCCCAGCTGGCGCAGGTAGCGGGCATGCTCGCGCTCGATGATACGGAAATTGTCGACCAGCTGGCGTCCCCGTTGCGTCAGCCGCGTGCCGCCGCCGCCCTTGCCGCCCGTCAGGCGTTCCACCAGCGGCTCGCCGGCCAGGTTGTTCATCGCGTCGATGGCGTCCCAGGCCGCCTTGTAGCTCATCTTGACGAGCTTGGCCGCCTGCGTGATGGAGCCGCATTCGGCGATGGCGCCCAGCAATTCCACCCTGCCGGCGCCGCCCAGGTTTTCTCCGCCCACCGTCATCCATACCGAGCCTTGCAGGCCGATTTCCGCTGCCGCTGATTTATCCAATGCGTTCACCCCATGCCTTATTTTCTTCCATGCTGTCAATTTGTCCGTCACGCAAGTAAAGCACATGTTCGCCCAGAATGCGCGCATCTTCGGGATCATGTGTGATCAGGATCATGGGCACGTCCAGGCGCTGCTGCCACTGGCTCAGTTCCAGGCGCATTTTGACACGCAGCGCCGGATCGAGGGCGGCAAACGGCTCGTCGAGCAGCAATGCGGCCGGTTCGGCCACGAGCGCCCTCGCCAGCGCCACCCTTTGGCGCTGGCCACCGGACAACTCGTCGGGGAACTGGTGCGCCAGCTCCTGCAAATGAAACGCATCGAGCCAATGCTCGACTTTCTGCAGTTTTTCGCGCGCGCGCGGATTGAACCAGCCGCGGCTCAGGCCGAAGCCCACGTTCTGGCGCACCGTCAGGTGCGGGAACAGCGCGTAATCCTGGAACAGGTAGGCGACATTGCGCTGCTGCGGCGGCAAATTGACGCCGGCGGCCGAATCGAACAGGGTGCGCCCGTTCAGGCGGATATGGCCCGCCTCCGGTGTAAACAGTCCGGCAATGGCTTTCAGGGTCATGCTCTTGCCGGCGCCGGAGGGGCCATACACGGCGATGCGCTGGCTGCTGGACGTGCATTGCACCTGCATGTCGAAGCGGCGTTTGCCGGAGCGCAAGGTGGCGCGGATGTCGAGGTCGAGTTGCATAGTGGTCATTTGTGCACGATGCGCCCGGGCGCCAGGCGGCCGGCGGCCAGCAGCACGGCGATGCAGACGAGCGAAGTGATCAGCACCAGCATGTTGGCGGCGTCGTCCTGGCCCGCCTGCACGGCCTCATACACGGCCACCGACAGGGTCTGCGTCTTGCCGGGGATGCTGCCGGCCACCATCAGGGTGGCGCCGAATTCGCCGAGCGCGCGCACAAAGCCCAGCAGGACGCCGGCCAGGATGCCGCGCCAGGCCAGCGGTAACGTGACGCGGAAGAAGATCGCCATTTCAGAGATGCCCAGCACGCGGGCGGCCTGTTCCAGCTGCCCGTCGACGGCTTCGAAGGCGGCCCGCGCCGGCTTGAAGACGAGGGGAAAGGCGACCACCGTGGAGGCGATGACGGCGCCCTGCCACGTAAAAATGAGGTTGATGCCGAAGTTGTCCTGCAGCCAGATGCCCAGGGGGCCGCGCCGACCCAATAACACCAGCAGATAATAGCCGAGCACGGTGGGCGGCATCACCATCGGCAAGGTCAGCAGCGCATCAAGCAAGTTACGCCCAGGAAAGCGGGCGCGCGCCAGCAGATAGCCGGTACCGATGCCGAGCAGCAAATTGAGCGCCGTGGCCCACGCCGCCACTTTCAGCGACAGGGCCAGCGCGGTCCAGGCGATATCCATGTGCAGTCGTTTTACTTTATGGCTTTTTAAACCCGTATTTGGCCAGGATGGCTTGCGCCGGCGCCGTTTGCAAATAGCTGACGAAGCGCTTCGCTTCGGCGGCATTGCCGCTGCCCTTGATGGTGGCGATCGGGTACAGCACGGGCGCGTCGAGCGGCACTTCCAGCACCACGTTCACTTTATCCTTCATGATGGCCGCGTCCGTGCCATACACGAAGCCCGCATCGACTTCACCGCGCGCCACGTAATCGAGCGACTGGCGCACGTTCTGCGTGCTGATGGCTTTCGGCTGCACCGCATCCCACAGCTTCGCCTTCTTCAGCGCGCCTTCGGAATAGCGGCCGACGGGCACGCTGGCCGGGTTGGCGATGGCCACGCGGGTCACGCTTTTTTGCGTCAGGTCCGTCAAGCTCTTGATGCCCAGCTTGCTATCGTGCGGCACGATCAGCACCAGGCTGTTGCCGACGAAGTACATACGCTCGGCCGGCAACACCAGGCCCTGCTTTTGCGCCGCATCCATGGTTTCCTGGTCGGCCGAGGCAAACACGTCCACGGGCGCGCCCTTGACGATCTGCTGCAGCAGCACGCCCGAGGCGGCAAAATTCAAGGACACCTTGCTGCCCGGATACTGCGCCTCATAGCCCTGCGCCGCATCCTTGAACGCATTCGTCAGGCTGGCCGCGGCCGACACCACCACCTCGCCGGCAAAGGCGGACGAGGCGGCGCTGGCCAGCAGGGCGGCACTGAGGAGTTTGGCGAGGGAGGTGAGGCGCATGATCGTATCCTTGTAAAGTGAACGGTGAACAAGGACCGTAATATACACTTATATATAGCGTTCTGCCATGGCGCAAGTCAAGACGGCTGAACTTGCTTCAAGCACGCCCTTGGCAGCCTCAGGCGGCCGCCTTCCCGCTGTCCAGCTCATCCTTGCGCCGCGCATAGCGCTGCGCGATCACGGCGCAGACCATCAATTGAATCTGGTGGAACAGCATCAGCGGCAAAATCACCATGCCCAGCGAGTGTGTGGCGAACAGCACCTTGGCCATGGGCACGCCGCTGGCCAGGCTTTTCTTCGAGCCGCAAAAGACGATGGCGATTTCATCTTCCTTGTTAAAGCCCAGGCGGCGGCTGATGAACGTCATCAGGCCCAGGACCAGGGCCAGCAGCAAGATGCTGAACAGGCCCAGGGCCACCAGGGTTTCCACTGAAATCGTGTGCCACAGGCCTTCGCTGACGGCTTCGCTGAAGGCCGTGTAGACCACCAGCAAGATCGAACCCTGGTCGACGAATTTCAGCATGGCCTTGTGGCGGTCGACCCAGCGGCCTATCCAGCGGCGCAGGAACTGGCCGGCCAGGAAGGGCAGCAGCAGCTGCATGACGATGGCGAGCACGGCGTCCGACGACGACTTGCTGGCCGCCCCCTTGGCCACCAGCAAGCCAACCAGGATGGGGGCGAGGAAGATGCCGATGAAATTCGAGGCCGAGGCGCTGCAGATGGCGGCCGGCACGTTGCCGCGCGCCATGGCCGTCAAGGCGATCGACGACTGCACGGTCGACGGCAGGGCGCACAGGAACAAAATGCCCACGTACAGCTCGGGCGTGAGGAAAGTCAGCGCCAGCGGCCGCAGAGCCAGGCCCAGCAGGGGGAACAGGATGAACGTGCTGGCCAGCACCAGCAAATGCAGGCGCCAGTGCAGGATGCCGGCCACCACGGCTTCGCGCGACAGCTTGGCGCCGTGCAGGAAAAACAGGGCGCCGATGGCCACCGTGGTGATATGGCCGAAGACGACGGCCGTCTGGCCGGTGCAGGGCAGGAAGCTGGCCAGCGCCACGGTGGCGAGCAGGGCGATGGTGAAATTGTCGGGTTTCAGATTGCGCAACAGGGCGGCGGGAGAGAATGAAGACATGCGGTAGCCTGGTAGCGGCCCAGCCTTGCAACACTGCGCCATGGATGACAAAAAGCGCCGGAAACGGCGCCAGTGCTGGCTATTCTAACCGTATTGCCGAGCTATCTGCCTAACAGCATGGCTTGCCAACAACAAGCGCACGCGCAAAAAAATGCCCTGTCCGCAGACAGGGCAACCCGGAGTAAAGTACAGCGCGAGGACGTTTAGCCGGCGGCTTTGACTTTCAGCTCGTTCTTGATTTCTTTCACGCCGCTCACGGAAGCGACGATCTGCACGACGCGGTCGCCCGCTTCGGCGCTCGGCACGTCGCCCGACAGGACGACCACGCCTTGCTGGGTTGCCACCTTGACCGGCAGGGCAGCGGCTTGCGCATCGGCGCTCAGGGCGGCCTTGGCCGAGGAAGTGATGGTTTCATCAGGGACGGCAGCGGCGGCGTTGGCGGCCACGACAGTGTTAGCAGGAGCTTGTGCTTTTGGGGCGGAGTCAGCTGCATGCGAAGCGGTGATCGAGGCGCCCGACAGTACGATAGCGGCGACCAGGGTATTGAACAGTTTCGATGTTTGCATGGTAGTTCCTCTCAATGAAGTTAAAAGCTTCTTACTTAGATAAAGCAACACTTTGAAGCGTCACATCTACCCATGTAGCAAGCACCGTGCCAGCTTTTAAATTTCCTTCAAAATCAACAACTTATATTCACACGCAATTTTTTCGGCCGCTTCCGGCAGGATCCGGCGCGAAAAAGCGGGCCTTTTGTCGCCAGACAGCGACAAGGCATGGCAACAATATCAATGTTTTAAGATAAGTCGTTGATTATGAATACTTTATTTTTGTCGCTATTCAGCGACAGGGTCGCCGTCGGCCCGGAACAGGGCCGGCGTCAGCTCGTATTTCTGCAGTAAACGGTAGAACTCCGTGCGGTTGCGGTCGGCCAGGCGGGCCGCGTCGGCCACGTTGCCGTCCGTCAGGCGCAGCAGCTGGATCAGGTAGTCGCGCTCGAAGCGCTGCTTGGCTTCGTTGTAGCTGAGCGCTTCGAGCGACGGCACGCGCAAGGCGCGTTGCACCAGGCTCAGGGGCACGAGCGGCGCCGTGGCCAGCGCGCACACCTGCTCGACCACATTGACCAGCTGGCGCACGTTGCCGGGCCAGGGCGCCGCCACCAGGGCCGTGAGGGCGTCGGGGGCGAAGCCGTTCAGGGGTTTTTGGTACTTGGCGGCCAGCTTCTGCAGGAAATGGTTTGCCAGCAGGGCGATGTCTTCGCGACGCTCGGCCAGCGGCGGCAGGGTCAGGGTCACCACGTTGAGGCGGTAATACAGGTCTTCGCGGAATTGCCCCTCCCCCATGGCCACATCGAGGTCGCGGTGCGTGGCGGACAACAAGCGCACGTCCACCGGCCGCGTCTGGTCGGCGCCGACGGGGCGCACGGCCCGCTCCTGCAGCACGCGCAGCAGTTTGACCTGCAGCGGCAGCGGCATGTCGCCGATCTCATCTAAAAACAGGGTGCCGCCGTCGGCCGCCTGGAATAAACCTTCGCGGTTGCCGACGGCGCCCGTAAACGCGCCTTTGACGTGGCCGAACAGTTCCGATTCCAGCAGCTGCTCGGGAATGGCGCCGCAGTTGACGGCGATGAACGGCGCCTTGGCGCGGCGGCTGGCGTTGTGCAGCGCGCGCGCCAGCAGCTCCTTGCCGGTGCCGCTGGGGCCGCGGATCAAAATGCTGGCGTCGGAGCCGGCCACCAGCCTGGCTTCGGCCAGCAGCTCGGCCATCTGCGCACTGCGGCTGATCAGCTCGGCACGCCAGCTCTCGTCGCCGGGCGCCGGCGCCGGCATGACGGTGGACAGGTTGACGGCATACGCCACCTTTTCCATCAGCAACTTGCCGTCGAACGGCTTCGTCAGGTAGGCAAACGCGCCGCGCGCCGTGGCGTCGACGGCGTCGGGGATGGTGCCGTGCGCCGTGAGCAAAATGACGGGCAGGGCCGCGTGCTGGCGGCGGATTTCATCGAACAGGGCCAGGCCGTCGCGGCCCGGCAATTGCACGTCGGTAATGACCAGGGCCGGCAATTCCACGGCCAGGCGCGCCAGCGCCGCTTCCGCGCTGCCCACGGCCGTGACGCGGTAATTGCCCGCCTTCAGGCGGATGGTCAGCAGGCGCAGCAGGTCGGGATCGTCATCGACCAAGAGGATGTGGGCGTGCTCGCTCATTTCGGCGCTCCCGCGGCAGGGCGCACGGACAGGCTGCGCTCGATGTTTTTCAGCGCTTCCAGTTTTTCATTGAGCAAGTCGTTGCGGCGCTGGGCGTCGCGCAGCTGGGCATTGAGCTTGTCGATGCTCTCTTCCTGGCGGCGCAGTTCCGCGTACTGGCTGCCCAGCAATTGCGCCAGCGGCGCCAGCAGCTGCTCATCCTTGCCCGTGGCCGTGGCCAGCGGTTCGAGCAGGGCCTGCGCGCGGGCCAGATCGCCGGCGCCGCGCAAGGTCGAGTGCAGCATGGCGCGGCGGATGACGTTCTGCGGCGCCGTATCGGCCTTGGCCAGGTCGAGCTGGGCTTTTGCCAGTTCCGACGGCGTCATCAGGCGCAAGGCGTTCTGGTATGCCAGCAGTTCAGTCAGCTTGGGATCGGCCACGACCACCACGCGGGGCGGCGTCTGCACCAGCACGGGCGTCTGTTTGGCGGGCTTGGCAGCGCAAGCGCCCAACAGCAGCGCACAGGCGGCCACGGTGGCCACGGAAGTTCTCGTCATCATAAGGGCAGTTCTATCCGAAAATGCGCGCCGGCCTGGCGCGGTAAAAGAGTGACGCTGCCATCGTGGGCGGCGACATATTCGCGCACGATGGACAGGCCGATGCCATTGCCGTTGCGCGCGCCGGCCGCCTGGCGCACGCCCTGGTAAAACGGTTCAAAAATACGCGCGGCGTCCTCGGGCGCCACGCCGCTGCCTTCGTCGATGCAGTCGATGCGCGCGCGGCCGCCCTCGGCGGACAGGCTGAAGCGCACGCTGCCGCCTTCCGGGCTGAAGCGCACGGCATTCGACAGCAGGTTCGCCAGGGCGGTGGCCAGCTTGTCGCGGTCGGCCTGCACGATCAGGGACGCGCCATGCAGCTCGACCGTCAAACGGCGCGCCTGCCATTGCAGGCGCTGGCCCGCCACCACATCGTGCAGCAGAACCAGCAAGTCCACCTTGCTGTGCGCCAGATGCTGGGCGTCGAAGGCGGCGGTATTGTAGCGCAGCAAGTCCTCGATCTGGGTTTGCAGCGATGCCGTGTTTTGCCGCAGGATGCCGGCGATTTCGCGCTGGCCCTCGCTGAGCTTGCCGGCCACCTCGTCTTCCAGCAGGGCCACGCCTTCGCGCAGGGCCGCCAGCGGGGTTTTCAGCTCATGCGAGATATGGCGCAAAAAGCGTTCCTTGTCGGCGTCGAGGTCCGCCAGGCGCTGGCGCAGCCAGTCCAGCTGCTGGCCCAGGCGGCGCGTGTCGGCCGGGCCGCCGACGACGATGGGCTGGTCATAGCGCTTCTCGCCGAGGCGCTCGATGGCCGTCTTGATGCGGCGCAAGGGACGCGACAATAAAAAACCGAAGCAGGTGGCCAGCACGGCCGCCAGCAGCACGGCGCCGATGACCAGCGCGCCGAGCAGGCGGCGCTGGCGTTCCAGCTCGGCCAGCAACGCATCGTTGCGGCTGCCGATGGCCGTCTTGCTCTCGCGCGCCAGGCTGTCATTGATCTGCGTCATGCGGGCAAACGCGCGGTAGACAAGGGCGTGGCCGTCGCGCTTGCGGCGCTTTCCGGCCTGCAATACTTCCCATGCCGATTGCGCCTGCGCCGTCCACTCGTCGGCCAGCTGCGGCGCGAAATGGGGCGTGGCGCGGTTCAGCACTTGCAGCGCCGCCGTCGCTTCGTCGCGGGCGGCCGCAAAACGCTCGCGGAAGACGGGATCGTCCAGCACGAGGAACTGGCGCGCGCTGCGCTCCATGGCCAGGGTGCGCTCGGACAGGCGCTGCGACTGTTCCGTCAGGGTAATCGCCTGCGCCGCCGTCTCGCGCCCCAGCCGCGCCAGGTGTTCCAGGGTCAGCAGCGCTTGCACGGATGTGGCCGTCAAAATACCCGCCGTCAAAATGAAGGCGGCGAACAATAATTGGCGAAAAGAAAGTCGGGACAAGGTAGGCGCCTTCGGTTCAGTCTGGAGTGCAAAAGGCGCATGGTACGCTAAGCCTCCATCCTGGGGCGCCGCCTGTCAGAAAATAGTCTATTTTGCAATATTGTTGCTTTTACGGCGAACAAGCAAGGCCCGGCGGCGGCGCGCGAGTACTCCTAGTACAATAGGGAAAAACTTCACGCAGGCATCAAAGTGGCCCACGGCCCTCGCATTGCGCCACTTTGCCCCCACATGTGATGCAGCCCCACCGACCATCCGAATCACCTACCGCAGAGATCCCATACCGCATGAGCACATTTGAAAAAGTCAGCAGCAACTTCATTCCAGTCTTGCAGGCGACCATCGAGCAATATGTCGAGCCAGCAACGGGCATGCGCCATATCCACATGCATACCGAGCAGGCTGAAATGGTGTTCCTGGTGGCGTTTCCCACTGTGCCCGAAGTGAGCGACGGACGCGCCCACATCCTCGAGCACCTGGCCTTGTGCGGCTCGGCCCGCTACCCGGTGCGCGACCCGTTCTTCTCGATGCTGCGCCGCTCGACGGCCACCTTCATGAATGCAATGACCTATCCGGACCGCACCGTGTACCCGTTCGCCAGCACGGACCGCAAGGATTTCTTCAACCTGCTCGACGTGTACCTGGACGCCGCCTTCTTCCCGAATCTCGATTACCTGAATTTCCGCCAGGAAGGCTGGCGCCACGCCTTCGAAGGCGACAAGCTCGTGTACCAGGGCATCGTCTTCAATGAAATGAAGGGCGCCTTCAACAGCCCCATGCGCGCATTGGACAGCGGCATCGCCAGCGCCTTGCTCAAGGGCACGACGTATGAAGTGGAATCGGGCGGCGACCCGCTCGACATCCCCGCGCTGACGCATGCCATGCTGAAAGAATTCCACGCCAGCCACTACCACCCTTCGCAAGCCGTGATCATGACTTCCGGCAATATCGAGGCGTCGGCCGTGCAGGAACAGGTCGCCGAGCGCGTGCTGTCCAAGCTCAGCGGTTTCAGTCCGCGCCGCCTGCCGCAGCTGGCGCCCGCGTGGACGGCGCCGCAGGAAAATGTGGTGAAAATTCCGTCGCAGGAAGCGCGCGACGATGAATTCGGCCTGCAATTCGCCTGGCTGATGGGCGAGTCGAGCGATCCCGTCGCCTACTATCACGCGCATCTGCTGTCGCACGGCTTGCTCGGCGAATCGTCGGCGCCCGTCATGCGCGCCATGGAATCGGCCGGCTATGGCCGTCCATCGGACATGAATGGCCGCGACGCGGGCATCCGCCAGATGGTGTTCCACATCGGCATGGAAGGTTTAACCAAAGAACAGATCGCCGACGCGCACCAGCGCATCTGGACGGCGCTGGAAGAAACGGCGCAAGAGGGCATCCCGGCCGCCGTGCTGCACGCGGCCTTGCGCGATATCAAATACAGCCAGCGCGAAATCAGCAGCGGCCGCATGCCTTACGGCCTGGGCCGTTTGCTGCACGCCTTGCCGCTGGCCATGTACGACGGCAACGTCATGGATGCCTTCGACAATGCGGCGATTTTGGAAACGCTGGAACAACAGATCGAGGACCCGGCATTCTTCAAGCAGCTGGTGCGCGATCTGATCGCCAACCCGACCCGTTTGACCACGCGCGTGGTGCCCGATGCCGCCTTCTTCACGGACCGCGCCGCGCAGGAAGACGCCAAACTGGCCGCCCTGCAGGCGCAGCTGACGGATGCCGAGCGCGAGCACATCGTCGCCGAGTCCGCCGCGCTGGAAGCGCACCAGCAATTGCCGTCGAATTCGGAAGTGCTGCCGCGCATCCGCCCGGGCGACGTCAGCGCCTCGCCGCGTCCGGCGCTGCCGATTCCGCCCGCCGTCGACGGTGCCGTGGCGTTTTCCATCGCCTCGAACGGCATCAGCTACGCCAACGTGCTGTACGACGTGTCGGCCTTGCCGGAAGCGTCGTGGCCCTGGCTGCGCCTGTACACGGACCTGGCGCCGGAACTGGGTGTGGGCGACATGTCGTTCGACGACGCCAGCGCCTGGCGCCAGAGCATGGTGCCTTCGTTCCACATCGGCCTGGAAGCCATTCCCCGCCCGCAACAGGCAATGCGCGTGGAACTGTCGTTCTCGGCCAGCGGCTTGCGCGAAGAACATGCGGCCATTGCCGCCGTGCTGTCGGCCTGGATCGCCAAGCCCCGCTTCGATGAAGAAGAGCGCCTGGCCTTCCTGATCGAAAGCCTGGTGCAGGACAAATTAAGCAGCCTGGCCGAATCGGGCAACCGCTACGCCATGCTGGCGTCGGCAGCGCCGCTGTCGCCGACGCGCCGCTTCGACGACATCGTCGGCGGCCCGGCCGCCTTGCCGTTCTACCGCCGCTTGCAGCAGCTGAGCAAGACCTCGGCAGGCTTGCAGGAAATCGCGCGCGAGCTCGACACCCTGCACGCGCACATCATCGCCCAGCCGCCGACCGTGCTGTGCGCGGGCCTGGAGCAGGATGGCATCACCCTGGCCCGTCTGCTGGACTTGCCTGCCGCCACCGCTGGCGCGGCCGCGCCTGTTGAAGTGGCAACGCCGGCAGCATTGCCGCTGGCCAATTCAGCCCTGCATGCAACGAGCCAGATCAACCATTGCTTCGTTTCCTGGGCCGTGCCAGGCGTGCACAATCCGGACGCCTCCGCCCTGGCCGTGGCCGCCGAACTGATGACCAACCAGGTGCTGCATACGGCCCTGCGCGAAAAAGGCGGCGCGTATGGCGGCAGCGCCAGCTACGCGGCCGGCGCCGGCACGTTCACGCTCAGTTCCTACCGCGATCCGCGCCTGGCCGGCACGTTCGCCGACTTCGGCACGACGCTGGACCAGATCCTCGCCGGCGATTTCTCGCAAGAGCAGGTGGAAGAAGCCATCATCTGCGTCATCAAGGGCCTCGACAAGCCGCATTCGCCGTACGCGGAAGCGCTGACGGCGTGGAACATGCAGCAGCGGGGCACGACGGAAGCCGTGCGCCAGCAGTTCCGTACCGGCGTGCTCAATTGCACCCTGGCGCAGATCAAGGACGTGACGCGCACCTGGCTGAAAAACGGCCAGCAAAGCCGCGCCGCGTTTGCGGGCAACACGACGCAGGACCTGGCCGGGCTGGAGGTGGTCGATCTGCTGGCGCTGGCGTCCTAAGCTGGCCGGAGACGCCGGATTACGCGCGGCTTTGCCGCGCTAATCCGCCACCACCACCGATCAGCCAGGTACGGCGCCCGGCTCCATGTACATCAATTCCCATTGATGTCCATCGGGGTCCTGGAAACTGTGGCCATACATGAAGCCGAAATCGATGGGCTCCTTGTAGATGCTGCCGCCCGCCTGGACGGCTTTGGCCACCAGCTCATCGACCTCGCCGCGGCTCTCGGCCGACAAGCACACGAGCACTTCCGTCGCCACCTTGGTGTCGCACAGCTGCTTGGGAGTGAACTGCTTGAATTTGTCGTGCGTCAATAACATGACGAAGATATCGTCGGTGACGATCATGCAGGTCGCTGTTTCATCGGTGAAATGGGCATTGAAACTGAAGCCCAGCGCCGTGAAGAACGCGACGGAACGCTCGAGCGACTGGACGGGCAGATTGACAAAGATTTTGCGGGCCATCATGTCTCCTTGTGGGTCGTATGAGTATTTGCTGCCCGCCGATTCTACACCGGCTTTTTACCCGCCCGCGCGCCCCACGGTCTTCGGCGCATAGCCGAAATAGCGGCTGAAGGCGGCGCTGAAATTGGCCGGATGCCGATAACCGGTCTGCCAAGCTGCCTGCGCCACCTGGCAACCATTTTCCAGCAGTAACTTTGCCCGCCGCATGCGCAACGCCAGCAGGGTGCGCTGGGGGCTGTCCCCATAGCGGTAGCGCCACCCCTGCTTGAGCTTGAACAAGCTCAGCCCCGCTTGCGCGCACAGGTAATCGAGCGTGAGTGCCTGCGCCATCTGCTCCTGCATCAGCGCGTGGACACGTTCCAATTTGACGATGTCGGCCTCGGACCAGCGCGGCACGGCAAGCGGCGGCGGCTGCAAGCCCCGCAGCTGTTCCGCCAGGATACTGAGCACGCCGATATGCACGGCCAGCGGGTCCGCCGCGCGCAGCAGGGCGCGCGCGTGCTGGGCGACAGCTGCCGTGGTGGCCGCATGCGCCAGCTGGCGCGCGCCGCCATGGGGCAGCAGCGATGCCAGGCCCTGCGGCCAGTAGCGCGCCAGCGCGTGCTCGTCGACCAGCACGCGCAATTGCGCCGCCCGCTGGTTCGCCTCGAAGCGGCGCTCGCCGCTGACGTGCTGGAACACCGTCATGGTCGTGTGGCCGCCCTGGAAACGCAGTTGTTCGCCATCGCGCGTGGCGTAGGCGGATGCGCCTTCCAGGCCGATGGTGATCACCATGCCGCCCCCGTCGTCATGCTGCGATGGCTCGACGAGCGCCAGGCGCGGGCGGTAATCGGAATGCACGAGCAGCACGCCCTGGTCGACCTGGCGCTGGTCGGCGCGGCACTCTTTCAACCCCGGGTCCAGCTGGCGCCGCACCCAGCCTGCCGCTGCCCTGTCCTGTTCCATCATCGCTCCTCCCGTTTTCCCGCGCGCCGTCCCGCATACGAAAAACGCCGCCGCGCATACAAATGCAAATGATAATTATTCTCATTGTTGCATAAAATGACGCTGATGCTCACCTCGCCGAAAGGAAGATCATGTCATGCAATCCGCAACACGCCCTGCAGCCGTACTGGGACCTGGCCGTCGCCCCCGTGCAGGCGGACGGGCTGGCCGCCGCCCTGGAACTGGGCATACTCGATGTACTGACCGTGCCGCACACGCCGGCGCAACTGGCCGAGGCCCTGTCGCTGCATGCGCCGCACACGGCCCTGCTGCTCGAATTGCTTTGGAGCATGCAGGTGCTGGAACGCGATGCGGCCGATGCGGATGCACAGCGCTACCGCTGCACGGCCGCCACCGTGCAGTATTTCTGCCGCGACTCCGTGGCCTTTTGCGGCGACGCCTGGCTGTACCGGCTGCACGCGCTGCGCCATTTCGCCACGCAATTGAACTCGCTCGTGCGCGACGGCGGCAAAGCGGCGCCGTACAGCACGGCCAATGGCGTCAACTGGGCCGCCGCCGCGCAGCAGCAGATCGGCCAGGAGCAGCGCGCCGTCACCATGCGCGCCGCGCTGTCCGTGATGGAGCGCGTCGCGCCGTTCGCGGCACGCGCTACGCCCTTGAACTTGCTGGACCTCGGCGGCGGCCCCGGCTGGGTTGCCATTGCGCTGGCGCAAGCCCACGCGGGCTTGCACGGCTGCGTTTTCGACTGGCCGGAAACGGTGGCCGTGGCGGCCGCGAACATTGCCCATGCGCAATTATCCGAGCGCCTGGAAACGTTGGGCGGCGACCTGGACAGCGACGATATCGGCGGCGATTACGACCTCGTCTGGTGCTCGTCCGTGCTGCATTTCGTGCCCGACATGGCGGGCGCCTTGCGCAAGATCCATGCGGCCTTGAAGCCCGGCGGCGTGTTCGTCTGCGTGCAGGCGGAAATCGCCGCGACAGCGGGCGAGGCGGCGCGCGTGCTGCCGTATTACTTGCCGATGCGCATGCTGGGCCGCGCCGTCACGCGCCAGGGAGAACTGGCGCTGCTGCTGCGCGCGGCCGGATGGCGGCAGGTGGAACAATATGGCGCCAGCGACTTCCCCATGGCGCCCGTGCAAGTGCTGGTCGCCCGGCGGGACGCTTGAGCTTTATCCAGGGCAACGGCCGCCAGCCAGGTCACTATCGACAAGCAAGCGGCGAGGCGCCGCCGTCGCGCGCCTCATGCTCGACAGCGGCGCGAGCTGTTGCACGGCTTGCCACCTAATAATTGTCAATTATGCAGCAAATGCGCTAAGCTGTAGCTGCCGCGTATTGCAGTGAAACAACCCAGTTCGGCAGCGCAGCAAAAAATACCAGCATGTCCAGTCGATTCACCATATGGCGGCCTCGCAATGCTGCCCATTTTGGGAATGGTAAACAACATCATTTCCATGGGAGCATGGCGGGCCCGATACTGATGTCAACCGCAGCAGCCGCTGCCTCCACGAGGAATTCATCATGAGTCAAAATATCGCAGGGAAAGTCGTCGTCATCACCGGTGCCAGCAGCGGCCTGGGCGAAGCCACCGCGCGCCACCTGGCCTCACTGGGCGCTTCCGTCGTGCTCGGCGCGCGCCGCATGGACTTGCTCACCGCCATCGCTGAAGAAATCACGGCCGCCGGCGGCCTGGCCGCCGTTGCCCTGACCGACGTCACGGTGCCTGCCGACGTCAAGAATCTGATCGATACGGCCCTGGCCGTGTTCGGCAAGGTCGACGTGATGATCAACAATGCGGGGCTGATGGCCATCGCACCGATGAGCGCCTTGCAAGTCGACGAGTGGAACAACATGATCGATATCAACATCAAAGGCGTGCTGAACGGCATCGCCGCCGTCCTGCCGCATTTCCAGGCGCAAAACAGCGGCCACTTCATCAATATTTCGTCGGTGGCGGGGCTCAAAGTCTTCAGCCCCGGCGGCACCGTCTACAGCGGCACCAAGTTTGCCGTCAGCGCCATTTCGGAAGGCTTGCGCCACGAGCTGGCGGCCAGCGGCGGCACCATCCGCACCACCGTCATTGCGCCGGGCGCCGTGGACACGGAATTGAGCCAGGGCAGCAGCCACGCCGAGAGCGCCAAGGCCGTCAAGGAGTTCTACCAGATCGCCATTTCCGCCGGCTCGGTGGCGCGCGCCATCGCGTATGCGATCGAGCAGCCGGCCGACGTGGATATCAATGAAATCGTGCTGCGCCCCACGGCGCAGGCGTTTTAAGGCCCAGCCTGCAGTGCCGCGATGAGCAGGGCCGCCAGGCGCTCGACTGGCGGCCCGGGCACGCTGGAGGCCTGCAGCAATTCCAGCGACAGCGCGGGCAGGGCGGGCAAGCCCGCCGCCACGTGGTCGAGCACGCGCACGGACGGCGGCAAGCCCAGGCTGGTGCGCACCGTCACCCCGAGCCCTGCGGCGGCCGCGGCCCACAGTCCCGCCAGGCTGGGACTGGTAAACGCGATGCGCCAGGCGATGCCGGCCTGGTCCAGCGCCTGCGTGGCGCAGCGCTGGAACAGGCATTCGCGGTCGAACATGATCAGGGGCAAGGCTTCGCCCGACTCGGGCTGCCACGCCAGGCTGGACGAGGCGATCCAGCGCATGGCCGGTTCGGCGATGCGCTGACGCTGCTGCGGCGGATAGGCCGCCACGTCGGCGATGCACGCGCCGCCCCACAGCAGGGCCAGGTCCAGCTGGCCCATGGTGAGCCGGTCCATCAGTTCCGTGTTGCGCGCCACATGCGCCTCGATGCGCACTTTCGGATGCGCGCGCGCAAAGCGCCCCAGCACCTCGGGCAGCAAGGCTTCGCCGAAATCCTCCTGCAGGCCGAGCTTGATCCAGCCGTCCAGTTCCACGCCGCGCAAGGCGACGGCCGCCTCGTCGTTCAGTTCCAGCAGGCGGCGCGCATAGCCGAGCAAGACCTCGCCGGCCGGCGTCAGCGCCAGGCCCCGGCCATCCTTGCGGAACAGGGGCAGGCCCGCCTGCTCCTCGAGTTTTTTCAGCTGCGCGCTGACGGCCGAGGTGGAGCGGCCCACCTTGTCGGCCGCGCGGGCAAAGCTGCCCAGCTCGATGCCGGCCACATAGCTGCGCAGGAAGGCGATGTCGAAATTGAGCTGATGCATGGCGTGATGGCAATCGTCCTGTTTTATGGGATGGTATAGCGTAAATTATCTGATATTCAGAATGATCGTAGCGCGCCACACTGCCTGGGTCAACCACTTTCCTGTCCCTGCCATGCGCACCAGCTGCCCTGCCGTCCCTGTCCCCATCACCGCGCCCTCGTTGAGCGCCTCGCACCGCTGGAAAGTACTGGCCGTCGGCGTGGCGGCCAACGCCAGCTTTTCCGCCGCCGCCAACGGCATGCCCACGACGGCCGTCTGGCTGCGCAGCGGCTATCACCTGAGCAATACGGAACTGGGGGTGGCGCTGGGCGCCATGGGCCTGGGCGTGGCGCTGACTGAATTGCCATGGGGCATGGCGACCGACCGCTGGGGCGACCGCCCCGTGCTGCTGACGGGCTTGCTGGGCACCATGCTGGCCTTGCTGGCCCTGCTGTTGTGGATCACGCCCGCTGACGGGTCCGTGCCGCCGTTGTGGGCGCTGGCGGCCGGGCTGGCGGCAGTCGGCGTGCTGGGCGGCAGCGTGAACGGCGCCAGCGGCCGCGCCGTGATGCGCTGGTTCGGCGCCGGCGAACGGGGTTTCGCCATGAGCATCCGCCAGACGGCCGTGCCGCTCGGCGGCGGCCTCGGCGCGCTCATCCTGCCCAGCCTGGCGTCGCGCCATGGCTTCATGCCCGTCTTCGGCGCCCTGGCCCTCGTATGCGCGCTGTCGGCGTTTTTGACGTGGCGCTGGATGCATGAGCCCGATTCCGCTGCCGAGGCCGCCACGGGGCCGCACAACGCGTCGCAAGGCCTGTCTGGTGTCAAGCCGCCGCCGCTGCGCAATCGACAGGTCTGGCGCATGGTGGCCGCCATCGGCTTGCTGTGCGTGCCGCAGTTTGCCGTACTCAGCTATGCCACCGTCTTCCTGCACGACCATGGCCGCCTGGGCCTGGCGGCCATCACGGCCGTGATGGTGGCCCTGCAAATGGGCGCCATGGTGATGCGCATCTGGAGCGGGCGCCATACGGACCGCCGCGCCAACCGGCCCGCTTATCTGCGCGGCTCGGCCCTGGTGGCGCTGGCCGCGTTCATCTTGCTGGGATGCATCGCCTGGCTGGAGGCGCCGGGCTGGCTGCTGATGGCCGCCGTGGTGCTCGCCGGCATCGCCGTGTCCGCCTGGCATGGCGTGGCCTACACGGAGCTGGCCACGGAAGCGGGCGGCGCCAGCGCGGGCACGGCCCTGGGCATGGCGAACACGGCCGTCTACGTGGGGCTGTTCCTCACGCCCGTCACGCTGCCGCACCTGCTGGCGGCCAGCAGCTGGGCCGTCGTATGGTGGACGGCGGGGCTGGTGGCGCTGGCCGCCCGGCCCCTGTTTCCCAAGCCTTAAGGCAGCGGCGAAATGCGATAGACGCAGCGCATCGCATTGGCCAGCACGTGCTGCTCGCGCACGATGCTGGCGCTTGGCCCCACCACTTCCTGGAACAGCTGCAGTTCCGAGCGGCAAAAGCCCTGGCAGGTGCGGGCGGCTGCGCAGATGGGGCAGTGGTCCTCGATCAGCAGCCAGTCGCCGCCGTCCGCTTCCACGCGCGCCATATACCCCTCTTCATCGCGCACGGCGGCCAGCTGCCGCAGCCGCGTGGGCAAGTCCGGCGCCGAGCACGCGAGCGCATACGCGCTGCGGCTTTCCTCTTCGCGCTGCGTGATCAATTTGTCCAGCCCCGCCTCGCCGAACAGCTGGCGCACCGAGCCGATCAGCTTGATCGTCAGCTGCGCATGCGTGTCGGGAAAGCGCGCATTGCCCGCCTCCGTCAAGACCCAGTTCTGGCGCGGCCGTCCCGCACCCGCCTGCGCTTCCTGGCGCCCCTCGATCAGGCCCGCCGCCACCAGCTTTTGCACCTGCTGGCGCGCCGCCTCGCCCGTCATGTCCAGGGTCCTGGCCAGGGTCGCCGTAGAGACGGGTCCCTTGGTCTTGATGAAATACAGGATGCGCTCCGTCGTTTGCGGCGCCTCGCTATTATCCAAACGTTTACTTGTGTAATTCATTTCGCTCAACTATCATGGGGCCAGTTAACCAACTAATTGCTTGCATAATAGGCCGGTAGCTCCCCGCTGTCGAGGAATTTCCACGCCTGCATGCCGGCAAGGTACTCTTTTGACAGGATTTTCCCATGCAACTGTCTCACTCCATCTGGCTGTTTCACGCCATCCTCGCCGCCGGCCTGGCCTCCTGGCTCACCCTGGCCGCCATCAACAACCTGCACGCCTTCCACGGCTCCGTCTGGGCCATCGGCAACACCATGCGCATGGACCCGCTGCGCCAGGACCCCACCATCCAGACGCCGCTGCTGCGCCGCGCGCTCACCTCATTGACCTTGCACCGCTTGTCGCTGGGCGTGGTGCTGGCGCTGCAACTGCTGGCCGCCATCGCCGCCTGGACGGGCGTGGCGCTGTTGCTCGGCGGCGGCCTGGCGGCCGGCTTGCCCTGGCTGAACCTGGCCCTGTGCGCCATGGCCGCCTTCTTGCTGCTGATGCACCTGGGCGGCCTGTGGTTCGGCTACTGGATCGCGCAGGAAGGCTTGCAGACGACGCACCTGGTGCTGCTGCTGTGGACCATCGGCCTGTTTTTACTCTTCAACGCGCAGCAGACCTGATCAGCCTCCGCTGCGCCTCTGCTTTTTCCCTTTTACTGCTGTAAAGGACTTCATCATGAATACGAAAATCGTCGGCGCCTCCGCGCTGGCCATCGCCCTGGCCGTCGCGGGCGGCGCGCTGTATCCGCGCGCAGACTCCCATGCGGCCGATGCCGCCGCTTACCCAGCCACCAAGGTGGCGCTGGTCCCTGTCGTGCTGGGCACGCAGGAGCGCTTTTTTGCCGGCGTGGGCGAGCTGGAAGCGGCGCGCCAGGTGCAGGTGGCGGCCGAAACGGGCGGCCGGATCACGCAGATCCGCTTCGAATCGGGGCAGCAGGTGGCCGCCGGCGCCGTGCTGGTACAGCTCAATGACGCCCAAGAACAGGCAATGCTGCTGCGCCAGCGCGCGCAGCTGAAAAACGCGGAAAGCAGCCATGCGCGCACGGCGCAGATGGTCAGGGACAAGGCGGCCACGCAGGAGCAGCTCGACAGCGCCCTGGCCGCGCGCGACGCGGCCCTGGGCGACGTGCGGCAGACGGAGGCGCTGATCGCGCAAAAGACCATCCGCGCGCCGTTCGCCGGCCAGCTGGGCATCCGCAAGGTGCACGCGGGCCAGTACCTGAACGCGGCCGACACGGTGGCCAGCCTGATCGACACCAAGTCGCTGCTGGTGAACTTCGCCCTCGATGAACAGAGCAGCGCCAAGCTGGCGCCGGGCCAGGCCGTGCAAGTGCTGGTGGACGCGTATCCGGGCGACGTTTTTACGGCCAGGATCAACGCCATCGACCCGCTGGTCGCCCGCTCGCGCATGGTGCAGGTGCAGGCGACGCTGACAAATCCCCGTGGCGCCCTGAAAGCGGGCATGTACGCGAACGTGCGCGTGGCGCGCGAAGCCGGCCAGCAGCTGACGGTGCCGGAAACGGCCGTGACCTACAGCGCCTATGGCGACACGGTGTTTGTGGCGCAGCAGGAGGGCAAGCAGCCGCTCACCGTCAAGCGCGTGGGCGTGAAACTGGGCGAGCGGGCAGGGGGCCGCGTGGCCATCCTCGACGGCTTGCGCGAGGGGCAGCGCGTGGTCGCCTCGGGCCAGCTGAAACTGGCCGACGGCATGGCCGTGCAGGCAGTCGCCAACACCCTGGACGAGGCCAAGCGCGCCGCGCCCAGGGCCGGTTCTTGAGGGAAGGCCGCCATGAAATTTACCGATCTATTCGTACGCCGCCCCGTGCTGGCGCTGGTGATCAGCACCTTGATCCTGATGCTGGGCGTGATCGCCATCCTGCAGCTGCCGATCCGCCAGTACCCGATGCTCGAATCGTCCACCATCACCGTGAAAACCACGTATCCGGGCGCCTCGGCGGAACTGATGCAGGGTTTTGTCACGCAGCCGATCGCGCAAGCCGTGTCGTCGGTGGAAGGCATCGATTACCTGACCTCGTCGTCGGTGCAGGGCAGCAGCACGGTCACCGTGCGCATGGAACTGAACCGCGATTCCACGCAGGCATTGACGGAGGTCATGGCCAAGGTCAATCAGGTGCGCTATAAATTGCCTGAAGGTGCTTTTGACCCCGTCATCGAGCGTTCGGCCGGCGATTCCTCGGCCGTCGCCTACGTCGGCTTTGCCAGCGAGAGCGTGTCCGCGCCCGCGCTGACCGATTATCTGGCGCGCGTGGTGCAGCCGATGTTCGCCACCATCGACGGCGTGGCCAAGGTCGACGTGTATGGCGGCCAGCAGCTGGCCATGCGCCTGTGGATCGACCCGGAAAAACTGGCGGCGCGCGGCCTGACGGCGGCCGACGTGGCCGATGCCGTGCGGCGCAATAACTACCAGGCGGCGCCCGGCAAGGTGAAGGGGCAGTTCGTCGTCGCTAACATCAGCGTCAACACGGATCTCACCAGCGTGGAACAATTCCGCGACATGGTCATCACCAAGGGCGGCGATGAAAAAGACAGCGCATCGCTCGTGCGTCTGAAGGACGTGGGCACGGTGGAACTGGGCGCGGCCGCCACGGAGACGAGCGGCATCATGGACGGCGTGCCGGCCGTGTACCTGGGCCTGTCGCCCACGCCCGGCGGCAACCCGCTGGTGATCGTCGACGGCATCAAGAAGCTGCTGCCCGAGATCCAGAAAACCCTGCCGCCCGGCGTGAAAGTCGAGCTGGCGTTCGAGACGGCGCGCTTCATCCAGTCGTCCATCGACGAGGTGGCGCACACCCTGCTCGAAGCGCTCTTGATCGTCGTCATCGTCATCTATTTGTGCATGGGTTCCCTGCGCTCCGTGCTGATACCCGTCGTGACGATACCGCTGTCGATGCTGGGCGCGGCGGCGCTGATGCTGGCCTTCGGCTTCAGCATCAATCTGCTCACCCTGCTGGCGATGGTGCTGGCCGTGGGCCTGGTGGTCGACGACGCCATCGTCGTGGTGGAAAACGTGCACCGGCATATCGAGGAAGGCAAGACGCCCGTGGCCGCCGCGCTGGTGGGCGCGCGCGAAGTGGCCGGCCCCGTGATCGCCATGACGATCACGCTGGCGGCCGTGTATGCGCCGATCGGCATGATGGGGGGATTGACTGGCGCGCTGTTCAAGGAATTCGCACTCACTTTGGCCGGCGCCGTGGTGGTGTCGGGCGTGGTGGCATTGACCTTGTCTCCCGTGATGAGCTCTTTGCTGCTGCAGCCGAAACAATCGGAAGGGCGCATGGCGCGCGCCGCCGAGCATTTCTTCGAAGGCTTGACCAGCCGTTATGCGCGCCTGCTGGACCGCTCGCTGCACCACCGCTGGCTCAGCGCCGGTTTCGCCGCGCTGGTGATGGTGAGTCTGCCGTTTTTGTACCTGCTGCCGCAGCGCGAACTGGCGCCCGCGGAAGACCAGGCCAGCGTCTTGACGGCGATCAAGGCGCCGCAGCACGCCAACCTCGATTACGTCGAGCGCTTTTCGTACAAGCTCGATGATATCTACAAAAACATCCCCGAAACGCACTCGCGCTGGATCATCAACGGCGGCGAAGGCCCGGCGTCGAGCATCGGCGGCATCAACCTCACGCCATGGGCCGAACGCGCGCGCAATGCGGCCGTCATCCAGGCCGAACTCCAGCACGCCGCGGGCGACGTGGAGGGCACGAGCATCTTCGCCTTCCAGCTGGCGCCTCTGCCCGGGTCGAGCGGCGGCCTGCCCGTGCAGATGGTCTTGCGCAGCGCGCAGGATTACGCCACCCTGTTCCGCACCATGGAAGACGTCAAGCAGCGCGCGCGCGACAGCGGCCTGTTTGCCGTCGTCGACAGCGACCTCGATTACAACAATCCCGTCGTCAAGGTGCGCGTGGACCGCTCGAAAGCGAACAGCCTGGGCATCCGCATGCAGGACATCGGCGAATCGCTGGCCGTGCTGGTGGGCGAGAATTACCTGAACCGCTTCGGCATGGATGGCCGCGCCTACGACGTCATCGCGCAAAGCCCGCGCGAGCAGCGCTTGACGGCGCAAGCCCTGACGCAGCAGTACGTGCGCGCCGACGACGGCAGCCTGCTGCCCCTGTCCGCCGTCGTCTCGGTAACGGAACAGATCGAGCCGAACATGCTGACGCAGTTCAACCAGCAAAATGCGGCCACCTTCCAGGGCGTGCCGGCGCCGGGCGTGACCCTGGGCGACGCCGTCGCCTTCCTCGACGGCGTGGCGAAAACCCTGCCGCCGGGCTTCAGCTACGACTGGCAATCGGACGCGCGCCAGTTCGCCACGGAAGGCAATGCCCTGCTGCTGGCCTTCCTGGCGGCCGTCGTCGTCATCTACCTGGTGCTGGCGGCGCAATATGAAAGCCTGACGGACCCGTTGATCATCCTGATCACCGTGCCGCTGTCGATCTGCGGCGCGCTGATTCCGCTGGCCCTCGGCTACGCCACCGTGAACATCTACACGCAGATCGGCCTGGTGACCCTGATCGGCTTGATCAGCAAGCACGGCATCCTGATGGTGGAATTTGCCAACGAATTGCAGGTGCATGAACAGCTCGACCGCATCACGGCCATCCGCAAGGCGGCGCAGATCCGCCTGCGCCCGATCTTGATGACGACGGCCGCCATGGTGGTGGGCCTGGTGCCGCTGCTGTTCGCGTCCGGCGCGGGCGCCAACAGCCGCTTCGGCCTGGGCGTGGTGATCGTCTCGGGCATGTTGATCGGCACCTTCTTTACCCTGTTCGTGCTGCCCACCGTGTACACCTTTCTGGCCCGCCGCCACACGGCCGACCATGCCACGCCGCGTGCCCGCGATTTGTCGCAGGCGCTGAAGGAATCCCCATGAAAAATGACCGCTATCTAGCTTCCCTTTTTGCCGCCCTTTTCCCCTTGCTGGCCGGCTGCGTCGTCAGTCCCGCCTATGTGACGCCGGGCACGCCAGACATCGCCCTGGCCAGCCCGCAGCAGGCGCAGTTTGCGCCAGCTCAAACGGCTGCCAGCAGCGCCGCCTGGTGGACGTTTTTTGACGATGCACGGCTGTCGCAGCTGATCGCCAGCGCGCTCGAACATAACCTTGATATCGCGCAAGCGCAAGCGAACCTGCTGGCAGCGCGCGCCGTCTTCGACGAGCGCAGGCTCGATGAACTGCCCGCTGTCACGGGCCAGGCAGGATGGCAGCGCACGGTGCAGCAAAATACGCCAGACAGGCGCGCCGCCACGGTGAATACGCGCGTGGGATTCGACGCGCAATGGGAAATCGACCTGTTCGGCCGCCTGGCGCACATGCGCCGCTCGGCGCAGGCAAGCGCGAACGCGGCGCAGGCGGACGTGCGGCAAGTGCAGCTGACGATCGCCGCCGAGGTGGCGCGCAATTATTACGAGGCGCTGGGCTACCAGCAAAACCTGGCGCTGACGCAGGCGCAGGCACAAAGCTGGCGCGACACGGTGGCATTGACCGATGCGCGCATCCGCGCCGGCAGCGGCTTGCCGGAAGAGCGCCATAACGCGCTGGCCAACCTGGCGCGCAGCGAGGCGGCCCTGCCGCCGTTGCAGGCGCTCTTGCGCCAGGCGCAGTACCGGCTCGACGTGCTGAGCGGTCAACGACCTGGCACAGACACTGCGGGCGCCATCGCGCTGGCCACCACGCCCCAACAGCAGGCGCCGCTGGCGGGCCGGCTGCCGCTCGGCGACGTGAACCGGCTGATCAAGCAGCGGCCCGACGTGGTGCGCGCCGAGCGCCTGCTGGCCGCCTCCAGCGAAAACGTTGGGGCGGCCACGGCCGACCTGTATCCGCGCCTCAGTCTCGGCGGTTTCCTGGGCTTCTTCGCCCTGCGCGGCAGCGGCGTGTTTGACGGCGGCGCGCGCGCCTTCGAGGTGGCGCCCTCCGTCAGCTATCCGGCCTTCCGCCTGGGCAGCGTCAAGGCGCGCCTGCGCGGCGCGCGGGCCGAGGCGCAGGGCGCCCTGGCGCGCTATGCACAAACGATGTTATTGGCGCAGGAAGACGTGGAAAACGCCGTCACGCAGCTGGCGGAAAACCAGACGCGTCTCGCGTCACTGCTGGAATCGGCGCGCCACGGCAACGCGGCCCTCGGCATCGCCAGCACGCGCTACCAGGGCGGCTCCGGCAGCTACCAGGCCGTGCTGGAAAACCAGCGTGCCTTGTTCGATATCCGGCGCGAAGCGCTGCAGGCGGAAACGGCGTCCTATATCGACGCGATCGCGCTGTACAAGGCGCTGGGTTGGGGGCACACTATGTGATCTTTTTAGCTCGGAAAGGGGCGCAATGTTCACGCAAGGCAGCTGGCTCAATCCACCGGAAAACTGGTCCGCCGACGGCGCGCAGCTGCGCGTGACGACGGATGCGCAGACGGATTTCTGGCGCAAGACCTCGTATGGCTTTATCCGCGACAGCGGCCATTTTTTCGGCACTGACATCAGCGGCGATTTTACGGCGCAGCTGCACGTGGCGGCGCAGTACTCTGCGCTGTACGACCAGGCCGGCATGATGGTGCGCATCGACGAGCAACACTGGATCAAATGCGGCGTCGAATTTTCCGACGGCCAGCTGCTGTTGAGCTCCGTATTGACGCAGGACAAATCCGACTGGGCCGTCAGCCTCGCGCCCGCGATGCCCGATGGTTTCTGGCTGCGCGTCACGGTGGAAAAAGGCGTGATCCGGGTGCAGTATTCGACCGATGGCCGGCGCTGGCCGCTGCTGCGCCTGGCGCCGTTTCCCGAGGCCGGCAGCTACCGCGTCGGGCCCATGTGCTGCACGCCGGAACGCGGTGGGCTGGAGGTGGTGTTTTCGCAGTTTTCCATCGCTCCGGCGCAGCAAAAAGACTTGCATGATTTAAGCTAGATCAAGCCACCCACGTCTCGTGCAAATGGCGCCACAACAAGGCTCCAGACGGGGTTTTGTCATACACGACGGTCGACAGGCGCTCCGTGTTTTCTGCGCCGGGCATGGCTTGGAACTCGCGATAAGACACGGTGGCGCCGGCCGCGCTTTCCTGGATCAGAACGAGATCCGAAATGTGCATCTGCAAGCCCGGACGGCTGCCGCCGGCGGCGCGGAAAAACGCCGCCAGGCCGGCGCCATCGAGCTGCTTGCCAACGGGCGCCACCATCGTGAAGGCGGGCGAGAAACGCGCGAGCAAGTCAGTGCAATGTTCGGGCGCCGTGACGTCGCCGGAGAGCCAGTCGCGGATCAGCACATGCGTGGTTAAAACGTCGTCAAAATAAAGATTTGTAGCATTCATTTTTTGCTTGCTCCATGGTGATGTAAAAGGTCGAGAACGGCGCGGTTGTCGATGCGCAGGCACAGCGCCAGCGGCAGCACGCACGCGCTGGCGGCCAGGGCAAAACACCAGTGAAACACCTGCGCCGCGCGCGCATGCAGGGCGGGGTCGTCCAGGGTGGCGATGCCTTGCGCCGCCAGCAAGCCATTGAGCAGTACGCTGAGCAGCGCCACGCCCAGGCAAAATCCCAGCTGGCGGTTGATATTCCACAAGGCGCTGGCCTGGCTCAGTTGCCCGTCGGGCGTACGCAAGAAGGCCGTGCTTTGCGCCGTGCTGCTGCACAAGCCGCCGCCAAAACCCATCACGGCATACGCGCCGGCCAGCCAGAATAACTGGTCCGCCGAATCCACCCGCAGCAGCATCAGCATGCCGGCCGCCTGCAGCAGGGCGCCGGCGATGAACAGCGGTTGCGGCCCCACGCGGCGGTAGCTTTTTCCCGTCAGCGCAATGGCGCCAAACGAGGCCAGCGCCCACGGCAGCATCAGGGCGCCCGCCGTCGATGCCGGCATGCCCAGCACGCCCTGCAGATACAGCATGGCCAGCAGGCTCACGCCCATGAACACGCCCGGCACCAGCAGGTACATCAGCATGGCCATGCGCAGCAGCGGCTCGGCGGCCAGGCGCAGGTTGAGCAGCGGCGTCGACTTGCGCAGCGCGCCGCGCACATAACCCCACGCGCAGGCGGCGCCCAGCGCCAGCACGCCGGCACCGGCCAGGCCATCGCCGGGCGTACCCAGCATGGTCAGGCCCAGCAGCAGCAACAGGATCGCCGTGCTGCCGGCCAGCAGGCCGCCCGCGTCGAGACGGGGCACCGAGCCGGCCACGCGCGGCGGATCGGGGCGCAGCCAGCAGGCGGCCAGCAGCAGCGCCAGCGCCGCGAACGGCACGTTCAAATAAAAAATCCAGCGCCACGACAGGCTGTCGACGATCACGCCGCCCAAGGCGGGCGACAGGGCCGGCGCCAGCAAGCCCACCAGCATGATGACGGCGGACAGGCCGGGGCGCTCGGCAGGTTGATACAGCTGGTAGGTCATGCTTTGCCCCAGCGGAATGAGCAGGCCGCCGCCCAGGCCCTGCACGCAGCGCCAGGCGATCAGCGCCTCGATCGATGGCGCCAGGCCCGCGCCCACGCTGGCGCATAGAAAGGTGAGCAACGATGCCATGAACACGGTTTTGCTGCCATAATTGGCAGCCAGCCAGGCGCTGGCGGGGATGACGATGGTCAAGCCGAGGATGTAGGCGGTGCTGATCCAGGCCAGCTGCGCCACCGAGGCGTGCAGGGCATGGCCGATGTCGGGGTAGGCGACGCTGGTGATGAACATGTTGATCAGGTCGACGAAAAATCCCAGCAGATAGATGGCCGCCACTTTTTTGCGATAGTCCATGGTGCTCCGAATGGCAAACGGCCAGCTTAAGCGCCCATCGCCATTTGCGTAACGGGCCAGCCCCGATTACACTGTCAAATCTGTTTTGACAAATCCCTGCAAGCTTCCATCTCCTTCCATCTATGATCAGTCTTGACCGTTTGGGTATTTTCATCGCCATCGTCGACGCCGGTTCGCTGACGGCCGCCGCCGCCGTGCTGGGCCAGAGCAAGGCCGTCGTCAGTTTTAATTTGAAACAGCTGGAGGCGGAGCTGGGCGTGTCGCTGCTCACGCGCAGCACGCGCAGCCTGGCGCTGACCGACGTGGGACGGCGCTTTTACGAGGATTGCCAGCGCGTGCTGAGCGAAGCGCACGGCGCCATCGAGACGGCGCGCCAGGGCCACCTGGGCTTGCGCGGCACCCTGCGCCTGACCACCACCGTCGAATACGGCAGCCGCACGGTGGTCCCCGCGCTGATCGCCTTTGCCGCCGCCCATCCGCAGCTGCAGATCCAGCATTCCTCGTCATCCTCGCATGAAGACCTGATCTCGGGCCGCTACGACGTGGCCATCCGCATGGGTTCGCTCAACGATTCGAGCTACCGCGCCGCGCTGATCGAGCCGTATGCGATCTGGCCCGTCGCCTCGCCCGCCTACCTGGCCAGCCTGCCGGGCCAGGGCATCGCCACCTTGCCCGACTTGCAGCGCGCGCGCTGGCTGGCGCACAGCCGCCTGGCCTCGCCGCTGCGCTGGGAGGTGCAGACGCCCGATGGCCCGGCTGCGTTTGCCGTGCAGGACGCCGCCGTCATCCAGTCCGACTCCGCCTCGGCCCTGCTGGGCTTTGCCCTGGGCGGCTGCGGCGTGGCCCTGCTGCCGCAGTGGCAGGTGGAAGGAGAGGTGCGCGCGGGACGCCTGCGCCGCCTGCTGCCCGACGTCGCCTTCCCGGAGCAGGGCGTGTATGCCGTGTATCCGAACACCCAGCATATTGCGGAAAAGGTGCGCGCCTTTATCGACTTCTTGCACGCGTTCGTGGGCACGCCCGCATAAGTTTCACGTGGCGCCACGGCGTCAGTGTCACGTCGTCAATACTTGTTGCATACAACGATTTCCAAGAGGCAAACGAGCGCCCATTTCGTTTTTCACGGCCTACACTGAAGGGACGTTGTTCACCGATTGGAGACCATCATGGCACATACATTGGCAGCAGTTTTCGCGCAGCGCGACATGGCCGAACATGCGCGGCAAGACCTCATCACCGCTGGCTTTCCCAGCGCCAACATCCGCCTGCACGAGGCGGGCAGCGACGCGGCGTCCGCCCCGGCAGACGCCCGCCGCGACGATGGCGAAACGCTGCTCGACAGCGTCAAGCATTTCTTTACAGACCTGTTCGGCAGCCACGCCGACCGCCACATCTATGCGGAAGCCGTGCGGCGCGGCCACATCGTGCTGACCCTGGAAGGGGCCAGCGACGCCGACATCCAGCGCGCCACCGACCTCGTCGAGCGCTATGCGCCCATCGACATCGATGCGCACGCGGACAGCTGGCGCGCCAGCGGCTGGCAGGGTATGCCGCAAAACGACAGCGCGATGCGCCAGGGCGCCAGCATGCAGTCGGGCGCGCCGTCCCAGCAGGGCATGCCGGCCGGCAACGTGAACCGGCAGGATGCCTCGTCGTCGCAGCAATTTGCCGGCAGCATGCCGCAGGAGGGAACGCGCGGCGGCGCCACCGTGCGCCACTATCCGGGCGCCGACAACCTGCCGCGCACCAGCGACGACGACGAGCAGTACTACCAGGCGCACTGGAGCAGCGTGTATGCGGCCAGCGGCGCGCGCTTCGAGGACTACGATCCCGCCTACCGCTATGGCCACTCGATGGCGGGCAGCGACAGCTACCGCGGCCAGCACTGGGAGCAGGTCGAGCCCGAGCTGCGCAGCAACTGGGAGCACACGTATCCGCAGTCGGCCTGGGACGACTTCAAGGCGGCCGTCAGGCATGGCTGGGAGCGCGTGACGTCCTGACGCGCCAGGGGCGCTGCGGGCTGCCCCTAGCGCCCCTCGTGCGTGAGGTGCAGGAAGTGGTTCAGGATATGGAAGTGGTCTTCGAAGAATTCCTCTTCCATGGCCGGCAGCACCGTCACCGGCACCCATTGCGCCAGCGCCGCGTCGTCGGCCGCCGTCACGGCTGGCAGCTGGCGCGTCTTCAGGTCAAAATAATGCGCATGCGTGATGGTGCGCCCGCGCTGGCTGCGGTCCGGATGGTCGAACACGGCCACGCCGACCAGCGCCTCGACGAGGGTGGGCGCCAGCACGCCCAGCTGCGTCTCTTCCGCCAGTTCGCGCAGGGCGCCCTGCAACAGGCGCTCGCGCGGCTCCAGGAAGCCGCCCGGCAAGGCCCACAGGCCCTTGCCCGGGTAGCCGCCGCGGCGCACGAGCAGGACGTGGCCGCCCGTCTGCACCAGTGCGTCGACGGTGGTGAAGATGGGCGGATACGGCGCCACCTTCCAGCGCGCTTTATAGGCTTCGATGGCGCGGTATTCCTGCACCAGCGGCGCGTACCACGGCAGCAAGGTCCACGCCTTCAGGTACTGGCCGATCGCCGCCGGCAGCAGCTGCGCCACGGCGCTCAGCGACACGTCCACGTCCTCGGCTTCGAACAGCACGTTGCGGATGGCCGTCGCGCCGATGGGCGCGCCGGGGTCGATCTCCAGGTTCAGCAGCTGCCAGTGCGGAAAATGGTGCAGATAATAGCTGGTGGCGTCCTTGAAGCAGGCCACCAGGGTCACGCGCTGCGCGCGTGGCACGGCGCCGGCCACGGCGTGGCGCACGGCGTCGGCCCACAGGCCGTCGTCATAGTAGTCGCGCACGGCCACGTAATGCACGCGGTCGCGCTGCGCCTCGGGCAGGGTGGCGGCGATCATGGCGGCCCGCTCCTGCCACGTAAACGGGTTTTTGGGACTGCGCGCATGGAAGGCGGAACCGAGCACCACCACCACCTGCGACGCCGTCGCCAGCGCCTTCTGCAGCAGGCCCGCATGGCCGTTATGAAAAGGCTGGAAGCGGCCGATCAGGATGGCCGCGTCGGCTGGATAGGCGAGGGTCATGCGTCGTCTCCGGTGGGGTAGCGGGCGGCGATCGGCAATTGGCGGCCGCTGCCAAAGGCGCGCGAACGCACGCGGATGATGGGCGCAGCCTGCCGCCGTTTGTACTCGTTGCGGGCGACCATGCCGAGGATGCGCGTCACGAGGGTCCGCCCCTCGTGCGTCTCGCGCAGCTGGTCGACCAGGGTCAGCGCCTGCGCGCTTTCGGCCGCCGGCAAACGCCGTCCCTCGATATGCCATTTGAGGATTTCATCGAGCACCGGGTACGGCGGCAGGCTGTCCGTGTCGCGCTGGCCCGGCGCCAGTTCCGCCGACGGGGGTTTATCGAGCACGGCCACAGGAATCAGTTCGCGCCCGGCGCTGGCGTTGATGTGGCGCGACAGGGCAAAGACCTCCGTTTTATACAGGTCGCCGATCAGCCCCAGGCCCCCGTTCGTGTCGCCGTACAGGGTGCAATAGCCAACCGAGATTTCGCTCTTGTTGCCGGTGGTGAGCAGCAGGGCGCCGAAGGCGTTCGAGTATTCCATCAAGATGGTGCCGCGCACGCGCGCCTGCAGGTTTTCCAGCGGCAGCCCCTGCAGCCTGCCGTCGAAGGCCTGGGCATAGCCGGCTTCGTACTGCGCCACGATGTCGCGTATCGGATGCGTGGTCAGGGCGATGCCGAGGTTGGCGCACAGGGCCACGGAATCGGTGACGGAGCCGGCGCTGGAAAAGACGGACGGCATGGTAATGGCCGCCACGTTGTCGGCCCCCAGCGCCTCGACGGCCAGGGCCAGCGTCAGCGCCGAATCGATGCCGCCCGAGCAGCCGACGACGACTTGCGTAAAGCCGCAGCGGCGCGCGTAGTCGCGCAAGCCGAGCACGATTTGACGCCGCGCAAACTCGACGGCGGGGATGCCTGCCGGATCCGGCACGGGAAACGCCGCGCCATCGGTGCGCGTAAAACGCCCATCGGCAAAGCGCAGCAATGGAAAATCTTCGGCGAAGCGGGCCGCCTCGAACTGCAGGCCGTCGCCGGGCGAGAAGGCGAACGAGGCGCCGTCGAACACGAGCTGGTCCTGGCCGCCCACCTGGTTGACGAACAGCAGGGGCAGGTGCACGCGCTGGCAGGCGGCGCCAAACACGGCATGGCGCTGCGCGCGCTTGCCGATGTCGGACGGGCTGGCGTTGATGCTGACGATGAGGTCCGGCCGCGCCGCGTGCAGGGCCTCAAACGGATTGACGGCGTAGGCGCGGCCGTCGTCATTCCAGCCGTCCTCGCAGATCATGAAACCGACCTTGCAGCCGGCGATGGCGAGGGTGCAGGCGCCGGGCGGCCCCGGCTCAAAATGCCGGCCCTCGTCGAAGATGCCGTAGGTCGGCAGCAGCTGCTTGTAGTATTCGGCGACGATATGCCCGTCGCGGATCGCCAGCAGGGCGTTATATAAGGGCTTGCCGACGCCGGGATTCGGGCGCGCCGTGCCGATGACGGTGACCAGCGCCGGCCAGCGCGTGGACGCCTGCAGCAGCTCATCGAGCGCCTGCCGCAGGCCGCGCAGGAAGGCGGCATCCTCGAACAGGTCGCCCGGGTAATACGCGCACAGCGACAGTTCCGGGCATACCAGCAGGTCGGCGCCATCGCTGCTCGCGCAGGCCATGCGCGCGGTGATGGCGGCGACATTGGCGTCGAAATCGCCCACGGTGGGATTCATCTGGGCGAGGGCGATGGTCAGCATGGTGATCCTTCATTGGTTACGCTTGAAACCACTATCCTGCCTGAAAAATTTTCTGAGCGTACTGATGCAATCGTGCAAGCCTGCCGATCCAGCGCCTACAAGGTCTTGAGCCAGGCCCGCAAGCGCGTGCGCGCATTCGCATACGGCGACGCCGTATTGAACTGGATCATGCGCCCCATCGTGTAATGCGTGTACCAGGGCTGGCCATACAGTTGCACATCGTCATGCGCGTCGATCAGCGCCAGCAGCTGGTCTTTTGCCTGTTCCAGGCGCGGCAGCAAGTCCTCCATGCCCAGTTCAGCATAGTCGGCATAGAAGCGCTGCGCCAGTTCTCCCAGAGCGTTCCACGTGAAACCTTCGGCGGGAAAGGCGATGTCCTCGATGCGTTTGCCGTCGCGCAGCTGCGCATGCCAGTGCAAGACCAGCTCGTTCCAGCCCACCAGGTAGGCCAGCAAATCGCACACGCTCATGCGCGTGCCTTTCACTTGCCCCTCCAGCACGGGATCGCGCGCCAGCGCCGGCGGCACGCGCGCCAGTTCCTGCATCAGCCTGGCGTAGGTGGTGGTAATCGCCTCGACCAGTTCCTGCTTGCTGTTGGGGATCGCCATCACGCTGCCCGGATCACCGGCAAGCCGGCCGCCTGCCAGTCGTCGTAGCCGCTGCCGAGGCGGCGCGCATGCAAGCCATGCTGGCGCAGGGCCGCCACGGCCTGCACGGACAACACGCAGTACGGGCCGCGGCAGTAGGCGGCAATCTCTGCGTTCGCGGGCAGTTCGCCCAGGCGGCGCTGCAAGTCGTCAAACGGAATATTGATCGCTCCGGGCAAGTGGCCGGCGGCAAATTCCTGCGCGGGACGCACGTCGAGCACGGTGATGCTGGCTTCCTGCATGCGTTCCAGCAACTCGTCGCCCGTGATGGCTTCCACGTGGTCGCCGCGGCCCAGCGCCTGCAATTCGCTGCGCTGGTGCTGCGCATACAGGCCCAGCGCATCGAGCAACTGCATCACAGGGCCGCTGCCCAGGCGATACAGCACGCGCTTGCCGTCGCGCCGCGCCTGCACGAAACCGGCGCGCCGCAACTGCTGCAGATGCTGCGAGGTGTTCGCCACGGACAGGCCCGTCAACTCCACCAGCTGCTCCACCGCATACTCGCCGTGCGCGATCTGCTCGAGCAGGCGCAAACGCGGCGCGCTGCCTAAAACATGGGCAAACCCGGCGGAACCGGTGAGCAATTCGATATCGGCATTTTTCATTGACACGATGCTAGCACCCTTATAACATTCAAGCAATCAATTGAATGTTATAAGGGAGAGACGATGCAAACAATCTGGCTCGATGCGCTGGCGATCGGCGTAGGCGCGACGGCGGTGATGGACGTATGGGCCATGGCATTAAAGCGCTTCTGGTGCATACCCTCGCTGAACTTTGCCATGGTGGGGCGCTGGCTCGGCCATCTGCCGCGTGGCACCTTGAGCCACGTCAACATCGCCCAGGCGGCGCCCGTGCGCGATGAAGCCATCCTGGGCTGGACGGCCCACTACGTGATCGGCGTGCTGTTTGCGGCCGTGCTGCTGGCGCTGGTGGGACAGCAGTGGGTGCAAGGGCCGACGTTCGCGCCGGCCCTGCTGGCGGGCCTGGTGAGCGTGGCCGCGCCGTTTTGCATCTTGCAACCGGGCATGGGCGCCGGCCTGGCCGCCAGCAAGACGCCGCATCCGAACGCCGCCCGCCTGCGCAGCCTGATGGCGCACACGGCGTTCGGCGTCGGCCTGTACCTGGCGGCGCTGCTGTGGTCGACCGTGCGCTGACTTGTCCGGCTAGCTCGTCAGCGGCGGCACGGGGGCGGGCGCCGCCGTCGGCACCGCCACCGCCGGGACCAGCGGCGCCTCGGGCTGCGCCGGCACGGTGCTCAGCACCATGGTGCTGGGCTTGGCGATCGCGATATGCGCCGCGTCCAGGCGCTTGAGCAGCTCGAACAGCAGGGCGCTGCGGATGCCCGACGTCAGGCGCGGCGACGATGCATAGCCGGTGGCGTTGAACAGCAACAGGCCGTTGTCGATGCCGTCGAGCTGCACGCTGGGCGCCGGCGTGTCGAGCACGTCGGGATTGTCGACAAACGCGGACAGGATCAGCGCGCGCGCCGCCTGCGCATCCGTGCCCAGCGGCAGCGGCAGCTTGACCTGCACCAGGCCCAGGGGATTGGCCAGGGTCACGTTGCGCACCGTCTTGGTGATGAATTCCGAGTTCGGCACGATCACCGTGGAACGGTCGCCCAGCTGAATTTCCGTGGCGCGCACGTTGATGCGGCGGATATCGCCCTCCACGCCGCCGAGGGACACCCAGTCGCCCACTTTCACGGGGCGCTCGGCCAGCAGGATCAGGCCGGAGACGAAATTCTGCACCACGGCCTGCAAGCCGAAACCGATCCCCACCGACAGGGCCGACGCCACCCACGCGATGCGTTCCAGGCCGATGCCGGCCGCCGACAGGGCCAGCGCCACGGCCAGCACGCCGCCGATATAGCCGAACAGGGTGATGAACGACACTTGCATGCCGGAATCGAGATTCGTGGTCGGCAAATAGCTGTTCTGCAGCCAGCGCTTGAACAGGCCCAGCGCAATGAAGCCCACCACCAGCACCAGCAGGGCCTGGATCAGGGCGGACGGGCGGATCGCCACTTCGCCGATGGCCAGGCCATCCTGCAGCTTGCCGACCCGCTGGAACAGCTCGCCCGGACCTTCGCCGAACGGCGCCAGCAGCAACATCAGCGCCAGCAGCACGACGATGGCGCGGCCTATGCCCGACAGCAGCACGGCCGCCTGGTCGCGCGCCTTGGGCGTGGCCAGCACGGGGTTGGCCGCGTCCGGCGGCGGCGGCGTGGACGCCAGCAGCATGCAGATATCGTCGACCAGCACCGTCAGCAGGTAGGTGCTGCACAGCACCACGATGACCCAGGCGATTTGCTTGGCGACAAAGCTGCCGAACGCCACGTAACCGATCAGCAGGCTGATGACGCTGGACGCCAGCGCCAGCCACAGCAGCACCGTGACGCAGCGCAGCCACAGCGGCGTGACGTGCGTGGCGGGGTCGGCCTCGCGCAGCTGCCGCCAGCAGCGCTCGGCGCGCATCAGGCCATAGGCGATGGTCGTGCTCATCACCAGGGCGACGATGCAATTGACGGCCACGGCCGTGGACAGGCCAGCGTTGATGACGATGGTGACCCGCTCCGTCGCCCACACCAGCACGACGATGAAGGAAAACATCGACGGGAAGTTGCGCATGCGGTGCGCCAGCGCGTCGGGCAGGGGCAGCAAACGCCAGGACACGCGCCACGGCGACAGCAGCGCGTGACCGAGGCCCGCCGTGAAACCGGAAAAACAGATGATGCCGATCAAGCTGCTGAGGAAAGTCGAGGTTTTTTCGGACAGGCTGCCATCCCAGCGCAAGCCCATGGCCAGCAATTCGGCCACCAGCCCCGGCGTGGCGGCGGCCAGCACCAGCACGGCCAGCGCATGGAGCGAACGGCGCAGGCGGCCGTGCGGCACGCGCGTGGCCGTCACCACCAGCAAGTAGCGCGAAGCCCAGATGCTGGCGCCGATCACGGCCACGATCCCCGCCAGCAAGCCGCCCCAGGCCGACCACGGCGTGGCGCGTGCCGCATTCGCCAATTCCAGCTCCAGCGCCCGCAAACGCTGCAGATTCTGCGGCAATTCGCCATGCAGCTGTTTCCAGAACGAGCCGGCCAGAATCGATGCCGTGCGCTCGCCCAGGCGCGCCTGCAGCTGCGCGCGGCGCGCCATCGACACCTGCTCGGACGCCTGCGTCGCTTCCACGGCCAGCAGGCGCGCCAGTTTTACCTGTGCGTCGAGGGCGCTGCTGGTGCGGTCCAGCTGGTTGCGCTGCGCCGCCACGTCGGGCGCCTCTTTCGTGCCCGCCGCCGGCTTGCCCAGCTCGGCGAGGCGCGCCTGCACGCTCGACAGCGTCGGCGCCAGCGACTCGGCCACCTTGTCCGCATCGGCGCTGGCTGCCAGCGCGTCGGCGCGCATCTGCGACAGGGTCGCGTCATCGAGGTCGGCGTCGCCATCGAGCGCCTTCTGGATGGTCGTGATCTGCTTGCGCAAGCCGTCAAGACGCTGGTCGGCCGTGGCGGCATCGTCGACGGGCTGCGACCAGGCGGCAGGTGTTGATAAGGAACAAGCCAGCAGCAGGCTCAATAGCAGCGGCAGCAGCCAGCCGCGCCGACGCGGGCGCGCGGACAAACAGTGGGGGGTACGGAATGAAATCATGCGGTCCTATGGGCCAGGTGAGACAAGTGGTATCAAGACGGCATCGCACCGGCGTGCGCGGCTGTGAAATGCCTCTGCAGGGGGCCGGAAACGACGGGTAGTACGGGAGTTGCTGAACTGTACGGCAAACATCGAGAGACTAGCGCACTCCTGCGATCGCTGACGGATATTTTCGTGCGGCAAGAGCAAGCCCGTGCCAGCCAGCGGCCGCAGGGCGCCATTTCCATCCCGTATCATGCCCGTCCGGCGGCCCGCAAAGGCGGCGGCCAGGGGACCGCAATGGTCTTGATGTTTACAAAAAAATTTCCACAAGACAACATATCAGCTTCTTGTTAAAATATTAAATTATTCTCTATTTCAACGCGAGCACCCATGACATTGCCTGTGAATCAAGCCGCGCAGCATTTACGAGCCGCCATTCGCGAGGCCACGGCAGGCCTGGTCGATCGCGAACAACTGGCCGAACTGATGATCCTGGCGGCCGTGGCAAGGGAACATTTGCTGGTGATTGGTCCCCCCGGCACGGCGAAGAGCGCTGTGGTACGGCGCGTGGCGCAGAGCCTTGGCGGACAGTATTTCGAATATCTGCTGGGCCGTTTCACGGAGCCATCCGAGCTGTTCGGCCCCGTCAACCTGAGCAAACTGCGCGTGGGCCAGGTGGAAACCGATATCGCCGGCATGCTGCCTGAAGCGGAAATCGCCTTCCTCGACGAAGTTTTCCTTGGCTCGACCGCCATCCTCAATACCTTGCTGGGACTGCTGAACGAACGCCAGTTCCGGCGCGGCCATACGCGCATTGAGTGCCCGCTGCGGGTCTGTGTCGGCGCCGCCAACGCGCTACCCGAGGATGAGGGCCTGGCAGCGTTCGCCGACCGCTTCCTGCTACACGTGTTTGTCGAGCCGGTGCCCGACAACCGTCTGGAGGATCTGCTGGCTGGCGGTTGGGCTGCCGGCCAGCACCAGGTGACGGCCATGCTCGACCTGTCCAGCCTCGACCTGCTGAACCAGGCCGTGCCGCAGGTCGACATGGAGGGCGTGCGGCTGGCGCTGGCACAGGCGATCCGCCTGCTGCGCCAGGCCCAGGTACAACTGTCGGACCGCCGCATCGTCAAGGCCCAGCAGCTGATCGCGGCGGCGGCCGTGCTGGCCGGCCGCAAGGCGGCCAGCCGCGCCGACCTGTGGCCGCTGCTGTACGTGATACCGACGGCGGCAGGCCAGCTCAGCGCGCGCGAAATCCTGCGCGAACTGCTGGCGGAAGCCAGCCATCCACTGCTGCACGCGGTGGTCGAGCAGGCCGCCCAGCAGCCGATGGCGCGGCTGGCGCGCCTGGCCGAAAGCGCCGACCTGCTATTGGCGAACAGCGGCGCTGGTGATACCCGCCCGCGCATCGAAGCGCTGCTGCGCGAAATCGACGCCAACTTTGATGCCGCGCAACTACCCGAGCAACTGGCGCAGCGCCGCCAGCAGTTGATCGCCGCGGCGGGCACAGTCTGATGCCGGTGATGGCATGGCAAACGCGCGCCACCGCGCTGGCGCCGGCCGGCATGGTGGCGCCCGCTGCGCTGGCCCCCGTGCTGCTGGCGCGCCTGCGCACCTGCAGTGCCAGCCAGTTGCTGGCCTTGTCGGTGGTGGCGACGCGCGACCTGATGGTGCTGCTCGGCGCGAACGATGCGTTGCCATGGGTCGACGGCGCGCGCTACTGCGCCCCGCATCCGCAAGCCCCGAATCTGTGGACGCCCACGCATCTGGAGCCGGCGCTGCCGGCAGACCTGGTGCAAACCAATCTGATCGAACGGGCCGGCAGCAGCCCGGTACTGCTGTGGCCCGCGCCGGAGCTGCTGCTGCCGCTGGCCGCGGCCCAGGCACTGACACCATCCTTGCTGGACTGGCTGGCCCAGGAGTTGGCATGACCTCGCTGCCGGCCGCACTCGAGCCGTGGGCGCCATGGCTGACGCTGTTTCCGCCCGATCTGGCGCCCGCCGTCGGCGCACTGCTGCTGCGCCTGCATCCGCTGGTCGGCAAACTCAGTACCGCCACCCTGGAGCGCGGCGCCGACCCCGCCGGCATCGGCAACATCGTGCGGCGCGGCCAGTACGAGCGCCTGCTGATGACGCAATGGGTGTATGCCGATGCCGAGCCGGATGAATTCCTGCGCCGCGCCGCCAGTGGCGAGCTGCTGTTCAACGGCCCCGAGCCGGCGGTACACCAGCGCTCGCTGCACAGCGTGGCGCTGTTCGACGCGGGGCCATCCCAGCTGGGCGAGCCGCGTCTCGCACATTTGGCGCTGTTCATCCTGCTGGCGCGCCGCGCGCAGCAGGCTGGCGCCCGGTTCAGCTGGGGCATCTGGCAGCTGCCCGGTATCCTGTCCGAAGACACGGAAAAGGAAGGCTTGCGCAAGCTGATCCAGTCGCGCACCCTGCACGCAGCGCCCGCCAACGCGCGCGAGCAGTGGCAAACCAGGCTTGGCGGCGACCTGGCCGACTGCTGGCTGATCGGCGTTGCCGGCGAGGCGCCCAGGCAGGCGCGTGAGCGGGTGGCGATTCGCCGCGCCCTCTGCGGCAACCATCTGAGTGTCAGCCTGCGGCAGCGGCATGACTACCGCACGGTGCAACTGGAATTGCCCGACGCGCCGACAGGCGTGCGCCTGCTGCGAAAACCGTTTGCGCCGCGCGCGCCAGCGGGCGTGATCCATCACCACGGCCACCAGCCGTCACGCGCACAGGCGCCGCGCTTCGCCAGCGGCGGCAATCTCGTGTGCGCGCCGCAACTCAATGGCGGCGCCATCGTCTATCACGTGCCCCAGTCGGCGTCCGTCAAACCCGGCAAGCCGCGCATCATCTCCGCGCCGAAGCATGGCGCCATCCTGGCAGCCGGCGTGTTCAAGCCGGCGCTGTCCTGTATTACCTCGGCCGGCGGCACGCTGGGTTTTCACAACTTTCCCGGTCCCCTGTTTTCCAGCAAACCGATCATGTGCGACCGGCCGCCGCTGGAACAATTCCATGCGCCGCCCGGCATGGGACGATGGTTGCAGACGTTCTATCTGCTGGCCAACCACAACGTCAATTGCTACGAACATGTCGTTGTACTCGATACCAAAAGACGGCTGGTTTGCTGGCAGGCGGCTCCGGCGGCATCGCACAAGGTGGCGTCCACGGTTTCCTTCCGGGCTGTGCTCGACAATGTGATCGGCGCTGACCAGCTGGGCGACTCGCTGTATATCGGCTGCGCCGATGGCGACGGCGTGCAGCTGTATCACTGGCATCGCCAGAATGCGACCCCGTACAAGATGCAACGGATCGCGCAACAAGGCAGCAGGCTGCTGCATGGCGCCTTGAAAGGCGAGCACGCCGGGCACAGCGGCAACCTGCTGGCGCTCAAAACCGGCCCGAGCCGCTGGTGGGTCGGCAGCCACGCCATGGGCGAAGCGATGGACATCGACGACAACGCCGCCGTGCTGGGCGTGGCCATCAGCGAAAAACACCCCAAGCCCGGCCTGGTGGTGCTGCATCCGGGCCGCTACCGCATCGAATTGCGGGTCGGCCATCTGCGCTACACGCTGGCCACGTCACCCGAAGCGATACAGCAAGCCAGCATGGATCCTGCCAGCGCGCGCATCGCCTGGATCACGGCCAAGAGCAGCACCCTCGTCGTGCGCCATATCGATGACGAGCAGCCGCTGTTGCAAATTTCCTGCGATCGAGACATTGATGAGTCATAAGATACGCCGCCCCCTGCATGACGGCATGCAGCTGGTGCATGCGCTGTGGTTCGACCTGGCCCTGCTGGGCGAGGCCGAGGTGCGCCGCCGCGTGCTGCGGCACTGGGCGCCGGGCGCGCGACTGCACCGGGTGCACGATGGTTTCCTGCTGTTGCTGGCGACGCCGCGCTACGGCCAGTGCGCCGCGCTGGACGGCTTGCCGCTGTGCGAACAGGCGGGCATCCTCAGCAGCGCGCCACTGGCGGCGGACGAACGGGCGGTCACGCCTCCGTCCGGCATCTGGCTGGTGCGCGCGGCGCAGGCGCAGCTGATCAGCCTTGCGGCGGCGCCGCGTATCGACCCGGCCGCCTGGCTCGATCTGCGCGCGATTCCCCTGCATGCGCCATTGCGCCCGCCGCTAGCCGCTGCGGCTGCGGCCACTGCGGCCTTGCTGGAAACGCTGCCCGTGCGCGACATCTTCGCGGGCGCGCTGGCACCGCCCAGCGACAAACGCGAAGCGTTTCTACGCCAGATGGACAAGGCGCAGCACGGCGCCAAGGCCATGCGGCGCGGCGCCGGCATCGCGCTGGCGGTGACGGGCGTGGCGGCCGTCCTGCTGGGCGCCATACCGCTGGGCTTGATCAAGCTGTTCGGCGGCGGCCAGCAGGCCGCATCCGCGCAGGCGGACAGCGGCCGGCAACAGCGACCGCCATCGGCGCTGCAGCAGCGCCTGGCCGCGCTGGCGACCCGGCTGGCGATCATGACGCGCGCCTCCACGGTGATCGGCTGGCGCCAGGCCGCTTATCTGCGCAAGATGATGCTGCTGCTGGAACAGGGCGACGTGAAAGAAGCCCTGCGCCATGCGATCCCGCTCGACACCCTGTCGCCAGCGCGCCGTCCCGCCTTCGGCACGCCGCGCCCGCGCACCAGCCTGGAAATTTCCGGCCCCGGCCAGGCGAGCAGCTCGATCAGCCTCGGCGGCGAGCTGGAGCAATACTTGCGCGCGACCTACCGCGCCACCTTCGAGCGGCTCGATCGTGAAGGCAAGATCGACGAAGCCACCTACGTGCTGGCGGAACTGCTCAAGTGCGGTAGCGAGGCAGTCGACTATCTGGAGAAAAAGGGCCGCATCAAGCAAGCCGCGCAGCTGGCGGAAACCATGGAGCTGGCGCCGGAAGTCGCCGTGCGCCTGTGGTGCATGGCAGGCGACGTCGAACGGGCGGTGAAGCTGGCCCGGCTCGGCCAGGCGTTTGCCGCGGCGGTCCAGTTGCTGGAACGGCGCAAGAGTCCGCAAGCACCGGAGATGCGCTTGCTATGGGCCGAGGATCTGGCCATGCGCGGCCAGCTGAGCGAAGCGGCGGAAGCCATCTGGCCATTGCCGGAGCAGCAGGACAAGGCGCTGGCATGGCTGCTGGAAGGCGAGCGCACGGGGGGCGTGCTGGGCATGCGTGCCCTCCTCAAAAAGCTGGCCTTGCTGCCAGCCAGCCTGGCCGACAGCGAAGCGGCCGTGCTGCAGCTGCTCGACGACGACAGCGACGAAGGCGCGCAGCAGCGCATGCGCCTGGGCACGGAATTGCTGGCGCTGTCGCTGCATTCGCCCGCCACCCGACGCGTGGCGGCGGAACTCATGCGCCCCTTGCTGGCTGACCGCATGGGCGAACGTATCGCATTCGACAAGAAGGCAATGGCCAAGCTGCTGTCACTGTCCGACGGCGCCGTCCTGCGGGCCGATCTGTCGGCATTGACCCTGCCTGCCATGGTGCCGCCCCAGGAGCTGCGCAAGCGCCGCAAGCCGCTGCGGGTGCATCTGGCCGAACGCGGCCTGTTGACGATCCATGATGCCCGGCGCCTGCCGGACGGCCATTACCTGCTGGCGCTGGGCGAGGGCGGCGTGGTGCGCATCGACCGGCATGGCCGGCAACTGGCGCAGTTCCCAGTACCGGCGACGCGGCTGGTGATGGCGGCCGGCGGCCAGCGTGCGCTGGCGCTGGTGCAGCGCGACAGCATGTGGCGCGTCAGCCGCATCGACTTGATCGCGCGCAAAGTGTCGGACTGGATCATCCAGCCACTGCGCTTCTGGGCCGACAACTATGACGGCCTGATCTGGAACGCGGTGATCGACAACCGCCTCGTCGCCATCGACAGCAGCAAGGATCAGTTGTCGGTGAGCTGGCAAGTGGCCGACTTGCCAGGGCGGGTGGTCGCCTTCCAGGAAGAGCCTGGCGTACAGACCTTGCTGCTGGCGACGGCAGAAGGCATCCAGCAATGGCGCTATCAATTGCCCGCGCGCCGCCTGCTGCAGCGCGACAGCTTCCCGCATCCACGCGATCCAGTGCTGGCGCTGCTGCCGCATAGCGCGCGCGATGCGCCCACCCTGGTCTGCATCATGGGCGATGACGGGCCTCGCTACCTGCAAGTGCATCACGGCGGCGCCACTGCGCCCTTGACGCTGCCGTTGCAGGCGATTGCCTCGGTTCCCGAGGTGACCCAGGCGGCAGGCTTGCTGATGGTGCGCAGCCACCTCGACGACGACAGCCCCATGGAATGCCTGGTGGCCGATGGCGGAACGGGAACCGTCCTGGCCCAATTGCGGCTGGACGACTGCGATGCGGCACGCGTGCATGTCAATGACGGCCACATCCTGCTGTGCGACGACGCGGGCCGGCTGATCGATATCGACTGCGAAAACAGCCAGGTCCACACCTTGACGCTGGCGTAGACGCGTGCCGGGTCAATCGGATGCCCGAACATATTGGGGAGGCGCGTCGCCCCGGGCGACGCACCGGAACCGTACGTCACCTCCTGCTAGGCGAGTTCTCCGCGGATGATTGCCGCACCGGCGCTGAGCGCATTGAGTTTGCCTCTTGCCACGCGACGCGCCAGGGGCGCCATGCCGCAGTTGGTGCTCGGGTAGAGCTTGTCGGCATCGACAAAGCGCAGCGCCTTGCGCAGGGTGTTGGCCACTTCCTCCGGCGTTTCAATGGCATTGCTTGCCACGTCGATGGCCCCGACCATCACTTTTTTGCCGCGTATGAGTTCGATCAGGTCGATGGGCACGCGCGAGTTGTGGCATTCCAGCGAGATGATGTCGATATTCGACTGCTGCAGCTTGGGGAACGATTCCTCATATTGGCGCCATTCGGATCCCAGCGTATTTTTCCAGTCCGTATTGGCCTTGATGCCGTAACCATAGCAAATATGCACGGCCGTTTCGCATTTGAGCCCTTCAATTGCCCGCTCCAGGGTGGCGATGCCCCAATCGTTCACTTCATCGAAGAACACATTGAACGCGGGTTCGTCAAACTGGATGATATCGACGCCGGCCGCCTCCAGTTCCCGCGCTTCCTGATTGAGGATCCTGGCGAATTCCCAGGCCAGCTTTTCGCGGCTTTTATAGTGGCTGTCGTACAGCGTATCGATCATCGTCATCGGACCTGGCAGCGCCCATTTGATCGGCTGCGTGGTTTGCTGGCGTAAAAATCTGGCGTCGTCGACAAAAACCGGCCTGGTGCGGCTCACGGCGCCCACCACGGTCGGCACGCTCGCATCGTAGCGGTCACGAATGCGGACGGTCTCGCGTTTGTCGAAATCGACGCCGCTCAGATGCTCGATGAACGTGGTGACAAAATGCTGGCGGGTCTGCTCGCCATCGCTGACGATATCGATGCCGGCCTGCTGCTGTTCCTGCAGCGACAAGCGCAAGGCATCCTGTTTGCCCTCAATCAATTCCTCGTCCTGTAATTTCCACGGCGACCAGAGTTTTTCAGGCTGCGCCAGCCAGGAAGGTTTGGGCAGGCTGCCGGCAGTGGAAGTAGGTAACAATTTTTTCATGATGGTGATTTCGTGTATTGTGATTAATCAACGAGCGTGGCGGCAGCCCATTGTTCAAGAAGATGCTTGTATGGCTTGATGAAGTGCTCTTCCGTATATTTGCCCTGCTTGACAGCCAGCTCGCTGCGCTCTTCGCGGTCATAGACAATTTGCGTCAATGAATAATCCTGGTTCTTCAGGCTGGGCTGATAGCATTTCCCCGCCGCGGCATTGGCGTTGTAAATCTCGGGCCGATAAATCTTCTGGAATGTTTCCATCGTGCTGATGGTGCCGATCAGCTCAAGATTGCTGTAGTCCGCCAGCAGGTCGCCGATAAAGTAAAACGCCAGCGGTGCGGCGCTGTTCGGCGGCATGAAATAGCGCACTTGCATGCCCATTTTCTCGAAATAGGCATCCGTCGATGAGAACTCATTTTGCTGATACTCGACGCCCAGGATGGGGTGCTGGTTTTCCGTGCGCCGATAGGTCTTGCTGCTCGAAGCGCTGAGGCAGATGACAGGCGGCTTGCTGAAACGCTCTTGATAAGCATCGGATCTGACAAAGTGCTTGAACAACTTGCCATGAAAATCGCCGAAATCCTCTGGTGCGCTGAATGCGGATTGATTGTTGTTGTGCTCTGGCAGCAGCACGCTGAAGTCGTAATCGCGCACGTAAGAGGAAAAGTTATTTCCGGCGATGCCATCGATGCGTTTTCCGGTTTTTTTGTCGATAATATTCGGCTTCAATATCTCGATCAGCGGGATATTGCCGCCTTTGACATCGATATTCAACTCGACGGAAATGATTTCGAGCTCGACAGAGTAGCGGTCTGCGTTCGGGTTGTCCCAATGCGCCAGGCTGTTGAAGCGGCTGGCTATCATTTTCAGCGTATTGCGCAAATTCTCCTGGCGGCTCTTTCCCCTGGCCAGATTGGCAAAGTTGGTCGTCAGGCGCGTGTTGTCCGATGGATGATAGTTTTCATCGAAAACAATGCTCTTGATGCTGAATACAAAATCGTTGCTCATGGTGATCTGCTGTCCTGATTTCTGCGAAAAGGTGAATGGGTTGCTTGCTTGGTGCCTGCGGTGAGGCTTATCAGGCGGCGGCCAGCTCTTGCGTCGTGGCCGGTCTCGCATGGCGCGTCAATGCGATCAAGGGCAAGGCCCGTTGCACCGCCAGTGTCGCCCGCTGGATCAGCGCCTCGTCCTGCAGGCGGTAGTCGAGGAAATCCTTGTCGGTCGCGTAGACGCCCAGCGGCAAGGTGCGTGCCTGGAAGAAGCTGAACAGCGGGCGCAACTGGTGGTCGATCATCAGGGCATGGCGCTCGCTGCCGCCGGTGGCGGCCAGCAGGACGGGCTTGTCGATCAAGGCATCCTGATCAATAAAGTCGAAGAAGTGCTTGAACAGTCCCGTGTACGAGCCGCGATAGACCGGTGTCGCCACCACCACGATGTCAGCTTGCTCGACGGCAGCAAGTTCGCGCTCCACCGTCTCGGGCAGCTGCGAGCGCCAGACGGCGCCGGCCAGCTGCGGCGCCAACTGGCCCAGTTCGACCAGGCGTTGCTCGCACAGCACTTCGTCGGCGATCAGGTCCATCAGGTGTTCGGCCAGGGCTGCCGCCTTGGACGGGCGTTGCAGCCCGCCGGAGACGGCGACTAGACGCAGTGGACGTGTCATGTTTGCTTTCATAGGGATGGATGCGCGAGGGCGAAGAACGCCGGCAACAGGGAAGTGGATGATAGCGGCGGGAATCGATGAAGTATAATGGTCATATTTCATACATCCATGAATATGGCTCATTCCAATGCTTGAACGCATCCACCTCAGCATCGTCCAGCAGGTCGAAAAACAAGGGTCGTTGACGGCCGCCGCAGGCGTGCTGCACCTGACCCAGTCGGCCCTGAGCCACAGCATGAAGAAGCTGGAGCAGCAGCTGGGCACCGACGTCTGGCTGCGCGAAGGAAGAAATTTGCGCCTGACGCAGGCTGGCCAGTACTTGCTGGCGGTGGCGAACCGGGTGCTGCCGCAGCTGGACCTGGCCGAAGAGCGCCTGGGCCAGTTTGCGCAGGGCGAGCGCGGCGCGCTGCGCATCGGCATGGAATGCCACCCCTGCTACCAGTGGCTGCTCAAAATCGTGTCCCCGTATCTGGCCGCATGGCCCGACGTGGATGTGGACGTCAAGCAGAAGTTCCAGTTCGGCGGGATCGGCGCGCTGTTCGGCTACGAGATCGACCTGCTGGTCACGCCCGACCCGCTGTACAAGCCGGGGCTGACCTTCGAACCCGTGTTCGACTACGAGCAGGTGCTCGTCGTGGCCAAGGGCCATGCGCTAGCTGGGGCGGCGTATGTGCAGCCGCAGCAACTGACCCGGGAAGTGCTCATCAGCTACCCTGTGGACATCGAGCGCCTGGATATTTACAATCAATTCCTCTTGCCGGCCGGCGTCACGCCCAAGCGCCACAAGGCCATCGAAACGACCGATATCATGCTGCAAATGGTGGCCAGCGGCCGCGGCGTGGCCGCCCTGCCGCGCTGGCTGGTCGAGGAATATGCGGCCAAGATGGACGTGGTGCCGGTGCGGCTGGGCGCGCGCGGCATCGCCAAGCAGATCTTCCTGGGCGCACGCGAGACGGACACCGCCATCGACTATGTGCGCGCCTTCATCGCACTGGCGCGCCAGCCTGTCGTTGCGCAGGGAAACTAAGCACGCACGCCGGTTCGCCGGGGCCGGCTACCGCGCGCCTTCCATGGCTTCCACGGTGTCGAAAAGACGCGCCAGCGCGCTTTCCATGGCGCCGGCCGTAGCGTCGCCGCTCTGGTTGGTGATGATGAAGACGCCAAGCTGATATTTGGGAACGATGTAGGCGTAGCTTTGCGCACGCGGCACGCCGCCATGGTGGACATAATGCGTGCCCAGCTGGCGATTGCTGCCGATGTTCCAGAAATAGCCGATGCTGAAGTCGTCCTGAAAGCGGACCAGCGGCTGGTGCGATTCGACGACGGCGGGATGGGCGCTCAACTGCAGGCGCAGGTATTTCGCCATGTCCGGCATCGTCGACTTCAGGTTACCGGCCGCCCCCCAGGGCAGCTGCGGCATCGGCGTGGTGACGACGGGATTGTCGCTGTGGTAGCCGGGCGCCAGCCGGCCGGCATCCTGGGCGGTGATGCTCAGCCTGGTATCGTGCATGCCCGCTGCGCGCGCGAGCCATTGCGTGAGCAGGACGTCATAAGGCATGCCGTAGATTGTTTCGAGCGTGTGCGCAATGAGTTCGGTCGCGGCGCTGGAATAGGCGTAATCCTTGCCGAGCGGGCCTTTGATGCTGACCGTGTGCAAGTCCTGCCAGAATTGCCGTTGCCCGTAGCCGGCGTAGGCGGCATTGAGCTTTGCCGGCGTGGCGTGTGCCGTGAAATCCTTCAAGACGGTGTTTACCTGCAATGGCAGCATGCCCGGCATATTGCTCGTGTGCGTGATCAAGTGGCGCAGGCGTATGGGCTCCCCCTGCGACTGCAGGTTCGGGTAGGCGGCCGGCAGATACATTTGTATGGGATCGTCGAGCGCCGCCTTCCCATCGAGCACGGCCTTCGCCAGCAGCAGGCCGGCAAAAGTCTTGCTGACCGAGCCGATTTCATACAGCGTCGTATCGTCCGGCGGATTGGCTTTGCCGGTCTCCAGCTCGCCTTGATGCAGCATGAATTGCTTGCCGCGATACACGACGGCAATCGAAGTCGCGTGCAGCAATGGCGACTGCAGCAAAGTGGTCGCGGTCTGGCGCATGGCCGCAGGAATGTCGTGCGCAGGTGCCGTGGCTGCGGGCTTGCAAGCTGCCAGCACGAGTGTCATTCCAGTCATGATTGCGGCGAGTTTGTTCATCATGCGCACCATCGAAGGGGGAGGGGCATTCTCGCACAACGGGTTCTGCGGCGGCAGAAAAAAGTCATGCGTATGAATTTTCCAGGTAGAAAGAAAACGCCACCTGGCGGTGGCGTTTTCTTTCTCTTCCTGATGGCCTGGGCGGCGCCCGGCCGGCTTATTCCACCGTCACCGACTTGGCCAGATTCCTTGGCTTGTCCACGTCCGTGCCGCGCGCCAGCGCCGTGTGGTACGCCAGCAGTTGCAAGGCGCACACGTGCAGGATAGGCGACAGATCGCCGTAGTGCTCGGGCAGGCGGATGACGTGCAGGCCTTCGCCGGAGCTGATGCGCGAATCGACGTCGGCAAAGACGTACAATTGGCCGCCGCGGGCGCGCACTTCCTGCATGTTCGATTTGAGTTTTTCGATCAGGGCGTCGTTCGGCGCGATGGTAACGACCGGCATTTCATTCGTCACCAGGGCCAGCGGGCCGTGTTTCAGTTCGCCGGCCGGATACGCTTCGGCGTGGATGTACGAGATTTCCTTCAGTTTTAATGCGCCTTCCAGGGCGATCGGGTAGTGCATGCCGCGGCCCAGGAAGAGGGCGTTTTCCTTGCGCGCGAACTCCTCGGACCAGGCGATGATCTGCGGCTCCAGCGCCAGCACGGAAGCGATGGCGACGGGCAGGTGGCGCATGGCTTTCAGGTGCGCCGCTTCCTGCTCTTCGGACAGGTGGCCATTGACTTGCGCCAGGCACAGGGTCAGCAGGAACAGGCCCGCCAGCTGCGTCGTGAACGCCTTGGTCGACGCCACGCCCACTTCCACGCCGGCGCGCGTGATGTAGGCCAGCGCGCATTCGCGCACCATGGCGCTGGTGGCCACGTTGCAGATGGTCAAAGTGTGCTGCATGCCCAGGCTGCGCGCATGTTTCAGCGCGGCCAGGGTGTCGGCCGTTTCGCCGCTTTGCGAAATCGTCACCACCAGCGTGTTCGGGTGCGGCACGCTGTCGCGGTAGCGGTATTCGCTGGCCACTTCCACGCTGACGGGCACTTTCGCAATCGCTTCGATCCAGTATTTGGCCGTCATACCCGCATACGAGCTGGTGCCGCAGGCGAGGATCAGCACGCGGTCGATCTGCTTGAAGATTTTATAGGCGCCGTCGCCGAACAGTTCCGGCATGATGGCCGTCACGCCTTCGAGCGTGTCGCCGATGGCGCGCGGCTGTTCAAAAATTTCCTTCTGCATGTAGTGGCGGTACGGGCCCAGCTCGGCCGCGCCCGTGTGCGCATGCACGGTTTTGACTTCGCGCTCGACCGGCTTGCCGTCCACGTCGACGATCCAGCAGCGCGACAGCTGCAGGTCGACCACGTCGCCTTCTTCCAGGTAGATGATCTGGTCCGTCGTGCCGGCCAGCGCCATGGCGTCCGACGCAACGAAGTTTTCACCGTTGCCCAGGCCGACGATCAGCGGCGAGCCCTGGCGCGCGGCCACCACGCGGTGCGGTTCGTCGCGGCAGAAGACGGCGATCGCGTACGCGCCGTCGAGGCGTTTCACGGCCTGCTGCACGGTCTCGAACAGGTCGCCGTTATACATGTGCTCGACCAGGTGGGCGATCACTTCCGTGTCCGTCTGGCTCTGGAAGACGTAACCCAAGGCCGTCAGTTCGGCGCGCAGTTCGTCGTGGTTTTCGATGATGCCGTTGTGCACCAGCGCCACGCGGGCGTTTTCTTCCGTCGGGGAAAAGTGCGGGTGGGCATTGAACGAGACAGGGGCGCCATGCGTGGCCCAGCGCGTGTGGGCGATGCCCGTAAAACCGCCCAGGCCTTCTTCGCCGATCTGCTTTTCCAGCTCGGCCACGCGCGAGGTGGAGCGCGAACGCTGCAGCCGGCCATCGGCGTGCAGGGCGATGCCGCAGGAATCGTAGCCGCGGTATTCCAGGCGCTTCAAGCCTTCGAGCAGGATGGGAGTGATATTACGCTGCGCTACCGCGCCGACGATGCCGCACATGGAAACCTCTGTCTAAAAATTCATCAATGCACGCATGCTAAAGCAGAGAGCATGAAATAAGCTTTCTAAATATGTGTATTTTTGACTGAATATTTCACGACTATTTCACGATGAAATATTCTTTCATCTATACTTGATTTATTTCCAAATTCATCAAAACCATGAACGAGAACAACATTACCCTCGATGAAATCGATCGTCGCATCCTGAACGCTTTGCAAGTTGACGCATCGCAAACCAACAGCGAGCTGGCCCAGGCCGTACACGTCTCGGCGCCCACCTGTTTGCGGCGGGTCAAGCATTTGCGGGAAAGCGGCGTCATCGAGCGGCAAGTGGCCATCGTCGCGCCGCAGCGGGTGGGTGCGCGCCTGACGGCCATCGTGGAAATCACGCTCGACGTGCAGGCGTTTGAGCGCATGGCGGAATTCGAGCAGCTCGTGGCGCACGAGCCGGCCGTGCTGCAATGCTACCGCGTCTCGCCCGGCCCCGACTTCGTGCTGATGGTGCAGGTGGCCGACATGCCCGCCTACCACGCGCTGGCGCACCGCTTGTTTGCCGCGCACGCCAACGTGCGCAACGTGAAAAGCTATTTTTCCACGTTTCGCAGCAAATTCGAGACGCGTATCGCCGTCTGATCTTCGACTGTAAATTATCCACCGCTTGCACACATCTTATACGCGGCTTGCCCACCGCTTATCCGGCGCTTTTGCACAGGCTTATGCACAGCCCTGAATCCGGCGCAGGGCTGATGGCGTAACGCTTTTCTTCCATGAAAAGCCCGGTCTGCCGCCAGCGTGCCCGGCAACGTAGCCTGATTCCCTGCCACCGATATTTTCACCAACAGGCACAGCGACTTTTGCACCGCTTTCACACAGCTTGCCAACAGGTTGTTGCACCACTTATCGACACACTTATCCACATCGTCCGCCCGCGCCATCCGGGACCTGCGCCCCCAGGCAAGCCGCGGCCGCTTCCGTGCGCGCAGCGACATGGCGCAGAACGCCCCGTTCAGGCACTTGAGTTTGCTGAAAGCATGACTTGATATGGAACAATACTTGTCCACATGTTTTCAACCCTCTTTTCCACAGGCTTACCCACAGAGCACACTCGAGCACAAGGCGGGAAAGCACACTTATCCCCACTTATGCAAAGGCTATACAGTGCTTATCCGCAGGCTTACGCACAGACTTATCCACATTCGATGGGTAAACCGGCTTGCCGGGCTGCAGAATGGCGGAAAGTGCAGGGGAGAACCACGACAGGCGCATGGCAGGCGAAGCCGGCAACTTTACACACAGCTTATGCATGGGCTTGTCCACATGCTTATGCAGTACTTACTGATGGGCTTACCCACATAGTTATCCACAAAAAAAAGGCAGGCCGCAAGGCCTGCCTGTGCAAGGACGGACTGCGCCGCTTACTTCTTGATCTTCACGGGACGCGTCCAGCCGTCGATGGTCACCTGGCGCGCGCGCGAGACAGTCAGCTTGCCTGCCGGCGCATCCTTCGACAAGGTCGTGCCGGCGCCCAGCGTGGCGCCCTTGCCGACGGTGACGGGGGCGATCAGCTGGCTGTCGCTGCCGATAAACGCGTCGTCTTCGATCACCGTGCGGAATTTATTGACGCCATCGTAATTGCAGGTGATGGTGCCGGCGCCGATATTGACCCTGGAACCGATGCTGGCGTCGCCGATGTAGGCCAGGTGGTTGGCCTTGCTGTGCGCGGCGATCTGGCTGTTTTTCACTTCCACGAAGTTACCGATGTGCACGTCTTCCGCCAGCACGGCGCCGGGGCGCAGGCGCGCATACGGGCCGATGATGGATGCGGCGCCGACGACGGCGTCCTCCAGATGGCAGAACGGCTTGATGTGCGCGCCGGCGGCCACCGTGGCGTTGATGATCACGTTGTTGGCGCCCACGCGCACGCCGTCACCGAGTTCCACGCGGCCTTCGAACACGCAGCCGACGTCGATGGTGACATCGCGGCCGCAAATGAGTTCGCCGCGCACGTCGATGCGGGCCGGGTCCAGCAAGGTCACGCCCCGCTCGAGCAAGGCTTGCGCGATATTGTTCTGGTGGATGCGTTCGAGCTGGGCCAGCTGCACCTTGCTGTTGACGCCCGCCACTTCCCACACGGCGCCCGGCTGGGCCGAGGTGACGGGCACGCCATCGGCGACGGCCTGGGCGACGATATCGGTCAGATAATATTCCCCTTGGGCATTGTTGTTCGACAAGGACGACAGCCATTTCTTCAGGGGCACGGTGGGCGCGACCATGATGCCGCTGTTGATTTCGCGAATCGCGCGCTCGCCTGGTGAGGCATCCTTTTCCTCGACGATGCGCACGATGGCGCCCTGGTCGCGCACGATGCGGCCCAGGCCGAAAGGATCGTCCTGTTCCACGGTCAGGATGGCCAGCTTGTCGCTGCCGGCGGCGTCCACCAATTTCTGCAGGGAAACAGCACTGGTCAGCGGCACGTCGCCGTACAGGATCAGGGTCGGCACCGATTCGTCGAGCAGGGACACGGCTTGCTGCACCGCATGGCCCGTACCCAGCTGCTGCGTTTGCTCGGCGGCGTCGACCGCCAGGCCATGGTTCGCCTTGTAGCCGTCAAGCAACTTGAGCACCGCAGCGCCCCCATGCCCGTAAATCACGCATAATCGGGACGGCGCCAGACTGCGCGCCGTATCGATCACATGCGACAGCAGCGGCTTGCCAGCCAGCGGGTGCAGTACTTTTGGCAGCGCCGACTGCATGCGTTTCCCCATACCGGCGGCGAGAATGACAACGTTCATAGACCGTATTTATTTATTAAGTTAAGAATATGAAAAAGTTTAACACGCAAGCCCCTCTCGCCAGTCGCTTTCGCACTGCCGTGCTGGCCGTCTTGCTGGTCGTCATAGCCGGCTGCAGCGGCTTGCGCCTGGCCTACAACAACGGCGACACCGTGCTGTACTGGTGGCTGAACGCGTATGTCGACCTGGACCGCGACCAGAAGGGCTGGGTGCGCGACGATATCGGCAAGCTGTTCGACTGGCACCGCAAGACGCAATTGAAGGATTACGTCGACATCCTGCATACGGGCCAGAAGCAGTTGCAGGGCAACATCACGCAGGCGGACCTGATGGCCGACTACGGCGAGATCAAGCACCGCACGCAGACGCTGCTGCTGAAGGCGGCGCCGGACCTGGCCGACCTGGCCCGCTCGCTCAAGCCCGAGCAACTTGCGCAGATGGAAAAGAAGTTCAAGTCGAACAATGACGACTACCGCAAGAAATACCTGAGCGGCGACAAGGACAAGCGCCAGAAGCTGCGCTACAAGAAGGCCATGGAGCAATTCGAGCTGTGGTTCGGCGGTTTCAGCAGTGAGCAGGAAGCCATCATCCGCAAGGCGTCCGACGCGCGTCCGCTGGACAATGAGATCTGGCTCGACGAACGCATGCGGCGCCAGCAGAATGTCTTGAACCTGGTCAAGAAAGTGCAGCAGGAAAAGCTCGGCAAGGACGCCACCGTGTCCCTGATCAATACGCTGATCAGGGACAGTTTCGAGCGCCTCGAGCACTCCGAGCGCAAAGCCTTCTTTGACGCCTACCAGGACAGCACGGCGCAGATGGTTTTGACGGTGATCAAGATCGCCACGCCGGCGCAAAAAGCCCACGCCGTCAAGCGCATGCAGGGCTGGATCGACGATTTCAACTCGCTGGCCACGCAAGCCAAATAGCCAGGCAGCGCCAGCAGGGGGGAGGGGGCCATATGCTATAGTGGCCGCCACCGAATTGAAGAAATGCCCATGCAAAAGAAAATTAAAAAACCCGCCAAAGTCCCCGTCCACCACGCACCGCCACCGAACCAGGTGCGCATCATCGGCGGCCAATGGAAACGCTCCGTGCTGCCTGTCTTGCAGGCGCTGGGCTTGCGCCCGACGCCGGACCGCGTGCGCGAGACCGTCTTTAACTGGATCAATCATCTGCGCGACGGCGACTGGTCCAACGCCCAGGTGCTGGACCTGTTCGCCGGCAGCGGCGCGCTGGGTTTTGAAGCGGCCAGCCGCGGCGCCGCGTCCGTCACCATGGTCGACACGCACACGCCGGTGATCCGCCAGCTGGAAGAGAACAAGGTGAAATTGCGCGCCGACAACGTGCACCTGCTGCGCGGCGACGCCCTGCTGACGGCGCAAGGCCTGGCCTCGCGCGGCCAGCGTTACGACCTGATCTTCCTCGACCCGCCTTACCAGCAGGATTTCCTGGCCAAGGTCTTGCCCCTGTGCGCCAATCTGCTCAAGGAAGGCGGCATGGTCTACGCGGAATCGGGCTTGCCGCTGGTCTTCGACGAGCACAGCGCACTGGAAAAACCCGAGTGGATGGCGCCATGGGAAGTCATCCGCGCCGACAAGGCGGGCACCGTTTATTATCATTTGCTAACTTACAACAAAGTGCCGGCAACTGCCTGAATCTGCCTATAAATGAGGCAAAAAAGCTCCCTGGCCCGAGGCGCGGCAGCAAGGTGGTCACCAATTTCAGGCATAATGCGCGTCTATATTGGTGCATCATCAGGGAGCCGCAATGGTTGTAGCCGTTTATCCAGGAACATTCGATCCGCTCACGCGCGGTCATGAAGATTTGGTGCGCCGCGCATCGGGTCTATTTGACAAGCTGATCGTCGGTGTGGCCGACAGCAAGAACAAGCAACCGTTTTTCTCGCTCGACGAACGCCTGGAAATCGCCAATGAAGTGCTCGGTCACTATCCGAACGTGCAGGTGGAAAGCTTTTCCGGCCTGCTCAAGGATTTCGTGCGCAAGCACGAGGCGCGCGTCATCGTGCGCGGCTTGCGCGCCGTCTCCGACTTTGAATACGAATTCCAGATGGCGGGCATGAACCGCTACCTGCTGCCCGATGTCGAAACCATGTTCCTGACGCCGTCCGACCAGTACCAGTTCATTTCGGGCACCATCGTGCGCGAAATCGCGGCGCTGGGCGGCGACGTCTCCAAGTTTGTCTTCCCCTCGGTGAACCGCTGGCTGCAAAACAAGATTGCCGCCAACGCTGCATCATCGCAATAAGTAAGAGTGAAATCATGGCATTACTGATCACCGACGAATGCATCAATTGCGACATTTGCGAGCCCGAGTGCCCGAATGATGCGATCTACATGGGTGCGGAAATCTACGAAATCGATCCCAACAAGTGCACCGAATGCGTGGGCCACTTTGACGAGCCGCAATGCCAGCAAGTATGCCCCGTCAGCTGCATTCCATTCAATCCCGCCTGGCGCGAAAGCCCGGAGCAATTGATGGCCAAGTACGAGCGCCTGCAGGCGGAACTGCCTGCCGCCAAGCCCTGAGCTTGCCCTCCGCGCCCCTTCTGCGTGGCGCCAGCTTCTGCCAACTGTTCTACACTATGTGCTGACTTATCCACAGCCCATGGTTTCACGGAGGTAGAAGATGCATATCAGCACATCCCGTTTTGGCCTCTCCCTGGCTGCCGCCTGCCTGTGCGCCGGCCTGGCGCAGCCGGCGCTGGCCGTCGACGTGGGCGGCGTCAAGCTCGACGAGACGGTGCAACTGGCCAGCCGTGAACTCAAGCTCAACGGCGCCGGCGTGCGCTACAAGATCATCTTCAAGGTCTACACGATCGCGCTGTACCTGCCGGAAAAAAAAACCCAGCTCGACGACATCCTGGCGCTGCCCGGCCCGCGCCGTCTCGAAATCGTCATGTTGCGCAATATCACGTCCGACGAGCTGGGCCAGGCCTTCATGCAAGGCTTGAAGCGCAGTTCCGACCAGGCCGACCGCACGCGTTTGCTGAGCCAGACGATGCAGTTCGGCGCCATGTTCGAAATGGTGCCGGGCCTGAAAAAGGGCGACATTCTCACCGTGGACTGGCTGCCGGACGAGGGCACGTTGTGCAAACTCAACGGCAAGCAGGTGGGCGACAAGGTGCCGGATCTGGCCTTCTACAATGCGCTGCTGAAAATCTGGCTGGGCGCCCATCCGGCCGACACCGCTCTGCGCGCGCATTTGCTGGGCGAGGTGGCCTGAAGCAAGACGCGGGCGTAAAAAAAGCCGGTGCATGCACCGGCTTGTCTTTCTGCAACAGTTTAACGCTTATGCGCGCGTCGACAGGGCGCGCAATTCGGCGGCATTGCTCGGCGAGACGCCATCCATCTTGCCCAGCGTGCGCTTGAGCGCCTGCGCTTCGCGCATCTGCTGGCGCGCCAAACGCTCTTCGCGGCTCAGCTTGGGACGCACCACCAGCACCATGGCGCGGGCGATGCCCACCAGCAAAGGCTTGAACAGCAGGGCGAAAGCGCCCACGGCCACGATCACCAGGGCGATTTGCAGGGTGTTGAGCAGGGAAATCTCCAGCACGGGTGCGGATACTGCGTACAGGGCGGAGGCGAAGGTAGACATACTGTTCCAGTGCATTATAGAATTTGACAGTACTATAGTGCAGTGCAACATATAAATCTAATTCCATTTCTTGATACCAATTATATGAATTGTGAATGGAAAACTGTAATATTTTTTTACGAGTGAAAATATTCGTGCCCGGCGCGGTTTACACTCCTGACTAATTATCTGAATTCAACTTTTATCTTGGGCTTTCCATGAGTTTTCTGACGCTGGATCTGAACTTGCTGCGTGTTTTCGACGCCGTCATGACGGAACAAAACCTGACGCGCGCGGCCGGCCACCTGGCGATGACGCAGCCGGCGGTATCGAACGCCATCAAACGCCTGCGCGAAAGCCTCGGTGACGAATTGCTGATCCGCACGGCGTATGGCGTGAAACCCACGCCGCGCGCCGAAGCCCTGTGGCCGTCCGTGCGCTCGGCCCTGGCCAGCCTGGAAGCGGCCGTCACGCCGGAAACCTTCGACGTGTCGAAAACCCACGCCACTTTCCGCATGGCCATGGCCGACGCCACGGCCGCGTTCTGGCTGCCCTCGCTGATGCGCTCGATCGAACGCGAAGCGCCGGGCGTCAACGTGCGCATGATGCCGCTGACCACGCGCGAACCGCGTCCCATGCTGCTGCGCGGCGACATCGACCTGGCCGTGGGCTTCTTTCCCGGCGTGGCGGCGCAGTTGTCGAGCGACACCAGCTCGCCGATCCGCCATGAACGTTTATATTCCGGCAAATATGTCTGCGTGATGCGGCGCGGCCACCCGCTGGCGAAAGTGGAACTCAATCTGGATAATTACTGCGCGGCAAATCACCTGCTGGTGAGCTTTTCCGGCCGCGCCCACGGCCTCGTCGACGAGGCGCTGGCGCAGATCCACCGCGAACGGCGCATCCTGTTGACGGTGAACCAGTTCTTCACGGCCGGGCGCGTGGTCGCCAATTCCGACCTGATCACGGTTTTGCCGCGCCACCTGATCGCCTCGACGGGCATGACGGAGTCCTTGCTGTACAAGGATTTGCCGTTTGCCTTGCCGGCCGTCCACCTGGACATGCTGTGGCATGAACGCGACGCCCGCAGCCCGGCCCACAAATGGCTGCGCAACCACCTCGAAGAAATGAATACGCCGACCCTGCGCTCAGCCACGGCGGCCGGCGGCGGCGTGGCGCCGAAACCGCATATTGAGTAAGGCTGAGATGGGTCAAAGGGAAGCCTGATGCACATGCATCAGGCTTTTTTCATGCGTGATTGCTGGAGCGGTAGCCGATGCGGAAACCGCCCCAGTGCTTGCCCTCGACGTGGATCGGCACGGACAAGTCGTGCATGACTTCGCCCGTGTCGCGTTTATAGGTTTGCAACAGGAACGGCTTCGTGTTGCTGCCGCAGCGCTTGCCCGTGCGGTCGCTGAAGATGCGCTTGGTACGGTTGTTAATGATATCGGTGGCGTAGTCGCCCGTCAGCGGCCGCGAAAACTTCTTGTTGTGCGTCGGAAAGTATCCATTGTTGTCGACGGCGCCCGCATACGCCAGGTGGGGCAATGCCGCCAGCACGCCTTCCTGCAGGTCCGGCAGCACCTTGTCCGTAAAGGCGTCGAATTTCGTGTTGTGCTTGGGCGGATTGGTGTTCGGGATGGGGCGGTAATGGCGGTCGAACAGGGCTTCGCGCGTGATGCGGCCCGAGGCGATCGCCTGCTCGAACAATTTGCCCACCTCGCGCGCGGCGCGCTGGGCGGCCTCGCGGATCTCATCATGCGGCGTGGCCACGCCGGCTTCGCCGAGGGCGCCGGCGATCACTTCAGCCCGCTCGGCCAGGGCCATGGCCGACTGCGTGGCGCGCGGCAATTCGGCATTCGTCGACAGCATGCTGTCGCGGATTTTCAGGATGGCGTCGGCGATCAGCTGCGTCGTGTCGACGTGTTCGCGCGAGGCGCGGGCGATTTGCCCGATCTCGTCCTCGGACACGCCCGAGGATTCCTCGATATGGCTGAGCGAGCCATGCACGCTTTCCACATTGCGCGCCGCCTCCGTCACGCCGGTGGCCAACGCCGTCATGCCTTGCGCGGCTTTTTCCGCCTGTTCATTGATTTCGCGCACCATCACGCTGATTTCATCGGACGCTTCCTTGGTGCGCTGCGCCAGTTGCCGCACTTCGCCGGCCACCACGGCAAAACCACGGCCGTGCTCGCCGGCGCGCGCCGCTTCGATGGCGGCGTTCAGCGCCAGCAAGTTGGTGCGCGCGGAAATATCGGAAATGGCTTCCGTAAAACCCGTGATGCGTCTGGATTTTTCCTGCAGGCCCAGCATGGCGCTGGAGGCGCCTTGCGCTTCTTCGCGTGCTTTATTGATGCGGCGCAAGCCCTGATCCACTTCGGCGCGCGCCGCCACGCTTTCCACGCGCACGCCGGCGGCCACCTTGGCGGCCCGTTCCGCATTGGCGGCGATCTTTTCCGTCATCATGGCGTTCTGTCCGGAACTGTCGGCGATCTCGCTGGCCGTGCGCACGTCCAGGTCCACCTTCTGTTTGACGGAATCGACAAAATACGACGTTTCCGCCGCGCCGATCATGATGGCGTCAATGGCGTGCCCGACTGTGCCGGAAAACGCGTGCAACCCCCCTTCGCCGCGCGGGCGTCCGGCAAAGGCCAGCAGCGCGGCGCCCGTAACGGCCGCCACGCAGGCAATCAGATACGGATGCTCGCCGCCGCCCAGCGCCAGCAGCAGATAGGCCAGGCAACAAGCCACGGCCATGGCCAGAACAGTGAATACAAAGAAACGCACCAGCTGATGCTGCAACTGCTTCATTTGTCCCCCGCTGCGAGAACCCGTCGCCCCTCCCGCCAGGGGAGAGGCCATAACCGTATGCGCATGGGCACGATTGCCCATTTTGCACCCTGAACCTGACGTCTGCGCGTCGTTTCAGGCGGCTACCGGATGGCAGAATTGTAGTTCTACCCTACAACATTTGTTCCGATAGCTCAATCAGAAAAACGGGAGCACTACACCGCGGTCACTTAATCGGCAACTTGGTGGTGTTTTTGACCTCTTCCATGACGGCATAAGTGTGGGTTTCCCGCACACCTTTTTGCAACAGCGTCTTGCCCAGGAATTCGCGGTAAGCGGCCATGTCCTTGACGCGCGCCTTGACCAGGTAATCAAAACCGCCGGCCACCATATGACATTCCAGTACCTCTGGAATGATTTGTACGCTATGCTTGAAGGCGTCGAACACTTCCGGTGTCGTGCGATCGAGCACCACTTCGATGAACACCAGCAGCGACACGTCGAGCAGCTGCGGGTTCAACTGGGCCGTATAGCCCATGATGTAACCGGATTCGTGCAATTTGCGCACGCGCTCCAGGCAGGCGGCCGGCGACAGGTTCACGCGCGCGGCCAGCTCCACATTGCTGATGCGTCCATCGCTCTGCAATTCCATCAAGATTTTCTTACTGATCTTGTCCAGCATTTCCATCACCCCCAAATTAATATTATTTGGTTAAATTGTCGCATCAAAAACTATCTATTGCTAGTCCCCTGTATTACCAGAATTAATCCATAAGAATCCCCTTTACAATCGAATCATCTTAACGTCCGACTTTCTGTATTTTTTTGCACCAAAAAAGAGCAGGCATGGCGGGCGTTTTCGTCCCCTTTTTCCTTGTAAAGAGCACTTATGCACCCTGCAGGCCCCTCGGCTTTTACCCCGATTCCCTTTGCCGCGCTCCAGGCGGAAATCCTGCCCGAAGCGACGCCACAACGCGCCGCCATCACCGCCGCCTATAGGCGCGATGAGGTTTCCGCCGTGCAGTGGCTGTTGCAACAAGTGCGCGCCAGCAGCACCGAAACGACGGCCGCAGGCCAGGCCCTGGCGCACCGGCTGGTGTCGGCCGTGCGCCAGAAACGCACGCGCGCTTCCGGCGTCGATGCGCTGATGCATGAGTTCTCGCTATCATCGGAAGAGGGTGTTGCGCTGATGTGCCTGGCCGAAGCGCTGTTGCGTATACCCGACAGTCAAACGGCCGATCGCCTGATCGCCGACAAAATCAGCAAGGGCGACTGGCGCAAGCACCTGGGCGAATCGCCGTCGCTGTTCGTCAACGCCGCCACCTGGGGCTTGCTGATCACGGGCAAACTGGTCAGTACCAGCAGCGAATCGGGCCTCGGCTCGGCCATGACCAAGCTCATCGCCAAAGGCGGCGAGCCGCTGATACGCAAGGGCGTCGACCTGGCCATGCGCATGCTGGGCAACCAGTTCGTCACGGGCCAGACCATCGAGGAAGCGTTAAAAAACAGCCGCGAGAATGAAACGCGCGGCTACCGCTACTCGTACGACATGCTGGGCGAGGCGGCCCTGACGCAAGCCGACGCGGCCAGCTACTACGCCTCGTACGAAACGGCGATCCACGCCATCGGCAAGGCGTCGAACGGGCGCGGCATCAAGAACGGCCCCGGCATTTCCGTAAAACTGTCGGCCCTGCACGCGCGCTACAGCCGCGCCCAGCGCGCCCGCGTCATGGAAGAACTGTTGCCGAAAGTCAAAGCGCTGCTGTTGCTGGCAAAACAGTACAACATCGGCTTCAACATTGATGCGGAAGAAACGGACCGCCTGGAACTGTCGCTGGACCTGATGGAAGCCCTCGCTTTTGATCCGGACCTGGCCGGCTTCGACGGCATCGGCTACGTGGTGCAGGCGTATCAGAAGCGCTGCCCGTTCGCCATCGATTTCCTGATCGACCTGGCGCGCCGCAGCGGCCGCAAGTTCATGGTGCGCCTGGTCAAGGGCGCATATTGGGATGCGGAAATCAAACGCGCCCAGGTCGACGGCCAGGAAGGCTATCCCGTCTACACGCGCAAGGTCTACACGGACGTGTCTTACCTCGTCTGCGCGCAAAAACTGCTGGACGCCAGCAGCCTGATCTACCCGCAATTTGCCACGCACAATGCGCAAACCCTGTCGACCATCTTTACCTGGGCGAAACGCGACGGCGTTACCGACTACGAATTCCAGTGCCTGCACGGCATGGGCGAAACCCTGTACGACCAGGTCGTCGGCCCGGCCAACCTGGACAAGCCTTGCCGCATCTACGCGCCCGTCGGCTCGCATGAAACCCTGCTGGCCTACCTGGTGCGCCGGCTGCTGGAAAACGGCGCCAACTCGTCCTTCGTCAACCAGATCGTCGACGAAAGCGTGGCCATCGACAGCCTGATCCGCGATCCGCTGGAACAGGCGCGCCTGCAGGGCGGCTTGCCGCACCCGTCGATCCCGCTGCCGCTGGACATGTTTGGCAGCGAGCGCAGGAACTCGGCCGGCCTGGACCTGTCGAATGAAGACACCTTGCGCGCCCTGGCCGCCGGCCTGGCGCAGCAGCAGCAATGGCAGGCGGGACCGCTGATCGACGGCGCCGTCAGCCTGAATACGCCAACGCAAGTGATCCACAATCCGGCCCAGCACGACGATGTCGTCGGCAAGGTCATGGGAGCGGCGCCGGCCGACGTGGAAACGGCCCTGGCCAGCGCCAGCGCCTACGCCATGGAATGGCAGACAACGGAGCCGTCGCTGCGCGCACTAGCCTTGCTGCGCGCCGCCGACCTGTTCGAGGAACACCACATCGAGCTGATGGCCCTGGCCGTGCGCGAAGCGGGCAAGTCGCTGCCGAACGCGATCGCGGAAATCCGCGAAGCCGTCGACTTCCTGCGCTATTACGCAGCGCAGGTGGAACACGCGCCCAATACCGTGGCGCTCGGTCCCGTCACCTGCATCAGCCCGTGGAATTTCCCGCTGGCCATCTTTACGGGCCAGCTGGCCGCCGCCCTGGCCGCCGGCAACGTGGTGCTGGCCAAGCCGGCCGAGCAAACGCCGCTGATCGCCCACCGCGCCGTGCAGCTGCTGCATGCGGCGGGCGTGCCGCGCGGCGCGCTGCAGTTCTTGCCCGGCAGCGGAGAAGTCGTCGGCGCCGGCCTGTGCAATGATGCGCGCGTGAAAGGCGTGATTTTCACGGGTTCCACGGAAGTGGCGCAATTGATCAACCGCAACCTGACCGCGCGCGCCGTGGCCGAAGGCATCGACCTTCCCCTAATCGCCGAAACGGGCGGCCAGAACGCCCTGATCGTCGATTCGTCGGCCCTGCCGGAACAGGTGGTGCAGGACGTGATGTCGTCCGCCTTCGACAGCGCCGGCCAGCGCTGCTCGGCCTTGCGCGTGCTGTTCCTGCAAACGGAAATCGCCGACAAGACCATTCACATGCTGAAAGGCGCCATGCAGGAATTGCGCGTTGGCAATCCTGACCGCCTGGCCACCGATATCGGCCCCGTCATCGACGCGGAAGCGCAAAGTAATCTGCTGGCGCACATCAACAAGATGAAAACCATGGCCATCGACCATTATTCGCTCGATTTACCGACCGTGAAAGGCACGTTCGTCGCCCCGACCGTGCTGGAAATCAAGTCGCTGGCGCAATTGACGCAGGAAGTCTTCGGCCCCGTACTGCACGTGATCCGCTACAAGCGGTCCGAACTGCCGCAACTGGTGCAATCGATCAACGACAGCGGTTACGGCTTGACCCTGGGCATCCATACGCGCATTGATGAAACCATCGGCTTCATCACCAAACGCGCGCACGTGGGCAATATTTATGTGAACCGCAACATCGTCGGCGCCGTCGTCGGCGTGCAGCCGTTCGGCGGCGAAGGCAAGTCGGGCACCGGTCCGAAGGCGGGCGGCCCCCTGTACCTGAAACGCCTGCAGCGCAATGCGCCGGCCGGCGCGCAGCACCAGCGCCAGGCGCCGCCGGCGCTCGACGCGCTGACCGTATGGGCCAAGATGCACGGCCACGACCAGGTGCAGCAACTGGCGCAGGAATACGCGCGCACTACCTTGTTGGGCAGCACCACCGTCTTGCCAGGCCCGACGGGCGAGCGCAATACGCTGAGCTTTGCCGCCCGCGGCACGATCTTGTGCGCGGCAGCCACCTCCGGCACCTTGATGAACCAGCTGGCGGCGGTATTGGCCACCGGTAACCAGGCCCTGGTGCTGGCGCAAGCGCCGGACCTGATCCCGGGTGACTTGCCGGCCGCGCTGAAGGACCGCATCCAGGTCGTCAGCAGCCTGGAGTCGGTCAAGCAGGATTTCCAGATCGCCATGATCGAGCCGAGTCTCGATGGCCAGCTCAAACCGCTGCTGGCGGCCCGGGAAGGGGCCCTGGTGAGCACCATCGCCACGACGCAGGACGATGTCATCCCCCTGTGGCGCCTGGTCGCTGAACGGGCGCTGTGCGTAAATACGACGGCAGCGGGCGGAAACGCCAGTTTAATGATGCTCAGTGTCTAAAGGAACCTGAGAAAAAGTCCATGGCGTTGTTGCCTTGCCTGGCCGTACATTCGTACTGCCTGCAGCAAGGCGCCTAGCCCTGAACATTTTTCAGGCTACTTTGTTTTTAAATACAAAGGGCAGAACCGCTGGTTCTGCCCTTTTTTTATGCACTGACCCGTCCTGGAATAAGTTGACACTTTTTCGTTACAGAGAAGGAGTGTCCGATGGAACAAGGGTTTCGACGCAGT